>JBMNCP010000110.1:54370-146936 GCA_049366795.1 Desulfobacterales bacterium
CCCGGCGTTGCGCGGCGGGCCTCGTCGCTGCGGCGTACTGGCGTACGCCTCACTCCTCGAACCTTGCGCGCCTTGGCCTTGCCCGCCTGGCGCCGCCCATCGGTCGCGATCTGAAGCAGGCAATCCCGGCGTTGCGCGGCGGGCCTCGTCGCTGCGGCGTACTGGCGTACGCCTCACTCGTCGGGCGACAACGGCGGAGTTGATTCGATCTCGATCCCGATCCCGATGGAGGAACAGGGTCGAATCCCGTCCGCCGTTCATCCGTTGATACGAGCGGCTGTTCCACGGTTGACGGCTCACCGTTCACGATTCACGATCCAGGGTTCACGGCTCACCGTTCACCGTTCACGATTCACGGTTTACGGTTCACGGTTCACGACTAACGGCTCACGGCACACGGCACACGCGGCTCAGAGGGGCAGGAGCGGGAGGATATCCGAAAGGCGGTCGACGTGGGCCGCGGCGTTCAACGCCGGGTTGCGGAAGGCGATGAGTGGGATTCGGGCGGCCCGGGCGGCGGTTTCGTCGAGCTCGGAATCGCCGACATAGACCGCCTGATCGGGGCCAATGCGAAACGACTCGAGAACCTTGATCAGCATGTCCGGCGCCGGCTTCGCGTGGTTGACATCCAGGGCCGTTACGACGAGATCGAATCGGCCCACCAGCCCGTGCACTTCCAGGACACGGTTCATGGTATCCGATCGATTGGTGGCCACCGCCGTGCGGAACCGGGGGCGCAGGGTGTCGAGCAGTCCGACCAGGTCCGGCTCCATATCCATCTCCGGTACCAGGTCCCAGTAGCCCATCCGTCCCCTCAGTTCCTGCGCCGCTCTCAGCAGTCCCCTCTCCTCGAAGAGAAATTTCATGGATGCATCGACCGTGTGCATCTGGCAGTAGGCGAATTGCTCGGGGGTCATGGGCGCAAGATCGAATCGGGCGAGAAGCCGGTTGTAGTAGAGGGTATTGGCCCGCGTGGTGTCGAAAAGGACGCCGTCGCAGTCGAAAATGACCGATTGGATGCCGTTGGCGATCACTGGGTTTTCCTCCCGATGGCCGGCGCGATATTGCCGATGACCGGAATGGTGAGCTTGGGCCTGACCTCGCTGTCCGTCGTCAGGGTCAGTGTGTCGACGTAACGCCCCGGCTCCGTTCTTGTGTTCTCCACGATCAGCCGGTAGCCGGTGCGGCCGTCCTCTTCAAAGCTGTCCAGCCGGTGCCGGATATGAACGCCGTTTCGGGCCTGGACCTCGAGCACCTTGAACGGCAGGTCGTCCCGCGGCAGGATCACCACCTGCCCTTTCAGATCCCCCCCCGCCTTGCCGATGAGGCTGACCCGCATCGGGTGGATCTCCGCAAACTTCTCCACCGGGCCCTTCATCGTGACGTAGATCATCGGGTGCCGGGGATCACTGGTGCTCACGGTGGCCTGTTTGTTCATCACGCGTCCGCCGTAGCCGCCGGTGTTGATCTTGAGGGTGATTTTTCCCTCCGCCCCGGGAGGGATGTCTGTCGTGAAGTCGACAGCCGTGCACCCTCAGGTGGTGCCGACCTTGTGGATCCTGAGAGGGGCGTCGCCCTCGTTGCGGATGACGAAATCGTGAACCACGTGCTCGCCTTCGATGACGGGCTCGAAACTGAAAACCGGCTCCGGGATCCGGGCGGACGGAGCCGCCCCCGAAGCCATCGAAGCCGTGAGGCCGGCCATCAGTGCAGCCGATGCGATCATGAGCAGAATTTTCACTGGGTACTTCATTTTCATCAAGAGTCCTTTTCGTGAATTGACGGCGGTTGCGTCCCAGTGGACTATCGGCAACCGGCTCGGACGTCTGAAGGGTATTACATCATGAACACGGGATCAACATCGATGGCGAGCTGCACCCCACCTTTGGCGGCATACGGGGGATCCCCTGCCGTTAGCTCGGCCAGGAACCGGTGCAGGGGCCCGGATCTGGCGCCGAAGATGAGGATCTGCCAGCGGTGGCGTCCCGCGATTCTTGCCAGGGGCGCTTCCGCCGGCCCGAGGAGCCGGATGGTCGAGCGGTATTCTCGCGAGTCCGCCAACAGCTGGCGGCCTTTTTCTCCCAGCGCGCCGGCCGCAGCCGAAGCCTTTCCCGCATCGCGGGCGGCAATGCGGATCTGGGCCATGCGCGAAAACGGCGGATACGCCAGCTGCATGCGGATCCGGATTTCCTGCTCGTAGAAGGCCTGCGTGTCCTGGGCCCTCGCCGCTTGAATGCTGAAATGGTCCGGATTGTAGGTTTGCAGAATGACCCGTCCGGGCCGCTCCCCGCGTCCGGCGCGCCCCGCCACCTGGGCCAGCAATTGGAAGGTCCGCTCCCCGGCGCGGAAATCCGGAAAGCTCAGCGAAAGATCGGCGCATACGATGCCCACCAGGGTGATGTGGGCGAAATCATGTCCCTTGGCGACCATCTGGGTGCCGACGAGGATGTCGATCTCCCGGTTTTTGAGGGCCTTCAGAATGCCCACGAGCCGCCCCTTCCGCCCGGTGGTGTCCCGGTCCATTCTTGCAATCCGGGCGCCGGGGAACCGCTTGCTCAGGGTCAGCTCCACCTTTTCGGTGCCCAGTCCCATCTGCCAGATCGATGTCGAGCCGCAGGCGTCGCAGGGGGAAATGGAAGGCCTGGAGTGGCCGCAGTAATGGCATCGGTAGGCATTGGCCTTCTGGTGGAGGGTGAGGGTGATATCGCAGTTCCGGCAGCGCAGGGGAGCGCCGCACTCGGAGCAGACCGGATGGCTCGCGAAGCCGCGCCGGTTCAGAAACAGCAGCACCTGTTCCCGCCGCTCGAGCGTTTCTCCGATGGCCGCCATCATCGCCGGGGTGAGGAATTTCGCCATGCCCCGTCGATCCCGCAGGCCCCGCAGGTCCACCACTTCGACGGTGGGCAGCGGCCGATCGCCAATGCGTCGGGTCAGCGGGAGACGGTGATACCGGCCCTGGCCGGCGTGGTAGGCCGATTGCACCGATGGCGTCGCCGATCCGACGACGACCGGACTGCCGCTGAACTTTCCCCGGACGACGGCGAGATCCCGCGCGTTGTACCGCAGGCCGGTGTCCTGCTTGTAGGAGGGATCGTGCTCCTCGTCCACCACGATGAGCCCGATGTCGTCCAGCGGCGCGAAAATGGCCGAACGCGCCCCGACCACCACCCGCGCCTCGCCGTTGTGAACCCGCATCCACTGGTCGTAGCGCTCTCCCTCCGAAAGTCCGCTGTGAAGCAGCGCCACGAGATCGCCGAATCGGGCCCTGAACCGGCGTTCGGTCTGGGAGATGAGCGCGATCTCCGGGACCAGCACCAGTACCCTTCTCCCACGGTCCAATACGGAAGCAGCGGCTTGGAGATAAACTTCGGTCTTTCCGCTGCCGGTCACCCCCTCCAGGAGAAAGACCCCGAAACCGTTCGGAAGGCTGTCGACGATCGTCCGGACGGCACGTTGCTGTTCCGGGTTCAGGGCAGGCGCCTCATCGGGCAAAACCGCCTCACCGAACGGGTCCCGGTAGACGGGTTTTTCGTAGAGACGGACGAAGCCGTCGCGCTCCATCAGGCGGACGGTGGCGCGCGCCGATGCCACCAGCGGCCTCAACTGGGAGAGAGGGGTTTCACGCTGCTTTTCGAGCCGTTCCAGCAGGATTCGGCGCGCCGGGGTGATGCGCTTCCCCGGGATCTCGGAACAGAGCAGGGCCACGAAGGTTTCGGTGCGGGGCCGCGTTTGCCCCCCCTTCAGCTCCCTCCGCCGCCGGACCCATCCGCAGCGTTCCATGGCCTGGATCAACGCGCCCGGAACGGGCCGGTCCAGGTGCCGGGTCAGTTGGGCGACGGTGCAGGAGCCGCGGGACAGACAGTCCAGAATCTCCCTTTCGAGCCGGGACAGGGACTGTGGATCCGGAAGGCGGCAACCGGCTTCGGTGAGGGTGAGGGTTTTGAACTCGTAGAGGTTGAGACCTCCCGGAAGGGCCGCCCGGATGACGTCGCCGATGGGGTGGTGATAGTAGTCGGCGACCCACCGGTAGAAAGGGATCATGGCGGCGGGAAAAAGCGGGCCGTCGTCCAGGACGTCCAGGATGTCCTTGATTTCCCGATCCGCGGGCTTTTCGGATTCCCCGATGACATAGCCGGTCACCCGGCGTTTGCCGAACGCAACGAGAACCCGTCTGGCCGGGGCGGCCGATTCCGCGAGATGGCCGGGGACGCGGTAGGTGTAGAGGCCGTGAACGGGCAGGGCCACGGCGATATCGACCATACGGTGACGTGGATTCATGGGGAACGGATCGGCGGCAGGCGCAGGGAAACAACCCTTCAGAAACACACCAGTTTTCCCTTGACACCCTGAGGGGCTTTTTTTAGTTTACTTCAGATTGGCCCTTGGTGCGTTATCGCTGGAAGCAGCGTCCGGCCACTATACCGGGGTCGGCGCGGTGATGCAAGTCCCGCGTGAGGGCGAGCCGCATGAACCGTCCCGGTTTGAATCCAAGGAGGAACGAACCATGGAGCGGAGGATTCGAAATTCAGTTGCACTGGTGCTGGCAGCGGTTCTGGTGACGGCGGTCATGGTCTGCCCCGCGGGCGCAGAGGTTCTGCTCTACGAGGAGGAGCCCACGGCGGGCGCCATGGTAGCCGATTTTATCTTCGTGCGGCCCTTCGCCATCCTTGGCCTCGGGGTCAGCACCGTCTGTTTCGGATTGTCCTACCCTTTCAGTTATTGGGGAAACAACGAGGACCAGGCCGTAGAGAGGATGGTGGTGGATCCTTTCGACTACGCTTTCAGGCGTCCGCTGGGGGACTTCTGAAGCATGAACCCAGGGGATGCCTCTTCAAGCCCCCACCCGTATCGTCCATTGTCGTCCAAGCCGGCCCTTTCCAAAGGGCCGGTTTTGTAAAGTGGCCGGCGCAATCGATGCTCAAGCCCCGGAAACAGGGTCCGCGCCGGGCCGCCCTTCGACATCAATCCCCCTGTGATGGGTTTGTCTCGAATGATTCGACATTGGACGCCTTGTCTCCAATGCCCTTCGAACCCTTCATTTTCGGCGTGGCGGCTGCCGGGACGGCCGCCGAACGCACAAGGAGAACCGTGTGACCGTTCATGTCGTCGACCATCCGCTGGTCAAACACAAGCTGGGGCTCATGCGGGAACGCCAGGTGACGGTGAAGGATTTCCGCGATATCGCATCCGAACTGGCCGCATTGCTGACTTTTGAAGCCACCCAGGATCTCGAAACCGAAAAATGCACGGTCGAGGGGTGGGCCGGTCCGGTCGAGATCGAAAGGATCAAGGGGAAGAAGATCACGGTCGTACCGATCCTGCGGGCCGGTCTGGGCATGATGAACGGTGTCCTCAGCCTGATTCCGTCGGCCAAGGTCAGCGTCGTGGGCCTTTATCGAAACGAGGAGACGCTGGAGCCGGTCCGGTACTACGTCAAGATGACCGGTAACATCCAGGAGCGGATCGCCCTGATCCTCGACCCCATGCTGGCCACCGGCGGAACCCTGGTTTCCACGATCGACATGCTCAAGGAAGCCGGTTGCCGCCAGATCCGGGGGCTCTTCATCGTGGCCGCTCCCGAAGGACTGAGTCGGGTGGAGAAGGCGCATCCGGATGTCGACATCTACGTGGCCGCCATCGACGAACGCCTGAACGACATCGGCTACATCATCCCCGGGTTGGGGGACGCGGGGGACAAGATTTTCGGAACCAAGTAGGACACGCCGCCGGCGGATTCGTGACGACGCCGCGGCACGGTCAATTCCAAAGGTCCGGATGCCTCCGGCACCGGTCGATCATCTTTCAACGTTTCAAGGAGACCTAATGGCGATCCGCACTTCTTCTTCCGGCTACTCATTCTCGATTCGCGACAGTCTCGTCGGCGCCCAGATGCTCTTCGTGGCTTTCGGAGCCCTCGTCCTGGTTCCCCTGCTGACCGGTCTGGATCCCAATGTCGCCCTCTTCACCGCCGGCGTCGGCACCCTCATCTTCCAGGCGGTTACCCGCGGAAAGGTGCCCGTTTTCCTTGCCTCGTCCTTCGCTTTCATCGCCCCGATCATCTACGGGGTCAAAACCTGGGGCATCCCGGCCACCATGTGCGGTCTGGCGGCGGCCGGTCTGGTCTACGTGGTGCTCAGCCTGCTGATCCGGTGGCGCGGCAGCGGCATCGTCCAGCGGATTCTGCCCCCCGTGGTGACCGGACCCGTGATCATGGTGATCGGGCTCATCCTCGCGCCGGTGGCCGTCAACATGGCCATGGGCAAAACGGGAGACGGCGCGGTCGTTCTCGTTCCCGAGTCTGCGGCGCTCACGGTGTCCATGATCGCCCTGGCGACCACCATATTGGTGTCGCTGCTGGGTCGGGGCATGTTGCGTCTGATTCCGATCCTTTGCGGAATCGCCGCCGGTTACCTGATATCCATCCCCTACGGTCTCATCGACCTGTCCCGGGTGGCGGAAGCGTCATGGATCTCCATTCCGGATTTCGTCTTCCCCGAGTGGAACCTTCAGGCGGTGTTCTTTATCGTTCCGGTGGCGATCGCCCCTGCCATCGAGCACTTCGGCGACGTCCTGGCCATCGGATCCATCACTGGAAAGGACTACCTCGAAGATCCGGGGATTCAGAACACCATGCTGGGCGACGGGTTGGCCACGTCCTTCGCCTCCTGTCTCGGAGGCCCTCCCAACACCACCTACTCGGAGGTCACGGGAGCCGTGGCGCTGATCCGGATCTTCAATCCCGCCATCATGACCTGGGCCGCGATATTCGCCGTTCTGCTCGCCTTTGTCGGGAAAGTGGGGGCCCTGCTGCAGACCATACCCGCACCTGTCATGGGCGGGATCATGCTCCTGCTCTTCGGCGCCATCATGGTGGTGGGTTTGAACAGCCTGGTCCGGGCGGGCAACGACCTGATGGAGCCCCGCAACCTTTCGATCGTGGCGTTGATCCTGGTCTTCGGTATCGGTGGAATGACCTTTTCATTCGGCAAATTCGCACTGGAAGGCATTGGACTTGCCGGCATTCTGGGCGTTTTCCTGAACCTGATCCTCCCGCGGACCCGGGCCGGTTCACCCCAGCCGACCTGACGGTTCCGGTCCGACACCCCCTGCTGAATCCGCGCCCGTCGGACGGCCGGCTGCCCAAGCGCCGCTCGTCGGACGGTCCGAACCGATCCGATCTCGACGGAGACGCCGATGAAGACCATGTGCAAGTACCACCCGAAGCGGCCCGCTTATTTTTCGTGTCCCCGCTGCCGGATCAGTTTCTGCAACCGGTGCGTGGTGGTGAGGGACAAGGGCGGATACATCGCCGGCGAAAAAATCCATGCATGCCCTGGCTGCCGCCTGCCGGCAGACTTCCTGGGCATATCCAACATCGTCGATCCCTTCTGGAAACGACTTCACCGGTTTTTCCTCTATCCGTTCGGAGTGTTCCCGGTCGCACTCATGCTGGTGCTCGCCGCCGCCTCGGTCGTCGTGAACGCAGGGGGCGGCCTGATCGGCGCCTTGGCGATGCTGCTGATATGGGCGGTTCGGATCAAATACTCCTACGAGGTGCTCCGGACCACGGCCGGGGGCGACCTGAGGCCGCCGGGTCTGACGGCGGACTTGCTGGTCAAGGATTTCGGGCTGGTGTTCAAGCAGATCATCCTGATAATCCTTCTTGGAGCGGCCTGCTTCTTGACGGCCGTTCAGCTCGGGGTCTTCGCCTTTTTTCTGCTTTTGATATTCCTGGTACTGCTGTTCCCCTCGATGCTGATTCTGCTGGTGACGACCCACAGCCTGTTCAGCGCCGTCAACCCGTTCCTGTTCCTTCCCCTGGCCGTGCGCATCGGCTGGGGATACCTGATGATGTACTTTTTTCTGCTGCTTCTCAACGGCGCCCCGACGGCACTGTTCTATGCGATCATCCAGTATCTGCCGGATCAGACGCATTTCTTTCTCTTCAGTGTCGGACAAACGTACTACTCCATCATCTCCTATCACCTCATGGGATACGTTCTGCTGCAGTACAGCGAGGCCATCGGCTACCAGGTGGATTTCGACGACTTCCATTCGGGAGACGACACATCCTCCGAATCGACGCCGGCATCTCCCGAAGCGGAGATTTTCTCCCAGGTGGGGCCGCTCATCCAGGAAGGACGCCTCGACGACGCCATCGAACGGATCGAGATCGCGGTCCGGTCGGGGAGGGTCGACGCGGAGGCCGTTCGGGACCGGCTCTATGCCCTGGTCAAGACCGCCAATCGCCCGCAGAAGCTGGTCGAGCTTGGCGAGGGCTTCATCGGTCAACTAACGGCGGAAGGAAAGATGGTCAAGGCGGCGCAGGTATATGAGGACTGCGCAACGGCGGATGCAAAATTCTCGGCTGCTCCGGAAGCCATGCTTCGGATCGGAACCTGGCTCGATGAAAACGGACGATCCCGGGAAGCCCTCGACGCCTTGAACCGGCTGATCAAAGCCCATCCCGAAAGCCCCCTGATCGGGCGCGCCTACTTTCATGCGGCGCAGGTGCTGCACACCGGGCTTCGCAACACGGAAAAGGCCAGGAAAATTCTGGCCGCATTGATCCGGAAGTTTCCCGACGACGAGGTCGTCCCGCTGGCGCGACAGTTCTTGAACCGGTTGCAGAGTTACTGAGCGGACGAACCGTTGAAAGCCCCCCGGTTGCGCTCTTTCCCTCAACCGCCCGCGGCCGGCAGCCGGTCTGCGATCCGGGCTTCGCTGGTGCCGGGATATCGCTGACAGATCAGGCGCCGGCATTGCAGCGCCTCCCTGCTTTGGCCCTTGCGCTGATAAGCGCTCGAAAGCTTGAGAAGGGCGGTCGGAAGTTCCGGGAGGTCCGGTGCCTTCTTGACCAGAGCCGAGACGATCCGCCCCGAAGTCCCGGTGTGGCCGGCGTCCGAAAATGCCATGGACAGGCGCGCAAAGAGATCCGGTTTGAGCCTTGGGGATTTCGCCAGCCGGATATACTCCGTATAGACGCCGTGTGCCTGGTCGAAAGCGGCGGGCCGGCGGATCAGGTTTCGCAGATAGGCGGATGCGGCCGCGTGAAACGCCGGGTCGTTCGGCCGGTGCTTTTCGATGTTGAAGAGGTAACCGGCTGCTTCGGTATGATCGGGGGCGATGGACAGGATCTCCCGCAACAGCGAACGCGCCTCTTCGAACCGGAGTTCGGCCATGTGATCCAGCGCGGCTTGAAGACGGGGCGTGATGTCATCCCCGGGCGGTTCCCGGAATTCGTCGGCGTCGCGCACCCACTTCATGCGTCCGGCGATCCAGCCCAGCAAGGCGCCGGCCAGAATCCCTCCCGCATGCGCCATGAAGGCGATGTTGCCGATGCCGCCCGCGCTCCATTCCGCGTAGATCTCCTTGCCGAGCCAGAAGGGCAGAAGAGCGATGGCCGGCATGCGAAAGCTGGCGAAGTAGAAGCCGCTGGTGAAGAAAAACGTGACCTTGCTGCGGCCGTAGGTGGTGGTCAGGGCGCCCATGAGCCCGGCGATGGCGCCAGAGGCGCCCACCAGGGGAATCGAGGAACCCAGGTTGAACAGGCCGAAGAAAAGATTCCCGGCCGCCCCGGACAGGAGGTAAATCGCCAGGAATTGCGGCCGCCCCAACCCCATTTCCAGCATGCAGCCGAACAGCCAGAGGAAAACCATGTTTCCGATCAGGTGACCGATGCCGCCGTGAAGAAACTGGGAGGTGAGCAGGGTCACCGGGCGCCATGCCGCGGGGCGATAGCCGTAGGCCACCGACACCACCTTTTCCTGCAGATCTTCAAACGCCTGCCGGTCCTGCCGCCATTTGGGATAATCCGCCTCTCCAGGCCGGATCACGTTGCCCGATTCGAGCCTTTGAATGAAATCCGCGTCACGCCGCATCTGAATTGCGCGGACAACCAACCGGTCTTCTTCCCGAAGCCCTTCCGCGTCGATGCCTTCGGGCAGGGGAAGAGACGTCCCCTTTTCGGCCAGGTAGCGGGCTACCTCCATTTCGGCCAGGCCGGATTCCAAATAGAAGGAATGGGCCGCCTCGTACCGGGCGTTGTCATCCCCCTGAAATCCGAAGAATACCATGGCGTTGATCAGGATCAGCAGCAGCGTGACCCATGGCGGGTTTCGCCAGCTCAAACTGCCGGTGATGGGGATGATGAGCATCCGTCAGCTCCTTGTCGTTGGGCAGCCCGCGGCGAGACCCGATCCAATCCTGCGGCGCGAATCAGGATCGAGAACGCTGCTCGAGGGGCACGTATTCGGTGAGTCGGGGTCCGATGTAGACCTGCCGCGGACGGCACAACCTCCAGTTGGGATCGTCCATGCTCTCCTTCCACTGAGCAATCCAGCCCGGAAGCCGACCGATGGCGAACATGACGGTGAACATCTTGGTGGGGATGCCCATGGCCCTCAGCACGATGCCGCTGTAAAAATCGACGTTCGGATAGAGATGGTGCTCGATGAAGTAGTCGTCTCTCAGCGCGGCCTCCTCGAGTTCCACCGCCAGGTCCAGCAGCGGGTCCTTGACATCGAGCTTCCTCAAAAGGTTATCGGCAACTTCCTTGATGATCTTGGCCCTGGGATCATAGGTTTTGTAGACCCGGTGACCGAAGCCCATCAAACGGAAAGTGTCGTTCGGATCCTTGGCCCGTTCAATGACCCGGCGAACGGATTTTCCCTCCCGCAGGATGGCCTCCAGCATCTCCACGACCGCCTGGTTCGCACCGCCGTGCAGCGGGCCCCACAGCGCCGCTATGCCGGCCGAGACCGCGGCGTAAAGGGTCACCCGTCCGCTACCCACCAGGCGAACGGCCGATGTCGAGCAGTTCTGCTCGTGGTCGGCATGGAGAATCCAGAACACGTTCAGCGCCCTGACCAGATCCTCGTCGATCCGGTAGGGCATCACCGGAGAGTTGAACATCATGTTGAGAAAGTTGGCGCAGTAGGACAGGTCCGGTCTGGGATAGACCACCGTGTGGCCGCGGGAGATCTTGTAGGACATGGCCGCCATGGTCCGGACCTTGGAAAGCAGTCGCGTCACCGTGATGTCGATTTCCTCCTCGAGATTCTGAATTTCGGGATAGAAGCTCCGCAGCGCGTTCACCATGGCCGAGAGAATGCCCATGGGATGAGAGGCACGGGGAAAATTCTGGAAGAAATACTTCATGTCCTCGTGCACGAGGCTGGCGTCGTTTAGCAGCACCGAGAACCGGTTCAGTTCGATTTGGGTCGGCAGGTGTCCGTGAACGAGCAGGTAGGCGGTTTCCACGAAGCTCGATCGTTCGGCCAGATGTTCGACGGGGATGCCGCGGTACCGCAGAATTCCCTTTTCACCATCCATGTAGGTGATGGCGCTCATGCAGCTGCCGGTGTTGGCGTATCCGCTGTCCAGGGTGATGAGCCCGGTCTCCGAGCGCAGATTGGAGATGTCGATCGCCTTCTCGCCCTCGGTTCCCACGACCAGCGGCAGTTCGAAGGTTTTGCCCTCGAAGATCAATTTGACGGTTTCGGACATGGTGGTTCCTTTCCATATAAACTTGCCTCGCGGCGCCCCGTGTAGACGGCCGAGCGTCTGCTGCTGCGGGTTGTGAAGGGGGAGGGCGGGTTCGGTCTTTCCGTGGCGGACGGATCCGAGCCGACGACCTGCAGACGGCCCGATCCCGTCCATAGCGGATCCAGCCGGTCGGCGTCAACCTGTCGATGAAAGATCCGGTGTGTTTACAGCGTTTTGGTGGTATGGTAGCTTGATTTGAAACATTGTCGGCCTCTGTTTTGGCGACAACCCTTCGTGACCCCGGGAGGTCCCCATGGGATTCAAGGAAAATCTGATCGCCGCTTTGGAAATGGTGAAGCTTGCCCGAACGGTCGACCAATCGTTCGGAGGTTCGGACAGCGAGCGTCGTATCGACAAGGACAGCGCCCGGAGCCTGCTGGAGGCGGCCGGCTACGCTCCAAGGCAGGAACGGGACCTGGAGTTGTACCTGCCGGTCTCGACCGAGGCCGGAGAGGGCATTGTCGTCCTGGACAACGACCTTTCCCTCTATCGCACCGCCCCGGAAGACATCGCCATGCGCAAGAGCCCTACGGTCAAGGAAATGCTCAGCCTCCGAAATGTGAAAAAGATCCTGAACGACGCCGACGTGGTGGAAAGCAAGCAGCGGGAGACCGTACGAACACTCTACCATCGCTATGTCGATCGGCTGGATCTCTCCTTTTCGAAAAAGGATATCGATGCCCTTGCCGCGGACGGCGGCGCCGCCCTGGACCGGGAGTTGACGGAGGAGGTGGTGGAGGTCCTGGACCTCTTTGCCGCGCTGCTCGATTTCGAGGCGCCTCCACGGGTACTGGCCTTGAGCCAGCATTACATCCGGGGCCGTGCGGAGCGGCGGCCGGACGGGGAGATCCGGTTCGGCCCGTTGGTGCTGTACAGCCGGGTGCACAACCGGCTCGTGCTGGTCGATGAACCGGTAGGCAGCCGCGATCCGGAGGTACTTGAGCGTCTGGCGGCCGCCGCCGGGGGGGAGGCGCCGGTCGCCGCGAAGGGCTCCGACGTTTTCAGTCGACTGGGCCTTAGGGTTCTGGAGCGTCTGCCGGAAGGGGTGTTTCCGCCTCCCGAGCCCTGAACCGTTCGCCGCCGACGGGGTAAGGCGCTCACTCAAAAGCCTTGATATCCGGTCCGCCGCACGAGGGGGCCTTTCCGATCCTCGTCAGGCTGTTTACCGGCGTCTCTTCCGGCGGCCCTGAACCCCGATCGGCGGCCTTGCCGCAAGGGGGGGCTTGCCGCCAATCTATCCAAGCCAGGATCGCGTCGCCGACATGTGGAGCCGGATCAATCTCAGGTATCGGATTTATCTCATCGTGGGAGCCCTGGTGCTCGTCACCCTCATCGGGGGCTTGGTGACCGTGTGGTACAGCTTCAGGATGGAGCGGCTACTATCGGACATCGTCCTCAGCGACATTCGGGCCTTCGAAACAGCCTCATCCCTCGAAAACTCCCTGATCAACCAGAAGGGCTTCGTGAGCTATTATTTTCTGGACCGCAATCCCGACTGGCTCAAGCAGCTGGGAAGCTACCGACAGGTTTTCTCCGAGCGCCTCGAGGATACGCGCCGCCTGGCCTCGACACCGAGAGAGAAGGCGATCGTCGAGCGGATCGCCGTTGAATACGAACAGTACATCCGGGACAAGGACGAGGTGATCCGTCTATACCAGGCGGGCCAGCTGGCCGCCGGTGCGGCCCTGCATCCCCGGGTGCGCGAGCGGTTTTTTACCATTCTCGACTTCTGCGAGCAGCACCGGAACCTCCACAGGGAACGCATCTTCAACGCAAGCCGGAGAAGCCACCAGGAGGCACGACGGTTGCGCGCGATGGTCGGTGTGGCGCTTTCCGGAATTCTGGTGCTGGGGATTGCCCAGGTCATCGTGCTCATGCGGCAGATCTTCGTTCCGCTGCTTCGGCTGGCGGAGGAGACGGGGGTCGAGGCGTCGGGAGCCGGCGACCGGAGCGTTGTGGATGCGCTGACTCGCGGCATCCATGGATTGAAGGAAGATTTCAACCTGACCCACTCCGAACTGGAACGCAGCCGGGAGCATCTTCTCCAGGCCGAAAAGATGGCTCTGGTCGGCAAGCTCGCCGCGGGCATGGCCCACAGCATTCGCAATCCCTTCACGTCGGTGAAGATGAGGCTGTTTTCCCTGAGCAGGTCCCTGGAAATGACTCTCAACCAGAAAGAAGACTTCGAGGTCATTTCCGAGGAGATCCGCCACATCGACACCATTGTCCAGAATTTTCTCGAGTTCTCTCGGCCTCCCAAACTGGTGATGCAGCGCATCAGCCCGTCCACCGTGGTCGATCAGGTGATTCAATTGCTGGAGTACCGCCTCAAATCCTACGAGGTGACCGTGACGCTGGGGCGGATAGCCCCGCTGCCGGCCATCTTCGCCGATCCGGAGCAGCTCAAGGAGGTCTTCGTCAATATCATCATCAACGCCTGCGAAGCCATGGACCGCGGCGGGCAAATCCACATTCGGGAGGAGGAGGGGTTTGCCATGCCGTTGAAGCGGGTGGCGGTTCTGCGCATCTCGGATTCCGGCCCTGGAATCAATGCGTCGGTGATCGGAAAGGTCTTCAATCCGTTTTTTACCACCAAGAACGAAGGCACCGGCCTGGGGCTGTCGATCGCCGCCAGGATTATCGAAGAGCACAAGGGATGGCTTGACGTCACCTCCGACGAGGCCCACGGGGCGTGTTTTATCGTTACCCTTCCCCTCGCCGATCAGGGGTGATAGTGGGAACAGCAGGGCGAATTTTCAATCGCAATAGAACCGGGAGCAGCACGTGAATCGGGTTTTGGTCATCGACGATGACGATCAGCTCAGGAAGAGCTTTTTCAAGCTGCTGGATGAGGAAGGCTACCGGGTGATCGAAGCCGCCTCGGGGGAGGAAGGCATCGAGCGGGTTTCGGAGGCTGCGCCCGATGCCGTGATTCTGGATATCCGCCTGCCGGGGATCAACGGGCTGGAGACCCTCAAGACCATTCATGCCATCGAACCCAAGCTTCCCGTGATCATCATGACCGCCTTCGCCACCACCGACACGGCCATCGAGGCCACCCGGATGGGGGCTTTCGACTACGTGCTCAAGCCTTTCGACATTCCGGACATGCTGAAGCTCATCCGGCAGGCCGTTGAGGCCAGCCGGATGATGCGGTCACCGGTGGATATGGGGGAGGCCGGGACGGCCGGGAGCGGGGAGGCCATCATCGGCCGCAGCCGCCCCATGCAGGACGTCTACAAGGCGATCGGAAGGGTATCCTCCTCGGACGCAACCGTGTTGATCCGGGGAGAGTCCGGTACCGGCAAGGAACTCGTTGCGAGGGCAATTTACCATTACAGCCTGCGGTCGGAGCGTCCCTTCCTGGTGATCAACTGCGTGGCGATTCCTGAGAATCTGCTGGAGAGCGAGCTTTTCGGCTATGAAAAAGGCGCCTTTACCGGTGCGGCTCACCGTCGCTTCGGAAAGATCGAGCAGGTCAATGGAGGAACGGTTTTTCTGGATGAAATCGGTGACATGCCCTTCAATATCCAGGCGAAGATCCTGCGGCTCCTCCAGGAAAAGAGCATCGAACGCCTCGGCGGCAGGGAAACGATCCCGGTAGACGTGCGGATCCTCGCCGCCACCAACCGCGACCTCGAAAAGGCACTGTCCGACGGGCGCTTCCGGGAGGACCTCTACTACCGGCTCAACGTGGTGACGATCACCCTGCCGCCGTTGCGCGAGCGCCCCGAGGACATTCCCCTGCTCACGGATTATTTCCTTTCCCAGTTTTCGCGTGGGCTCGGCATGGACAATCCGGGCATCACCGAGGACGCCATGGAGATGCTGAAGGGGTATGCCTGGCCCGGAAACATCCGGGAGCTGTCCAACACGCTTCAGAGGGTGCTCATTTTCAACCGCGGCACACCGATCAGCGCCCACGATGTCTTCCAGACTTTCGGCAGCGATACCCCTGCATCGACGTGCGCCGGCGAGGGAGAGGACGGCGCTCTCAGGGCGTGGGTCCGTTCCATGATGGGATGCGCATCGGAGCCCCATCTTTTCGATACCTGCATGGAGCGCTTTGCCAGCATTCTCATCAGTGAAGCCCTGCGGATGACCTCCGGAAACCGGTCCAAGGCGGCCCAGCTTCTTGGACTGTCCCGGCCCACCCTCCATTCCAAGATCGAAAAATACCAGCTCAAAATGGAAACCTCCGTTCGAAAGGCTTCGGAGGCATAACCAAGCAGCAGGATTTCCGGCATCCAGGCAGGCCGGCCCGGAGGTCGGGAAGCCCCGCCGACCGCGGCCGGGGAACGCGTTTGCCCGAACGCCCCTTTACACACTGTAAAGAAAGCCAACAGCCGCCTTCCGGCACCATCGGACAATTTGCCCCCGGCGTGTCCGGTTGTCCCCACCAATTGACGTCCCGATCTTTTCAGAGCTTCCAGTGACGCATGGCACAGCCTTTGCTCTGTCATGAACAGACGCCGCCTTCATTCCGGCGCTTCCAGGGAGACGAGCCATGACACCCCTTTCGGGTATCATGGTGACGTTCGATTGACATGATCGATCCTCAGGACCACAGCCGAACCCTTATCCCGACGCAGGAGGCGTCGGCGGAACCGGTCAACGCCTGACCGAAGGAGGTTCTTATGCCGGAATTCAAGGAAATTCTGTTCCCGGTGGACTTGTCGGACATCGCGCCGAAGATCGTTCCATACGTTCAAACCTTCACCGAGACCTTCAAGGCCCGGCTTCACCTGCTCTTCGCCGCCCGGGTGATGGGACAGTATACGGGGCTCTACGTTCCCACGGCCGCCGTGACCAGCTTCGAGCAGAGCATCATCGAGGGCGCCCACCGAAAACTGAAGGAATTCAAGGAGGAAAATTTCCCGACCGTCCAGCGGATCCAGCTCGCGGTGAGGTCGGGGGACCCATCGGAGGAGATCCTCGCTTATATCTCCGAGCAGAACATCGACATGGTGGTCATGGGCACCCACGGCCGGAAGGGACTCGACCGGGTTCTGTTCGGATCCGTGGCCGAAAGGGTGGTCAAACTTTCCTCGGCGCCGGTGTTCACGGTCAACCCCTTCCGGGGCCGCGAGAGCGCATGACACCCGGGCAACATCGACCAGTGGCGAAATGCCGTTCGTGGAAGGATGGCGAGACGGATTCACCCATATTCAACAAGTACCGCAAATCCTTTTAACAGACCCAATGAACTTGAAGCATGGGTGACAAGGAGGAAGGTCAATGAAACGTATGAAACTGGTTGCTCTGGGTATCACCACCGCCTTTTTGCTGGCTTGCACCATGGTGCCGGCCAAACCGGTCACGGCTGAGGAAGGACTCCGCTACAGCAGTTCGGCGCAGGTTCACAGCGTCTTCCAGGATGAAGTCCTGGAAGCGTTTACCCGGGAGACCGGGGTCAAAGTGGATTTGTTCGTCGGATCCTCTTCCACGGCCATGAACCGTCTGTTCAACGATGTCTGCGATGTGGCGAGCACGGCCGAGCCTCTCTACCGCACGCACCAGGATTACGGTTATGTTGAAACCCCCTTCTGCCGGGTTCCCCTGGTCGTGATTGCCCATGCCCAGGTTCCCGTACGTGATCTTTCGGAAACCCAGCTCCGGGAGGTCTTCTCCGGGCAGATCGCGAATTGGAAGGAGCTGGGCGGTCCTGATCGCGATATCGTGGTGGTCGCTCCGGGTAAAGGCACGGCTGCCTACAAGAATTTCAGCCAGCTTGCGTTGAAACGGCACGAGGTGGATTACGACTTCATGACCGAACGGTCGACCATGGTGGTCGACGCCGTCAAACACATACCCTACAGCATCTCCTTTATCGCCATGAGCGCGGCCGTCCGGGACGCGGCCGTCAAAACCATCAAAGTAAACGGCACCGCCCCGTCGGACAAATTCTACCCGTACATTCAGGAGTTCAATTTCGTCACCAGGGGAGCTCCCTCCGGAGCGGCGAAAACCTTCATCGACTACGCCAGATCCGAGCCGGTCAAGGCTAAATTGAAAGCCAACGGCATCACACCGGCAGACGAGTAGAAGGGCGCGCCGGGGGCGGCGCATCGCCGCCCCTGTTTCGCCGGGCAAGGATCCACCGAGGCCGCCGATGACAGCGAAACGGGAAATCCTGATCCTCATTGCCGACCGAAACCCGCACGTCAGGGAGTTTTTGAAGCGGGAACTCTCGGCCGAAGGATACCGAATTCAACTGGCGGCGCACGGCAGAGAGGTTCTCCGGTCGGTTTTCGGCGATGACAGCCTGGATTTGCTGATCATCGACCCTGACTTTCCGGATTCGGATGCGGTTCAGCTTTTACGGCGCATTCAGGGGCGGATTCCCGCTCTCCCGGTGATCGTGCACACGTTTCAAGGGGAGGTTTACCCGCGTTCGGAGCTGCAGCATGATCTGGAGGTTTTTGTCGAAAAGAACGGCAACAGCATCGAGTCGCTCAAGTATCACGTTTCCCGTATGGTCCCCGGGATCAGAGCTCGCCGACACTCCTCCATCGAAGAAACCGGATTGCGGAACCCGGAAGATGTCAGCCGCCGATAAGGCTTCCATCGCAGCGCTCACCGGCATGTTCGGCAGCGTTGGGCACACCGGGGGAAGGGCGTTGAATGAGTCGGCGTGAACGCCTTCCATCGAAAGGGTTTCGAAGCCCTCTGATGGCGGTGGCGCTTATCGCCGTCTCCATCCTGGCAGCCGGAGGCGTGTTGGCCCACCAGGCCGCCCGGGAAATCGAAGCCGTGGTGTCCGAGCAGTTCAACGGCCAGCAGCTGGTGATCGCCAGAAACATCCGACGTCTGATCGAGCGGGCGTTGCTCCAGGTCGAAAAAGAGCTTCAGCTGACGGCGGATGCACTGGTCGAAACGGACGATGCCGGAATCCATCGCCGGATTCTCCATGACTGCTTTCCCCGTGTGCTGGAAGCCGGTGTTCAAGTGATCGAACTGTTGGATCCAGGCCGGGGGAGCATCCGGACCTTCACGGCCTTCGCCGAGACAGAGGAGAGATCCTTGAGCGACATGCCGGTCGCCTCCCGGATGGCGCTTCCGGAGGATGCGGCGGCGGTCATCATCTCGGAGCCACTGATCACCGACTCCGGCATCAGCCTTGCCGTGGGACGTCGGCTGGGTCGAGAAGACCTTCGAAGCCTCGTTTTCACCGTGAACGTATCCTGGTTCCTGAGCCCGTTTCTCAAGGACCTGCGTTCCGGACGCACGGGGTATGCCTGGATCATCGATTCGGAAGGCCGCTTTCTCTTCCATCCAAACGCCGATTTCGTCGGGAAGGATGCCTTCACGATCCGCCGGAGCACGGAGCCCGAGGGCTCCTTTGCCGCCATCAATTTCATCCAGAAGGAAAGGATGCTCAAAGGCGACGAAGGCACCGGATGGTATACGTCGACCTGGCATCGCGGCATTTCCGGCAGACTCCAGAAGCTGATTGCCTACAGCCCCATCGTGGTATCCGAATCTCCAACCCAGCGCTGGTCCGTTGCCGTGGTGGCCCCCTTGTCCGAGATCGAGGACGAGGTGCATCGCGGGGCCCGCCGGCAGCTTTTCATCCAAGGGCTCGTGGTCGCGGCGATCGTGCTGGTGGCCGCCTGTGTCCTGTTCTTCGAGATACGCTGGTCCCGCCGGCTCGAAGGGATCGTTGCCATGCGCACCGAAGCCTTGAGGCGCTCCGAGGAGCAGTACCGGTCATTGGTGGAAAGCGCCGAGGACTTCATTTTCGCCGTTGACGAAGAGGGGTGTTTCCTTTCGATGAACAGCTTCACGGCGGCCTTCTTCGGGGACCGCCCCTCGGCATTCATCGGAAAACCGCTTTCCTGCATCTTCCCGGGACCGTCCGCCGACCAGCAGTTGGAGGTGGTCCAGCGGGTTTTCCGGGAAGGCAAGAGCATCCGCAGGGAGATGGAAGTGCCCATGGGACACGATCCGACCTGGCTGAGCGCCAACTTCATGCCCATCCGAACCGATGACGGCTGCGTCGGGTCCGTGCTGTGCATCGCGCGCGACATCACCGAAAACAAGACGCTCGAGCGGCAGCTCGTCAACACGGAAAAGCTGGCTTCCCTGGGGACCTTGGCGGCGGGTGTGGCCCATGAAATCAACAATCCTCTGGGCGTCATTCTGGGATTCTGCGACCTGCTGATCCGGAAGTCTGAACCGGGCACCCAGATGCACGACGATCTCAAGACCATCGAGCGGCAGGGCTTCCACGCCAAGGACATCGTTGAAAATTTGCTGAGCTTTGCCCGATTCGGAGGGGAGGACCGGAATTATGCGGATCTGAATGCCTGCCTGGGCGACATCATTCGGGTCGTTCGCCACGGTCTGGACATCAAGCGCATCGAGCTGAGCACGGAATACGACCGGCGCATTCCATCGGTCCGCGGGGATGCCCGGCATCTTCAGCAGGTATTCCTCAACCTGATCAACAATGCATCCGCTGCCATCGGCTCGGATGGACGGATCCGAGTGAGGACCCGGCTGGAAAGGGGCGGCAGGGCGGTCATCACGTTCCAGGACGACGGCCCTGGCATTGCTCCGGCCGACATGGATCACATTTTCGAGCCGTTCTTCACGACCAAGCCCGAGGGCGAAGGGACGGGGCTGGGGCTGTTCGTGAGCTACGGCATCATCAGCCGATACGGCGGGACCCTGGAATGCACGAGCCCGGCGCCGGGAAGCGGTTCTTCCGCCGGCGCCTTGTTCACCATTCGGTTGCCGATTCACCAGGAGGAGGCGTGATGGCCGGACGAATTCTGATCGTCGACGATGAAAAAGACATGCTGGTGCTCCTGGAGCGTATCCTCCGGGAGGAGACCCCCCATGAGGTGGTGACCGCGAGCGACCCGGAAGCCGCCATCGATCTGTTCAGGGAATCTCCCTTCGACCTGGTGCTGACGGACCTCAAGATGCCCAAAATGGACGGCATCCAGCTGTTCGAGGCGCTTCGGCGACTCAGCCCGGATGTGCCCGTGGTGGTCATGACCGCCTATGCGACCATCGAAACCGCGGTCGAGACGATCCGAAAGGGGGCCTACGACTACATTACCAAGCCCTTCCGACGGGAGCGCATTCTGCTCACCGTGAACAAGGTCATGGAGTGGAATACGGTGGTCAGGGAGAACCGGGAGCTTCGGAAAGTCCTCGACCAGTCGAGCAGCCTGTCGGCCCTGGTCGGCAGCAGCCCGGTGATGCAGGAGATCCGCCAGCGGATCCGGCAGGTGGCCCCCACGACCGGAACCGTTCTCATCACGGGTCCCAGCGGTACCGGAAAGGAACTGGTGGCCCGCGCCATTCACGACAACAGCCTGCGCTTCAACCATCGGATGGTGACGGTCAACTGCACCGCAATTCCGGAGCAGGTCATGGAAAGCGAGCTCTTCGGCCATGTCAAAGGCGCATTCACCGGCGCCTGGAAGGACAAGAAGGGCCTGGTCGAAGTAGCTCACGAAGGGACCCTCTTTCTGGACGAAATCGGAGACATGCCCAATCACTTGCAGACGAAGCTGTTGCGGTTGATCCAGGAGGGGGAATTCAAGCCGGTGGGAAGCGTGGCCACCCGCAAGGCCGATTTACGGATCATTGCCGCCACCAACCATGAACTGAGGCAGGATATCCGTGAAAAGCGTTTCCGGGAGGATCTCTACTACCGTCTCAACGTCATCCGGTTCGACTTGCCGCCCTTGAAAGAGCGCAGGGAGGACATCTTGCCCCTGTGCTACCATTTCCTTCGCAAGTACAATGCGATGAACGGGAAGGCCATTCGGGCCCTTTCGACCTCTGCGCAACAGGCGCTGTCTTCGGGTGATTTTCCCGGCAACGTGAGGGAACTGGAAAACATTATCGAAAGGGGGGTTATTCTCTGCCGGAGCGATACGCTTACCCTGGAAGACCTTTCCCTCGAGACCGAAGAGGACTCCATTATTTCGGACGACCTGCCGGATTTAGGACAGATGGATTTCAGGGAGGCCAAGGACCGCATGATACAGGCGTTCCACAGCCGCTACATCCAGATCCTTCTCAAGGAGAGCGGTGGCAACATCAGCCGCGCGGCGGACATCGCCGGAATCCAGCGCCAGTATCTTCACCGGCTGATGAAAGAAACGGGGATCGACGCGGAGGAGTTCAAGCACCGGGGCTGATCCATCCGTTTTACGCACCGTGCACACTGGCGCCCGTCGTGTACTGAAGGAGCACATAGACGCAATAGACGGCCAGCAGCCAGGCACCCTGCCAGGTTTTGAACCAGTTGTCATGATTGATGGATATGAACCACCGGAACGAACCCAGGATGATGAGCATGGCCGGGAAATGGAAGTAAAAGAAGGTCGGCGGCACGGCCAGCGGACGGGCCGCTGCGGCCGCTCCGATGACGAAGAGGCAGTTCAGCACGTCGGCGCCGACGATGTTGCCCAGGGTGATTTCGGGGTGACCTTTTCGAACGGCGGTTATGGCCGTCATGAGTTCGGGAAGAGAGGTGCCGAAGGCCACCATGGTGGCCGCCACGACATCGTCGGGAACGCCCAACCGGAGCGCCAGCTCGGAGGCCGCCGGGATGAGGACGCGCGCGGAGATGATCACCAGGACGAGCCCGGCGAAGATCAGCACGCAGCAGTGAGGAACCGACATGCGTTCGTGGGCCTCTTGGATTTCCACTCCCACGATGGCGGCGGCCTCCTGCCGGGCCCATCGGTAGGTCATGTACATATAGCCCGCCAGCAGCACCAGGAAGCCAATCCCGATGGAGCGGCCCAGCACCGGATTTCCTCCGCTCAGCAGCCAGGCCGCCGCCGAGATGACGACGAGCAGGGTGGCGGAGCCCACCTGCACCCACCCCGTGCGGTTGAGAATGAACCGGTTCATGGGAACCGCGGTCAACAGGCAGGTGAGACCGAAGATCAGCCCGGTGTCCGCAATGATGGAGCCCACCCCGTTGCCAAGGGCGAGGCCGGGATTTCCCATCCAGGCGGCCATTACGGAAACGAAGGCTTCAGGGGTGGTGGTCCCCAGGGAGACAATGGTCGCGCCGATCACCACCTTGGGGAGTCCGGTTCGTTGGGCAAGGGCGACCACTCCGTCGATCATCCAGTCCGCGCCCTTGGACAGGACGAGGATGCAGATCGCGATGTTGCCGATCAGCATCCAGGTGGCCAGCCCGGCCATGATCAGGTTTATTGCGGATTCATCTGCGATCCACCGCCACATCGAATTATCCATTGATGCATCATCCTCCGGTTGGTCGAATTGGAGAGGCTGACATCTGAATTTTGAGGATTCGACTCATATCATACGGGGGATCCCGTTGACAAATTGTCATTCGGCAATGGACAAGCTGTCACGTGAGAAGTGACGCAGGCCCTGCGCGGCGCGAGGAAGACAAAGCGCACCGGGCGGCCGACTTATCGGCCCGTCGGCATCAAAAGGGTCCATCGCGCCTCCCGGTTGAATGTGGCACAAGGCTTGCTTTTTTCGGGAGATAATGCCGCTGAAGTGGAGACACCCCCATGCAAAACACGATCATCCGGTCCGACCGGAAAAGGGAGCCAATGCCAGAGCGCCCGCGTCTGTTGTTCGTTGACGACAATGAGGCGTGGCTGCAAAGTATTCAAAGGTTTTGCGCCGGCAGAGGCTATCCGTCCCTGGCGGCGCCGGGTCCGGCCGAGGGACTCGACCTGCTCGCACGCGAGGAAGTGGACGTGGCTGTCGTCGACATGAAGATGCCGGGAGGCAGCGGACTCGAGCTGCTCCGCCGCATCAAGGAATGCTCCGCGGATATGGAAGTGATCCTGCTGACCGGCCATGCCAATATGACGGACGCGGTCGAGGGGATGAAGGCCGGTGCCTTCGACTATCTCAGCAAGCCCGTCGAGCCCGGCTATCTTCTGGAAAAGATCCGGCAGGCCTACGACCGCAAGCGCATGGAGGCGGAGAACCTGCGCCAGGCCGAATTTCGAAGGGAGATGGAGCGCCAACTCTCCCGGTGCGAACGGCTGGCCTCCCTGGGGACCATGGTGGCGGGCGTCGCCCACGAAATCAACAACCCCCTGTCCATCATCAACGAGTCGGCGGACTGGCTCAAGCGACTGCTGGCCAAGGATGCATTGCGAGACATACCCATGCGGCCCGAATTCGACCGGGTTCTCGAGAAAATCGAAACCGGTGTCCGGCGGATTCGGACGATTACCCATGACTTGTTGTGCTCGCTGGGCAATGACAAAAGAGTGATCCAGGAAGTCGGGATCGATAGGCTCCTGTCGGAGGCCCTGAGCGCCGTAGGACAGCATGTCGCCAGCCGGAATGCCCGAATCGAGGTGACCGGCGCCGACACTTCCGGGAGCATCTGGACGGACCCCGGGCGGCTGCGGCAGGTGCTCGTCAACCTGCTGACCAACGCCCTGGACGCGATCGAGTCGGGCGGCCGGGTGCGGGTTTCCGCGAAAAGATCCGGCAACGGGATCGTCGTGGAAATCTTCGACGATGGTGCCGGCATTCCCAAAGAGCTTCTGGACCGGATCTTCGAGCCGTTTTTCACCACCAAGACGCCCGGTCGCGGAACCGGCCTGGGACTTTACCTGTCACTGCGAATCGTCGAAGAACTGGGAGGCGTCATCGAGGTGGAGAGCACGATCGGCAGGGGAAGCACTTTCCGCATCCGCCTGCCCGCCAGTCCCGCCGGCAACGGCAGCGGCGACCTCGCACCCGAAAGAAAAAACCATCCACTCAACCAAGGAGACAACCGGTGATCATCAAAACCCCTGTTCATGTCATGATTGTCGACGACGAAAGGGATTTCGTCGAGATGCTGGCCGTGAAGCTCAAGGATGCCGGATTTGAAGTCACACCGGCCTATGACGGGCAGGAATGCCTGGACCGCCTCCAGGCGAACAACATCGATGTGGTGGTCCTCGATATCAAGATGCCCGGCTTGGACGGCATCGAGGTACTTCGCGAGATCAAGCGCCTTTATCCGATCCTGGAGGTCATCCTGCTGACCGGCCACGGGTCCATCGAAACCTCGGTCCGGGGTATGAAGCTCGGAGCGTTCGACTATTTGCTGAAGCCCGCTGATTTCGATGAATTGCTCGAAAAACTCCACAACGCCCGGCAGCGGAAGGAAGCGCACGAGGAACGTATCCGCAAGGCGGAAGCGCAGCTCCTGCTCCGGGAAAGCCGTCGGGGCGGCCGTCTTCCCTTCGAAAAAGACTGACAGCCGGGCAGGGACCGCGGAGGGGAGAGGCAGTTCACTGCTTTCGTCCCTCCGTTATTCCTTGACGCGGATCAGCCCCAGTTCCGTCAACGCATCCTCAAGCCTTACCATCCCGATGACGCGGCCGTTGTGCACGACGACCGCGGCCTTCCGGTTCATGCGAATCATCCGCTCGACGGCGGTCGTCAACCGGTCCCCAGTCCGAACGGTCAAGTCTTCCTGCAGATCCCGCGTACAGGGCACAACGATCTCGTAGACTTTTCGCTGGCGGATTGTCTCTCCCATCGACTGCTCCCTTGGCGTGGGATGACCGGCATCGCTTCAAAAATGTTCTTGGATAATAGAAAAAAGCAAAAGCAGTGCCATGAGCCTCGTTTCACCGGTTATTGCCGCGAGGCCATGTGATGAGAGATTCCGACCCGGAGACCAAACGCCCCGCATCGGTGCTTCGTCCGGTTCAGGCGACACCGGGTGTCATCCACCGGTTTTCAGCTCGCCTCTCCGTCCCGGGGACTCCGTGTCGATCGGCGAAGGAGATGTCTCGCAGCTGCGGGGCGTTAAAAAGTGGCGCCCGCCGTCTGCCGGTTCGTGGCATGTGTTTTGCTCCAAACGTGACCGGAAGCGCAACCGAACGCGGTCGCGGGGCTTCGGCAAAGGCCGTCAACACCTTAGGAAGGAGACATCTTGATGATAGCGGCAGTGGTGATTTTCCTCATCAGCATCATCCTTGTCATCACCGGCGTGTTGGATACCGTGGTGTCGGCTTTTTTGGGCGTGACGGCAATGATTGCCTTCGGCATCATGACGGACACCCAGGCGTTCCAGGTGGTGGACTGGAACGTCATCTTCATCCTGATCGGGATCTGGATCATCGCCACCTATCTCGGGAAAACGGGGCTGCCCGAATACCTGGCGGCGAAGCTCCTGATTCTTTCCCGGGGGAACGTGCCGGTCTTCATCACCATGATCGGATTCTCCGCCGGATTCGTCTCGCTGCTGGTGGACAACGTCGTCGTGGTCCTCATGCTGGCGCCGGTACTCTTCGCCGTTAGCCGCGAGTACGATTTCCCGGTCTTCGGCGCGATACTCTTCATCGGACTGTGCTCCAACTTCATGGGTACCGCGCTGCTGCTGGGAGATCTACCTCCCCAGCTGCTGCACTCGGTGACCGGCATCGAGTTCGACGGGTTCATCTGGCACTCCGGCCGTCCGTCCTCCTTTTTCGTTCTGACCGCCACCTATGTGGTGGTCGTCGGCGCTTTTTACTTCGTTTTCAAGAAGAGGCTCAAAGATTACAGGATGGATTTCGATCCGTCGCTTCAGAATCCTTCCAAACACATCAAGAGCCGTCTTTTCATGTGGATCGTCATCGTCGCCTTTGTCGGCACCATCATCGGCATGGCCATCCGCCCGGTGTTCGGAGTTCATCTGGGAATGATCACCCTGGCGGGCGCGGCCCTTCTGATTCTCCTTCTCGAAATTTTCAAGAAACGGCTCGAAGCGCCGTCGTTCGAGGAAATCCTCGCGGAACTCGACTGGCGTGCCGTCATGTTTTACGTGGCGCTTTTCGCGCTGGTGGGCGGACTGGAAAAGGGAGGGGTCATTGAAGCCGTCGCCCACTGGCTGGTGCCGTTCATCCAGTCGAGCTACCTGGTGGGCGCATCGATCCTCTACTGGGTCTCCGCGGCGATCTGCGGGATCGTCGAGCATGACGCCTACATTCTGACCCTGCTCTACGTCATCCGGGACCTGGCCGCCGCGCAGCCGAACATCGAGCCCTGGCCGCTTTACTGGCTGCTTCTGTGGTCGGGAACCCTGGGCAGCAATCTCACGATCGCCGGGGCGCCGGCCCTCTTCGTTGCCGTGAACCTCGGCGAAAAGGAAGACAAGCGGAAAGTGCCCCTCAAGGAGTTTCTGGGGTACACGGCCCTATATGTATCGATCTCCCTGGTCGTGTGCTTCGGTGTTGCCCTGGTCATCTGGGTCTTTCCTTATCTGTAGTTGGCCTCTTTGATCGTCCGTTTACTCCTCGATTTTTATCTTCGAAGTCTGTCAGTCGGTCTCCGGTGCAACACCTGCCCGGAGACCGGCGTTCTTCGCCGGCTTGCCGGCCACCGTCTTCTGAATACACAATGAACCGGCGATGAGGTTCGACTTGTCCATCAGCAAGGGTCACCTTGTCACTTGCCTGGTGACAGAAGGCTTTTTTATCTTCCCGTATTATGGCTTGTGTTGAACCTCGATTGTCGCCAAACTGCCAAAAATAAAAGACAAACGGTACCTATATCTTCTCCCCTCCTGTTTTTTTCTACCGTGGCACAGGTCTTGAATTTTCCTTTTTCGAAACCGCAACTGGGGTCGGGTTTCCGCGGCGCTCACTTCCGGGTGTCCTTCGCGGCCCGCCGCAATCCACAAACCCAAGGAGGTGACCTGTGGAAAAAGTAACCCAAAAGAAAATGGGATGGGAGGTTGCACGGGAACTGGAGGCCGAGAAGACGACCATCGCCGAGCGGGCCATACTTACGGGGGATCAGATCAAGACCATGCTGATCTACTCGGCCCTTTTCATCCTGCTCTTCGGGGCAGCGATCTGGCTGGCCGGAAATCCCTTCGAGTTCACCCAGCGGCTCCCGAGCGCTTACGTCGTGGAACATGGGCTTCTGGGTACGAACACCTGGACAGTCGTCTGGTACGTGGTCTTTCTGTGCGCCTTCTTCGAGTACATGGACTCTGCTGGCGGCATGGGATACGGCACGGCGCTGACGCCCCTCATGCTCATGCTGGGTTTCGACCCGAAGCAGGTGGTGCCCTGCATCATGATCACCGAGATGTTCACCGGCCTCATCGCCGGCGTGGTTCACGGGGAATTCGGCAACGTGGAATGGAAATTCAAGCCCATGAACGAAACCACCAAGATGGTGGTCGTCGTGTCCCTGATCGGGATGGCCTGCGTGTGCTTCTCGATCACGGCGGCCTACGGGATCTTCAAGTTGCACAAGTTCTGGATCAAGCTCTACGTGGCCATTCTCCTGATCGTCATGGGCTTCTGTTCCCTCATGACCGCCCAGAAGTACACCAACTACCGGCCCAAATGGATGTACCTCTTCGCCGGCCTGGCCGGATTCAACAAGGGGATCGGCGGCGGAGGGTACGGCCCGGTCGTCACGGTGGGCGGCCTGATCGCCGGTGTACCCGTAAAGAGCATGGTGGCCATCACCTCCCTGGCCGAAGGCTTCACCTGCCTCTTTGCGGTTGTCACCTGGTTCGCCCTTCTGACCAGCGGCATCGTGATCGACTACATGTTGCTGCCTTCTTTTGTCATCGGCACGGTAATTGCTGCGGTAGGTGCTCCGTACACCACGAGGATACTCCCGGAGAGGTTCTGGAAAATCGTGGTGCCGGTCTATTGCTGTCTGTTGGCGGCGTTCGCCTTCTACAAGCTGTGGCCGGACATCTCCAAGCGCCTTCTGGGCGCCTGATCCGAATCCGCGCCGCCCCCTTTTCCGGGGCGGCGCGTGGTGGTGAACCGATGGCCAAGAAAAAGGAACCTTCCATGGCAACCCGAACGATGACAAGCGGTCGCTACTCCAGGGAAAGCCCTTTGCGGCGGTGGTGGAACAGCCGAAATTTCATTCAGCAGCGGATGATCCGGTTTTGCGTGTCGCTGCTCGTGATGATCGTCTGCTTCCCCCTATACTACGCCGGGCTCTTCGGGACCGTCGACGGCCCCCTCAACCCGGCGAGGATCGGCGCGCGGCTTGCGGCCATGGGCGTCACGCACGGCCATGCCTTGGGGATTTTCCTGACCCTCATGATCGTTTCGGTGAGCTGGAACTGGATCTTCAACGCCGCCAGCATGGCAGCCGGGCACCGCCTGACCTGCAGCAAGAACCTGGCCGGCGGAAGGATCTGCGGGGAGCCGACCCGGCGGGTGAAGGAGTTTCGAAAGGTGGACGGAAAACAGGTGACCCGCTACCGCTGCTCCAAAGGCCATGTGGCCGCCGCGGCCCATTTTCATCCTGTCCGCAAAGGCACGGTCAGTCACATGGTGTGGGTGTTGTCGGTGTTTTTCTGCGTGGTCGTCTTCTTCATGTCCTGAGGCTGGGCTCCGAATCCCGGGGCAGGTTGTTTCCTCGCCCCGGCGCGGGGGTGTTGAAAAAACGAGTACGGCAACGAGCCGAGCCGCTCTTGTTGAGCAGCGCACGAGAAGGCGACTCTCCATCGTCCTCATGCCCGTTGCCGTACTCGACCGTTGTCAGGGCATCGCAACGTTCCGCTCAGCCTGCGGCCCTTCCCGGGCGATGCCCTCGTTTCAGCAGCCTTACAGGATCGACTCCGGCGGTGTAAAATCGAGATTGAAGGCGTCCGCCACCGCTTGGTAGGTGATCTTTCCTTCCACGATGTTGAGACCCTTGAGAATCTCGAGGCTGGAGCGGCTTGCCGCCCGCCACCCCTTGGATGCGATATCCAGGGCATAGGGCAGGGTGGCATTGGTGAGTGCCATCGTCGACGTTTTCGGGACCGCCCCGGGCATGTTGGCCACGCAGTAGACGACCACGCCGTCCTGGATAAAAACCGGATTGGTGTGGGTCGTCGGGCGGGAACACTCGAAGCACCCCCCCTGATCGATGGCCACGTCCACCAGAACCGCGCCCTTCTTCATTCCGGCGATCATCTCGTTGGTCACCAGTTTGGGCGCCTTGGCGCCGGGGATCAGCACCGCCCCGATCACGAGGTCGGCCGCCTGCACCCGCTGCCGAAGGGCCGCCGGGCTCGACATCTGAAGAAAGCAATTCCGGGGCATGATGTCACTGAGGTAGCGCATCCGGTCAAGGTTCATGTCGAAGAGGTACACTTGCGCACCCAGCCCGCAGGCCATTTTGGCCGCGTTGGCTCCCACCACGCCGCCGCCGATGACGACCACCACGGCCGGAGCGACCCCAGGCACCCCTCCGAGGAGCACGCCCGATCCTCCCTGGGGCATTTCAAGGTATTTGGCGCCTTCCTGGACGGCCATCCGTCCGGCCACCTCGCTCATCGGCGTGAGCAGGGGAAGGGACCGGTCGGCCTTTTGGATCGTTTCATAGGCGATCGCAACGCAGCCGCTGTCGATCATGGCGCGTGTCAGTTCCTCCGATGCCGCCAGGTGCAGATAGGTAAAGAGAATCTGGCCCTTCCGGAGCAGGGGGTATTCCGAGGGCAGCGGCTCCTTGACATGCATCACCATTTCGGCGCGATTATAAATCGCATCAGGGGCGTCGACGAGCTCGGCACCTGCGCGGGCGTACATCTCGTCCGTGAATCCGCTGCCGCGCCCGGCGGAGCGTTCCACCAGGATCCGGTGGCCCTTGAGTACCATCATTTCGACCCCGGCAGGTGTCATCGAGACGCGATTTTCTTCGGATTTGATTTCCTTCAGCACCCCAACAATCATGGTTTCCTCCTCCGGTAGAAGTGATGTCCAAAACAGCACGCATGGATTGCCGATGCCGGCGGGGATTCTATGTGAACCGGCGCGCCTTTGCAATAGAAGGCTTGGGCCCCGGCTTTACAGGATGTAAAATTCTTCGACAAAAACGGTTCAGACGTCCGTAGGCCTCGATCGTCTTCCCCAGGCCCTGAACGGAAATCAACTCCCCGGGCGGTTGCCGACCGATGGCATGGTTCTTGATTCGTTGGCAGAGTCGTCGAAGGTCCCGTCGTTCAATGGGTTGAATCCCGGGTCCATCGGCGGATTCGACAGGAGGATGCGGATGGCGTCACCGATCCCCGTTCTGATGGTGGACGACGAGGCGGTTTTTCTAACCAACATGGCCCATCTACTGGAGGACCGGGGATTTTCCGTCCAAACGGCTTCCAGCGGATGGTCGGCGCTCGAATTCCTTTCCAGGTCCGCATCCGCTCCTGGAGGAACCTGCTCCGTGGTGGTCCTCGATATTTCCATGCCGGGGATCGACGGTATCGAAACGCTGAGACGGATCCGATCGGGATACCCCGATGTCGACGTCATCATGCTCACCGGGCAGGCGGACCTGGAAGCCGGCATCCGGTCAATCCGAAACGGCGCCTACGATTTTCTGATGAAGCCCTGCGACGTGGAGGACCTGGCGGAAAAACTTCGGGAGGCCTGCGGGGCGGGGAGGATCCGGAGGCGCCCGGTGCTCTGGCCCCGCACGAGAATCGGAGAAATCCTTCGTCAGGATGCCGCTGTCCTGAAACCCGGAGATTCGGCCGCGGCCGCGGTGAGATTGCTGTCCGGTTTCGGGGAGGGGGAGACCGTGGACCGGGTGTATGTCGTGGATTCAGAGGGCCGGCTGGTGGGTGTGCTGGCCCGGCGTGCGCTGGTCGGAGCCGCGGAGAAGATCTGCGGAGGCGGCGCGTTGAAGTGGGAAGATTTGACGAGCGATCCTGCTTCGTTGTCCGAGGTGTGTTCCGGTGAAATCGCCCAGGCGGAGGTGTGCTTCTCATCGCCCCAGGAGACGATCCGCGAAGCCGCGCAGCGGATGATCGAACATCGGAAGCGCATTCTTCCGGTGATCTACCGGAACCGGTTCGTCGGGACGGTGCGGCTCCAGGACGCCCTGCTCCACCTCACGGAAGCCGATGATATCGAGGAGGTCCAAGGCTGTGAATGAAGTAGGCGAGTGGCCGGGCAGTGTCCGGCATGGGGACTTTCCCTATTACCGAAAGCTCTGGAACCGCGTGGTCTTCACCCTTCTTGCGGCCGCTTTTCTTCCGCTCCTGTGCATCGGCGGCGGCATGTACTTCTACGCCGCCCAGGTCACGAAAGATCAATTGCTGGACCGGCTCCGGACGGATATCCGATATCATCGCAACGCGATCGACGGTTTTCTCCGGGAGCGAACCGGTGATCTCCGATTGGTGGTCGAACAGGTGGAGATGAACGATCTTCTCCGGCCTGGCGCCCTGGAGAAGCTGTTCGACAACCTTCACCGCGAAGTCACCTGCTTCCGTGATCTCGGCGTGATCGACAGCGAGGGACGGCACAGGGCCTATGTCGGGCCCTACACCCTCGACTCGGTCAACTACCGGGGCACCGAGTGGTTCCAGGCCGTGATGGCCAGGGGCGTGTTCATCAGCGATGTTTTCATGGGGTTCAGAAAGGAGCCCCATTTCGTCATCGCCGTCAAGGGCCGGGGGGCCGAGGGGCTGACCTGGATTCTCCGGGCCACCGTGGATGCCGAATTCTTCGACAACCTGGTTTCGGAGATTGCCAGGGGACCCGGCGCGGACGCCTATCTCGTCAACAGGGCGGGGGATTTCCAGTCGCGCCCGAAAGGCGGCGGCCAGCCGATGTCCTCAGCATCCCTGGGAGAATCGACCCCTTTCGCGGAGATGCGCATGACCCAAATTGACGGGGCGTTCAGGTTCACGGCCTGGCTGAATGCCGTTCCCTGGATGCTGGTCGCTCAAATCGATCGGGAGGCGGTGCTCAAGCCGCTCATTCGAATGCGCAACGTCGGCGTTCTCATTTTCTCACTGGGCGCCGTTCTGATCGTCGGCAGCGTTGTCGTGACCACCAACAACCTCGTGAGCCGCCTGGAGGTCAAACAAAGGGGACTGAAGGCTTTGGACCGGCAGCTTCGGAGCGCCAACCGCATTTGCACCGCCATGGAGGTCGTCGATGGGGTGATGAAGTCCCTGAAGGACAGCATGATGAACGTGGATTCGACGGCGGTGCTGCTTTGCGAAAAGGACCTCGTCGACAGCGGCGATGAATTGAAACGCCTTTCGGGACAGATCCGGGAGCAGGTGAACCGGTCACGCGCCACCGTCGACCGATTTCTGCATTTCATCACCCCGACTCCTCCCGTCGTCCGTGCTGTCCGTCTCCATGTCATCATCGACGAACTGCTCGACATGCTGAGCCGGGATCTTTTCTCACGGGGAATTCTTCTGAAACGGAACGACGATTCCGACCTTCCGGAAATCCGAACCGACCCGGCGATTCTCCGCCAGATTCTCCTCAACCTGATCACCAATGCCGTCCGGGCCGTGAACCGAAACGGAACCATCTCCCTGGCCGCCGTCAGTGACGGCGACGGCATCCGGCTGGTCGTGTCGGACACCGGTCCAGGAATTGCCGAAAGCCATCTGGATCGTATTTTCGATCCCCTGTTCAGCACCAAGTCCGATGGCCCCGGGCTGGGGCTTACCATCTGCCAGGATCTGCTCCGGCGGATCGGAGGGCGCATCTCCGTCAGCAATGCCGCCGGGAGCGGGGCTGTCTTCACCGTTCGATTGCCGCTTCGCATCACGGAAGTGGTGTCGGAATAGGCTTCCTCGCCAGCCGATGATCAAAAGAGAACATCTCAAGCAGGCGGTCGACAGCATCGCCCGAAAGAACCCCGAGATCGGGTACGCGCTGGGCGAACTGATGGCCGCCGGCCGGATCGACGTGCCGGAAAAGCAGGCCGACGCAGACGCCGACTTCTTCATTCAATTCGACGGACGCCCGATTCGGATTCGCAAGTACGCGTATCTTCACGACGGCATCGTCGTCCTGGAGGAACAACTGGCGGCCGGTTACGGCAGCATGGTCTGGGGGCTGGAACACCTGGAATCGGGAAGCGTGACCAGCTTCCGGCAGATGGCCATGGCCGCCCGCAGAGCCGGTCTCCGTCTGATGGTGGCCATGGAACTGGACCGGGTTTTGGCATCCGATGCCATCGGGCCGGATGCCGGGAATGCCGAAGAGTTGAAGGAGGGCGGATCGCTTCGGCGCCTGCTGACGGAGATGAGAGGCGAGGCGGAACGGCCCCTGGCCGGAACCGTCTCAATCGAAAGGGAAGCGCTCCACTGCCTCCTGCATGTCACCGCACCCGACGGAAGCGTCCTGAGCTTCCACCGTTTTCCCTACACGCTTTCCGCCCTGATGCAGGCCGCGGATCTCAACCTGGAGTTTTTCCACGTACGATTTTTGATCAACGCCCTGGTCGAGGGCGTCTCGGACCGCCTGCTCTGCGGTGTGGCCGATGGGCGCATTTTCGGTCTGGCTTATCTGGATGTCAAAGCGAGGGGATTTCAGCGGGACCTGGAAATCAAGTACATCGCCACGCGACAGGCGTCGGACCAGGAGATTTCCGCGTACCCCCGGCGGCCGCTCAAAGGGGGCGGCGCATTTCTTCTGGCCTGCATCTGGCTTCTATGGAAACACCGGCTTTCCCATCTTCGGAAGCTGGTTCTGGATGCCGAGATCGGCGCCCGGGGGTTCTATGAGGCCGTCGGATTCGTTCCCCGGCCGAGGTTCGAGTTTGTGCTGGAGCGTCCGGATGGACGGATGCTTTCGTTTCTCTGGATGATGATCCGTGAATCGAAAATCGATGACCCGGCCGTAATCGGGGCTTTTACCAAGGTGGTCGCCGGACACGTCAAGGGCCTCCGGCGACCATCCCGAACCGAGCGGGAGAAAAGGTCCCGGTCCAGGGTCATTGCGGTGCTCCAGTCCTGCATCGGGAGTTCCGGCACGCACCCGGGGATTGCGAAGCCGCTTGCAGCGGAGTTGAACCGTTACCGGCGCCGGATACCGGAGGCGGAGGCGATCCTGGCCGCCGCGGAAGACGCCGGGACCATGCCGAGGGAGGAACGGCATGCGACGGTCGAGCCCTGCCTTGCCGTCGTCCATGACCGGTGCTTCGACCGCCACCTGGAAAAGGTTTTCCATCTCGACAGTCCCAGGAGAATGCGGTTCATCGAAGCGCTCCTCGAAGCCCCCGAATTGCGCGGGCGACTGCTTCGAGTGCCCCCTCGGCAGGCGACTCCGGAGGAATTGAAATGGGTGCACACCGAAGCCCATGTTCAACGGATCGCCGCCACCCGGGGTCGGCCGATGGTGGCCTTCGACGCCGACACCCAGACCACCGAAGCCTCCTACGAGACCGCCTGCCTAGCGGTCGGAGCGGTGCTCGAACTCGTCGACTGCGTCATGTCCGGCGAGGTGAGCCGCGCCATCGCATTCGTCCGTCCGCCGGGGCATCATGCCGAGCCCGACCGGGCCATGGGGTTTTGCCTGTTCAACAACGTGGCCGTCGCCGCCAACTACCTGTTGCAGGTCTACGGCGCCGCCAGGGTCATGATCGTCGATATCGACGCTCACCACGGCAATGGGACCCAGGCGGCCTTCTACGATTCCGACCGGGTGCTCTTTCTCTCCATGCACCAGTTCCCCGCCTACCCGGGCACCGGACACATGAGCGAGGTCGGCATCGGCGCCGGGGAGGGATATACCATCAACGTTCCGGTCGGGCGAGGCGCGGGAGACGTCGATTTCGGACGTATTCTCCTCGATCTGGCCGATCCGGTGGGACGCGCCTTCCAGCCCGACGTGATCCTCGTGTCCTGCGGCTTCGATCTCTACCGGCACGACCGGCTGGCCGCTCTGAACGGAACTCCGGAAGGGTACGCGCTGCTCATCCGGCTGCTCATGGATCTGGCCGACGCGGTCTGCGACCGGCGGCTCGTCGTCGTGGTGGAGGGCGGCTACAATCCCAAAGGGGTCGGGCGGTGTGCGCGGGAGGTTCTTTGGACCCTTTGCGGGCGGGGCGGCCCTTCTCCCGGGCTGCTCAGACGGGTCCGCAACGGCGGGCCCGGCGGCAGCCTGAAAAAGGCACTGGCCTTTCATGCCCGCTACTGGCCCGTGCTGGAAGGCCGGCAAAACCGGGTGCTGGATCACCGTGAGTTCCGATCCTGTCAACCGGGAGACGACACCCGGACCGGACGGCAGCCGGGGCGGCGGCAGTGAAAGCCGGAAGGGCCGCCTCCGGACAGTGCGGCCCCCGCCGCCGGATTCCTGGCACTCTCTTTGCTACTCATCTTGCCGGTTGATCTGAACTGCCCGCCTCGTCGCGGCGCGCAGGAAAGTTTCAGACTCGCCGCGACGCCGAGGGGCCATGCAATACCGGGAGCCGTCACATGGATATGCCCGCCTTTTCAAACAATGGGTCCTTTGAAATGCCCCCCGATCAAAGGACGCCTTATTATCGGCGGCTTTTCTACCGCTTCGTGCTGCTGACGATGCTGTGCTCCCTGGTTCCCCTGCTGCTGGTGGGCTGGGGGCTTCACATCCGCCACAGCCGGTTCGCCAAGGAAAAGATGATCGAAGCCTTCCAGGCCGAAATCGAGCACCACCGGCGGCTGATCGAACTGTTTCTCTCCGAGCACGCCGCCAGGCTCCAGCTGATCGCCCGAACCCACAGCATGGAGCACCTGACGATTCCCGGAAGACTGGGCGAGGTCTTCGAGGAATTGAACCGGAAGTACTGGGCCATCACCGATTTGGGCGTGATCGACGCCAAAGGCCGTCACCTTGCCTACGTCGGGCCGTACGACCTCTTGGACAAGAACTACATCGAGACGTTCTGGTTCAAGGAAGTGATGGACAAGGGGCTGTTCATCAGCGACATGTTCCTCGGGTTCCGGAAGGAGCCGCACTTCGTGATCGCCGTCATCAACGACGACGGGCCGGAAAAGTGGATCCTGCGCGCCACCATCGACACCGAGGTATTCCGTTCCCTGGTGGAAAAAGTGCAGATCGGGAAGACCGGCGAGGTGTATCTGGTCAACCGGGACGGCATCCTTCAGACCAGTCCGCGTTTTCACGGTCAGATCATGGATCCCGGCCCGTTTCCGGTGGGCGGGGAGCACGACGACATCCAGGTGCGCATCACGGAGCGGATGTTCGACGGTTCCCGGAATCTGCCCCGGCAGGTGGTCTGCCAGGTCTGGCTCAAGGAGCCGAGGTGGAAACTCGTGGTTCGCCAGGACCTGGCCGAGGCCTTCTCCGAATTCAACCGGGCGAACCGGGTGATGCTGATTATCCTGCACCTGAGCGCCTTGAGCATTCTCGTCGTCGCCGTTCTGGTCACACGCCACATGATCACGGTCATCAAACGCCGCGACCGGGAGGCCGACCACCTCAACCGGCAGTTGATGCAGACCGGCAAGCTGGCTGCCATCGGCCAGCTCTCGGCCGGCGTGGCCCATGAAATCAACAACCCTCTCGCGATTGTCCTGACCGAACGGCAGATCCTTCTGGACAGCGCCGAGGATGACCAGCTGCCGCCTTCGCCTTTCCGTGATCAGTTTATCGCCTCGATGAATCAGATTCACGTTCAGGTCCAGCGATGCAAGCGGATCACCCAGAACCTGCTCCGCTTTTCGCGCCGGACCCAGTCCATCATCCAGACCCTGGATATCAACGGATTTCTGTCCGAGATCATCGACCTGATGGAGCGGGAGGCCAGGGCGAGCGGGATCAAATTCTTCTCCGAATTCGATGGAAACCTTCCACTGCTGATGTCGGATCCCAGCCAGTTGCAGCAGGTCTTTCTCAACCTGATTACCAACGCCATCGATGCGCACGAGGGGCGACCCTATGGCACGATACGGCTGACGACCGTCTATCGCAGCGGAGAAGGCGCAGAGGGGGCGGAAGTCATCGTTGCCGACACCGGCTCCGGCATGCCGCCGGAAATCATCGATCGGATCTTCGATCCGTTCTTTACCACCAAACCCGAAGGAAAGGGAACGGGGCTCGGTTTGTCCATCTGCTTCAGCACGATGCGCAGACTGGGCGGAAGCATCTCCGTCGAGAGCCGGCAGGGGGAGGGAACCACTTTCACGCTGTTCATCCCGCTTCAGCCGCCCCGGGAGTTGCTGGAAGAAATGAGCACCATCAAGGCCAATCGATAATGCGTGTCTATCCGCAATCCGGGTACTCGGCTCCCGGCGAATCACGTTTTCCCGTGCCGCCGCGGACGCGCCGGGTCCGAAATCGAGCCTTCGCGGAGGGACAGCAGATCATAACGCGCGGTAGCCGTCAGCTGATACCGCAACCCCCTGAAAGGAGAGATGGGATATGATCGGTTCCAGAATTCTGCTGGTGGACGACGAAGTCGTCTTCACCGAAAACATGTCCAAGCTGCTGACCAACCGCGGATACCGGGTGCAATCGGTCAACAGCGGAGACGCCGCCATCCGGGTGATGGAAGAGGAGGACTTCGACGTCGTCGTTCTCGACCTGAAAATGCCGGGCATGGACGGCATTGCCACCCTGAAGGAGATCAAGAAGCTGGGTCTTTTCACCCAGACCCTGATCCTGACGGGGCACGGCGCGATCGATACCGCCCTGGAGGCCATCCGGCTGGGTGCATACGACTACCTGACCAAGCCCTGCGAGATCGACGATCTGGTGACCAAGATCGAGGGCGCGTGGAAGGTCAAGGATGTCCAGGAGAAGGAGGACATGCAGGAGAAGATTCAGAAGGTCGTGGAGTCGCCCCACGACGCGATTCGTCTGTTCTCCAGGAACAAGAAAAAATAGGGTTCAGGGCCGACATCCTGCGCCGGGGCATGCGGGTTTACAGGATGTAAAAAAGTCCGACAACCCGCATCCGGGTACGGGGCGGCAGACGGAGCCGCCCCACAGTCCGGGGCATGGAGTTGTTGTGGCTCCCGGCAGTCGGGTTCCATCGAGAAGATGGCATGAGGCTTGCTTTTGAACGAGACAGGAGATGAGACGTAAGCATTCCACAGCCGGCCGCCTGTCGCGGCCGGCCCATCGTATCGAAGCCTATGGAACCCGCGCCCAAAACTGAAAACGGCTACCGGTCCATCCGGAACACGATCCTCGCCTGCATGATCGTCGTTCCCATGATTTCGCTGCTGCTCATCCTCGGCATCGGCTTCTATTACTTCAGCCATTCCATCCAATCCCACACCGTGGAGTCGATGCACCGGATCACCCAGGACCATGCCGACATGATCGACAGCTTCCTCGCGGAGCGGAGGACCGACCTGCAATTCATACTGAACACCTATTCGTTTTCAGAACTGACCGCTTCCCAAACGCTCGAAAGGGTTTACCGGGACCTCAAGAAGAAAAGCTCGGCATTCACCGATCTGGGCATTTTCAATGAGGAAGGGGTCCATGTCGCCTATCAGGGGCCCTACTCCCTTGTCGGGAAAGTCTACCGTGATGCCGAGTGGTTTCGGCAAGTCAACGAAAAGGGTGTCTACATCAGCGACATCTTTCTCGGGGTCCGGAATATTCCCCACTACATCATCGCCATTTCCGGCACTACAGAGGAGGGCCGCTGGATCATTCGGGCCACCATCGACACCCTGATGTTTTCCAACCTGGTCCAGCGGGTGCGGATCGGGTGGACGGGCGAGGCCTATATCCTCGACAAGAATGGACTGCTGCAGACAGAGCGGCGTTCCGGGGGCCGGCTGATGGAAAAGAGCGGCGATGAGGGACTCGCCGGCCTTGCGCCTGACGCTTCCGGCACCTTCATCGCCAAGGATGCCTCCGGCACCCGGTTCGTTTATGCGACCTCCTGGCTCAACGGCAAACGGTGGCGGCTCGTGGTCCGCCAGCAGGTTTCCGACGCCTTCAGTGCCCTGCGCACGGCCGCCTACCTGATCGTGTTGACGACCGTCGTCGCCGGCTCCCTGATCGCTTGGCTCGCATTCTATCTCACCGGACGCATCGTCGGCCGGATCGAAAAGGTGGATGCCGAAAAAGCACAGCTGGGCGAACAGCTCATCCGGGCGGCCCGCCTGGCCGAACTGGGGGAGATGGCCACCGGCGTGGCCCATGAAATCAACAACCCCCTTCAGATCATCAAGGGGGAACAGACCCTCATCGAAATGAATTTCGACGATCTCCGATCGGCGGGAAAACTTCCGCAGGACGAATCGATGGGGGAGATCGCGGATTCCCTTCAGCAGATCCGACAGCAGATCGACCGCTGCGCCCACATCACACAGGCGATCCTCAAATTCGGCCGCAAGACGGAAAGCCACATGGAGCCCGTCCCGCTTCAGAGATTCATTCCCGAGGTCATCGGGATGGTGGAAAAGAAGGCGGAGGTGCACGGCATCCATCTGCTGCAGGACATCGATCCCGCCTGCCCCCAGGTCAGCGGCGACCCTTCCCAGCTTCAGCAGGTCCTGCTCAATCTCTTCAACAACGCCATCGACGCCATCCTGGAGCGGCACGGCACCGAGGGGGGGCGGCTCGACGTCACCGCCGGGCTTCGGGACGGGAAGGTTGCCATCTGCGTGGGCGACAATGGCGCCGGAATCAAAGCCGAAAACGTCGAAAAGGTTTTCTCCCCTTTTTTTACCACCAAGCCCGTCGGGAAAGGAACCGGCCTGGGGCTGTCAGTCTGTTACGGGATCATCTCGCAGATGGGCGGCGTCATGAAGGTCGACAGCGAATCCGGTGTCGGCACGCGGTTTACGATCCTGCTCCCTCCAATCGAGCAGACGGATGGATTCGGAAATGAGGCCTCTCATGGAAAAGATGACGCTGCTGCTCGTGGACGATGAGTCCCGGTTTCTGGAGACCATGGCCAGGCTGCTCACCCGGCTGGAGGTGAGGGCATTGACGGCGGGAAGCGGTGCCGAAGCACTCGAGCGGCTTCGGGAACACGAGGTCCACGTGGTGATCCTCGATGTGAAGATGCCGGGCATGGACGGAATTTCCACGCTTCGGGAAATCCGGAGGCGGCACCCGCTGGTGGAAGTCATTCTTCTCTCCGGGCACGGGACCGAAGACCTGACGGTGGAAGGACTCAGGAGCGGCGCCTTCGACTTCGTGACGAAGCCGGCGGGTTTGAAGGACCTGCTGAAGATGGCCGGCGAGGCGTACCGGAAGCGGATTCGCATCGAACAGCGGATCGGCGACGTTCACGGAGAGAAGCGGGACTCCGGACGGGCAGGTTGATCCTTCATACATCGATAAAGGCCTCCGCCGCCGCCGGTCGTGCCGCACGTCGACGCGTGCCGGCCATCGATCGGGCGGGATGGCGCCGGTTTCGAATCTGAAAAGGAGATACCATGGTCGAGAAGGAAAGGAAGAAGAAGGCCGGGGGCTACGACAAATACGTGGATTGGAAGCTGTTCTCCATTCCCGTCGTGCTGTTTTTCGTCATGTTGTTCATCCCCACCCCCTATGGCATGAAGGATGTCGGCACGGAGTACCAGGTGGGCCCGAAGGCGGCCATCGACTACATCACCCGGGAGTTGTTCGGAACCCCGTCCAGCGATGCCGAACAGTGGCAGCTGATGACCGCCCAGGTCATGGAGCAGAATACCAGGATGGGCGCCCTCAGCCGGGAGCGCTACCTGAGGCGGAATTTCAAATGGGCGCAGCGGTACAACATCCCGGGGGATGAGAAGAATTTCGAGCTCGCCAAGGCCCACATCCAGGACAAGGTGGATGACGACACCTATCGAAGGGTCATGGCTTCCGCGGTGGAATTGAGAAAGGACGGGCTCACCTACGAAAGCCTCTCGGAGAAGGACCGGGTTGCCGCCGACAAGGGCGCCTGGCATATCAAGGTCGCCATCGCTATGGGACTTTTCGTCGTGCTCTGCTTCCTGACGGAGTGCATCCCGCTTCCGGGTGTGTCGCTTTGCATCGGCATCATTCTGGTCTGCACCGGGGTCGTGGGCCGCGAGGAAGTGGCGATGCTCTACTGGAGCGACGCGTGCTGGTTCATCATGGGCAGCCTCATGTTCGCGGCCGCGTTCGTCAAGACCGGGGTGGACAAGCGGGTCTGCCTCATGATGTTCCGGAAGCTGGCCGTTCCGGACGTCCGATGGATCACCCTGATCTTCATCGTCATCATCGCCCCCCTGGCCGCCTTCATCTCCGACCATGCTCTGGCGGCCATGTTCCTGCCCATCGGCATGCTGCTCTACCAGAACAGCCTCACCCGCGAGGTTCCCGACGACCCGGAACTCGGCAAGATGCTGATGATCGCCATCGCCATGGCCTGCAACATCGGCGGCCCCGGCGCGCCGTCGGGCGGCGCACGGAACGTGATCATGATGACCTATCTTCAGGACATGTTCGGCATCGATATCGGCTACTTCCAGTGGGTGACCTACTGTTTTCCGTTCCTCATCGTCATGATCCCCGTGACCTGGTTTGTGGTCAACTGGCGCTTCAAGCCCCAGGTCCGGTCCCTGGCGCCCGCAATGGAGCAACTGCAGCGGGAGATCGGAAGGATGGGGCCGTGGAACCGCCAGCAGATCTCGGCTCTGGTCATTTTCGTGGTCATGGTGTTCGGCTGGTTCACCGAAAAGTCCTTCTACACCATGGGAATCATTCCGGTACGCCTGGGCATCGGCGTGATTGCGGTGGCCGGGGCAGTGGCCTATCTGCTGGCGGGAGTCACCAACTGGCGCGACTACCAGGACAAGGTGGACTGGGGTGTGGTGTGGCTCTATGCGGGGGCCATCATTTTCGGCCGGACTCTCGACGAGACCGGCGCCGCCTACTGGCTGGCGCGCAGCGCGCTGGACGTGCTCGGGCCGCTCGGAATGGACCAGGGGCTGCCGCTTTTGGCCATGTCCAACGGATTGACCTCGGTGATCACGAACCTCATGGCGGACGGCCCGGCGGCGGCGGCGGTAGGCCCCATCAGCCTCAACATGGCCGGCCTGGTCCACCCGGGAAGCACCTATCTGCCGTTCATGGCCATGTCGACGGCCATCGCCTCCTCCTTCGCCTACTGCATGATTATCGGTACCCCGCCCAACGCCATCGTCTACGCCAGCGGGTACCTTCAGCCAAAGGACTTTCTCAGGGTCGGCATCCCGATTTTTTTCTTCGCCAACGTGGTGCTCCTGCTGTTCACCGGGCTCTACTGGTCGTTCCGGGGCTTCGGGGACATGCCGGGATTCTGACGAACTGGGGCGGGGCCTGAAACCGGCCCGCCGGGAGGTGTGAAATGCGCAAGGCCGCCGACAAAAGCCGACTCATCTGGCTGGACAAAGGACGTGTCTACTACAGCCGGAGACTCGAACGAAAAGGGTTTTTTTACCTGACGCTCCTCCTGCTCGGGGTGCTGTGCCTGAGCCGCCTGGGACTGTTGTGAAAGCGCGAAATGACTCGAAGCCCATTTAATCCAAGCGGGTATTTCCACACCCTCGCCGGCCTGCTAGTCCGTCCGGCTGCGGTCTTCGAGGCGTTGGCGGACTCGCCGGGCATACGATCGCCGCTCGTTTTCCTGGCCGTGTCCGCGTTGTTTTCCGGTGCGGCGGCCACGACAACGGCCCCCTACGCCCGGCCGATGATCGCGGGAACGGTTTTCGTGGTCAACGATTTAGGAATGCCGCTGATGGCCGCCGGTCTGGCCTATCTGGCCATGGTGGCCATCGTCGGCCGCCGCGTCCGGTTCGGCACCCTGCTGGCCATCCATGCGCTGGCATCGGGGGTTACTCTGCTGATTTCCTGGGTGCCTGTCTTTGTCGTGGTGTCGGAACCCTGGAAGTGGTGGCTGGTCTGGACCGGCCTGCGAAGTGGAGGGCGGCTCGGCCGATGGGCGGCCCTGGCCATCGTCGGCCTTTCCATCGGCGTTCTGATCCTTTTATTCCATATCGTCATCCCATGGCTGCAAACGGTTCAGCGACCGGCATAGTTCCTCGGCCCGCAATGCCGCACAGCCTCGGGCATCGACATCTTTCAGAGGAGAAATCCAGATGGAGCGACCCGTCAAAGTGCTCATGGTGGACGATGAAGCACAGTTTCGCGAGACAACGCGGAAAATCCTCAACCGCAGGGGGTTCGAAACCCTGATCGCGGGCAGCGGTCCCGAAGCGCTGCAAAAGCTCGACGAGAATCCGGATGTCGTCATTCTGGACGTCAAAATGCCGGAAATGGACGGCCACCAGGTGCTCAGGGAGATCAAGAAGCGTAACCCCGATCTGCCGGTCATCATGTTGACCGGTCACGGGGAACTCCCCTCGGCCCGCGAGGCCCTCGTCGAGGGCGCCTTCGACTATCTCAGCAAACCCTGCGACATCGATTTGCTGGCCTCGAAGATTCACGAAGCCCATGAAGGACGGGGACGCCTTGTCGAGTTCCATGAGGAGCGGCTGGTCGGTGACGTGATGATCCCGATCGGAGATTACACCCGCGTCAAGGAGCAGGACACGGTTCGACACGCGGTTCGAGAGCTTCGAGGCTCCTTTTCATGCCGGATCTCCACCAGCCGATTGATGGAAACCGGCCACCGGTCCGTGCTTGTTTTCGACGCCTCGAACGAGTTGACGGGCGTTCTTTCGATCATCGATCTGATGAATGCCGTGATGCCCGGGTACCTCTCCGCGGCCAAGCCGTCCACGGCCGACAGCATCCGTTACTCGCCATTGTTCTGGCAGGGCATGTTCACCCACCAGATCCAGCAGATCGCCGACCGGAAGGTGGCGGACTTCATGCAGCCGGCCCCGGAGTCCATCGACGCGGACGCCAGCCTGATGGAGGCCGCCTATGTCATGGTTAGCACCGGCGCCCGCCGCCTCATCGTCAAAAGGAAGGCCTCCGTCGTCGGGGTCATCCGCGAACAGGAGATTTTTTTCGAAATCGAAAAAATCCTTCGCTGACCGTGCCTTCCGGCTTCGCCGAGACGCCTGACGTTCGACTGTATGCTTGTCGATCCACTGGCTGTCGAGCCTTTCCGTCAATACGGTTGGATTTCCCGTGTTCCCACACTCAGGCGTGGGAACACGGAAGCGCTGACCCCGGTTCCGGGACTCCCCGACCGTTTTCCCGCCTGCCCCTGCCCGTCGCCGGATTTACACGCTGTAAAAAATACTGACAGGGGCCCGTTCAGGGCTCCCTCCGGTCTCCGCCTTCGGCAGTCTTCCACGCAAAGAATATCGGCGTTTCACCGCTTGCGATCGGCTTCAGTTGGCATGGCACACGGCTTGCTTCTTAAGCAGAACTTCACGAACCACAGCCGCCAACCGATTGGCAGGAGGAGCCCGTCAGAAATGAAATACATATCAATCGAAGAATTGATGGTTCCGCTCAAGGACTGCGACCGCCTGGTCGAGACAGCCACCCTGCTCGATGCGGTGGAAGCCATCGACAAGGCTTTTTCTCGGCCCCATCCGGGCCGTCTGCCCCACCGCACCCTCCTGGTACTGGGGGTCGAGGGAGGGGTGGTCGGGCTGGTCGGATACCTGGACGTCCTTCGCGGGCTCGAACCCAAATACCGCGACCTGATTGGCCAGCAAGGCATGGCACACCTGGGATTCACCCCGAAATTCATCAAATCCATGCTGACCCAGTACCACCTGTGGGAGCATCCTCTGGACCACATATGCCGTAAGGCCTCGAACCTGCTCATTCGGGATTTCATGTACGTCCCCCGGGCCGATGAATTCATCCGGAAGGACGCCACGCTCGACGAGGCCGTGCATCAATTGCTCATGGGAGGACACCACGCCCTGCTGGTGAACAAGGAAGATGTCACGGTGGGGATGCTGAGGCTTTCGGATGTCTACGAGGCGGTGGCGGACCGCATCAAGCTGTGCCGCACCGATGGTTGAAGACCTGTGTCGCGGCGACTCACCGAATCTTGAAAAGGGGGGGCAATGGAACAGATGAAACTCATGCTGGTGGATGACGAGGAGCGGTTTCTGTCCACCACCAGCAAGCTGATGACGAAGATGGGCATCGATGTCACGACGGCTTCCAGCGGTGCCGAAGCGCTGGAGAAACTGCGGCAGCAGGCCATTCACGTGGTGATCCTGGACGTCAAGATGCCCGGGATGGACGGCATCGCCACGCTCAGGGAAATCAAGCGCCAGTACCCGATGGTCGAGGTGATCATGCTGACCGGCCACGCGACGGTGGAATCGGCCATCGAAGGGCTCCAGACCGGCGCCACGGACTACCTGATGAAGCCCGCGGACATCCCCGACATCATTCACAAGGCCGAGACCGCTTTTCACAAGCGACAGGATCTCGAAGGAAAGATCCGCGTGGCCCGAATGCGGAAGTTGATGAAAACGCCCAGGGAAATCCTGAAGGAATTCGGCGATTGATTGTCGCTCACACGGCGCTCCCGGCAGGGGGCGTTGTCGATGTCGAAGCTCATTCGATGCGCCACTGGATCGAGGAGGAACAATGGCCCACCATATTTCAAGTACGGCTACCCTGGAAGGCGGATGGTCCTGGAAGAACCAGCCGGGCTACAAGCCCGTTCTGCTTCTTGCCGCGGCAGCCGTGTTCATCGTCCTGACCATCCTTCCGCCCACCCAGGCCATGCTGAACATGGTCACCAAGGAAAACCCGGCCGGCTACAGCCTTGGCCGGGAATGCAAGAACATCGTGGACACGGTCAACCAGAAGCTGCGACCAGCCGCCTTCAAGGCGGCCCGGGAGGGGAAAACCGAAGCGGTCGGAAACCACGGCGTGGAGACCCTGCTGACCGCCGAGCAGGTCGCCCGAATGGCCAAGGTCATGGTGCTGATCCTGTTTCTGGCGGCATTCCTGTGGGGTACGGAGGCCCTGCCCCTCGGCGCCACCGATATCATGGTGGGGGTGATGCTCTATCTGTTCGCCCTGCTGCCGCTCAATGACATCTCCAAGGCTTACATGTCGGACGCCGTGTTCTTCGTCTTCGGGATCCTCTGCGTGGCCGTGGGGGTGGCCAAGACCGGCCTGGACAAACGGATCGGCTTGATCCTTCTCAGCCGGATCCGCAGCGCCAAGGCATTCGCGTTCGTCTTTCTTCCCCTCCTGTCCATGTCGGCGAGCTTTCTTTCCGAACATGCCCTGGTGGCCCTGCTGATCCCCGTCCTCATGGGGATCTACAAGGTCACCTGCAAGATGCACGGTGTGGACAAGGATCCTGCACTGGCGATATTCTTGCTCCTGGGGATTACCTTTGCCGCCAACGTGGGCGGACCCGGCTCCCCGGCCGCCGGCGGGCGGAACGCCATCATGGTGGGCTACCTGATGGAATACGGCCATCCCATCTCCTTTCTGAACTGGATGAAGGCCGGCATGGCCTTCGTACCGGTCATGGCCTGTGCCATCGGGATCTTCATGTACATCCGCTGCAAACCCAAGTTCAAGGTGCCGGACATGGACCCCGGCGAGGTGGTCAAGGCGGAGGTCGCCCGCATGCCGAAGTTCGGGGGGATCGAAGCGGTCATGGCCGTCATCCTGGTGCTGCTGGTGGCGGCGTGGTTGATCATCGGCGAGCATGCCGGCCTTGGCGGGCCCACCCTGTATGCGGTCGGGGCCATGTTCCTTTTCAAGATCCTGAAGTGGGAGGACGTCCAGGAAGGCGTTGCCTTCGATGTCGTCGGGCTTTATGCGGCCGCGAGCGCCATCGGCGTCGGACTCAAGTTCACGGGCGGGGCGTTGTGGCTGGCGGACACCTTCGTCGGGCTGCTGCCGGATTATCTGAGTTCCGGAGAGGGGCTGGTGATGGGGGTGAGCATCCTGACCGGCACCATGACCAATTTCATGAGCGACGGCGCCACCGTGGCCGCCCTGGGGCCTGTGGTGCTGCCCATGGCCACCCTGGCTGGCACCAGCGTCTGGAAGGTGGGGCTGATCTGCTCCTTTTCCTCCTCCTTCGCCAATATCCTGGTGGTGGGAACCCCCAACAATGCCATCTGTTTCGGCATGGGAAGGGATCCCGAAACCGGGGAGCGGATGCTGGACGTGATGGATTTCGTCAAATACGGACTTCCGATCACGATTCTGTCGTGGATCATTCTATGGGTGTGGGCGGTTTTCGGTTACTGGCAGCTCATCAGTTGGCCGTAATGGACAATTCATCGACGCAGGACCGGGAACCACGCGGGGTTGTCGCTTCGGGGGCACGTTTATGAAGTCCCAGCTCTATTCAAGCCTAAGAAAAAAGATCGCGACGCTCACCCTGGTGGTTTCCCTGGCGCCTCTGTTGATCCTCGGCTTCACTCTGTACTACCAGTTCGCGCGGTCGGTGACCGACAACGCCAAGGCACAGGTAAGCTATCGCGTGCAGACCCTGGCCGAGGCCATCGATCTCTTTCTCAAGGAGCGTTCGGCGGTCCTGAGAGCCATGGCCGACACCCACACCTTCCAGGAGATGGCCGGCAACGGGCATCTGGCGGGCATCTTCGACGTCATGAACGCCACTGCCGGCGCTTACGTCGATCTCGGCGTCATCGACGCCGAGGGAACCCACCTGGCTTACGTGGGGCCTTACGACCTGAAGGGCCTCAACTACTATGAACAGACCTGGTTCGCCGAGGTGATGAGCAGGGGAAGCTACCGGAGCGACGTGTTCATGGGGTTTCGCCGGATTCCCCACTTCATCATCGCGGTTCGGCGGCAGACGGACGACAGGCCCTGGGTGCTCAGGGCGACCATCGAACCGGATGTCCTTGGAGAAATCGTCCGATCGGCCCAGACCGGCAGGACCGGGGACGCTTACCTCCTGAACCGCGATGGCGTCTATCAGACCCAGCCGCGCTTCGACGGCCGGATTCTGGAGCCTTCCGGCCTGGACACCTCGCAGTTCGGCGGCCGGGTCACCGTGATCGAAAATCAGGACGCCGCGGGCCGCCGGCGTCTTCTTGCCGGCAGTTGGCTGAAGGATCGGAAATGGCTCCTGGTGATCGAACAGGACCCTACCGAGCAGCTGAGCAACCTGTTCGCCGTGCGGAATGTCGAACTGCTGATCATCGGGCTGGGGGTGATCGGCATCATCTTCACGGTGCTCCTGACCACACGGCACATGATCAATCGGCTTCGGGAGGCCGACATCATGGCCAATCAGCTCAACGCACAGCTCGTTCACTCGGACAAGCTGGCGGCTCTCGGGAAAATGGCGGCGGGGGTCGCCCACGAGATCAACAACCCTCTGGCGGTGATACTCCAGCAGACAGGGTGGATCGAGGATCTTCTCGACGAGGAGGACATCCGCAACAGTCCCAACTTCGAGGAATTCAAGACCGCGCTTTCCAAGATCGAAGGGCATGTCGAACGGGCCCGCAAGGTGGTGCACAACATGCTGGGGTACGCCCGTCGCATGGAGCCTCACCTGGAGGACGTGGACGTCAACCAGACCATCGACCAGACGATCAGCCTGCTCGAGAATTTCGCAAGAACCAACAACATCGACATCCAGACCGATCTGGGGACCGACCTGCCGGTGATCGCCAGCGATCAGGCCCAGCTCCAGCAGGTGTTCTTCAACCTCATTTCCAATGCGATCGACGCCATCGGCAAGGACGGCCTCATCGAAATCCAGAGCCGCCTCGAGAACGACAAGATCCGCATCAGCATCAAGGACGACGGGCCCGGCATTCCCGAGGATGTCCAGAAGAAGATCTTCGAACCGTTTTTCACGACGAAGATCGGCGGCAAGGGTTCCGGCCTCGGCCTGTGGGTCATCTACTCCATTATCGAGAAAATGAACGGGAGCATTCAGCTCTCCAGCCACCTCGGCAAAGGAACGACTTTCGTCGTGGAACTGCCGGTGGTGGTGCCGGAAAAGAAATAGCACCAACAGGGAGATTCACCAATAGGGGGATTCAATGGATCATTTCAGCATTCTGGTCGTGGACGACGAGGTCGATTTCCTGGAGGCCACCGTCAAGCGCCTGCAGAAGCGCAACATCGACACCACCGGTGTCACCAGCGCCGAGGAAGCCCTCAAGCTGATGGAAAAAAGGCTCTTCGACGTGGTCATCCTGGACATCAAGCTTCCCGGCGGCATGGACGGGATCGAGGCCTTGCGGGAAATGAAGCGCCGCCAGCCCCTGGTGGAGGTTCTCCTTCTCACCGGCCACGCGTCGGTTGAAACCAGCATCGAGGGGATGAAGCTTGGCGCCTTCGACTACCTGCTCAAGCCGATCAAGCTGGAAGACCTCTTGATCAAGATCGGTGAGGCGTTCCAGCGGAAGGACACCCAGGAGCAAAAGATCCGCAAAGCCAAGATCCAGGAGCTCATGCGATTCCCGGGGCGCGTCTTCCAGCAGGAGAAGGATGAAAAGCAGGGCAAGGATAAATAAGCTGAGGTCCTGACCGGACGGAGGACGATGTTGTGGGCACAAATGGCACTTGTCGCTCATCAAAATGGGTACATGAAGGGATTGTATCGGCGGCGGCGATTGCATATTCAAAAAATTCGAGGCGGCCGAAGGCGGTAGGCGGCGTTACGTCCCGAATCGAGTTCCGGCAGCCCCTCATGAAGAACACGGGAGCAAAGACCCGGCCGGCAACGACGTTTTCCTTCTAACGAGATGGCGACAATCGACCTGCCCAGAGGTGCCGAGTGGAAAATCTGATTCGGATCATCGTGATGGCGCTGGTAGACTTCCCCGATGAGGTGGCGGTAAAGCAGGTGGGAAGCAATCACATTTCGATCTACGAGATCAGGGTCGCCGGCTGCGACACCGGCAAGGTGGTCGGAAAGAACGGGCGAAATGTCCAAGCGCTTCGGACGATCGTGAATGCGGTCTCCTCGAAGCAGCATTGCCGCTCGCTGATCGAAATCCTCGAGTGATGCGAAACCGGAGACACGAACGATGCCGGACGAGGAACAGATCAGACAAACCGCCCTGGACATTATTGCCGGAATTGCGCCGGAGGTCGACATTACCCAAGTCGATCCGGAGGCTCGCCTGAGGAACCAGTTCGATTTCGATTCGGTCGACTTCATGAATTTCGCGGTTGCGCTGCAGGAACGCCTGAAAGTGGTCATTCCCGAGGAGGACTACCCGCGGCTGGCCACGCTGAAGAGCTGCACTGCGTATTTCATATCGAAACTCCACCCCTGAGCGGCCACCGCTCTTCACAGCGCCAACGAAACGATCAGGACCTCCGGGTCCTCCGGCTGGCGTTTCCTGTTGAATCCGAACGCTTCGCAAAGCCTCAGCATGGGCCGGTTCTCGGCCAGCACCTCCCCGAAAAGCTCCCTGATGCCCCGCTTCCTGGCATAGTCGATGATGCGGCGCATGAGCATCGGACCCAGGCCGATGCCCGTCATGTCACGGCGGATCAGAATGGCGAACTCCGCCCGCTCGATGTCCGGGTCGGCCGACAGCCTGACGACGCCGTACAACTCCGGCAGGGCTTGCGCTTCCGTCGCGCAGAGGACCAGCGCCATCTCGCGGTCATAGTCGATCTGCGTCAACCGCGCCGCCATCTGATGAGACAGAATTTTCATCGAATACAGAAACCGCATGCGGATTTCTTCCATGGACAGCGTGGAGAACAGCGCCTGGAGGGCGGGTTCGTCCTCCGGGCGTATGGGGCGCAGCCGGATCGGCTGGCCGTCTGAAAGGGTAAACGTCTCCTCGAGATCCTTTGGGTAGGGACGGATCGCCATCCGCTGGACGGAAGGAAGGTCCGCCTTTTTGACGCCAATGCGCGCATCCAGCGCCAGTACGCCCTGCTCGTCGACCAGCAATGGATTGATGTCCAATTCGGCGATGTCGTCGATGTCGCTGATCAACTGCGAGACCTTGACCAACGTCAACGCAACGGCGTCAAGGTCGGCGGCCGGCCTGCCCCGGTACCCCTGAAGCAGGCGCCAGACGCGTGTACGCTTCATGACTTCCCTGGCCAGGTGCATGTTCAGGGGCGGCAGCGCAACGGCCCGGTCCCGGATGATCTCCACGGCCGTACCGCCGTGGCCGAACAGCACCACGGGGCCGAATTGAACGTCGTCGATCGTACCGACGATCAGCTCACGGGCGTTTGGGCGGTGCACCATCGGCTGGACCGTGAACCCGGATATCCTCGCCGCCGGCATTTTTTCACGGATGCCTCGCGCCATGGCCCGCGCCGCATCCAGTACCGATGCCGGCGAGGCCAGATTGAGCGCCACGCCGCCCACATCGGATTTGTGGGTGATGTCAGGGGATCGGATTTTCAATGCCACCGGAATCCCCAGCCGGCGGGCGATCTCTCCAGTCTCCTCCGCCGTTGCCGCCTCGTGCGTCGGCACTACGGGAATCCGGTAGGCGGCCAGCACGGCCTTGGCTTCCGTTTCAATCAGCCAGGTCCGGCCCTCGGCCAACGCCGTTCGAACCAGGTTCAAGGCCTTGTCCGTATCCGGCTGGAACGCTTCCGGGATGTTGGGCGGCGTCTCCATCAGCAGTTCCTGGCTGCGGCGGTAGCGAACCATCTGCATAAAGCCGCGGACAGCGTCGGTAGGCGTTTCATAAGTCGGAATCCGGTTGTCGGCAAAGATCTTCCGGGCTTCTCGGGCAGAGTCGATCCCCATCCAGCAGGTGAAAATCCCTTTGGTTCCGGCCTTCGCACCGCCTTTCTCCAAGATGTCGACGACCGTCCGGGCCGCCTCGGTACTCGAAGCGACCGCCGTCGGGCTGTTGAAAACCAGAAGGGCATCCACCCCGTCATCCTCGATCAGCGCCGCCAGCGCATCGGCATACCGCTCCGGCGGCGCATCGCCGACGATGTCCACCGGATTGGCATGAGACCAGGTGGCCGGGAGAACACCGTCGAGGCGTGCGATGGTTTCGGCAGACAGCACCGCCAGCTGTCCCTTTTTGTCGATCAGGGCATCGGTGGCCAGCACCCCCATACCGCCCCCGTTCGTCAGGATGGCCAGGCGGTCTCCCTTGAACGGCCGGGCCATCGCCAGCGTTTCAACGGCAGCGAATAGCGCCTGCATGTCCATCACCCTCAGCATGCCGGCCCTCTGGAAGGCGGCATCATAGACCTCGTCGAAACCGGCCAAGGCGCCGGTGTGGGATGCGGCGGCCCTGGCGCCTTCGACATGGCGGCCCGCCTTGACCACGATCACCGGTTTCATCCGCGCGGCGGCGCGGGCCGCCGACATGAACTTGCGCGCATGGGTGACGTTCTCGATGTAGAGCAGGATAGCCTTGGCGCTCGGATCGGCGGTCAGGTAGTCCAGCATGTCGCCGAAATCGACGTCGGACATGTTGCCCACGGACACGAAATGGGAAAATCCGATCCCCCTGGAGGTCGCCCAGTCCAGTACGGAGGTCTGCACCGCTCCCGACTGGGCGACGAACGCGATGTTTCCGGGCAGCGGCTGAACATGGCCGAAGCTCGCATTGAGGCCGACGCCGGGCACCATGATGCCCAGGCAGTTGGGGCCGACGATGCGCAACAGGTGGGGCCTGGCCGCCTCGAGCATCCGGGCGCACAGGGCACTGCCCTTTTCGTCGCCGCCTTCGCGGAAGCCGGCCGTGATCACGACCGCAGACCGGGTACCCTTTTGGCCGAGTTCCTCGATCAGTCCCGGAACCGTGTCCGGTGGAGTGGCGATGACGGCCAGATCCGGCGGTTGGGGAAGGCGGCCCACATCGTGATGCACCTGCCGGCCCTCCAGGGAGTCATATTTCGGATTCACGAAGTAAATGTCGCCGCCGAACCCGGCGCTCACGAGGTTGCGGGCCAGGACGCATCCGATGGAGCCCGGTCTCCGGCTCGCGCCCACCAGGGCGACCGTGGCGGGCTTGAACATGAAATCCAGGTTGCGGATGGTCATGGCGCTCTCCTTCGGTTTTTCGATGGCTTTCCGTCCCTCATCCGGGATCCTCCAGCGTCGAGAGGTCGCCTTCGGGCAGACCCAACTCGCGTGCCTTGAGGAGCCGCCGCATGATCTTGCCCGCCTTGTTCTTGGGGATCTCCGGCTTGAAGTCGATCTCCCTGGGCGCCACGGCCGGACCGAGCCGCCTGCGGGCGAAGCCGATGAGTTCCAGGCGCAGATCGTCGGTGGGGGGAATGCCGGGCTTGAGGGCGACAAACGCTTTCACGGTCTCCCCGATGAGCGGATCCGGCTTCCCGATGACCCCTGCCTCGGCGACGGCGGGGTGCTCCATGAGCGTGCTTTCGACCTCGAAGGGGCCCACCATGTGGCCGGCGGTCTTGATGACGTCGTCCGCCCGTCCGACGAACCAGAAATAGCCGTCTGCGTCGCGTCTGGCGAGGTCTCCCGTCAGGTACCACCCGCCGGCGAAGCACTTCCGGTAGCGCTCCTCGTCGTGCAGGTAGCCCCGGAACATGGACGGCAAACCAGGACGGAGTGCGAGATGCCCCTGGACACCCGCGGTTTCGACGACTTTTACGGTTTCCGGATCGATGCGTTGGACGATGGCCGCCTCGATCCCGGGAATCGGGCGTCCCATGGAGCCGGGACGGATCTCCATGGCGGGGAAATTGGCGATCATGATGCCCCCGGTTTCGGTCTGCCACCAGTTGTCGTGGATCGGAAGCCCGAATGCCTTCAGGCCCCAGACGACCGCCTCGGGGTTGAGGGGCTCGCCGACGCTGTGGATGAGGCGCAGGGACTTCAAGTCATACTCCCGGGCCGGCTCGACGCCCATGCGCATCAACCTGCGGATGGCCGTCGGCGCCGTGTACCAGACGCTCACCTTCTCCGATGCCAGGATCCCGCACCAGCGCAGGGCGTCGAAATCGGCCTCGTCGACCACGTTGGTGATCCCGTGGAGAAGCGGCGCAATGATGCCGTAGGAGGTGCCTGTGACCCAGCCTGGGTCTGCCGTGCACCAGAAGACATCGTCGGGATGGAAGTCCATGACGTACTTGCCGGTCATGTAGTGGGTGAGAACGGCGCTGTGCGCGTGCAACGCCCCCTTGGGCATTCCCGTGGTGCCGCTGGTGAAGTGAAGGACGGCGATATCCTCAGGGTCGGTCGGCGGGATGGTATAGGTTTCGGAGGCTGCCGTCATGATTTGGGGAAGGGACAGGGTATTCCGGTCGATGTGGTCGTCGACGTCCACCAGGAGCACGTAGTCGAGTTTGGGCAGCCTGGTCGTGAGTTGACGCACCTTCTGGTGATAGTAGCGTTCGGTCGTCAGCAGGATTCTCGCGTCTCCCCTGCTCATCCGCTGGTAGATCGGTTCCGGCCCGAAGGCCGAGAACAGCGGGCAGAAGACACTGGTGTTCTTGAGCGTCCCGAGGGCGCCGATATAGAGTTCCGGTATCCGGCCCGTCAACGTGCAGACCGTATCGGCTTTTCCGATGCCGAGTCCTTCGAGAACATTGGCGAAGCGGTTGCTCCGCGCCTTGAGTTCCCCATAGGTGAATACTCGGCGCTCCCCTTCGCTGCCCAGCCATCGGATGGCAACGCCTCCGCCAAGTCCCCCGTCGGCGTGGCGGTCGACGGCTTCATGGGCGATGTTGAGCCCTCTGCCGTCAGGCAGCCCCTGAAGCTCGCCCCGGACGGCATCCCAGGAAAAACCGGCCACCGTTTTGGCATAGTCCGAAAGATTCGGCCGCTTGGGAAACGATTCCGGGTGCTTTTGAATCGAGGGCCAACTCAATTTCGCACCTCGCCTCCGTCGGAACGGGGTAAAAGCCTGGGCGCCCCGGATGGGCTCGAGGTCGTCTTTTGCGAATCCTTCCGGAGCCGTACCGCCAGATCGAAGAACTCCACTGCATTCCGATAGAGGACCCTTTCGAGATCGGAGGCGGGAAGTCCTGAACTCCCGATGCATTTGAGCTCCCGGTCCCATGCATAAGGGATATTGGGAAAATCGGATCCGTACATGATCCGGTCGATCCGGTATTCCCCGAGTTCGATTCGATCCTCGATCGGAAAATAATCCGTCAGGGCCATGGTCGTGTCGAGCCAGAGATTGTCGTGCTTTTCGATCAGCTCCTTGTATTCACGGATTTCACTGAATCCCAGGTGCGGAACGCAGATCCTGAGATCCGGAAAGGCAGCGAGGACCCGTTCCAGCTTGTCGGCCGAGCAGATTTCATAGGGATCGCAGCGGTAGGCGGAACTCTTGGGCTCCTTCCCGATGTGGATGACCGCCGGTTTTCCATGGGAACGGCAGACGTCCAGCACCCGTCGGCTGTCATCGGCGTCGAGGTCGAAACATTGGACATGCGCATGCAGCTTCAGGCCGCCCAGCCCGGAATCGAAGGCCTCCTGCAAAATGGCTTCGGCTTCCGGTTCACCGGGAAGGACCGTTGCCATGCCGGTCGCCTGCCCCGGGTAGTGTCGGCACTGCTCCGCCAGATAGCGGTTCAGGTCCCGCGCGATGCCGGGGGCATGTGCGTACTGAAGCGCGATGACGTGACCGACGCCGTGGGACAGCAGGAAGTCGAAGACTTCGGAAGTCGACAGTGGATACCGGATGTGCCAGGCGTTTTCATCGAACCAGCGCCGGATTGCCCGGAAGACGTGGTCTGGGAAGGTGTGGACGTGGGCATCGATGACGCCGGGCAGCCCGGCAGGAACCGTCCGGCCCTCCTCGTCATCGAAGGATGGGAGATCGGAATGCAGTAAATTCGCCATGGTCCTTTGCCTTTGAGAATATGGCAGCCCAACCGGGTTCGGAGCGCCGCCGTCAGGGCCGAACGCCGCGTTTGGTGGCTCCGACCGTCGAATTCATCCCTCTTGAAGACGCTGGGGAGGCGCCGCACCGCAGAAGGCAAGCTGGATGCTTTTCAGCAGCCCCTCGGGGGATCCCGCCTTCGAGAGGCACATGAACGCCCCGGCATCCAGCATCGCCTGCCGCAGGCCCGGGTCATCATGCATGCTGAGACCGATGACCCGGATCCCGGGCAGCAGGCTGCGGAGGGTTGCCGTTGCCGTGATGCCGTTCATGACCGGCATGCTGATGTCCATCAGCACCACATCGGGCTTCAGATGCGACGCCAGGTCAACGGCCTCCCGTCCGTTTGCCGCCATTCCGACGACCTGGAGATCTTCCCTCCCATGAAGCAGTTTTGCCAGCCCTTTCCGCATCAATTCATGATCGTCGACCAGAAGGACTCGGGCCGGGCCCCTGCTCGGGGAGTGCAAGGAGGGAGTCTCGGCCCCCCCCGGACTGAATCCCGAAAACGTTCCGGCACCCTTGATGGATTTCGGTTTCGTTGACGGAGAGGTCTCCTCGATCGGAACGCTCAGGGTAACGGCAAACCCTTTGCCCGGTGCGCTTGCGACGTCCATCCGGCCGCCGAGAAAGCGTACCCTGTCCTCGATGCTGAACAGCCCGAACTTGTCTTCGTTTTCCTGTTTCTCTCTCAGGGAGGCGGGATCGCAGCCTCTTCCCGCATCCTTGACGATGATCCGGACCCCGTTTCCGCCCTCCACCACCTCCACTGATGCCCATTTCTCGCCGGAGTGCTTGGCAACGTTGAACAGGAGTTCCCTTACGGAGCGAAGCAGCATCGAGGACAACACCTGAGACTTGATTTCGATTTCGGAGGTTCGGGTCAGGCTCACATTCAGCCCATGGATTTCCCCCATGCGCTGACACAGCCATTTCAGGGCGGCGGTGAAACCTCTCCGCTCGAGAACGGGTGGTCTCAATTCATGTGCCAGATTTCGGCAGCGATCCATGCAGCCGTCGATGATGTCGCTCAGTAGGCCAAGTTTTTGCTCGGTTTCCGGGCTCGTGTTCAAAATGGAAAGCTTGAGTTTCAGATAGGCAAGCACCTGCTGCAAGTCGTCGTGAAGGACGCTGGCAAGGCGCTGGCGCTCGCGGTCCTCGGCGTTCGAGAGCTCCATGGCGAGCTGCTGGATGGTCGTGGCGTGCTGTTCCGCCAGGTTCGTGCGTTCGACAAGGGTCTTGTTGAGGTTGTTCAGCTTCTCCTCATCTTTTTTGCGCCGGGTGATGTCCTGCACGCACACGACGGCCATCGCATCGCCCGGCGTTCGAAATGGAGCCGTGGAGATGAGGAGGTGCAATTCTTCCGGCCCGGTACCGTTGGCAAACGGCAGCGTGGCTTCCATTTCATAAACGGCTTCCCGCGAACGCAAAGTCTCCAGAATGGTCGCGCGCACCTTGCAGGTTTTGCAGAAAGGGCCGAAGCCGCATCCCGCCGGATCATCCTGTGCGTGAAGGCATCCCAGGGCCTCCCCGCACGAAAGCCCCACCATTTCCGCTTCCGATCGTGAGGCGAAGGCCATTGCCGCCAGGTTGGTTTTGGTGACGCGGTTTTGCCGGTCTACGATCAGGGTCGCAACCGGCGTATGGTCGAAAATGGTGTGGAGTTCCGTCTGGCTCGCCTTGAGTGCATCTTCGGCTTTCCTGCGATCCTCCGCTTCCCGGATCAGCCGGTTGTTGGAAGACAACAGTTCGGCGGTGCGTTCCAGAACCCGCTGCTCGAGCCTGTCGTTGGTCTGCCGCAAGGCCTCCGACGCCCGATGCTTCTCGGTGATGTCCGTGATCGTCGAAATGAATCCGGTGGTGCGGCCAGCCTCATCCTTCTTGTAATTCCAATCCACCTGGATATCGATGATCTTTCCTTCCTTGGTGAAGTTCTTGGAGATGAAGGGCTTCGGATCGGGCTGCTCCTTTTTCAGCATCGCGAGATGGGCGGCGAGCTCGGCCTTGGCAAGGCTGGAGATCTGGAAGTCGAGCACGGATTTCCCGATCAGCTCCGGTTCCCGATAGCCGTAAATCTGGTAATGGGCGGGGCTGGCAAAGGTGATCACCCCCTCCGGGTCTATTTCCTGGATCCCGTGGGGTATGGTTTCCACTAGGAATCGATGCCGCGTCTCACTCTCTCTCAGCGCATTCTCCATGGTCTTGCGATCGGAGATATCCAAGGCGAGTTCGACCAACCCCGCCATGCGGCCGTCGGCTTCGAACACGGGAGAAGAGGCGATGAGCCAGTACCGGCCGTCAGGCGTCTGCTTTTCGACCGACTGCGGCTGCCGGGTCTCGAACGACACCTTCACCGGACAATTCACGCACGGGGCGGAGCCTTCTCCCCAGATCTCGAAACAGTGGCGGCCGACCACCTGGCCGAGATCGAGCTTTGCGGACCTGCATGCGGCCCGGTTGGCCCACAGCACCCGCATCTCCGTATCGAGATAGACCACCAGCTCCAGCAGGCTGTCCAGTATCCTTTCCGCCTGGTGCATCGTGGGCACCCGTGGCATGGCCCGTCGATGGACTCCGGAACGCGAGGATTCCGGATTCTCCGGTACTGGAGGCGTCTGCATCGGATCGGCGGCGAAAGCAACCTTAACTCTGCCGGTGTCATTCATCGTCTTCTCCATCAGGAGGATTGTCTCCATCGGGTTCCACTGGGGGAGATGCTGATTTTTGAGGCACGGTATCTGGAGCGTGAGCGGTGGAGGGTGCGGAGTTCTCCTTCCTGCTGCGTATTCCGGTCAGGCGAATTTCAGGGTCATTTACCTTTCAACTGATAAAAGATGCCTCGCTTCAGAAATACAGATTCGATCTTTCCCTCTGATTCCAACACGTCGAGGTATTTGTTGATTTCATGGCCGTGCATTCCAAAAACGGCGGTCAGGTCGTCGACGGTGCAGGGCCTTCTCGACAGCGTCTCCAGGATGGCCCTTTCCGAGTCCTTCTTATAGGAACCGATTTTTCTTCTTGCTTTCGGTTCAGCGATGATCTCGATCTGTTCCATCCCCAGGGTGTCGACGACAGCCGCCAACTCCTCGCTGGTTGCGGCGCGAATACCGGCAACCGTTCCGGGTCTGTCGAGAGTGTTCAGTTGAATCCGGTCCGGCCTTATCCGGCCGATGGCGGATCTCAAGGCCTCCAGGCCGGCCTTGTCGTCGTTGTACCCGGGGAGAATAAAGACCTCGAGCCAGATCTTTCCCCTGAATTCCATTCGGAAGTCAATCAGCCCTTGAACGACTTTTTCGATGTCGAGGCTCCGGCAGGGGCGGTTGATCTTCTGGAAGGTCGCTTCCGTGGCGGCATCGAGAGAGGGAAGAACGACATCGGCGCTCACCAGCTCTTTGCGGACCTCGGGGTCGTGCAGGAGGGTTCCGTTCGTCAGGACGGCAACCGGGATACCGGGTTTGTGCCGCCTGGTGAACGCGATGACATCGCCGATCCGGGAATTCAGGGTGGGCTCCCCCGAACCTGAAAAGGTAATGTAGTCCGGATCGTCATGGTTTGCGAAATACTGCAGCAGCTCCCCGGCCACATCGTCGAAGGCGACATACTCCCTTCGCTCGGTCGTCAATCCGGTTGTTTTTCCGACCTCACAGTAGATGCAATCCAGCGAGCACACCTTTTTGGGGATCAGGTCGACACCCAGCGAAATGCCGAGACGTCTCGACGGCACCGGGCCGAAGAGGTGTTGAGCCATTGCGCTACCTGCTGTTATCATTTAGAGAATTTTCGCATAATGCCGCAATCAGCCCCGTCGCGTCAAGCACCGAACCTTTTTCGCGCGAACGATTTCCGGGGGTTCCGGCCGGAGGCGGATTCCCATGCCCGTCTGCTTCGGTACCGAACCCGAACCCGATAGCGGCAGCGATGGAATCTTCCCGATGAAAAAAACTCTGCTGCGAGTCTTGATCGTTCCAACCATTCCCTTCGCGGCCGGTCACCGGTCTTCCGGGCGGAGCCGTCTCCGAACGGCTGCGGCATGGGCGGTGAGGCCTTCGATGTCCGCCAACTGGGCCACCATCCCGGCCTCCCGGCGAAAGGCGGATTCGGAATAGCGGATCAAACTGGTTTTCTTGATGAAGTTGTCCACGGAAAGTGCCGAGGAAAACCGGGCGGTTCCGGCCGTCGGCAGGACATGGTTGGGGCCGGCGATGTAGTCCCCCATGGGCTCCGGGGTAAAGGGCCCGAGAAAGACCGCGCCCGCATGGCGGATCGAACTCACGATGTCCATGGGGGAGGCGACCATCAGCTCCAGGTGCTCGGGGGCCACGCGGTTGGAGAGCTCGACTGCGGTGTCGAGATCGGGAGTCACGAAAATCGCACCGAAGTCCCTGATGGAGGTCCGGGCGATGGATTCGCGGTCGAGAACGGCGACCTGCTCCTCCAGTGCCTTGCGGACGGCATCGGCCAGGGTGGGATCCGTGGTGATGAGGATCGACGACGCCATCGGGTCGTGCTCCGCCTGCGAGAGCAGGTCGGCCGATATCCATTGCGGATGGGCCGTGCGGTCGGCGATGACGAGGATTTCACTCGGCCCGGCGATCATGTCGATGCCCACCGACCCGGCCACCAGCTTCTTGGCGAGCGTGACGAACAGATTGCCGGGCCCCACGATCACATCCACGGGGGAAACGGTTTCGGTTCCATAGGCCATGGCCGCGACAGCCCACGCACTGCCCATGCGGAACACGCGGTCCACGCCGACCCGATCGGCCGCGGCCAGCAGGAATGGACTCACGCCTCCTTCCCGCGTCGGGGGCGTGGCCATGATGAGCGTCTTCACTCCCGCGATCCGTGCCGGAATGGCCCCCATTAGCACCGAGGAGACCAGCGGTGTTTCGCCGCCCCTTCCCCCTGGGACATAGAGGCCCGCGGAATCCACGGGGCGGATCAACTGGCCCAGCAGGACGCCTTCGCGATCCGTGTCGATCCAAGAACGGCGCAGCTGCTTCCGATGAAAGGACTCGATCTGGTTCGCTGCACGGTCCAGGGCACGCCTGAACTCCCTGTCGACCCGACACGCGGCGTCACGAATCTCTTCAGGTGCCACTTCGATTTGCCGGGCATCGAAGCCGGAAGCATCGAACCTGCGGGTGAATTCCACCAGCGCTCCGTCGCCGTCTTTCCGGACGGTATCGATGATCCGGCTTACCGCTTGGATATCCTTCTTTCGAAATGCCGGAGAACGGCGGGCAATGGCGGTCAGCCGCCGCTCCGCGCGGGGTGAGGGGTAGTAGTGAATCGGTATCATAAGGGGGCGTCTCTTTCCATTCCTGCGGCACACCCGGGTACGCCGCACCGCATATCCTTGCGCGGTCTCGATCGGAATCCAAAATCCTCATTTCCGAATCGGGCACGCTCGTGCCCGAACGGATCAACGACGCATGATCCATCATAGATGAGCGCTACCGATTGAGATGTACCGGTTATCGGGGAAGGGGACAGCCTTGTCAATAGACCGCACTCCGATCGAATCCGGATGACGTCGAACGGAATTGCCGTTGACAAGGCCGGTGCGATCTGCTCAATTATTTCTTCTTTTTGGCCGCTGTTTCAGGATCGGGCGGCACCATTTCCATTGGGTCCGGCCGGCTGAATCGCCGGTCGATCGGCTTTTACAGGGAGGTCTTTTCCATGCCGCAGAACCGAATTCACAATTTCAACCCCGGACCCGCCGCGCTGCCGCTGCCGGTCCTCGAGAGGATCCAGGAGACCTTTCTCGACTTTCAGGGCACCGGGATGTCCATCACCGAGGTCAGCCACCGGTCCAAGGCGTTTGATGCCGTCATCAACGACGCCGTCGATCGGACCCGGCGTCTCCTCGGGCTCGACGACCGCTTCGAGGTGCTTTTCGTTCAGGGCGGGGCGAGTCTGCAATTCGCCATGGTGCCGATGAACTTCCTGCCCTCCGGCCAGTCCGCGGACTACGTCAACACGGGCACGTGGTCGACCAAGGCGATTCAGGAGGCGCGGCTCCAGGGAAAGCGCGTCAATGTCGTCGCCTCATCGGAAGACCGCGATTTTTCCTACATCCCCTCCGGTTTTTCCCTGACGCGGGACGCCGGCTATGTGCACATCACCTCCAACAACACCATCAAGGGCACCCAGTGGGAGCGATTCCCGGACACGGGAGACATCCCTCTCATCGCGGACATGTCTTCGGACATCCTGAGCCGGCCCTTCGATCCCTCGCCCTTCGGCCTGATCTACGCCGGCGCCCAAAAGAACATCGGGCCCGCAGGAGTGTGCATGGTCATCGCCCGGCGTGACATGCTCGAGCGGGTGCCGGCGGATGTGCCCACCATGCTCCGCTACACGACCTATGCGCAGAAGAACTCCCTGTACAACACGCCTCCCTGTTTTGCGGTCTACGTCGTGCAGCTCGTCCTCCAGTGGCTGGAGGAGACCGTCGGAGGGCTCGAGGCCATGGCCCGGGTCAATCGGAGGAAAGCGGGCATGCTCTACGGACGGATCGACGCTTCGGATTTTTATACCGGGACCGCCGAGCCGGGGAGCCGATCGTCCATGAACGTAACCTTCCGGCTTCCCAGCGAGGCTCTGGAACAACGTTTCGTGGCCGAGGCGATGGATAACGGCTTGGGCGGACTCAAGGGCCACCGTTCGGTGGGCGGATGCCGAGCGTCCATCTACAACGCCGTTCCGGTCGAATCCATAGAGGCCCTGGTGGCCTTCATGGACGACTTCGAAAAGCAGAACGGATAGCCGGGGCTACTCTCCGGTTCCCCGATCAGACGGAAGCCGACCCGACCCCCGGGACCGGGCGGCTTTCGTTTCGTTCAATTTTCGCCTTCCGGCACATCCTCGTAGATATACCGCTCCCCCCTGTAGTTTTCGACTTCCAGGCGCCCGTCGCCCACCCATCTCGTGGTCTCGGGAAGCATCGGCACCTTGCCGCCGCCGCCGGGCAGGTCGATCATGTACTGGGGAACGCAGAGCCCTGAAATATTTCCCCGGAGGCGTCTCATGACTTCCTGCCCGGTGCGGATCGGGACCCTGAAGTGGGCCGTCCCGCGCACCGGGTCCGGATGATGGAGATAGTAGGGGCGTATCCGCATCCGGACCAGGCCCTTCATCAGCGACGCCATGACGCCGGGATCGTCGTTGACCCCCCGCAGCAGCACGCTCTGGCTGCCGAGGGGGATGCCGGCATCGACCAGGCGGCCGCAGGCCGCTGCCGCTTCGGCAGTGAGTTCCCGCGGATGGTTGAAATGCGTGACCACGAACAGGGGGTGGAAGCGTGCGAGCCGGGAGGCGAGCTTCGTCGTGATCCGCTGGGGCAGGGTGCAGGGCATGCGGCTGTGGATGCGGATGACCTGCACGTGGCGGATGGATCTCAGCCGGTCCAGGATTCCGCTGAGCCGGTCGTCGCTCAGCATCAGCGGGTCCCCGCCGGAAAGAACCACTTCCTCCACCTGTCGGTTTTCCCTGATGTAGGCCAATCCGTCGTCGATGGCGGACGGCGAAATCCCGGCCGGGTCGCCGACCTGACGTTTGCGCATGCAGAACCGGCAGTAGACGGGGCAGCGGTCCGACACCAGGAAGACCACCCGGTCCGGGTAGCGGTGAACGATCCGGGCTGAGGGGGACTGTCCGCCTTCTCCGGAGGGATCCGGATCCAGCCGCGTTGAATCGAGTTCCGCCGGGGATGGGATGGCCTGAAGCCCGATCGGGTCCCTCATCGTTTGGATCAGGCTCAGATAGTAAGGATTGATCCTCATGGGATAGCGGTCGACCACCGATCGGAGGGACCCGGTCGCCTGGCGGAGACGCCAGGGGAGCCATTCGGGAACGGTGCAACTTTCGGCAAGCAGTCCGCGCCAATCGGCATCGATAGGTGCCCTTCCGGAAGGAGTGTCCGGGATCGGGCCGGTCATTGCCGGCCTGATTTGCCGGAAGGTTTCGACACCGGCGCAAGCCGTGCCGTCATCGGTTCTCATTCGGTTGCTTTCCATCGGGTCCTGCAGTATGAGTTGCAAATTCAAAGGCAGCGGTGCCGCGGCCGTTCGGGTCTCATCCTGTTTCGGCCGGGGATGGCGATGGTGGTCTTCAGCGGGGGCGAAGATGCAGAAGGTATTCATCACCAGCGACAATACGGCAACGTTCACGTGTCCGGGATGCAAGGCCATCCGTACCGTGGACGTCACCCAATACAAGGAACTGACGCGGGCGGTCAAGGTCAAGGTGAAATGCCCCTGCGGCGTGGACTACCCGGTGGCCCTGGAGCGGCGGCGCCAGTTCCGTAAACCCGTGGCCTTTCCGGGCACCTGGTGCCTCCTTGACAACGGTCGTCGTACGATCAAAGGTCAGATGGTCGTCAGCGACCTGTCGAGAACCGGTCTCAAGATCCGCCTGGAGGAAATATACGATCTGAATGTCGGAGACACGCTTCTGGTGGAGTTTCACCTGGACGATCCCAAAAGGTCCCTGATCCGGAAAGAGGTCGCCGTCCGGAAAGTCGACGGTCACGTCGTGGGCACCGAGTTCATGTCCATGGATCCTTCGGACGCCAACGTCAAGGCTATCGGCTTCTACCTTTTCGGTTGACGAAAGGCCAAGGCATGCCATCGCCGGACCGAGTCCTCACGCGCTGTCCCTGGACCGGAGCCGATCCCCTCTACGTCGCCTATCATGACGAGGAATGGGGGGTGCCGGTCTTCGATGACCGGGTGCTTTTTGAATTCCTGGTGCTCGAAGGGGCGCAGGCGGGCCTGAGCTGGCTGACCGTTCTCCGAAAGCGGTCTCGCTATCGCGAAATCTTCGAAGGGTTTTCGCCGGAGGCGGTCGCCCGCTTCGACGACGAGCGCATCGAACTTCTCCTGGCGGACAAGGGGATCATCCGCAACCGCCTCAAGGTCACCTCCGCGGTGAGCAATGCCAGGTGTTTTCTGGAAGTCCAGAGCGACTTCGGGGGATTCGCCCCCTACATCTGGCGTTTCACCGACGGCAGGATCCGGCACAACACGTGGCGAGAGCTGGCGGAGGTGCCGGCGGAAACCCGGGAATCGCGGGAGATGAGCAAGAATCTCCGGGGAAGGGGGTTCCGCTTTGTGGGGCCCACGATATGCTACGCATTCATGCAGGCGGTCGGCATGGTGAACGACCATCTGACAAGCTGCTTCCGGCATCGGGAGTTGGCGCAGGCGCAGGTGGTCGTGCCTGGACCTGATGTAAAGAAAACGTGATCGATATGCCGCAAAAAATGACACCCGCCTCCCGCCGAACGGCTGCCGGCGAAGCGCCTGAATCCACGATGAGGTCGATACTTTCCAGCGGTATCCGGAAAGGCTGGTCCGGCGCCCTGTGGATGTACCGCATCCTCATACCGATTTCCTTCTTCACGCTGATCCTGGAAATGACCCATGTCATCGAGCGCCTCGACGGGGTACTGGCCCCGATCATGGGGTTGATCCACCTGCCGGCCAAGGCAGCGCTTCCGCTCGTGGCGGGTCTTCTCACCGGCATTTACGGCGGGATCGCATCGATGGCGGTTCTGGATCTGACCATCAGGGAAAGCACCCTGATCGCCGTCTTCCTGCTGATATCCCACAACATGATCCAGGAGTCGGTGATCCAGGGCCAGTCCGGCGTCAACCCGATCAAGGCCGCAGCGGCACGGCTGGCAACCTCGGTGGCCGTCGTCTGGCTGATGGGATTCTTCTGGGGCGAGGGAGCTCGATCGGCCGTCGCCCATGCGGCCGCGGCCGCTCCAGCCGGCACTGCGGAAATGCTCATGAAATGGGGGCTGCAGACGCTGAAGCTCTGTTTGCAGATCCTGGTCATCCTGATCGGCATCATGGTGCTCATGGAATGGATGCGGGCGACCCGATTGTCCGACCGGTTGGCGGGAATGCTGAGTCCTTTGCTGCGACTTCTGGGCTTGAGCGAACGAACCGGTATGCTGTGGCTCACCGCCGTTCTTTTCGGGGTTTCCTACGGAGGCGCCGTGATCGTCGAGGAGGTCCGGCATGGGAGCCTTGCCTCGGAGGAACTCGAGCGGCTGCACCTGTCCATCGGGATCAACCACTCGATGATTGAAGATCCGGCGCTGTTTCTGCCGCTTGGAATCTCGGCGGTGTGGCTGTGGGTACCCCGGCTCCTGGCGGCCGTTATCGCGGTCCAGCTTCTGATAGTGTGGAGGTTGGTGCGCCGCAGGAGTCCGGCGTCCGCGGGGGTAAAGGGTTGAGATGGCCGGACGGTCCGGCCTTTGGCAATTCAAGACAGCTCGAAAAGCCGGGCCGGCTCCGTGCGGCGGGCCCCGCGCCCAGTGAGCGGGTGAGAAGGCCCCCGCACGGCATCTTCTACCGGTAGTGCTTTCTCAGCTCCCGCTTGTTGATCTTTCCGACGCTGGTCTTGGCGATGCTGTCCGTGAAGACCACCTTGTCCGGAACCCCGTATTTGGGCAGCGACCCGCTTTCCACGTGTTTCATGAAGTGGGCTTTGAGATCCTCGGGTTGAATCTTTCCGACAAAAGCCGACTTGAGCACCACGAGCGCCATGGGGCGCTCGCCCCATTTCTCATCCGGAACTCCGATCACCGCTGCTTCGCTGACCGCCTCGTGCTGGCTGATGATGTCCTCCAGCGTGAGGGACGATATCCACTCGCCGCCGGTCTTGATGACGTCCTTGAGACGATCGGTGATCTTCAGGTAACCTTCGCCGTCGATGACGCCGATGTCACCGGTGTGAAGCCAGCCGCCCTCCCATAGTGCTTCGCTCTTCTCGGTATCCTTCACATATCCCTGGGTGAGCCAGGGCGCCCGGACCACGATCTCTCCCGGGCTCTTTCCGTCATGCGGACATGCTTCGCCATTGTAATCGACGATCTTCAGGTTCACCAGCGGCACCGGCAGGCCGGTTTTGCACCGGACATCGATCTGGTCTTCCAGATCCCAATCGAACATGTGGGGTTTGAGGTTCGCCGCGGTGAGAAGGGGACAGGTTTCCGACATCCCGTAAGCCGACGTCAGACTGATGCCCAGGTCGAGGGCCGCCTTGCACAGGCCCTTGGGCATCGCCGACCCGCCGATGATCACCTGCCAATTCGACAGGTCTGCTTCCCGCGCCTTGGGACTGCTGATGACCATGTGAATGATCGTCGGTACGCAGTGGGAAAAGGTGACCTTCTCCCGGGTGACCAACTGCAGAATCATCTCCGGTTCATAGCGACCCGGATAGACCTGCTTGTTCCCCAGCAGGGTGAACAGGTAGGGCATTCCCCAGGCGTGAACGTGAAACATGGGGGTCAGCGGCATGTAGACATCCCCTGAATCCACATGGAGCTGGGACCGGAACGCGCAGAGCCCCGACATCAAGGCATAGGTGTGCAGCACGAGCTGGCGATGACTGAAGAAAACGCCTTTGGGACGGCCGGTGGTGCCCGTCGTGTAGAACGTCGTCGCCATCGTGTTCTCGTCGAAATCCGGGAAGTCATAGGATGCGGCGCTCCGGGCGAGCAGGTCCTCGTATTCGCCGGCGATGGGCAGTGAGGTGTCGGGTGTCGAACCGCCGTCCTTGAGCAGAACGAATCGCTTGACCGTCCGGAGGTCGTTTTTCAACGCCTCGAGCATGGGAAGAAAGTCCGAGAAAACGAGGACGACATCGTCTTCGGCGTGATTGATGGTGTACAGGAGCTGCTCTGGGGCGAGCCGGATGTTGATGGTGTGCAGAACCGCGCCCATCATGGGGACGGCAAAGAAGCATTCCAGATAGCGATGGCTGTCCCAGTCCATCACGGCGACCGTATCGCCGGGGCCGACGCCCAGGTCCTTCAGGGCGTTGGCCAGACGGTGGATCCGCTCGTTCAGCGTGCGGTAGTCATAGCGGACCTGGTCCCGGTAAAGGATTTCCTGTCGCGGAGAGTAGGTCAGCGGCGTCTGGAGCAGATTCTTGATCAGCAGCGGGTAGGGATATGCCGAAGCGGTGGGTTCAATGCGGCGAAAAGTCATAACGCCTCCTTTGTTGGGGTGGTTCGTCGGGTTGCGGGGTTCCCGGGTGGGATGGGGATTCTGTGATCCGGAATTTCCGTTTTCGGGTGAAAACGGGGGGAAAAGTATGAATGAATATTCATTTATGTGTTTTCCCAGTAATTTCGAGAAGCTGTTTGCCGAATACTGCTTTTCTGGCGGCCGTGTCAACATGAAATCGCGCCGTATCGAATCCCGCCCCGGCGATTCAGACTGCCTTACCGACCGATCGATTTTCGCGGATTCTCCGTGAAAATGAATCAATATTCATAAATTTGCTATATGAACGGAACCTCTACAGGCGTTGGACCAGCATGCGGTCTCGGATGGGCTTGTAAAATAACTACTTCAAAATTAAATGAAAATTATAATGTCAAACCACCTCGGGCTCGCAGATATTTATCTTGACAATCGGGAGGCCGTTCATCTATTTTAGTGAATACCCATTCATAATCAGGATCATTCCAGGAGGAGGTCAACATGGTACGAAAGGTTCGAAAAGCCGCCGTCATCGGGTCCGGCGTGATGGGAGGGGGCATCGCGGCCCTGCTGGCCAGCGTTGGCGTGGAAACGCTGCTGCTGGATATCGTTCCCTTCGATCTCAAGGAGGAGGAGAAATCCGATCCCAAAGCCCGCAACCGGATCGTGAAAGCCGGCTACGACGGGATCGTTTCGGCTCAACCGGCGCTGCTCATGCAGAAAAAGGACATCGATCGGATCACTATCGGCAATCTGGAGGATGATTTCGAGCGATTGGCCGGATGCGACTGGATCGTCGAGGTGGTGGTGGAAAACCTCAAGGTCAAACGGGATCTCTTCAAGCGGATCGATGGTGTTCGGCGACCCGGAGCCATCGTCAGTTCCAACACCTCCGGGATTCCCCTCAAGGCCATGAGCGAAGGCCTCGGCGACGACTTCCGCAAACACTTTCTCGGCACTCATTTCTTCAACCCGGTCCGATACATGCACCTGCTGGAAATCATTCCCGGCGAGGACACCCTGGATGAGGTGCTGACGTTCATGGCCGCCTACGGCGAGCGGGTACTCGGCAAGGGCATCGTGTGGGCCAAGGACACGCCGAACTTCGTGGGCAACCGGATCGGCGTCCAGGGCATGGTCAGGGCCATGCAACTCATGGAAGAGGAAGGCCTCACCATCCCCGAGGTGGATGCCCTGTTCGGGCCCGCCATCGGACGCCCCAAGACGGCCATGTTCAAGACCGCCGATCTGGTGGGCATCGATACCCTGGGGCACGTGGCCAGGAACAGCTACGATCTGGTGGAGGGTGACGAGGCCAGGGAAACCTTCAAGCTGCCCGGCTTCGTCGATCGCATGATCGAGAAGAAGCTTCTCGGTAAGAAGACCCGGAGCGGCTTCTATAAAACCGACCTCACTCCCGAATGGAAGAAGATCTACAAGGTCGTCGACACCGACACGCTCGAATATGAAACTTTTGAAAAGCCTACTTTTCCCTGCCTCGAAGCCGCGAAAAAGGCCCGCAGCCTGCCGGAGAAGATCCAGGCGGTCGTGTACGGCGACGACAAGGGCTCCCGGTTCGCCTGGAAGGCCCTGGCGGAACAACTGATCTATTCCGCGAACCGGATTCCGGAGATTTCCGACACCATCGTTGAAATCGACAACGCCATGAAGTGGGGCTACAATTTCGAAATGGGCCCCTTCGAGACCTGGGATGCCATCGGTGTGAAGCGATCGGTGGAAAAGATGGAAGCCGACGGCCTTGCCGTTCCCGAAAAGGTCAGGCAAATGATCGAGGCCGGCAAGGAAACCTTCTACCGGGTCGAAGACGGCAAGCGCTATTATTACGATTTCGGCTCCGGTGACTACAAGGAGATCCGGGTGAGCGAGCGCAACATCTCGCTTTCCGCTTTGAAGGGAGCCGGCAGGAAGGTCAAGAGCTGTCCTTCGGCCTCTCTGATCGATCTGGGCGACGGCGTGTTCTGCTGCGAATTTCACACCAAGATGAACGCCCTGAACGCCGAGATTCTCGACTTCATGAAGGATGCCCTCGATTTTGTCGACGAGAACGGCGTCGGGCTCGTCATCGGCAACCAGGCCGGCGGAATGCCCGGAGCCTTTTCCGCGGGGGCTGATCTCAAATACATCGGCGGGTTGGCGGCTGAAAAGAAATACGATCGGATCGACGCCTTCCTCAAGGATGCCCAAGGCGCGATACAGAAGGCCCGTTACGCGCCGTTTCCGGTGGTGGCGGCGCCATACGGCCTGACCCTGGGGGGCGGCTGCGAGATTTGCCTGGCGTCGGATCGCATTGTTGCCCACGCCGAACTTTACATGGGGCTTGTCGAGATCGGGGTGGGACTTCTTCCCGCCGGCGGCGGCTGCCTCAACCTGTGGAAGAAAATGACCGGCACCCTGCCCGAGGCGGTCACGGACGTCGATCTGGCCAGGTACTTCGTACCGGCTTTCATGAATATCGCCATGGCCAAAGTGTCCACTTCCGCCGCCGATGCACGGGCCAACGGATTTCTGGGGCCCAACGACCGGATCGTCTTCAACCGGGATCTGCTGATCGGAGAGGCCAAACTGGAAGTGCTGAGAATGGCGGCCGACGGCTATGCGCCGCCGGTCAGGAGGCCGGTCAGGGTGATGGGTGATGCGGCGCAGGGGATGATCAACGGCGAAATTTTCAACATGCTCAACGCCAAGTTCATCACGGAATACGACGCCTTTCTGGCCCGCCGGATCGCCGGGGTGGTCGGCGGTGGCGACGTCCGGGCCAACGGCTTCGTGGACGATTCGGTCATCCTGAACCTGGAGCGGAAGGCTTTTGTCGAATTCCTCAAGCAGGAAAAAACCCTCGCCCGGATCGAAAACATGCTCAAGACCGGGAAACCCCTGAGAAACTAACCGGACGCCATTGCCAATGCTACAAGGAGGAACCCTCGATGAGAGACGCCTATATCGTAACATCCATTCGGACCCCCGGCTGCCGAAGAGGCAAGGGGGCTTTCAAGGATACCCGGCCTGAGGATCTGCTGTCCTTTATACTGACCCAGGCGGTTGAAAAGACCCCCAACCTGGAGAAGAAGGACGTGGCGGACATCATGGTCGGATGCTCGTTCCCGGAAGCGGAGCAGGGGCTCAACATCGGCCGGATCGCCGGCCAGATCGCCGGCTTTCCGCCGGAGGTTTCGGGTGCGACCGTCAACCGGTTCTGCGCATCCGGCCTGGAGGCCATCGCCATGGCCTCGCTCCGGGTCATGTGCGGCTGGTCCGACATCGTTATCGGCGGCGGCGTGGAGTCCATGACCTTCGTCCCCATGGGCGGCAACATTCCGCGCCCGCATCCCGAGTTTACCAAGCGTCAGGCGGATCTCTACGTTTCCATGGGGATCACGGCCGAACTGGTTGCCAGCCGCTACGGCGTGAGCCGGGAAGACCAGGACGCGTTCGCCTATGAATCGCAGATGAAGGCCGCGGAGGCCCAGAAAAAGGGGCTGTTCACGGAAATCGTGCCGACGCCGGCGGCCCGGTATGTGATGCAGGAGGACGGCACGTACGGAAGGGAGACCTTTCTCCATTCGTTCGATGACGGGGTGCGGGAATCCACCACCCTGGAAGGGCTCTCCAAGCTGCGGCCGGTCTTTGCCGCCAACGGCAGCGTAACGGCCGGAAACTCCTCCCAGACCACCGACGGTGCGGCCGCTGCCGTCATCATGAGCGAGGACAAGGTGAAGGAATTGGGTGTGACGCCCATCGCGCGGTTCAGGTATTACACCACGGTCGGCTGCAGGGCCGATGAAATGGGCGTCGGGCCGCGATACGCGATTCCCAAGCTGTTGAAACTGGCCGGGCTGGACATCCGGGACATCGGACTTTTCGAGATCAACGAAGCCTTTGCCTCACAGGCGCTTTACTGCCTCCGGGAGTTGGGGCTCGAGAAGGACATGGCCAAGATCAACGTCAACGGAGGCGCCATCGCGCTGGGGCATCCCCTCGGCTGCACAGGGGCGAAGCTTTGCGCCACCCTGCTGCGAAACATGCGCGACAAGGGGGTGAAATACGGCGTGGAATCCATGTGCGTCGGCGGCGGCATGGGGGCGGCGGCGCTGTTCGAGTTGTGCGATTGACGGCGTAACCCTCCGCCCGCGGGCTTGCTGCCCGTGACGACACCCAGTCCCCCCTGGCCGGATTTCGGTCTCCGAGGGACACCTTTCGGTTCCGGGCTCCATTCGCATCCAGCGAACGGGGCCCTTTTCACTCGATTGGATGTCTTTCCCTGCCCGCCGCCCTCCGGATGCCCTCCATTCGCGTCAATGAGAATGGTTTCCGTCGCGGCGGCAGCGGCCCGAACCTGAAAGGACCCGCCAAGGTCCAGCGGAACGGGGGAAACCACCGTTTACCGCTCTACCCTTTGGGGGGCGTCGCGTCGGAGTCCGCCTCCCGGCGGTTGACGGTGTCGGCAATCGTGTCGTAGACACTGCGGAATGCGTCGGTGAAGCCGGTCGGGGAAATCCGGCCGGTTTCGATGAATTTGACGACGATTTCCTTGGCTGCCCTGAGAATCTGTTCGTCCATTGATGACATTGGGAGCTTCCTGCGCTTGGGTTTCATCCGTCTGGAGGTCGATCGATCGCGCCTGAGACGATGGCCCTAATGCAGAACGCCCGGCGGTGTCAAGAAAAACGGCGACCGGCTCGATCCGGGGGCAGGGGGCGGCCGCCTGCGGATGAGCGGTAAAATCGGCCGTCTGAAGGACAATTGCGTATTGCAAATCGGGTCGAAGCTGTTAAAAAGGACAACGACCTTTCCTCCTGAATTGTCGGCTGTTTCGTCGACGGATTGCCCCGAACGCCCATAACCGAGTCGAGACCGATGCTGAGATCTGGAAAAAGTCCCCTTTTTCTGACGGTGATGGCTTTGATCTGCACGAGCCTTCTGGCGGCCGGGTGCGGGCCGGGAAAGAAGCGGGCCCAGCCGCTCGATCCTTCCAACGACCGCCTGGCGCCGCCGCTCGAGATCCGGCCCGTGGGACGAAAACAACTGAGCCCGCGGATCGCTTTCGTCCCCTTTGAAAACCGGACTGCCCTGGACAATTCCCTGCTCGACCAGGTTTTTTACGACCGCCTGATCCCGGAAATGGTGAAGAAGGCCGATCGGACCCGGGTCGTGCTGCCGGGCGATGTCGACTTCCCTGCGGGAATCCAAGCGTTCGGCCGGGACGTGTACGGCCGGCTCGATTCGTTCGGTCTCGCTGTTTACGCGCGTCAGCAAAACCTGAATGCCGTCGTTTCCGGGATGGTGCTGGATGCGGCTGTTTCCAACGAACTGAGCGGTATGCTGCTCTGGAAGAGAACCGAAGGCCGGCTGCGGGTGTTGATGCTTGCCGAGGTCTACAGCGCCGAGGGCGGAACCAAGCTGATGAGCGAGGTGTTCGAGTTCGAGGCCGAGGTTCCCGGAATGGCGCCCGACGCCGCCGGCGGGCTTCGCGACACCGACCTTCCCCTGGTTCGGGAGGGGCTCGCCAAACTCGCCGGTCGAATCGGAAAGCGGGTGAGCGGTGTGATTTCGGAGCTGCCGTGGCAGGGCTATGTCACCAACGTCGCCGGAAACCGAATCACCCTGTCCTCGAATTCGGACAGCGGCCTCGAGCCCGGCAACATCCTCATGCTGTACGATTCCCAGGTGCTGGACGGCCTTGACGGCCGGAAGTTTTTTCTTCCCTCGGATCCGGTGGGCAGAATGCAGGTGACGGACGTGTTGGCGGATCGCGTCGAAGGCGTTCTTCTGCAGGGCAGCGGAGTCGGCATTTATTCCTTCGCCGCCCCCTGACCCGCGGCAGGCCATGAAGGGGGCATCGCCCCGGCGATCCGTGTGTGGCCGACTTCCGTCCCGCCGTCGATCTCGGCGCGGTAGGCGTCCATCCGCTCCTTCAACTCCGCTGAGGTCGAAACCTGCTTGATGGATTCCCGAAAGCGCTTGGCAAAGGGAAACCCGCGTGCGAACCAATTCAGACGGCTTCTCAGGATGAGACAGGCCTGCCGCTCGCCCAGGTATCGGACCGAATCCGAGGCATAGCGTTCCATCAGCGCGAACACCTCGCCCGATTCGGGAGGGCCGGGATCCCTTCCCTCCACCGCGTCCACGATCCGGCGGAAGAGCATTGGATTGCCCACGGCAGCCCGTCCGATCATGATGCCGTCGCAGCCGGTATCCGCCAGCATGCGACGGGCGTCATCGGGATGGGTGATATCTCCGTTCCCGATGACCGGTATCGAAACGGCCTGCTTGATTTTTTCAATCAACGCCCAGTCGGCGGAACCGCTGAATCCCTGGGAAGCGCTGCGGGGATGAACGGTCACGGCATCGACGCCGCAGGCTTCGGCGATACGGGCGATTTCCATGGCCTGCACGCCGCTGGAATCCCAGCCGCTTCGCATCTTGATGGTCATGGGGATCCGGACGGTCTTCCGGACGGCGGTGAGCAATCGGGCGGCTATATCCGGCGTCCGCATCAGCGCAACGCCGGCCCCGGTCTTGATGACTTTCCTGACCGAACAGCCGAAGTTGATGTCCAGGATATCCGCTCCGGCCGCTTCGACCATGACCGCCGCCTCCGCCGTCGCGGAGGGATCGGACCCGAAGACCTGGACCGACAAAGGTTTCTCCTCCGGCACCGAATCCATGAGCCGCCGGGTTTTTTCCGAATTCCGCACCAGCCCGTTGACGCTGACCATCTCCGAGCACACCAGCCCGCATCCCGCCTCCTTGGCCAGCAGCCTTAGGGGAAGATTGGTAATGCCGGCAAGGGGAGCGAAGATCACATTGTTCTTTAGCTCGATATTGCCGATGCGCAGCGTCAACCGGAACCTCCTCCCTCACCATGACCCGCCTGGCCCGCATGCCGCGTCGGATTGCCGTAGCAGTAAAGACAGGCGTGGGCGCAGGGGTGGTTCCGATAGGAGCCCACATCCGCGGATACGGTGCAACGGCATCCGGCCGCCCTCCGCTGGCCCCGATCCGGCCGCAGGGGCGCCTCGCCGCCAAAGATCTCCTGGAGCAGGTGACCGGAAATACAGGCTCCATGTGAAATCCCGGATTCCGGGGTGAGACCGTCCAGGACTTCCTTTTCGCAGCAGAGCATCAACCGGATCCCGGTGGATTGCAACGCTGAATTCATTTTCAGCACGATGCCGCGTTTGACCGGCAGGGACGGATCCTCGAACCGGATTCCCCCTGCGGCAGCGGCACGCCGGCGTACCTTCGGATAGCGGTCCACAAAGCTCGTAATGCATCGCTGGATGCCAAGACCGGCCGCTCTGTCGGCGATTTGGGAAAATGTCGCGAGGTTGTTGGCGGTCCCTGAAGCGGTGTGTCGACCGTCTTCCCTCCAGTGGCAGATCGGATCGAATCGCCAGTTGATCGTCTCCGGTCCGAAGCGCCGGCAGAGCTCGGCCAGCTGATCCAGGCGGTGTTCGATGGGGGGGATATTGGGCTCCAGAGGGGGCAGCCCCGTGTTGACCGTGAAGTTGAAGAACAGCCGATAGCCCCGCGCCTGCAATTTTTCCCCGAAGCCGCCATTCAGGAAAGGGCCGAAATTTTTGGACCAGAACACAACGGCATAGACGCGTTCCGGCGACGAGGGCACCCTGGAAATGCGCCGATTGTAGGGATTTTCGACCTCGAAGGCGCCCCGATCGATCGCTTTCATGAATGCCGGCATGTAAAAGGCGGGGATGTCGGTGCGCCTCGATGCGGAGATCACCAGTCGGTCAGGATTGGTCATAGACTACCGGAGGAATGTGCTTCAGTTTTTTTTCCGGTCGGTCAGCGATATCACTCTCGCGGATCGCTGGTCTTCCGGGTTTATCGCCTCTGAACCCGGTAGGGAGCCCTTTTCTTCGGCTACTCCCGCCTCCGGGCTGACGACCCGTTCGAGACGCATCCGGCTGCCGTTCATGGTGAATTCAGCCCCATCGATATAAATGTCGCGCAGAATCCATGTGACAACCTGCAACGGCACCTGAAGAAGAAGCATCTTCACATGATACCAGTTCGGTTTGGCGTCCGGGAGAATTTCCTCGATCCGGGCGAAGGTCATCGGCTTGTCTTCGAAATGAATCAATAGGATATCGTTTTCAGTGGCCATCTCGACCTCGTTTTTCTTTCGGGACCGGATCCGCTGTTAAGGTTTTACGCTAATGATCCGATAGAACTTGTAAAGCGGTCTTGCCGCCGCGACAAGGTTGTCAGGGGATTTGGGTCGTCTGCCCCACCCACATGGCGTGCAGGGGAACGATGAGATCGGCCGCCGCCTTGACCCTCTGAGCGGATTCATAGGCATCGATGGCGTTGATGTGTACTCCGGAGGCAACGGCGGGCCCCACCGCCGGAAAGTTTTTCTCGTTGCAGCAGAATCCGGTAAGAATGACTTTGCCCTTTGCCGTGTTGACAACGATCGATTGGCCGCCGACCGTATGCCCCGGTGTGTGGATCACGGAAATGCCGTCGAAGATTTCCTGGTCCCCCTCGATGGCGATTACGTCGAGATCGTCCAGGACGTCCGGGTAATAGCGATGATCCAGTGGATGAGGGTCCTTCATGAATTCAAGCTCCGTTCGCTGGACGTAGATCGCGGCGTTGGGGCAAAGACTGTCGTTTTCGCAGTGGTCGTTGTGCAGATGGGTATGGATGATGACGTCCACCGCCTCAGGGGTCAGGTCCACCGTCGCGAGCGCGTCCGGAAATTCCCGAATCGGGAAGTCGCATGCCTCGCGAACCTCGTCGGCGACGACGACCTGCTCCAGGCCGGTGTCCACCAGGATCGTCCGGTCTCCGCCTTTGAGATAAAAGCTGTAGATCGGCAGAAGGATCCGCTGCCCATAATCCCTGAGGTAGGTCATGACCCCCTGGTCGGTCTGATTGAGGCCAACGACAAGAGGGTGAATGGTATAGGTTCGCATAGACGGCTCCCGGCTTTTGACTGCTCCGCAGTCTGCTGGCGGACAGACATTTCGTTGCGCACAAGAAACCATATTCTACACCATCAAGCTCATGCCGATCAAGCCGCAGGGGTACGGCCCGGGTTTGCCTCGTCAGACCCGTTACGCTATAGAATCGTTGCTCACCGTGTTGCAGAGCCCCTCGCCCGATACGGACTTGCACCCTCAACCCCGTTTTTGCGGGGATTCACACCGAAGGAGCGGTTTTTATGAAGACATTTCGATACGCCGTCCAGTCCCTGGCGCTGTTGTTCCTGATCGTCTCGGTGTTTCTGGGCTGCCCCGCCCGGGCCATGGCAGAGGAAGCCGGCAGGGAGAACCGGACCTTGAAGGATTGGCTCGACCAGGGAGCGCTGCTCTCGGCTTACGGCAATTACGATGCCGCGATCGAGCATTACCGAAAGGCGCTCGAACTCGATCCCGATTCCGCCGAAGCCCTTTTCCAGCTGGGGGTCTGTTACGGAGAGCTGCGACGGTATGACGACGCCGTCGCGGCGATGACCATGGCCATCGACCGGAAACCGGAATCCGGGTCCTACTATTACGGCCGGGGGCGAGTTCATCTGATCTCGGGCAACCGGGAGAAGGCAATGAACGACTTCATGGAGGCCGGCGTTCTTGGAGATCCTGACGCGCGGCAGTTCCTGGTGTCTGAATCGGGCGTGAACTGGCAATGATCCACCGGTGCCTTCCCGATACCGGACGGGTCCTTATTTCTGAAGACGAGAGCCGCTGACCGCCCGGTTTCAGCGGCTGCGTCACCGACCCGGTGACCCTTCCCGAGCGCTCCTTTTCCGATTTTCCGGTGTTTTGCCTGGTTTGAAACGGAACGGGCCGGCGTCCGTTCCGTCAGGCCATAATGACTCCTCTCGACCGTCGGCCGTCCACCTTGACCGTGAGGGGGCGCTCCAGCCGAATGCGGCGGATCGATTCCGCGGCCTCCACGACCGGCTGGCTTTCGAACCATTCCTGGCGGATAAAGCCTTGGGTCTCGTCCAGAATCGTGAGGTAGAAGATGCCGGCTGAGGTAATGTTCTGGAAGAAGTGGGATCCCTGGGAAGCCTCGGCCTTCAAGCGGGGTGCGGAGGTTTCCACGATGGCGGCGACCTCTGAAATATCCGTCCAGCTCACCGGTATTCCCAGCCAGCGGTCCGAGGACCCCCATCGGCCCGGACCGACGAGGAGGTACCGCCGGCCTTCCTTTCGCAGGCCGGCGTTGATTCGTCCGACCTGGGCGGCGACTTCGATTGACCGCACCGGATCGAAGGTTGCCGGGTCCACCCACACGACATCGTGGATATCGAAAAGCCGCCCGTTGCCGAGGGCCATGCGGGTGGAGGCAAGCGCCGACGCTGCTTCGGCCTCGGTGATGACGACGTCCACGTCCTGTTCGAGCTGTGTCATGGGGCGGATCTGCAGCAGGTTGAAGGCCGCCGGCCCGCTCCCCGCCGGCGGCAGGGTCATCGCGAATTCGATTTCCACCGGGCCGCCCATCCCCTTACGTCCGATATCGAGGAGCGTCCTCAGAATATCCGGCAGGGGGAGGGAATTGAACTTGATGATCGGTGCAAAGGTGAGTACCGGAATTCCGCCCGCGACCGATGCATCCCGGATGCGATGCTCATCGGGGATATAGCTGCTGCACAACCTTCGTATGGGGTGTCCGACCGGCAGTTCATCGATGGGCACCTGCATCAGCGAGGCCTCGGCGTCCGATCCGATGCCCGGGTGGACCCCGGACAGCTCCATGGCGAAAAATCGCTTCTGAGAGTTCTGTAGGATGTCCTCAACGGTCGAGAACTGGGGCATCAGCTGGGGATGGTTCGGCGAGAAGCGGAGCCCGCCGTGGTCCTCGCCCTCCGGAGACCCCAGGCCCGCGGAGATGATGGCGATGCCGTCATCCGGCTTCATCCCTGAGACAGGGTAATAGTTGAACGACTGGGCTTTTCCCGAGAGGGCGGGGTAGAACCGGCTTCCGAACCGGCTGCCCACCAACTGCTGGATCATGACCGCCATTTTTTCCTGTTCGGTGCGGTGCTGGGTGCTGCGCGCAAAGATCCGGGCCTCCTGACGGAACATGGAAGCATAGACCTGCTTGACGGCTCGTGCCAGTTGGTCAAGCCGGGCTGAAGGCTCCGGGTGGCTGTTCGGGAGAAGCAGGGTCTGATACAGGCGGGAAAAAGGCTGGTACTGAACATCCTCGAGGAGACCCGAGGACCGCACGGCCAGGGGATGGCCGATCGATTCGATGACGGTCCGCAGCGAGTGCTCGAGCCAGTCGGGCAGGCGGCTTTTCAGAAAAATCTCGTTGATCCCCGTATCGCTCTCGTCGCAGCAGGCCAAGTCTGTGAGATGGTTGGTCTCGATGAAATCGTCGAAGCCTTCCGTGGTAATGACGACTGTCTTCGGGATCTGAATACGGACTTCTCCGAAGCGGTCGAGCGCCTCGCGATGCGTCTTGAAACGCGAAGCCATGAACGCGAGCCCTCGAGCCTTGCCGCCCAGCGAGCCCCGTCCGATCTTGATGAAATCCGCCTCCGTGTCGAAATGCTCCGGGTCGAAATCCATGACGATCCCGCGCTGCCGCTTGCGCCGTCGTTGCCGAAGGCTTTCGATCAGGTATGTTTTGAGATCCGCGGGAGTTTCGAAATCCGAAGTCTTGACCGGTTTGAGTCGCGAGGCCATGAGAATTTCAGAGCGGGCCATGAGCCAGCGGGAGAAATCGTTTCGGGAAGCGTGGTGCAGGATGGAGGCTTCCGGAATGCGGGGGAGCACCCGTTCGAGCTGACGGAGGCTCGAGACCCGGGCGACTTCCCGGCCGTCCGGCATTTGAAAAACAAAAGCACCAAAGCCGAGTTCGTCCTTGAAAAACTGCCGGATGCCCTGGTGGAGCATGGGGGAGTTCTTGTTCAGAAAGGTCGCCGGAATTTCTCCGGCCCGATGCTGGTTGGACTCCTCCGTACTCATCAGGAGCAGCGGAATGTCCGGTATTTCGGACTTGACCTGTTTGAGCAGCGCGATTCCCGCCTCCGGATCGATCCGTCCCGAACGGGGAAAGCGCACATCGGAGAGAATGCTCAGCAGATAGGGCTTGAATCGTCGGTACAGGGCCTCCGCCTCTTCATAGGACTCCGCCAGCAGGATCTTGGGGCGCGCCCGCATGCGAAAGAACCGGTGTTCCTCGTTCAGGGACTCCTCCATCACATCCTGGGTCTGTGAGACGATTTCCTTGTAGAGAATGGGAAGGAAGGCGCTGAAATAAGCCGGGGAATCCTCCACCAGAATCACGACCCTGACCATGGCCCGATGGGTGTCCGCTTCCACGTTCATCCGGTCCTCCTCGCTCTTGATCAATGCGAGGAACAAGTCCGCGTTGCCTCTCCACAAGTAGATGCGGTCGATAAAGCGCCGGTCCAGGCAGTGCGGATCCAGACTGAAAAGGTTCGGGTTGTGGGCGAGGAGGAAAACCGGAAGGTTGTTGAATCCTGCCTTGATGTCCCTCGCCATTTCGTGAGCCGGCATGTCGTCCAGACGCGAGGTCGTGATCACGAAGTCGAAGCGGCGTTCCGCCAGCGCCTTCATGGCCTCCCTGGCGGTGGACGCATACGTGATGAACGGCGGGCGGGAGAGATTGAGCCCCCGGTATTCGTGAATGATGCGTTGGGCCAGACGGCCTTCCTCTTCCATGATGTAGGCGTCATAGAGACTCGACACGAGCAGGATGTCACTGACCTTTCGGGCCATCAGTTCGTGAAATACCTTGAAGGCGAGGTCGAAGTCGTCGACGGCGGGAATCTGGGGGACTTGTGTCATCGGAGTCTCATCGTCCTCTGGACGCTCATGGGTCAAGAAATCCTGATTATCATGGCCGGCGCAGGTTCGACAAGCCGGTACGGACCTGATTCGGCCATCCTCCTCCGTGCATCAAATCGTTGACGCCGTATCCGCCAATTGTTAGGTTCGAGCGGCCTGAAGCTCCCGGCGCTTCCCCCCGTAGGATCAACCCTTCCTTTTCTGGAATTGGAATATGAGAATAGCGCTCGCCCAGATCAATCCGACAATCGGTGATTTTCCAGGCAACCGCCGAAGGATCGCGGAACTTTCGGAGCGCGCCCGCGGGCTCGGGTGCGATGTGGTGATATTTCCCGAGCTGGCTGTTTCCGGCTACCCCCCGCGCGACCTTCTGGAAAAGCCGGACTTTCTCAGGGCGAACCGGCGCAGCCTCGATCGACTGATCGATGGCATTCAAGGCATCGGGGTGGTCGTCGGCACGCTGCTCGACAATCCGCAGGACGGCGGGAAGCCGGTTTTCAACGGAGCCGTCCTCTTCGAGGAGGGAAAGTGGATCGGTGAGGCCGCCAAGCGGCTCCTGCCCACCTACGATGTTTTCGACGAGCGGCGCTATTTCCAGCCCGGAACCGATGTCACGCCCATCCCATACAAGGGATACCGGCTCGGGCTGACCATCTGCGAAGATGCATGGAACGACAAGGACTTCTTCAAGCGCCGCATGTACGATCTCGACCCCGTGGCCCTGCTGGTCGAAGCCGGAGCCGATCTGATCATCAACATCTCCGCGTCTCCGTATCACCTGGGCAAGCGGGAGTTCCGGGACCGGATGCTGAGCTCACTTGCCCGGAAGCATGGCGTCCCGGTGATCTTCGTCAACCAGACCGGGGGGAACGACGATGTCGTCTTCGACGGCATCAGCGGCGTCTACGGGCCGGACGGCGGGATGATCGTGAGGGCGTCGGATTTCGAGGAGGATTTTCTGGTATGCGACATTAGCGGCGGTTGCGCCGATGTCCCGTCAGGCGACCGGCTCCATCCCGTTTCGGAGACGGGAGCGGCATCCGTTCTCAAGGCGCTGGTCACCGGAACCCGGGACTATGTCGCGAAATGCGGATTCTCGAAAGTGGTCATCGGCCTGAGCGGCGGGATCGACTCGGCCCTCACGACGGCGGTGGCGGTCCGGGCCTTGGGGAACGACAACGTGTCCACGGTATTCATGCCCTCGCCGTACACTTCACGCGACAATTTCGAGGATACGCGACGGTTGGCCGAAAACCTGAAGGTGGGCTACCGGATCATCCCCATCGAGGAGATGTTCCAGGCGTTTCTGCATCATCTGGTGCCCGATTTCGATCCTCTTGCTCCGTCCGTCACCGAACAGAACATTCAGGCCCGGATCCGCGGGGTGATCCTCATGGCGATTTCCAACCGTACCGGGGCGATGGTGCTGTCCACCGGGAACAAATCCGAGCTGGCCGTCGGATACTGCACCCTGTACGGGGACATGAGCGGGGGACTCGCCGTCATATCGGATGTCCCGAAGACGATGGTTTACGAGTTGAGCCGGCTGATCAACCGGAACGGCGACATCATCCCATCCCGGATCATCGACAAACCGCCGTCGGCCGAGCTCAAACCGAACCAGACGGACCAGGACGACCTGCCGGAATATCCCGTGCTCGATGCGATTCTCAAGGGTTATATCGAGGAATTCAAGGGGCCGGATGAACTGTCGCGAGACGGCTTCGATCCCCTGGTCGTCCGGGAGGTGATCCGGCGGGTCGACCTGAACGAATACAAGCGTCATCAGGCGGCCCCCGGGATCAAGGTCACTTCCAAGGCCTTTGGATACGGAAGACGGTTCCCCATCGCCCAGGGGTATCGTTACACCGTCACCCGCTCCTGATTCTCCGGCTTTTCAATCCCCGGCGGTGCGGGCGGCGCCATCGGTGCTTCGGCGTCCGTTCGACGCAACCGCGCTCACCCGCCTCCCCCTCGGCGAAACGGAGAAGCGAGTCCGCCGGTGCCTTATGTCGAATCGGCGCGGGTTTCGTGGCGGCCTTGCCGGAAGCTTCCCTGCCGTGAATCCCGCTCCACCAAAATGCGCGCGATCAGAGACAAGGTTTCCCGTTTCCGCAGCGCCCAGGCCGGGGCCACCAGCTCGTCCGGATGGGGATCCCCGGTCAGGCGTTGAATCACCACTTCCGGCGGAAGCCGTTCGAGGAAGTCGCAAACGCTTTCCGCGTACTCCCGCTGTTCCATGCACCGGTACTCGCCGCGTTCGAACAGGGCCTCCATCCCGGTACCCCTCACGACATAGAGCAGGTGCAATTTCACGCCGTCGATCTGCATTTCGGCCAGGCGATCCGCCGTGGCAAGCATTTCTTCCCGTCCCTCCCCGGGCAGGCCGAGGATGACATGAGCGCAAACCTTGATACCCCTCCGGCGGGTGCGGTGCACGGCGTCACGGAAACACCGCAAGTCGTGCCCCCGGTTGATTCGTTTCAGGGTGGCGTCGATCGCGGATTGAAGGCCGTATTCCATCCAGACGAGGCAGCGGTCCGCGTACCCTTCGATCAGGTCCAGTACGGGCTCGCCCACGCAGTCCGGCCGCGTGCCGATGGCCATCCCGACGACATCCTCGACGGACATCGCGGCGTCGTAGAGGGACGCGAGGTGCGGGATGGGTGCGTAGGTGTTGGAAAACGATTGAAAATAAGCGATGAATTTCCGGGCGTTGAAACGCCTTGCGACGGCGGTCTTGCCCCTTTCCAGCTGATCGACGATCGAGAGCCCCAGGGCATGCGCCCCGGTTCCCGATCCCCTGGCGTTGCAATAGATGCACCCTCCCGTGGAGATCCGGCCGTCCCGGTTGGGGCAGTCCAGACCCGCATCCACAGTGATCTTGTGGACCCGGCAGCCGAATCGGCCGCGGAAGTAGGTGTTTAGGTCGTAGTAGCGTTTCTCCATGATCGGCGCCCCTCCTTGACCTGTTACCGGTCGGATACTATATATCGAAACCCCGCCCGGGACAAATTCGCAGGAAAAGGAAAGAAATTTCCATGGGATACAATATGAAGACCTACGACATCATCGTCGTCGGGGCCGGCCATGCCGGTTGCGAGGCGGCGCTGGCCGCCGCGCGGATGGGGTGCAGCGTACTGCTGCTGTGCATCGATCTGGACAAGGTGGCATCCATGCCGTGCAGTCCCTCCATCGGCGGCATGGCCAAAGGGCAGCTCGTCAAGGAGATCGATGCCCTGGGCGGACAGATGGCCCGGGTGACGGACCAGACCGCCATCCAGTACCGCACCCTGAACACCAAGAAAGGACCGGCGGTCCATTCCACCCGTACCCAAAATGACAAGAACCGCTATCATACTGTGATGAAAGGGATTCTGGAGGGTCAGCCGGGGCTTTCCTTGAGGCAGGCCCTGGTGGACGAGATCCTCGTGGAAGACGGGTGCGTCCGTGGCGTCATCGACCACACCGGTTTCGAATATATCGCCGGCGCCGTGGTGCTGGCCACCGGTACCTTCCTCAGGGGGTTAGTCCATATCGGCTTTCGATCCATGCGGGCCGGGCGGGCGGGGGAATTCGCAAGCTATCGGCTGCCGGGGCAATTGTCGGCCATGGGCTTCGAGCTTGGAAGAATGAAAACCGGTACGCCGCCCCGGCTCAAACGCTCCACCATCGATTTCTCACGCTTCGCCCGGCAGGAGATCGAGGCGCCGGTTCAGGCTTTTTCCTACTTTTCGGACCGGTCGGGCCTGCCTCAACTGCCGTCGTACATCGGGCACACCAGCGCGAAAGTTCACGACGTGGTGCGCCGGAATCTGCAGCATTCCGCCCTGTACGGCGGCATCATCAAGGGGACGCCGGCGCGATACTGCCCCTCCTTCGAGGATAAGATCGTCCGGTTTCCGGACCGGGACCGCCACCAGGTGATCCTGGAGCCCGAAGGGCTGGAAACCGAGGAGGTCTATTGCTCCGGGCTCGGCAACAGCATGCCCCTTGAGGTCCAGTTCGAACTGGTCCGATCGGTCGAAGGGTTGGAGGAGGCAGAGATCATGCGGCCTGCCTATGCCATCGAATACGATTTCATCGACCCCCTCCAGTTGAAGCCCACCCTGGAGACCAAGCGGATCGAAGGCCTGTATCTGGCCGGGCAGATCAACGGCACCTCGGGCTATGAGGAGGCCGCCGCCCAGGGGCTCTGGGCCGGCATCAACGCCGCATGCGGCATTCAAGGCCGCCCGCCGATGATTCTGGACCGTTCCCAGGCCTACATGGGAGTGCTCATCGACGACCTGGTCACGCTGGGAACACGGGAGCCCTACCGAATGTTTACCTCGCGGGCCGAATATCGGCTCATCCTTCGAGAGGATAATGCCGATCTGAGACTCATGGAAATCGGGCACGGCCTCGGACTGATCCCTGAAGATGCCGTGGCCGATGTCCGGGAGCGCCGCCGGCAGATCGCAGCCGAAATGGACCGCCTTCGGAAAACGGTGATCAAGCCGACCGCCTCGGTCAACGCCTATCTGGAAGCCAGGCAAACGGCTCCGCTGCAAAGCGGTGTCCCTCTGGATCAACTGCTCAGGCGGGCGGAGATTTCCTACGATGCGGTGTCGATGCTGGCTCCCGGCGATGCGCCATTGCCGCCGAAGGTGATTCAACAGGTGGAAATCGAGATAAAATACGCCGGGTATATCGACCGGCAGATCCGGGAGATGGAAAAATTCAAGAACCTCGAGAAAATTACGATCCCGGATCGTTTCGACTACGGGCGGGTGCACGGGTTGTCCAACGAACTCAAGGAGAAGCTGTCGGTGGTTCGGCCCGCCTCCCTGGGCCAGGCGTCGAGAATACCCGGCATCACGCCGGCAGCCTTGTCGGTTCTGATGGTCAACCTCAAAGTGCTGCGTTGATTGCATTCCGGTGCCGAGGCAAGTCTATTCCATGGATTCGATGCGGAGCTTCGGTGGCGAATCGCCGTCCTTGACAGGGTTGGAATTTTAGTTAGTTTTTAAGTGGTTACAATTAAATTCGACAGAGAGTGCATGTGCCTTCGACATGCACGACCCCCGATATCATGACTTTCCCGGAGTCCCGGGCCGCGTTAAATCGACCGGATCGGGATCAGATGATGGGGTTCGTGTGTCGAACGCGACCACCGACAGATAGGAGATAAAGACTGATGGCGGAGGACTACTACCAGATTCTCGGCGTCAGCAAGAGTGCTTCCGAAGATGAAATCAAGCGGGCTTACCGAAAGCTCGCCATGAAATACCACCCGGATCACGCCCAGGGAGACAAGGGCGCCGAGGAGAAGTTCAAGAAGATCAGCGAAGCCTACGCCGTTCTGAGCGACAAGGAGAAACGCAAGCAGTATGATATGTACGGCTCCGAGGGCTTTCGCCAGCAATACTCCCAGGAGGACATCTTCAGAAACTTCGACTTCGGAAGCATCTTCCGTGAGTTCGGATTCGGTGGAGGAGGTTTCCAGGGGGGGCGGAGCGGCGGTGTCCGCTTTTCCTTCGGCGGTGCCGATCCTTTCGAGGAGATGGGAAGACGCCAGGTGCGGCAGAAGGGCTCCGATCTGATCTATGAAGTCCCCCTCACCCTCAGGGAGGTGGCAACAGGGTCGAGCAAAACGTTCGATCTCCAGCGCGGAGGCGGCAGCGAGCGGCTGACGGTCAAAATCCCCAAGGGAATGATCAGCGGGAAGAAGTTGCGGCTGGCCGGCAAGGGAGAGCCGGGGCCGGGAGGCGGACCTCCGGGAGACCTTTACATTCGTTCCAGGGTGGTCGATGATCCGGTTTTCTCCGCCGAAGGTCACGATCTCTACGTCCACAAGGATATCCGGATTTCGGAGGCCGTTCTGGGGGCGACCATCGAAGTGCCGACCATCGACGGCAAATCCTTGAATCTCAAGGTGCCGCCGGGGACGCGCCAGGGCACCCGAATGCGGGTTCCCGGATATGGCTTGCCGCACATGAAGGGTGAACGGAAAGGAGATCTTTATCTCGTGATTCAGATCGCCATCCCGAATAAACTGACGGAAGAACAGGAGCGTCTGTTTCGTCAATTGGGGTCCAATGGGCTGTAAGCCATCAAATTATTTGACATCATATGGGTTTCCGGCTAACTAATCCCCATTCAAAGATGGCCTGTTCGGGCATGTCCGGTGGCGGGCGAATCGACCTGACCCCGCCCATCCGGCCGATAGGCTCGCGCTCCGATCCGCGACCGCGGCCGAACGCGATCAAAACCGTGGGCATTCGCGAATGGGCATTGATCCTGACACTTCTGACGGAATTCAACGGCTGACATCGCCCGTGCGATACCTTGTGCAGATTTCCTATGCCTGAATTTGATCTGATACTCTCCAGGGATGTAATCGGCCAGAAAGTCAAAGAAGTCGCCAAAGCAGTGTCGGAGGATTACAAGGGCCGGGATCTAGTAATCGTCGGCGTTTTGAAGGGCGCTTTTATTTTCCTGTCCGATCTGGTCCGCGAGATCACAATTCCCCTGAAGGTGGATTTCATCGGTGCGTCGAGCTATGGCCATCGGACCGAATCATCGGGTTCCGTCCGAATCACCAAGGACGTCGATATCGATCTCAGCAACAAGGACGTCCTGATTGTCGAAGACATTGTCGACACCGGCCTGACGCTCGCTTACCTCATCGAACACATCAAGTCAGCCGGCGCGCTTTCGGTCAAAACCTGTACGTTGATCGACAAACACGAAAGAAGATCGGCCGAGGTCAGGGTGGACTATGCCTGCCATGTGGCCGAGAAGGGGTTTCTTGTCGGTTACGGGCTGGACTATGCCGAATTCTACCGGAACCTCCCAGGGATTTATCACCTAAAATTATAATTTCCGGGGTGAAAAATGATTTTAACATGCGAACATTGCGGCACCAGTTATCGACTGGACGAAACCCTGATCCAACCCTCGGGGTCCAAGGTCCGTTGCTCCACCTGCAAGCGGCTTTGGGTCGTCGAGCCTCCGCGGGATGCGGACCGGGAGCGTGAGCTGCCGCAACCTGCGCCAGCGGATGCGGGCGAGGCCGGAGTGCTGTCCGCCACGGGGTTCGGAGCGGCGACAGCGGGTATGGCCGGCCTCGACACCACTCCGAAGGCGTCGGAGTTGGGACTGGAAGATCTCGATATCTCGGGTCTGGGTATCGATGAATTCAACAGGGAAGAGATTTTCCAGACCGACGAGCTGAGTTTCGACGAGCTTGAAAACATGCTCGACGATGAGAGGGGTGCGGACGAATATCGCTTTTCTCCGCCGGAAGAAGAAATTACCGATTCGGGGCTCGTGATTCCGGAAATCGAAGCGTCGCTTTCGAGCGAATCAGAAGGAGACGATGCCGTTGTCGATTCACCCGACGACCTGAGCCTTGAAGAGCTGGAAAGGATGCTGGAAGCCGAAGGAGGGCTTCTGGACGAATCGGCTTCCGCCGACGAACCGCGACTCCAGGATGCTCCGCACTCCGTTGGAGAAAACACGACCGAGGATGAAATCAGCCTGGCCGAGCTGGACTTCGAAGATGCAGAAGGCCCGGAATCCCTCGGCCGGGAAACGGAAGAGGACGACGACCTGATCCTGGACCTTCCCGATGTCACCGAGGAATCGGAGGGTGAAGGTCAGGATGTCGCAGCGGCGCTTTCCGGCGAAGATGACTTCTCGGATCTGGAATTGCTTTTCGGGGAGACCGAGATCGATCATGAGGACACCTCGATCGACGAGCTGACGGTCAACGACCTGCAGCAGATACCAGGCGAGGCGTCGCCGGGGATCCTGGACGAAGACGATGTGGAGTATATCGATCTCGACAAGGAGAGCGAAACTGGATCGGTTGCCGATCATGCGGCGGTCGGGGAAGATGGCGAACGGGCCGCCCCGGAAGATCTGATCTTCGAGCCTGATGAGCTCGGCGTCACGGAAGTCGAGGAGGAGGATGGCTCCGAGTCCTGGAATGTGGACCGGCCGGACGACGAAATGACATCCGACACGGACGAGCCCGGCCGGGAAGGTGGCGAGCTGGAGCTCCGCTTCGATCTAGACGAAGCTGAATTTTCGGAATCGGAGCCGGAGAGCTTGGAAGAAGACGACGAGGCGGCATCGGGATTCGAGGCCGATTCGGATCTGGAGCTGGAGATCGATCCCGAACTTCGTGATATTTTGGGAGATGACGATCCAGACGTCCGCATCGAGGAAACCGAAGAAATCGACAGGGAATCGCTGCTCGGCGATCTTCCGGGCGATGGGGGCGCTGACATCGGCGCCGGGGCCGAATCCTCCGAATCCGACTTCACCCTCGAGCTTTCTCCGGAACTCGAAGATCTGTTCGGCGACCTCAAGGAGGAGGAAACCCCGCCCGAAGAAACCGAAGAGCTGGATCTGTCGACGATCACGACCCAGTCTGAGCCGGTAGAGGTTTCAGCGGAGGGTGAAGAGGCGCCTTTCGAGCTGGATCTGGATCTCATTTCCGGGGAAGATGACGGAGATCCTTCCTCTGACGAAGTCCCATCGACCGCCAGCGCGGAGGAACTCATGGATCTCAAGCTCGAGCTCGATCCGGCGGACGACGATGACACTCGAGAACTGGATTTTGACTTTCCCGATGCGGCTGACGACCTGAACGACCTGACGATGAACCTCGACTACGGCGAGGAAACCGGCGAAGCCGAGGAGGACAGCACCCGGGAGCTGGATCTTTCCACCCTCGAGTCGATGCTTGGCGCCGATGCCGCTGATAACGGTTCCGAAACGAAGCAGCCCGTCGAGGACTCGGATTCCCTGGAACTCGATCTGAACCTGGACGACCTCCCGGACGACACGGACGATCCGGATGAGGAGGCTACCAGGGAACTCGATTTCAAGGATATCGAACGCATGCTCGAGGAGGGGTCCGAGACGCCTTCGGGTGCGGTGGAGGCCTCCCATGGGGATCTCGAACTCGAACTGGAGGAAGATCTCGAACTGGAGGATGGTGAGGGAAAGGCGGAGTCGGAGACTCCGGAGCCTTCGGAGGATCAGATCGACCTGACCGAGATCGAACGTCTGCTGGACATCGAGGATGCGACGGACAAGACCCTTGCGCCGAGGGAGGAGATCGACGACCTGGAGCTGGACCTAGATCTCTCCTCCAGCGTCGATGAGGACCTCGATCTCGAGCTAAATTTCGATCTCCATGACGACGAGGAGGAGGCGCCTTCAACGCTTTTCGACACCTCCGAGTCCGAAGAACTGAATCTGGACCTGGAACTCAGTGTCGACGAGGACGAGGCGAGCCGTCAAGGCCTCGAAAAAGACAACGACCTGGAATTCGAGGTGCTCGAGGAAATGGGGGCCTCCGATGGGCAGAATCCGGTCGCTGCCGGGGCCGCGGCGTCTGCGGCGGCAGTCGCAGCAGCGCCGGGTCAGAACCGGCAGGCCGGGAATGATGAAGAGGTGGAATATAAACCTCAGGCAGCGGTTCGCAAGCCTGTCCCGCCCGCATCGCAACCCGGCCGTGGCGCAAGGATGCCCCTGCTGATCCTGTTGCTGTTGGTTCTGCTGGCTGGCGGTGTCTATTATGTGACTCAGTATACGGATATTCAGATACCTTACGTGAGCGAGATGCTGGGAGCGAAGACCGCCGGAGCCGTCGCCCCGGTGGATTCATCCCTCAAGGGCTACTTCGTGGAGAATGCCCCCGAGGGCCAGCTCTATGTCATCGAGGGACGCGTGTTGAACGATACCGGGACACCGGTTTCCCTTGTTGAAGTTACGGGCCGGGTGTTCGCGAACGAAAAGCGGTTTCAACGGGCGGCGAAAGCTTACTGCGACAATGTCATCCCCCGGGAGGAGCTTCAGAAACTGACCCTTGCCGAGATACAGGGCCGGTTGGGCAACCGTGTCGGGGTCAACAGGGCCAATTCGAGAATCGCCGCGGGAGGCGAGATTCCCTTCATGGTGGTCTTCGGAAGTCTTCCAGGCCAGATTCAGCTCGAGGAGTTCTCGGTCGAGGTGACCAACTCGATTCCGCTCCGGTAGGTTTTCGACTTGACTTTGGAAGTCCGAATTGCTAAATGGCGGCTCTGTCGCTTTCCGGGCCCGGCGATGTCCCCATGTTCGCAGGAGCGCGGAGCAGGTTGAAAATCAAGGCGATGTAGCTCAGCTGGTCAGAGCATGCGGCTCATATCCGCAGTGTCCGGGGTTCAAGTCCCTGCATCGCCACCATCTATACAATGTAACCCGCTGATTTTACAGCGGGTTTATTGTTTCTTGCCCCTGCCTTCTCAAGCTCGAATCCAGTTCTTACACAAACTCCTTGCACAAAAGGATTGGAGTCGATCGCATGCAGAAAATTACCAGATCCCCCTCCTATTTGATCCGGAACGCCCACTCGTACTGTTTCAGGCTGGTCGTCCCACTGGACCTCCAGCCCTACATCTGTAAAAAGGAATTGCGCTGGTCGCTCAGGACCGGGTATCTGTCTGACGCTAAACAGAAGGCTCGGGCGATGGCTGTTGAGGTTCAGGCACTTTTCCAATCGGTTAGGGAGATGGTTGTAATGGGTGATTTGACGGACATCGAGATCAAGAAACTCGTAAACGGGCACTTCCAGAATCTCACCGGGGACAAGTCGTTTGAATGCTGCTCTTGGGAAGGAGGTCAGGCCTTGACAAAGCCAGAGCGCGATACAAGCATCGCAATCGAGGGATAGCTTCACCCGCCTTTTGGCGTCCCTTCAACTCCTTCCTACCCTGCGTTTTACTTGCTCATCCCAACTCCCAATCAATAACAACAAGGCCAATCCTAGGAGGCCAACATGCTCAGAGACCGCCTTAAGCTAATGGCTGGCGCGGCACTCGTTCTGAATTTAACTGCGGTCGTGGTTACGATCGCACTTCAGACGACAACGGGGCCTGGCGACCCGGATGTACCCATTAATGATTGCATGGCCTGGTTCGTTGTAGCCCAGCTCCTCTTGCTGGCACTCTACAATGCTTGTTATCTTTATTGCATACGTGGGCTGGACGATTATCAGGAGAGGGCTTTATGCATCAACAACTGCTTGCAATGGTGGCTCATCGCGCAGATTTCCATAGTGATCGGGTTCCTCTTGTGCATAGTGAACGCGGTCTGGTTGTAGCCGCCTGGGAACCGATTCTACTCCTGGGCGCTTAGGTGAATACTGGACGGAAGCTGGTAACTCTTTCCAGATGGTCTACAATGGACGATTGGGTCCGATTCTACAGCCTGAAAAAGAACCAGCAGGCGAGCTATTTCTTCATGGCCGCAAGCATGGATGATATCCTTGCCCTTCTCCGGAACCTCGAGCCTCCGGACAAGGTCCAATATGCCTTGAGCGTACAGGCGGGGGCCAGCCTCGTAGCCCCGTATTCAAGCTTCAGGGAAGTGCACGTCTATGCCAAGGGGGCGAAGGATATCGAGCATCTGGATTAAGACTTTAGAATCACAATCAAACTGGCGAAAGTTAATTGACATGCCCTTGTCAGTTTGCAAGAATCCACCGATTGACATCGAGCATCCATTAAAACTGCTTTCGGGTACTGCATTCTGTTAAAGCCTCCTCTAATGGGTTCAAATGAGTAAGCTCGAAGACCTCAGACCCAACGCTGCGGTCAAAGGCATTCTCCCGGATTGCCTCGTGATAGTAGTCAATGTACAGTGGTTCGGCTCTGAGGCCGTCGAGCTCACATTCAAGGATCCTTCGGGAAAGGTCGCCAACGAGCTGGTTTACCGGCACGATGAGCCCCGCTTCGAGGTGGTGGAGCAGGGCCGCCCTTGGAGTTTTGACGGGGACGGCCGGTTCT
>JBMNCP010000111.1:0-9808 GCA_049366795.1 Desulfobacterales bacterium
ACGAGAACGAGTACCGTCCCTTGCGGGACTGAGTACGAGTACGAAGACCGCGGCTCTGGCGCAAGGGAAAGAGGAAAGAGCGACGGGTGCGGGTGTTCTTTTTTCTACCATGAAGGACATGAAGGACATGAAGAAGGGCAAAGCGCTGTTTTTTTGCCTTCATGTCCTTCATGATCTTCATGGTTAAACTTGCTGTCTCCCCACTTTCCCCACCCCTGGTGGGAGGGGATCAAGGGGAGGGGGTAGAATGGATAGAAAATCTATTTGAATCACCCTCACCCCGGCCCTCTCCCATCGAGGGAGAGGGGGTTAATCCAGCGTCCTTTGGGGTTCGCTTTGAAATTGACTGGATGGCTGACGAAAAGGGTTCGATTTCGATCCCGATCCCGATTTCGATCCCGATTTCGATCTGGAGGCGGGCAGGCGTTTTTCAGATCTTCGTACTCGTACGCGTACTCGTTCTCGTACTCGGTTTTTTTCTGTTGCTTTTATCGAGCGTTTCGAGTGTCGAGTACGAGTACGAAGTCCACCCGCTTCGCAGTGACGTCGCCGATCCGGCCGCCCCTCATAGCTTCTTGAGCAGTTGATTGGCCGCGGTGAGCATCGGATCCCACGTGGGACCGAACGGAGGGGCGTAGCCCAAGTCGGTTTCGTAGAACTGCTCGACGGTCATGTGGGCGTGCAGCGCCACGGCGGGAGCGTGGATCCGGTGGGCGACGCCCTCTTTGCCGACCATCTGAACTCCCAGGAGCCTTCCGGACGCCCGGTCGCCGACCATGTGAACCCCCATTTCGGACGCGCCGGGGTGCGCGTGAGCCCGCGAGCGGCTTCGGATGACGACGCTTTCGGGTTCGAATCCCGCCTCCTCGGCTTCCTCGACCGTCAGGCCGGTGCGGGCCACCTGAAGATCGAATACCTTGAAAACGGCCGATCCGACAATGCCGGGGAGCCGCTGGTCCTTTCCGCACACATTGTCCGCCACGGCCCATCCGGCCCTGTTGGCACGAAGCGCCAGGGGGATCCACGTCCGCTTTCCCGTCACGACATGAAAGGCATCCGCGCAATCACCCGCCGCAAAAATACGCGGATCCGAAGTCCGCATCCGGCTGTCGACGGCGATGGCGCCATCCAGCGAGCACCGAAGATCGGCTTCGGCCGCCAACACGCTGTTGGGCCGGATGCCGATCGCCGCCAGCACCAGGTCGCCGTTCAGAATCCGGTCCCGGCCGATCACCTCGAGCCGGCCGTTGCGCCGCTCGATGCGGTCGATCGGGACGCCGGCATGAATCCCCACCCCGTTGGCTTCACATTCCCGGTGGACACTTTCGGCCAGTGACGTCTCCATCCACGGCAGCAGCCGGGGCCGGGGCTTCACCATGTCGACGGCGATGTCCCTTGCCCGCATGGCTTCGCACATTTCGAGCGCGATGTATCCCATCCCCAAAATGACGACCCGCCGGACGCGAGCCCTTCCCAGAAAGGATTTCATCAGGCGGCCGTGTTCCAGGCTTTTGAGGACCAGAACGCCGTCAAGGTCGGCCCCCGGGATTTGCGGCAGGATCGGCGACGCCCCCGTGGCGATCAGGAGATGGTCGTAGGGGAAGTCGGCTGTCGCGCCGTCCGGGGTGGCTGCCGAGACGATCTTCTTCTCCCGGTCGATCGCCGTGGCCCTGTGGCGGGTGCGAAGGTCGATGCCCTGTTTTTCCCGGAAGACGTCCGCCTCGCGGACCACGAGGTCGTCGATGGGCCGATCCGGATCGGCGATGTTGTAGGGCATCCCGCAGGCGCTGTAGGAGACGTCGTCGGTCTGCTCCAACACGGTAATGTCCAGGCCGGAAGAAAGCCGCCGAGCCCGGCTCGCCGCGCTCATTCCCGCCGCATCTCCTCCGATGATGAGAAACGCCATTTGAGCCTCCTTCGGATTCCGTGAGGGGTTATACCTTCCCGCAGAGTGAAATGTATGCTAATCCCGGTTTCGTTTCAATGGAACTCAACCGCTGGAGGCCTTCGGAGGCCTCGACCGGCGCTTCCGCCGCCAGCGGATTCGACGAATCATGATAAAAAGTTCTAGTCCGTCATCGAAAACCCGGGAGACTCCCACCACGAATCCCCGGACGGATCCCAAGCCGGGATCGGATCTGGGTGAAATCCGCCGGATGCTGCCCAAGGTTCTGGCCAGGGACCGCCTCGCCGTCATCGAGCGCGTGGAGAGGCTCGAAGGAGACGGCCGGTCCGCACACCGGAATATCCGCCCGGAGCTCCGGCGCATCCGGCAGCGGCTGGAAAGATCCTTTCGGATCCGCCGGCAGCGGGAAGCCGACCGACCGCATCCCGGGCTGCTGCCGGATCTTCCCATCACCGCCCGCCGTAATGAAATCGTCCGCGCCATCCGGAATCACCAGGTCGTCATCGTGTCCGGTGAAACCGGTTCGGGAAAGACGACGCAACTCCCTAAATTCTGCCTCGAGGCCGGCCGGGGGATGGATGGATGGATCGGCTGCACGCAGCCACGGCGAATCGCCGCCTCGAGCGTCGCCCAGCGGCTGGCCGACGAATTCGGGGAACCGCTGGGAAAGTCCGTGGGCTACAAGATCCGGTTCCAGGATCGGACGCCGCCGTCGGCCTACGTCAAGATCATGACCGACGGCATCCTGCTGGCGGAAACCCAGGGCGATCCGCTCCTCTCCCGCTACGACACCCTGATCGTCGACGAGGCCCACGAGCGCACCCTGAACATCGATTTCGTCCTCGGGATCGTCCGTAATCTTCTCCGCCGCCGGAGCGATCTCAAGCTGATCATTACTTCCGCCACCATCGACACCGAAAAATTCTCCCGGGCTTTCGATGGGGCGCCGATCATAGAGGTTTCCGGCCGTATGTTTCCCGTGGAGATCCGCTACCGGCCGATCGAAGCCTTCGAGGGCGAGGAAATGACGCCGGTGGAGGCGGCGACGCAGGCCGTGGGCGAATTGGCGTCGGAAGGCGCCCGGGGGGACATGCTCGTCTTCATGCCCACCGAGCAGGATATCCGGGAGACCTGCGATCTGCTCGAAAGCCGTGCCCTGCCCCGGACGGTGGTTCTGCCGCTTTATGCCAGGCTTCCGGCGGGAGACCAGCGCCGTGTGTTCGCCGGGTCGGCGCAGCGGAAGATCATCGTGGCGACCAATGTGGCCGAAACCTCCATCACCATTCCCGGCATCCGCTACGTGGTGGATACCGGGTTGGCCCGGGTGCCGCAGTATTCCCCCCGAACCCGTACCACCGGGCTTCCGGTGGTCGGGATTTCGAGGAGCAGCGCGGATCAGCGGGCCGGCCGTTGCGGACGGGTCGCGGACGGCGTATGCGTCCGGCTTTACAGCGAGGAGGACTACCAGGGGCGTCCCCGGTTCACTCCGCCCGAGATCCTCCGCTCCAGCCTGGCCGAGGTCATCCTGAGGATGATCGCTCTCGACCTGGGCGACGTCGCCGGTTTCCCGTTCATCGACCCTCCGGACGCCAGGAGCATCAAGGACGGGCTCGACCTGCTGTCTGAACTGGGTGCGGTGCGAAAGGAGGCGGCAGGGAGCGACGTCGCGCGTCCGTTCCGCCTGTCCGCCCGAGGCAGAATCATGGCGCGGATGCCCATCGATCCGAGGCTGTCCAGGATGCTGGTCGAGGCGAACAGGGAAGGGTGCCTCGAGGAGATGACGATCATCGCATCGGCTCTCAGCATCCAGGATCCCCGCGAACGGCCGGCGGAGTCGGCCCAGGCGGCCGATCAGGCCCATGTCCGCTTCAAGGATCCGGACTCGGATTTCGTCGCGCTGCTGAACATCTGGAATGCCTTCCACGATCGAAGGACCTCGGAAAAAACGACCGGAGGCCTGAAGCGCTTCTGCCGCGAATCCTTTCTTTCCTTTCGCCGCATGCGGGAGTGGCGGGACATCCATGCCCAACTCACCCAGACTCTGGAGGATGCCGACCTGGGAGCTCCCGGCAGCCGGCCGGCCGCGGCCGCCGAATCGGGGGGCGAGCGTTTCGGAGCCCTCTACGGGGCGCTTCATCGCTCGGTGTTGAGCGGATTTCTGTCCAACATCGCCGTGAAAAAGGAGAAGAACATCTACCGGGCGGGCAAAGGAAGGGAGGCCATGATCTTCCCGGGATCCGGGCTCTTCAACCGGGCGGACGACTGGATCGTGGCGGCCGAAATGGTGGAAACCTCGCGGCTTTTCGCCCGCACGGCGGCCCACATCGATCCCGGTTGGATCGAATCGCTGGCGGGCGACCTTTGCCGGCGGACGTTTCTGGAGCCCCGGTGGGAGCGAAAGCGGGGGGCCGTCGTGGCCTCCGAGCAGGTCACGGTTTTCGGATTGGTGATCGAGCCCGGCCGTCCGGTCCTTTACGGATCCATCGACCCGGAGCAGGCGGCGGATATTTTCGTCCGGGGCGCCCTGGTGGAGGAGGACGTGCGCAAACCGCTGCCGTTCATGGTGCACAACCGCCGGCTGGTCGATCGGGTGCTGGACTTGGAGGACCGTCTGCGGCGGCGGGGCATTTTCGCAGGCGAGGAGGCGATGTTCAGCTTCTACCGCGAGCGGTTGGACGGCATCTGGGATATCCGCTCGCTGAACCGGTTGATCCGAACCCGCGGTGACGGATTTCTTCGGATGACGGAGGCGGACCTGCTGAGGGAGGCCCCCGAAGAGGATGAGCTGGCGCTCTACCCGGACCGGGTGGCGCTCGGAAGCTCGATTTTCCCCGTGGCCTACCGGTTCGAGCCTGGAGCGTCCGAGGACGGGCTGACGGTTTCCATACCCGCGCCCGCCGCGGAACACATCGATCCGCGCGCGGCGGACTGGCTGGTTCCGGGGCTGCTGAGGGAGAAACTGGCCGCCCTGATTCGAGGATTGCCCAAACGCTACCGCCGGGCGCTGGTTCCGGTCGGGGACACGGTCGATCTGATCCTGAAGGAGATGCCCCGCGAGGACGGCCCGCTGGTTTCCGGACTCGGACGCTTTCTTCACCGGCGGTTCGGCCTCGACATCCCGGCCGATGCATGGCCGGTCGACCAGCTTCCCGACCACCTGAAGATGCGGTTCGTGGTGCTCGACGACGAAGGACGGGAACTCCAGGCGGTAAGGGATCCTTCCCGGATCCTTCGCCCGGTGTCGGAGCATTTTTCCGGCCCCCCCAGGCTTCAATCCGTTCGGCGGCAATGGGAGCGGTTCGATCTGACGGAATGGAATTTCGGGGATCTTCCGGAGTCGGTGGCCTGTGAAGGGGATGACGGTGTCAAGTGGATCCTCTTTCCCGGTCTGGAGGCCGCGCCCGAAGGCGACCGGGTGCACCTGAGGCTGTTCGAGGGAAGCGGACCGGCCTTGTCGTCGCACCGAGCGGGAGTGGGGTTGTTGTATCGGCTGCGATTCGCCAGGGAAATCAGGATGGCGCGGAGACAGGTGACGCTGCCCGCTCCATTGGCTGCGCGGGTTACCTACCCGGGCGGAGCCAAGGCGATGGAAGACCGGGTCCTGGACCGTGCCTTCCGGGATCTTTTCGACCGGAATATCCGCACGGCCGAACGCTTCGACCGACACGGGAAGGAAGCGATCCCCGGGCTGCTGCCGGATACCCGTCGATGGCTGGATGCGGCGGGGCCGGTCATCGATGCCGTCGAAACGGTCAGGGCCGAGCTGTCCCGGCTGGGAGCGGCCAATGCCGGCAATCCCTACCTCCTCGCCCTGCTCCAGCGGCTTTCGGATGCGCTGCTGAAGCTGGTGCCGGGTCATTTTGTCGACATCTACGGCCGGGACCGGCTGCCCCACCTGGTCCGCTACGCCCGTGCGATGGGCATCCGGGCTCGGAGGGCCGTGGACCACCCGGACAAGGACGGTGCAAAGGCCTCGGATATCGAGCCGCTGGAAACCGCCCTCCATCGCCTGGTCGCCGGGATCGACGAACGGACGACGCCGGAGAAGCGGGATGCGATCGAGCAGCTGTTCTGGTGGATCGAGGAGTTCAAGGTGTCGATTTTCGCCCAGGAACTGGGCACGACGGAGCGCGTTTCCCTGAAGCGGATCCGGGAGCGCATCGGTGAGATCGGCCGGATGGTTTGAGCCGGGTACGCGTTCGCGATTTCGGGTCCGGAAGGTGCCGGGCTTCCCATTGCCTTCCGCAGGGTGCCGTTTCTGCGTTCGATGCGATCCGGCCTCACCCGTGGGAAGCGGCGAGAGTCTCGTAGTGCAGGGCCTCGTCGACCCGACCCCGTTTCCTGCAGCCGGCGGCGTATACGGCGCACTTGGCACGAAGCGTTCGAACCGCCGCGGCCCGCTGAGGCACCGTCAGGCCGCCGGCGTCCAGAAGTTTCTGAATGGCCCGGATGCGGTGGCGATCCAGGCCCCATCCACTCGAAAGCTGGTCGGGGTGACCCCCGTACTTGACGATGAGAGGCGCTTCCAGAAGGTAGACCGGAAAGCGGCTGCTCACCCGGAGCCAGAGGTCGTAGTCCTCGCAGGCCGGAAGCGTTTCGTCGAATCCGCCGACGTCGTCCAGAAGCCGGCGGTGCATCATCACGGCGGACGGGCTCACCAGGCACAGTTCGAGGGATGGTTCGAAAATCATGCCGGAGGGCTTGCGGTGGCGGCGGCCGGGGTTCACGCGTCTTCCTCGTCGAATCCAGATTTCCTCGGTCTGGCAGATGAGGGCCTCCGGCCGGTTTTCGAAAAAAGCCGCTTGTCGTGCCAGCTTCCCCGGCAGCCATTCGTCGTCGGAGTCCAGAAACGCGATCCACTCCCCGCGGGCGGCATCGAAGCCGGCGTTGCGGGCCGCACTGACACCGCGATTCTGCTGACGGATGACCCTCAACCGGTCGCCATAGCCCGCGAGCAGGTCCATCGTCCCATCCGTCGAGCCGTCGTCCACGACGATGAGTTCGACTTCCGGACAGGTCTGGGCCAGGACGGAATCCACCGATCTCGCCAGCGCCCAAGCCCGGTTGAAAGTGGGGATCACCACGGAGATACGCGCCATCCGGCTGCCTTTCTTTGAATCCAACCCCTTGATTTTCGAGCACAACAACTTATTATTTCTCCGACGTTTCGGGCTGCGGGCCCGGTGGCATGTGCCCTTCGGGCGATCCGGTAGAGCGAAACCCGTTTACCATGAATGCCTTCCCCGTGAAGGTCAACCCCAGGCGCTGATCCAAAAGGAGGCCGACAGAACGAACCATGAGTGAATCCAAAGTAACCCGATCCTTCCAGACCGAAGTCCAGCAGCTGCTCCATCTGATCATCCATTCCCTGTATTCCAACCCGGAAATCTTTCTTCGCGAGCTCATCTCCAACGCCTCGGATGCGATCGACAAGCTGCGCTTCAAGGCGCAGACGGAACCCGACATCCTCGGCGACGACGGCGATTTCAGGATCCGCATCGTCCGGGACGGCATTCAGCGCACCCTGGAGGTGTCCGACAACGGCATCGGCATGACCTACGACGAGGTGGTCGAGAATATCGGCACCATTGCCAGGAGCGGGACGGCCGGATTCCTGGAAGCGATGGCGGCCCTGAAGGCAACCGACACCCTGACCCCCGAGCTGATCGGTCAGTTCGGCGTCGGATTTTACAGCGCCTTCATCGTGGCCCATAAGGTAACCCTCATCACCCGTTCGGCCGGATCCACGGAAGGCGTTCGATGGGAGTCCACCGGAGACGGCACCTACACCATCGAGAGAACCGAAAAGCCCGAGCGTGGCACGCGGATCCTCCTCGAACTCAAACCCCAGGAACCGGACGGGCCGGATTTTACGGACGAATGGACGCTGCGGAGGATCGTCGAGCAGCATTCGGATTTCGTGGCCTACCCGATCGTCATGGAGGTGGAGAAGCGGGAGCCGATTCCGGATGCCGAGCTGATCAAGGACAAGGACGGCAAGCCGATCGGGGAAACGACGCGGCTCGTGAGGCGGGACGAAACCCTCAATTCCATGAAGGCCATCTGGGCCCGGGACAAGAAGGATGTCAGCGAGGACGAGTACAAGGAGTTCTACACCCACATCAGCCACGACTGGAATCCTCCGCTCGAGCATCTCCACATCAAACTCGAGGGAACCACGGAATACACGGCGCTGCTCTACATTCCCTCCAAGGCCCCCTTCGACCTTTTTCAGCCGGAGTTCCGGCACGGCGTGCGCCTCTACAGCCGCCGAGTCTTCATCATGGACAGCTGCCGGGAACTCCTCCCCGAGTACCTGAGCTTCGTCAGGGGAGTGGTGGACGCCCCCGATCTCAATCTCAACATCAGTCGCGAGATTCTGCAGCAGGACCACCTCGTACGGAACATCCGGAAGAACCTGGTCCGCAAGCTGCTGGAGCTCTTCGGCGGAATGGACAAGGAAAAATACGAGACATTCTATGGGGAATTCGGCTCAGTCCTCAAGATCGGCGTCCACACGGATGCGGACAACCGGTCGAAGCTGGCCGATCTGCTTCGTTACCGCACCACGCAGTCGGGTGACGAGTGGGTGTCGCTCCGGACCTATGTGGAGCGCATGAAGCTGGACCAGAAAGAGATTTTCTACCTCACCGGGGACGACCTCAACACGATGCTCAACAGCCCCCGTCTGGAGCAGCTCAAGGCCAAGGACATGGAAGTGCTTCTGATGACCGATCCCGTGGACGAATGGGTGGTCCAGTCGCTTGCCGAATATGATGGAAAACCGCTGAAGAGCGCGGAGAAGGGGGATCTCGGCCTGGAGGATGCGGCCGATGAAAAGGAGGCGGACTACAAGGATCTCTTCGGTTTTATCAAGGCCCAGTTGCAGGACCGCGTCAAGGAGGTGAAGGCATCCGTCCGGCTGAAGGAATCGCTTGCCTGCCTTTCCGGAGACGCCCTGGATCCCAGCGGATACATGGCGAAAATCCTGAAAGCCTCGGGAAAGGAGATGCCGGACGTGAAGCGCGTTCTGGAACTCAACACCAAACATCCGGTGATGTCGAAGATGCAAAGCCTTCACGCGGCCAACCGCGAGGACGAACGCCTGAAGGATTACGCGCAACTCCTCTACGACCTCGCCGTGATCGGCGAAGGCGGCAGAATCGAAAATCCCTCCCGTTTCGGCGCCCTCGTCGGCACCCTCATCGATTCAGCGATCTAGCCGTCGACGACGGGTTTCCGGCGCACCGGGGTGCCGGCGCCGGTCAACCGCGCCGCGCACCCCGGTCGTTCGGGGGCGGCCGGTGAACGACTGTCTCCGGCCGCCCGGTGCTCATTTCTCATACTTGAATGAGAGGTTTACCCTCGCCCGGTAAGCCGTCACCTTTCCGGCCTCCACTTTCATGTCCAGCTTCGTGATTTCCGCGACCCGAAGCTCCTTGAGGGACTTGCTGGCGGTTTCCACCGCGTTTTTCGCCGCCTCTTCCCAGGATGTCGGGCTCGTGCCCACCAACTCGATGATTTTGTAAACACTTTCGGCCATGGCGACCTCCTTTGGTGCTGTTGATGGTTGGGTTCGGGATCCGGTGCGCGGATACCAGCGGCGGGCCGGGAAGCCGGATCAGGCGCTTTGGATATGGAAAACACTGGATGAGCCGGAGGCCGGCAATCGGAAGTTCGAAAGGGAAGAGGAGCGTCGCGATGGAGAAGTGGTGGCGCCGGTTTGGTTTCGGGTCGTTGCCGGTCTGAAGGCCTGCTGGCGGTCCCTCACGGTATCCGGATATTGCCCGGAATTTCTTTCGGGATACCCCAAGGGTCCTTTCGATGTCAAGAGAAGATGGAAAGCTGCAGCAATTCTGTGTGAACCGTCAGGAGGGCGATAGTGAGGCCCATTGGGCATTT
>JBMNCP010000112.1:0-4201 GCA_049366795.1 Desulfobacterales bacterium
CAAGTCCCACCATGAAGATCATGAAGGACATGAAGGCAGAAAAACAGCGCTTTGCCCTTCTTCATGCCCTTCATGGTCTTCATGGTAGAAAAAAGAACCCCTGTACCCGTCGTCTTTCTCTCTCTCGCGCCAAATCCGCGGTTTTCGTACTCGTACTCAGTCCCGCAAGGGACGGTACTCGTACTCGTTCTCGACACGCCAGAGGAATCCACAAAATCAACAGAAAACCGCCGAGTACGAGAACGAGTACGCGTACGAGTACGAAGACCTGAAAACTCCTGGCCACCTCCGAAATCGAAATCGGGATCGGGATCGGGATCGGGATCGAAATCGAATGCTTTCGAAACCAGCGAAGACAACGATGCCGCCGAGGCACTTTCCCGGCACCGCTGTCTTCACCCCCTCTCCCTCGATGGGAGAGGGCCGGGGTGAGGGTGAATCGAAAAGATTTTCTACCCCTTTCCCCTCAGCCTCAGAAGAATCTCGAGCTTCTCAAGAGAGAGTCGGATCACGTCGGCGGCCGCGTGTCCGGCTTCGAGCTGCCGTTGGAAGAACGGCCGGACGTCATCGGGCAGTACAAGCCCGCAGCCGGTGATGACGGCGGAGAGAACCCGCTCGTAGAGCAGGGGGTGAAAATCGGCGAAGCGGTCCTGAAAAGCCCGGTAGGTATCCCACAGGACCGTCGAGACTTCGGGATTGGATGCCATGGCCGCCAGGGGGACGAAACGGTTTCGGTCCGGCACGAAGTCCATGACATAGCTGAAGCTCTCCCTCAGAACCTCGGGCTCGACGACACTGCCCATTCCCTGGAGCAGTGCGAGCCGTTCATGCTCGCTTCGCGAGGTTTCGAATCGGCTCCGGATCCAGTCGAAAGCCTTTCTTCCCCCGGTCCGGGCGCCGGCTTTCAAAACACTGGGATAAATGTCCGGCGAAACACTGCCGCCGGCGGCCAGCCGATCGAATCGGCCCCTCAGGAAATCAAGGATCTGCCCGGAACCGTAAACAGCTCCATGCCACAGCACCTCGTCCCTCAATACGGCGTTGGTGAGAGATTCCTCCGGCCGGGGCTCCATGCCGATGGCGCTCAGCAAACGTTCGGCCAGCCTCTGCCCGGCGTCACGGACGCGCCGGCGCGAATTGCCCGTCAATACGGAGTAGGCGGTAAAAAGGTTGTGGTCGATTCCGGCCGCGGGCAGGTAGGCCGTCTCGCCGGCATCGGCCTCCACGAAATCCAGAAAATCCGAAAACGGGCGGATATCCGCAAGTGCCAGCGCGTAGAGATCGTCCTGAAGGCCCCAGCGGTCCCGGGCGGACAACCGTCCGGATCGCACCCGGTCGATCAGGGCCTCCATGTTTTCCGCATCGGCGTAGTTCACCCGGTAGAAGCCGCATTGACCGTCGTTGAGCTTGAAGGCCGCGGCGTCGCCGATCTCCACCTCGGCTACGCGGCGGTCCATCAGCAGCGTCTGAACCTTTTCGGCGCCGTCCGCCTCAAAAACCCGCAGCACCATGGGGATCGGCCAGACGTTATCGTCCTTCGTCTCAAGGTAGGTAAACCGGTTCTGGGACAGACGGAGCCGCCCGCCTTCTCTTGTCGCCGTGACGAGGGGATAGCCCTTCTGTTCCACCCAGCGCTTCATGATGCTGCTGACCGGTGCGTCGCCGACGGCATCGAATGCAGCCCAGAAGTGGCTGCTTTCGGCATTGGCGTAGGCGAACTGCGTCAGGTACCGCTGGAGGCCGTCCTGAAAACGCCCCTCTCCGATATAGGCGTGGATCTGCCGGAGGATGCTCGCACCTTTGCTGTAGATCAGGGGCGCGGTGCTCGTGTTGATGACCACGTGCTCGCCGCCGGGAATTTCCATCGGGAAGGTTTCCAGGAGGGCATCGCGGTCCATGGCCGAGCGGGTCTGGCCGAGGATGAAACGGTCCCACGTTTCCCACTCGGGATGATAGCGGTCCATGATGCCGTAGCCGAAATAGGTGGCGAAGCTTTCATTGAGCCACAAATAGGACCACTGGGCCGGCGTCGCCAGGTTCCCGAACCACTGGTGGGTGATTTCATGGGCCACCACCTCGCAGATGCGGGCTCGCCCCGCCTTGGACGTGGTTTCCGGATCCTCCAGAAGCAGGTTTTCACGAAATGTGATCGCCCCCCAGTTTTCCATCGCCCCGAAGGCGAAATCCGGCACCGACAGCAGATCGAGCTTCTCCAACGGGAACGGGATCCGAAAGTACTCCTCGCAGAAGGTAAGGGCCTCGACGCCGAAAGACCGCGCCAGAACGCCCTGGCGGCTGCGCCCACGGGGGGTGACGAGCCGGACCCTGGCATCTGTTTCGTCCGGGATGATTTCGAAATCCCCGACGCCGAAGAAGACCAGATACGTGGACATGACCGGCGTCCGCGCGAATCGATAGCGCCGCCTACCCTTCTCCGCAGTCGTCGTCTCGACGGGCGCCATGTTCGACAACGCGACAAGGCCGTCGTCGACCTCCAGCGTGATCTCGAAGGTGCCCTTGGCTGCCGGGTGGTCGAAGCATGGAAAGGCCCTTCGCGCATCGCTTTCCTGGAACTGGGTGATGGCGATCCAGCGCGGAACGTTCCCGTCCTGGACCGCGCTTCGGTAGAAGCCGGACATACGGTCGTTGATCGTGCCCGAATACCGGATCGAAATTCTCAGCCGCCCGGCCGTCTCCCTATCCATCACGATGGAGAGGGTTTCCTGCTCCGCCTCGACCGTCCAGCGGACCGCTATTTCTCCAAGCTCATCGGCCGCCCTGACGCCGTGGATGCGGAGATCGAGGGTATTCAACACCACTTCGCGTGTCGAGGCCCCAACGATCAGTTCCAGGTTCAAATTCCCATCGAAAGTGAAGTTCGAGAGGTCCGGGGCGATGAAGAGCTCATAGTGCAGATCCTTGAACGGCAGCATCGGTGTTCTCCTTGGGTTGCGGTGATCCGGCGATCCGGCCGACGGCACGGATTCTCCGGAAATGTTAATCGTGAACCGTGAGCCGTCAATCGTGAATCGTGAATCGTGAGCGGTGAATCGTGAACCGCGGGGTGGGTGGACGGCGTCTCCGGAAATGGCGGATTGAGATAGTCGTGGCTGAATCACCGCTTAGCGCACCCGACGCGCCACGGAGTTTCGATCAGGGTCGAGATTTTCCGTATTGCTACTCGTAGTCCTGCAAGCACGATGGGCGGGATAGTCCGCCCCCAAATCGCTATCGGCATCGGGATCGGGGTCGGGATCGAATGTTTCCGCTACCAGCAACGACAATGAGTCCGCCGATCCACAAACCTCACTTCAGCGATCCGTCTTCTCCCTCTCCCTCGATGGGAGAGAACCGGGGTGAGGGTGATTCAAATAGATTTTCTATCCATTCTACCCCCTCCCCTTGATCCCCTCCCACCAGGGGTGGGGAAAGTGGGGAGACAGCAAGTCCCACCATGAAGATCATGAAGGACATGAAGGCAAAAAAACAGCGCTTTGCCCTTCTTCATGTCCTTCATGTCCTTCATGGTAGAAAAAAGAACACCCGCACCCGCCGCTCTTTCCTATTTCCCTTGCGCCAGAGCCGCGGTCTTCGTACTCGTACTCAGTCCCGCAAGGACGGTACTCGTCCTCGTACTCGAAATCCCAAAGGGATCAACAAAAACAACAGAAAAAGCCGAGTACGAGAACGAGTACGCGTACGAGTACGAAAACCAGAAAAACTCCTGCCCGCCTCCAGATCGAATTCGGGATCGGGATCGGGATCGGGATCGAAATCGAATGCTTTCGGCACCGTCAACGTATCCCCCAATCCACAAACCCCACCCCTCGCAACCCTTTTTCACCCTCTCCCTCGATGGGAGAGGGCCGGGGTGAGGGTGATTCGAATAGATTTTCTATCCATTCTACCCCCTCCTCTTGATCCCCTCCCACCAGGGGTGGGGAAAGTGGGGAGACAGCAAGTCCCACCATGAAGATCATGAAGGACATGAAGGCAGAAAAACAGCGCTTTGCTCTTCTTCATGTCCTTCATGGTCTTCATGGTAGAAAAAAGAACACCCGCACCCGCCGCTCTTTCCTATTTCCCTTGCGCCAGAGCCGCGGTCTTCGTACTCGTACTCAGTCCCGCAAGGACGGTACTCGTCCTCGTACTCGAAATCCCAAAGGGATCAACAAAAGCAACAGAAAAAGCCGAGTACGAG
>JBMNCP010000113.1:0-1490 GCA_049366795.1 Desulfobacterales bacterium
TCGGGTTTCTCCCTGGCGACCACGTCTTCGCCTTCCGAGGTCCTCCAGTAGATGCCGATCTTCATGTACGAAATGAGGATCGACACAAGGGGGTTCAGGTAGTTGAGGAAGGCGTAGGGGGCATAAGCCAAGGTAGGCACGCCCAGAACGCTGCTCTGGAAGGCCCCGCAGGTGTTCCAGGGAACCAGCGCCGACGTCAGCGTCCCGGTATCCTCAGTAGCACGGGAGAGCATCCGCGGTGCCAGCCCCTTTTCCTCAAAGGCCGTCTTGAACATTCGGCCCGGGATAACCAGCGACAGGTATTGGTCGCCCAGGAAAAGGTTCGACACAAAGCAGGATACCGCGACCGATGTCATCATACCGCCGACGGTCTTCACGGACTTCATGAGCCTACCGACGATGGTCTCGAGGAAGCCGCAGGCTTCCATGACGCCGCCGAAAAACAGCGCGCAGAAAATGAGCGAAATGGTCCACATCATGGAGTCGAGACCGCCACGGGTCAAAAGGTCGTTCAGCATGGTCCCGACCTCCGACGCCATCTCGGGTGCCATGGTGAGGTTGTGCTGGCCCAAAAGCGACATCAGCGCACTCCCCTCGGCTCCGGCGATTTCCGCCGAAAGCTGCGCCTCATAGCCATAGTGCATTGCACCGAGAATGTCTCCCAAACCGTGCCCCTGAAATATTGCCATGATCATGGCGATCAGGACACCGGAGAACAGGCCTGGAATGGCGGGCGTCTTCATGGCCGCCAAAACGATGACAACCAGGGGTGGGACGAACCCGATGAAGCTGATGGGAAACTCCGCTGCGAGCATCGTCTGCAGGGCATCGATCTTCGCAGCGTCAAGGCTGCCGCCACCATACTTCATGCCCAGGAAAATCGTGATGGCCGCCACGATCAGGTAGGTCGGGCCCGTGGACCAGACCATGGCCTTGATGTGGTCGAAAAGGTTCGCACCCGCAACCGCCGGCGCAAGGTTCGTGGTATCCGACAAAGGCGACATCTTGTCGCCGAAGTAGGCGCCGGAAATGACGATCCCCGCCGAGACGGGCGCCGGAATCCCGAGGCCGAAGCCGATTCCCATCAGGGCAACGCCGACGGTCCCCGACGTCGTCCAGGATGATCCCGTGGCGAGGGCGACGATGGAAGTGATGAGAAGCGTCGCCAGCAGGAAGATCCCCGGAGACAAAATCGCCAGTCCGTAATAGATCAAGGTGGGCACGACACCGGTCTGGATCCAGGAACCGATGATGATGCCGATGATCATCAGGATGACGATCGCCTGAAGCGCCACCGCAATGGCGTTGAGTCCGCCCTCTTCGATCTCCGACCAGGGTTTCTTCAGAACGATGAGACCTACGAGACATACGAGTACCGCTGACATCACGATCGGAATGTGGGCGTCAACGCCCAAACCAAGAACACCATAACTGATAATAACGGCTGCCGCAGCGAAAACGCCGAGGGACAGGCCCAAACTCGGCTGTAC
>JBMNCP010000114.1:0-5619 GCA_049366795.1 Desulfobacterales bacterium
TTCAATGGGTTACAACCACCAACGCGGGGCTTTTGATACCCCGTGAACGCTTACAGAAATACAAATCATTGGTTGATGAATTTGGAGGTCAGCAATAAAAGACAGTTCTCTGAAAGCTGATGGCAAAAAACTGCGCCGCGCGGATAAAGGCCAGTTTCACCCTCCTTCTTGTGAATAGCGTCCGCTTTACCACCCAATACATGGCTGACCTTATTGCCGCGCCCCGTGGACTACCCTAACATATCTCCAGTTTCGCCTCGTCCGTTGAGGCAATCGTAAAAAGTCCCCCAAACCGTCACTCCCGCGCAGTCGGGAGTCTACAACCAATTGAGAAACTCGGGATCCGTACCTGCGCGTGGATGGCGAAAGGCTCAGTCAGAGAATTTCTACGACACCCGGGCCGCATGCGGCCATTTTCAAGGAAGGAAAGCTGGCGATGACGCTGCCGGACATGGATTGGGGATTGGTGATCAATCGGCTTTGGCACCTTCTGGTCGCCTATGGGCTCGCCATCCCCATCGGTTTGGATCGTGAAAGGGGACGGCGACAATTCGGTCTTCGCACCTTTCCTTTGGTGGCAGTGGTGTCCTGCGGCTTCATGATGGTCGGGATCTCGATCATCGATTCCACCGACGGGGAAGCCCGGGTCATCCAGGGGATCATCACCGGTATCGGCTTTATCGGCGGCGGGGCCATTTTCAAAGGGGAGTCCACTGTCTCGGGTACGGCCTCGGCGGCCAGTATCTGGAATACCGGCGCCATCGGACTGGCGGTGGCCTTCAACCTTTTCGAGATCGCGATCCTGCTCAGTCTGCTGAATTTCACCACCTTGTGGCTATTCGGCGAGGTCAAACGCGAAATTCGCGAAAACGGTCCCGACGAAAACTCCTGACGGCTGCTTTCAGACGGGTGAAGGCGCTGTCCGGCAACTCGCTGAACTCATATGCAGGGGCAGTTCCCACATGATCGGCGGGAAAAATCCATCCCCTTGATCAATCAACCTGGCCGCCGCAGACAGCGAGAAGGGCGGTACCATCGAGCCAATCATCCGCATTCAAATGCTCCAAGGGGAGAAAGACAATGCCGTCCACTAATAGGGAGCCAGGGGAAAAGCCCCGCTCCATTGCTTTTTATGTGTTCCTTGGCGCGGGGTTGTTCGCTTTCATCCAATCCTACGCGCTGCTGTCTCCGATTCTGTTGTCCTTCATTCTCGTTATGCTGATTTCGCTCGCAATCAATCCGTTGATATCGTGGACACGATCTCTGACAGGTGGTCGAAAATTATCGGCCGGGTTGGTCGTGGGGGGATTTGTCGCTGTCATCGTTCTGACGGGATGGGCCTTTTTCGAACCGATGAAGGACTCGGCCGCCAACCTCGCCGAGGAATTGCCCAATTACTGGGAGCGTCTCCAGAAACCTCTGATCAGGATGGAAAAACAGGCCGCGATCGCCGAGGAAAAACTCAAGGCCGAAGTCGAGGCCGAAACAGAACGGGCCGGCATTGTGTTGGAGGACACGGATGTTCCGCACCGAATCACCGTGTCGACTCAGCCCGCATCCCCGGAAGATGACGGATCTCTTCTTTCAAACATGGGCGGAATGTTTCAGGGGCTGCTCGGCAGTTTCGCCGCGGTGGCGTTCAACGGAGCGGAGATGGTGGTCGTCATGGTGACAGTCTTTTTCGGTGTGACCTTTACACTCATGAATCCCCACCCGATATTGGGAGTGATATTTCCTCTTGTGCCTGAGCGCCACCATGATCAGGCTCTGATCATCATGCAGCGCATTGGCAAGGTCGTGCCCAGTTGGGCCGGCGCTACGTTGGCGGGGATGGTGGCGATTGGTCTGCTGGTGTTTCTGTTCATGTGGTTGATCCTCGGATTCAAGGACAGCTTGATTCTCGGGCTGATCGCCGGCGTGATGGCCGCCGTTCCCTTTTTAGGACCGGTCCTCAGCGCAGTGCCGGCATTACTGATCGCTCTCGGCAAAGGGGGCATGACCCCGCTGTGGGTCTTGCTTGCCTATCTTGCGGTTCAAGCATTGGAAGGCAATGTGATTCAGCCTTTTGTCATGGCGCACGGGATGAGGTTGCATCCAGTGGCGGTGATATTTTCGATGCTCTTATGTGTTGCGGCCTTTGGGGTGATGGGTGTTCTGGTGGCTTCGCCGCTGGTGGCCATTGCCAAAATCCTTCACGACGAGCTTTTTCGAAAGCGCTACCTTCCCACGGTAACTGATGCAGACCTGGACAGTCTGGCACGAAAGGCTCTCCGGGAATAGCCGGCCGACAGCCGGCGTGGAGGATGAACCCTATGCCAAATGAGCCGACAAGCGCCGTCCGGGCCGTACCCCGGCAAACCAGGTTCTCACTGGCGGCGAACTACGACCCGGAACTGGTTCCGAAACTTGCCGCGTATCCCGTCGATGAAGTTTACGGCAAGTTCCCCGACGACGGCATCAGCGGTGGCCGTCCCCGTTACCTGGCGACACCACTGACTGAAGCTGGTCTGCGGCGTTACATTCTCCTGCTCGAACAACATGGCATTGCTTTCAATTACCTTCTAAACGGCGCCTGTTTCGGCAACCGCGAATGGACACACTCCTGGCAGAAACGGATGACGGCCCTGCTGACCAGGCTGGGTGGTTTGGGAATCCGCAGGGTCACCGTATCCACCCCGTTTCTTCTGGAACTGGTCAAACGCCGTTTCCCCGAGTTCAAGGTAAGGGTCGGGATTTATGCTCAAGTGGACACGCCCCGGCGCGCCCGCTTCTGGGAAGATCTAGGGGCGGATGCTATCGTCCTGGAGAGTTTTTCGATCAACCGGAATTTCTCCCGCCTTGCGGCTATCCGCCAGGCCGTCCGATGCGATCTGGAACTGATCGCAAATCACGTCTGCCTCATGAATTGTCCGATGCAAACCTATCATCAGAACGGTTTTGCACATGCATCTGACGCGTCAAACACGCTCTTTGTCGATTACTGCTTTATGCGCTGTTCCCGACAGCGGCTGACGGATCCGTCGGAATTCATCAAGTCGGCCTGGATACGGCCGGAGGACCTCGCTGTGTATGAGGCGATGGGATACACGTCCTTCAAGCTTCTGGAACGGGGGATTCCGTCTGGGGAACTGCTGCGGCGCGTCAAAGCCTACAGCGAGCGGCGGTTCACCGGCAATCTTGCCGAACTGCTGTTGTCGTATGGCTTCAAGAATCCGGTGCACAAGGAATCACGCTGGGCTCTGCGCCACTTCTGGAAACCGCGGCAGGTGAATCCGCTGAAACTGAAACCGATGCTTGACCTGGCGCGCCTGCAAGGCTGGCTCTCGCCGCTGCCGGAGTGTCCGATCCGGGTGGATGCAACGCTGATTCCGGAGAATTTCCTGTACGGTTTTCAGGACCGTGACTGCGCCTCCATGGACTGCAAGGCTTGCGGCTATTGCGAGCGGATTGCCGGCCAGGCCGTTTCGATCTCGCCCGCGTACCGTACCGAGGTGCTTGGAAAATACGCGGAAATGGACGAAGCCATGGCAACGGGAAGGCTTTGGGGTGTTTGACTCACGCGCCACAGCGATGGAGCTTCTGGACCAGCCGGACTGCGATCCGTCGCTGGCCGCCGCCAGCTACCGGTTCATGGAGACGGTCAATCATCGGTACGGCGGCATCCGGTTGGTCCGGCGTTTTCTTGCCGCCGAAACCGCCGAGTGCCATTCCTGCACTCCCTTACGCATCCTCGATATCGGCTCGGGAAGCTGCGACATCCCGTTGGCAGTGATCCGGTGGGCGCGCGCTCACGGCATCTCCCTGCACTTCACCTGCCTGGAAGCGGCCGGGCACGCAATGGACATTGCACGCGGGCGGGTTGGCCGCTCGGGCGACCCGCCGGTGACACTGCTTCAGGAGGACGTCTTTACCCACCAACCCGTCGAGCCGTATGATTATGCCGTGGCCTCCATGAGTTTCCATCATTTCAGCAATGCGCAGATCCTGATGCTGCTGAACAGGCTTCGCGGTTTCGTGCGCAACAGCATTCTCATCAACGATCTCCGTCGCTCGCAACTGGCGGCTCTGGCTGCGAAGATACTGCTGATCGCCACCGCTGCGCCGGAAGGGGTGCGGCATGACGCCCTGCTCTCGATCCGGCGCGGCTTCAAAATCGATGAACTGGGAACATTGTTGCGACAACTGGACAACGTTACGGTTGCCGTTGAGCCGGCCCGATGGTTTCGGATCGCCGCCGTCATCCGATTCAAATCAGGACAAAACGCGTGAACTCCATCGTCCTCAGAGGGCTGGGTACCGCCACCCCGCCATTTTACGCAACGCAGGAGGAGGCGTACGAATACTTCTTCACGCATTTCTCCCTGAGACCGGCCGAACGGGATCTGTATCGCCGCATTCTCCTGGATGGCAAAATCAAGGGGCGGTATCTGGGGATAGATGCCAGGGCGGATGTCCTTGAAACCGACCCCGATCGCCTGTTGGCGCGCTTTCTCAAGTTCGGTCGTAGCACGGCCGTCGCCGCCGCACGCTGCGCACTGGCGGAGGCCGGCGTTGAACCTGCCGAGATATCCGGTTTGGTTGTCAACACCTGCACCGGTTATCTCTGCCCCGGTCTCTCTTCGTATATTGCGGGAGATCTGGGGCTGAAGACATCGATTCGCTTCCTGGACCTGATGGGGATGGGATGCGGTGCAGTGATTCCGAATCTCGAAGCCGCTGTCGGCATGTTGGTCCGAAGCGGGGAAGGTCCGGTTCTCAGTCTTGCCGTGGAAATCTGTTCAGCCACCATTTTCCCCGGACATGAGCCGGAACTGGTGGTGAGCAATTCCATTTTCGGTGATGGAGCCGCCGCCGCCGTCCTTGATCTGTCACGGAAGGGCCGTCAGGAAGGACTACTGAAAGTGGTGGATTTTGCGGCGGGTCTTTTTCCCCGGTACCGCGAAGATTTGCGTTACCGGACGGAAAGCGGATGCCTGCGGAATCTCCTGAGCAGGCGGGTGCCGGTCATCGGCGCCCGCGCCGTCATGGAGGTGGCCTCCAAACTTCTGGACCGGCACGGCCTCCTCCGGAATGACATTGCCTGGTGGGCCGTTCACCCGGGCGGCACGGTGGTGCTGGCCCAAGTCGCCCAAAAATTGGAAATCGCCGATGAGGCTCTGCGCTTTTCATACAGCATTTTCGAGAATTACGGCAACATGTCGTCACCCTCCGTTTTGTTCGTTTTGCGGGAGATCCTGGACAGCGGCTGGTCGCAACCGGGCCAAAAAGGGATGCTCCTTGCGTTCGGTGCCGGTTTCTCCGCTTACGCGGCGCTCATTGAATTTTCGAGGCATGAAATCAGAAAGGATGAAAATCATGGGTAAGCATTTGCCTTGTCTCGAGAAGGGTCTGCACCCCGGGCGACGATTATGAACCGACCCACCGACCGAAAAGCGGCCCTGGAAAAGAAAAATGGGGTGCTGTGCCACCGAATGTTCGCAGGCTGGCACAAAGATTGATGAAACAGGGCACTTCTCCTATCGAAGAAATCGCGGAAACGTTATCCCCATGCGCTTTCCTGCGTATGGAGGCAACGAGCCGGAACAATGGGTTGATGGATCATCGCGGGTAAACATGATT
>JBMNCP010000115.1:0-1015 GCA_049366795.1 Desulfobacterales bacterium
CCTGGAACTTGGCAATGTGATTGAGGACCTGGTCGGCGATCAGCGTGCTGAAATCACCGAACATGATCTCAACCACGGGTCGCAGGCCGCGCAGTGCCATGCCGCCGGCCACACCCGTGATCCCGGCTTCTGAGATGGGCGTTGTGATCACCCGGTCGGTGAAGGCGGTCGATAAGCCGCGGGCGACCTTGAAGGCGCCGCCGTAGGGATCGAGGACATCTTCGCCCAGGAGGAAAACCAAAGCATCCTCCGCCATAGCCTGGTGCAGGCTTTGGTTAAGGGATTCGAGGACGGTGCGAGGCTGCTGTTTCGTCATACCTTCCCCCCTTCTGCATTCATGGCAGCTTCAAACGCCGCATTCAACCTATCCATGACTTTGAAGATGATGTCGCATCTAACCTGGTCCGTAAACCTCATCGCGCAATCTTCGACGGGGTCATGCAGCGTCCACAGCATTTCCACATCCATCTTATCCCGTGTGTCATCGCCCTTGGAGTGCGGCCCCAGCCGGGCGGTGTCGATCACCAGGGCACGCGGGCTGCATTCCCTGCGCACCTCTCCCACCAGTCTTCCCGCTTCCAGCTTGATAGCCATCACATCATTGCTGTCCAGATGGATAGTTGGAATGCCAAAAGCTTCGAAACGTGCGGCAATGCTGCCCGCGATTGCCAGGTCGGCGGGTGTGGTTTGGGCGATGCGGTTGTTCTCAAGAATATAAAGGATCGGCAGCGACCACAGTGAGGCCATGTTCAGGCATTCATACACGATGCCCTCACCCAGGGTGCCGTCCCCCAGAAAATCAAAGACGATTGCATTGCTCCCCTTGCGCTTCTCCGCCAGCGCCATCCCGGTCGCCATGGCAACCGTGCCGCCCTGGATGCCGTTGGAATAGAAGTTGCGCCAGTGCAGGTGCTGCGATCCCCCAACCCCGCCGCACACGCCGGATGGCTTCCCCATCAGTTCAGCGAACAGCGCCTGCGGATCGCCGCCGTACGCCAGGAAGTGCCCGTGGCAG
>JBMNCP010000116.1:0-1355 GCA_049366795.1 Desulfobacterales bacterium
ACGTAGGGTATTGTTCGCACTTTTGAGAGTCAGATCAAAGCGGTCCTTTCTCTGGTCGATGGTAGACAAGGCCATTGAAAACCATTCGATAAAGGAAAGGACCTGATGATGCAGAACAGTGATTCGGCCAATACGGGCAAGAACTTGAATAATGTGATTAAAATCGATCAGGCTGAGATCCGGAACCATTTGGGCGAGATGGTCCGCAGCACCGTGGAGGAGACGCTTAACGACATGCTCGACGCCGAGGCCGATTGTCTGTGCAACGCCAAGCGTTATGAGCGATCTCAAGGACGAACCGATGGCCGAGCGGGCCATTATAAGCGTAAGCTGCACACGAAGGCTGGCGAGCTCGAGTTGAAGGTTCCCAAGTTACGGAAGGCGACGTTTGAGACGGCCATCATCGAACGGTACAGACGCCGGGAGTCCTCAGTGGAAGAGGCGTTGATGGAGATGTACCTGGCGGGCGTCTCGGTCCGCCGGGTCGAGGACATGACCCAGGCGTTGTGGGGCATGCGGGTCAGCGCCGGGACGGTCAGTGATCTGAATCAGAAGATGTACCAGCGGATCGAGGCCTGGCGCAACCGGCCTATCGAGGGCCACTATCCCTACGTCTACCTGGATGGGATCAGCCTCAAACGCACCTGGGCCGGTGAGGTGCGCAACGTCTCGGTGCTGGTGGCCATCGGCGTCGGCCGCGACGGGTATCGCGACATCCTGGGGATCGTCGAAGGCGCCAAGGAGGACAAGGCCGGCTGGAGCAGTTTCCTGCGATCCCTGAAGAAACGCGGACTCCAAGGCGTTCGGTTGATCGTCTCCGACAAATGCCTGGGCCTGGTTGAGTCGGTGGCCGAGCATTATCCCGAGGCCAAGTGGTAACGTTGTGCCGTGCATTTCTATCGCAACGTGTTCTCTGTTGTACCGCGCGGCAAGATGAAGGAGGTCGCGGCGATGCTCAAGGCGATCCACGCCCAGGAGGATCTGGACGAGGCCAGAAAGAAGGCTGATGCCGTCGCCGCGAAGCTGGAGGCTCTGAAGCTGCGTAAGGCCGCCGAGAAAGTTCGTGAGGGCTCCGCTGAGACGCTCAGTTACTATCACTTCCCACGCGAACACTGGCGACAGATTCGCACGAACAATCCGCTGGAACGCATCATGCGTGAGATCCGCCGCAGGAGCCGTGTTGTGGGCTGCTTCCCGGACGGCAACTCGGCAGTCATGCTGGCCGCCGCCCGGCTCAGGCACATCGCGGGGACGCGCTGGGGTACGCGACGCTATATGAACATGAAGCGACTGAGAGAAATGCAGAACGAACACTTGACGCAGGCCAGCTAGACCGATAACGCCGCACCCCCATG
>JBMNCP010000117.1:0-33693 GCA_049366795.1 Desulfobacterales bacterium
TGCGGGTTCGACGCCCCAAATCGCCTGCTCAATTCCGTCCGAGCCTGTCCACTTTGCGTTCGAGTTCGCTGAGTTTCTGGCGCAATTCCGGCAGCCTTGACAGTATGCTTTGCACCTTGAGCCATTTCTTGTGGGGCATTTCCGGGCTGCCCGAGATCACCGCGCCGTCCGGAACCGATTTGGAAACGCCGGATTGCGCCCCCACCATCACATAATCGCCGATGTGGATATGGCCCACGACCCCCACCTGCCCTGCCAGGACCGCATGCCGCCCGATGGTCGTACTGCCGGATATTCCCACCTGGGCGACCAGCAGGGTATTTTCGCCGATCTTCACGTTGTGGGCAATGTGGACGAGATTGTCGGTTTTCACGCCGGAACAGATCCGGGTTTCACCGAACGTCCCCCGGTCGATGGCGTTCGAAGCGCCGATTTCGACATCGTCGTCGATTCGGACGATTCCCGTATGGGGAATCTTCCGGTAGATTTCGCCATCCGGGGCGAAGCCGAATCCGTCGCTGCCGATGACCGTACCGGCATGGACGGTGACCCGATCCCCCAGCCGGCATCGCTCCAGAATGGACACGTTGGGATAGATGCGAGCGTCGTCTCCGATCTCCACATCGTCTCCGATAAAGACATTGCCGAATATCGTCACCCGATCGCCCACGACGACCCGGTTTCCGATGGTCGTCATGGGGCCGATAGCCGGATCGCTGCCGATCCGCACATTCGCGCCGATCGCGACGGACGGATGGATTTCCTCACCGGGCCGTCTTGCCGGGTAAAACAATTGGAGCACGCGGGCAAAAGCCGCGTATGGGTTGTCCGAAAAAATCAGGTCCTTGGAGGTTTCCGAAAACCCTGTCGGCACGATCACCACCCCCGCATTGGTGGCATCGATTTTTTTGAGGTACTTCGGGGTCCCGGCCAATGTGACGTCGCCCGGCCCCGCATCCTCGAACGGCACCGCCCTGCGGATGGGCCGGTCACCCGGTCCGCGGTAAGTGCCGCCAACCCAAAGCGCCAGTTCTTCCAGTGTCTTTTCCATGCGATGATGCTCTTCCAGCCGGCGGAGCCGTGCCCGCTGCGGCTTACTTGCCGCCCTTGTGGCGGCTGTCGAGGACCTTGACCACCCGATCGGTGAGGTCGATAGCGTCGTCCGAGTACAGAATGCCCACCCGGCTTGAAATGACGGTGAATTTTTCCTTCTTTCCCATGTCCTGAACGATTTCGAGCACTTCCTTCTGAAGCTCGTTCACGGCTTCCTTTTCATGCTTCATCAACTCCTGCCGGTACTGCTTTTCGAGCTCTTGTGCATTCTTCAGCTTGACGCGCAGTTCGATTTCCTTCTCCTCGCGCATTTCACGGCTCATCACCATGGCTTCCTTTTCGAGCTTGCTCTTGAGGTCTTCGATCTCCTTCTTCTTGCCCTCGAAGTCGGATTCCATTCGCTGGAATTCCTGTTTCAGGTCTGCATTGACTTTCTGGCCGATTTTGGATGTCTCCAGAATCTTCTGGAAGTCAACGATTCCCAGCTTGATGTCCGCGGCGGCGGCGGTGGAGGCCGCAGCCAGAAAGGCGATTGCCATCAGTATCGTCATCCATCGATTGAACATGGGTTCCCCCTTTTGATTTTTCGTCATTCCGCCGACAGGCTTTCTGTCGGGCCGACCTGTTGCTCCCCTCCAAGCGCACCGGAACCTGGAAGGACTACGGTTAAAAAACCCGTCCCATTGTAAACTCGAACTTCCCGCCGCTTGCATCGGTGTCGCCGGCGTCCACGACGAACCCGTACTCCAGCCTGATGGGCCCGAAGGGCGAAAACCAGCGGATGCCGGCGCCCACGGTTTTCACGAAAGTGGACGGATCGATGTCCTCATCGTTGTCGTAGACATCGCCGATATCGCTGAAAGCCACGCCCATGAGCCCGATGTCCTTGCTCAACGGGAAGATCAACTCGAAATTGAAGACGATGAACTTGTCTCCGCCGATCAGCGCCGAATCGTCATCGTCGGGGAATTCCCTCGGGTTGATGTCGTCCCGGTCGACGCCACGGATCGTGTTGATGCCGCCCAGATAGAACCGCTCGTAATCCGGCAGCTTTCCGTCCTCGTTCTGGGTCACGTACCCGCTTTTTACACGGGCCGCCCCGGTCAGGTATTCCCAGAAGGGAATGTACCATCCCATTTCCCCCGTCACCTTGGTGAAGGCGATGTCTCCGCCCAATCCGGCATACTCGGTTGAAAAAGAGTAAATCGAGCCGCGGGTCGGGTTGAAGTCGTGGTCGGTGGAATCGTAGCGCACCGTTCCGGTCACGCTGCTCTTTGTGTTTTCACCTTCGAGCCTTTCGATATTCCGCGACACCTCCTCGCGGTCGGTGATCTGGATGTCCGTGATATCGAATTCGTAGCCGAGAATGACCCGCGTATATCTGAAAACCGGGTATCCGAATGCGATGGAAACGCCGGTCGAATCCTTGTCGTACTCGTCGTACTCGTACTCCCACTTGTAGGCCGTCACGGAGGCCGACAGCGGAATGTCGAAAAGCCACGGCTCGGTGAAGCGGATGTCGTAGCGGGTCGACGTTCCGCCGAGTTGGCCCTTGACACCGAGAAACTGGCCGCGGCCGAAGAGGTTTCGCTCTTCCACGGATACGACGCCGAACAGGTTGTCGACGCTGCTGAAACCGCCGCCGAAGCTGATCATGCCGGTGGGCTTCTCCTCGACGTCGAGCTTCAGGGTCATGCGATCGTCGTCTCCCCCGCGGATCGTATTCACCTTGATGTCCTGGAAATAGTCCAGGCGATGGAGCCGCTGAATGCCGTACTTGAGCTCGCTGCCGTTGTACAGCTCCTGCTCGTATATTTTGAGCTGGCGGCGGATAACCTTGTCCAGTGTCTTCGTGTTGCCGCCGATGATGATTTCGTCGAAATAGACCAGATTTCCCTTGTCGATGCGGTACTCGACATCCACCTCGAGGGTTTCATTGTCCTGGTCGATTTTGGGGCGGATATCGGCATAGGCGAACCCCTCCTCCCCGTAAAAGTCCGTAAGCGTCAGTATATCCTTTTGAAGGAGTTCGCGGTTGAAGTATTCTTCCTCGGAGACCTGAAGTCGGGACTTGATCTCCTCTTCGGGGGCGATGAGATCTCCAGTGACGCTCACCGAGCCCAATCGGTAGCGATCGCCTTCGGAGATCTTGACCAATATCTCGATCCCATCGTCCTCGAAGGAAATCGTCGGGTCCGATACCCGGGCGTTGATATAGCCCTGGGTCTGGTAAAACTGCTGGAGAATCACCACGTCCTGGGCAAGCTTTTCGGTATCCAGATCCCCGGATGCCGTCAACCAGTAGAAAAACCCCTTCTCCTTGGACTGCATCTTTTTCCGGAGCTGCTTGTCGGAAAAGGTTTTGTTCCCTTCAAACCGAATGGTTTCGATACGGACCTTCCCGCCCTCGTCGATGTCGAAAACGACGTTCACCTGGTTGTTGTCCAGGGACTCGATTTCGTGCTCGACGCTGACGTTGTGATAATTCTTTTCCTTGTACATCTCCTCGATCCGCTCGATGCTGCTGCGGACGTTGGCGAGATTGAGCACCGAGCCCGTGCTGATGGTCAGGTTCTGCCGGATCGCATCACCATCATAGACCGAGTTGCCCCGGATGCGTATTCCCCGGATCGTCGCCTTTTCCTTGACCTTGAACACAAGGTGCCGGCCGTCGGGTACGGACACCGTGTCCGCGCGGACATCGTCGAAATAGCCCAGCCGATGAATGGATTTGAGATCCTCCGTTATCGCCTTGGCTGAAAAGGTGTCTCCGGTCCGGATTCGAATGGCGCGGCGTATCGCATCCGTTTCGATGCGTTCATTGCCTTCGATCCGGATATCGGCAATCTTCACGAGCCCGAAGAGGTCGACACTCAGTTGATCGGCAAGCTCCCTCACTTTTCCGGAGAGGTTTTCCACCCCCTCCCCCTCGATGTGAAAAACCTTGGGCGGTCTGGGTTCGAAGGAATCGAGCAGCCGGGCGTCGATGCTGAAGCGCTCTCCGACCCACGTCACGCTTCCGGATACCACATATTCGACCCCCGCCGCCTGTCCGGCCTCCCGCAGGACGGCTACTTCGCCGGACTCGGGCTTTTCGGCGGGAAGCACCAGGGACGCGCCGCCGTCCTGCAAATGGCGCCCCAGGATCTCCGGAAGGTCGGTAGCCAGGTAGTTCATTTCGTCGGGTGCGAAGACCTCGAAAGGCAGGACCATGACACTGACATCCGGCTGCGCGGAGGCCGACCCGCTCAATAGAATCCAGATTTGCAGCCAACCCAGAAAGAGGCAAAGTCGTTTCATCGGCGCTCAGTTCCGTTCCAGGAGGATACCGTCGGTTATGGTGGCTTTCCGCAGCGTCATCGCGGCCAGTTCGGGGTTGTGGGTTACGATGACCATCGACATGCCGAATTCGGTGTTGAGCTTCATCAGCAAGCGGTGTACCTGGTCGCTCGTCTTGCGATCGAGGTTTCCCGTCGGCTCGTCGGCCAGCAGCACGGAAGGTTTGGCGACGATCGCCCTGCCAATGGCCACCCGCTGCTGTTCACCGCCGGAAAGGTCGGTGACCCGGTGCCCCAGCCGGTCTTTCAGGCCCACGCGAAGCAGGATGTCTTCCGCGGCCGAGGCCGCTGTCGGTCGGGCGTCCCCGCGAATCAAAAGCGGCATCATCACGTTTTCGAGCGCGGAGAATTCGGGCAACAGATGATGAAACTGGAACACAAACCCGATGGAAGCATTCCGAAACCGCGCCAACGCATCCTTTCCCATCCCGAATATGTCCCGGCCGTCGAACTGAACCGTTCCACTGTCCGGGTAATCCAATGCGCCGAGGATATGGAGCAATGTGGATTTTCCGATGCCCGATGCCCCTTGCACGGACAGCGTTTCTCCCCGGCCGAGGTCAAACCCGACTCCCCGCAGGATTTCGATACGCACACCCGACCGGTCCGAGAATCCCTTCCACAGATCCCGCACCGACAGGATGGGTTCGGCCTTCGCATCCTCCTGTCGGATGGGGCGGCGGTTGGCCGGATCAGCCATATCGGATGGCCTCCACGGGATTCAGACGTGACGCCTGCCTGGCCGGATAAAGCGTGGCAAGAAAGCAGATGAGCAACGACGCCCCGGCGATGCCCAGGACATCCATCAGCTGGAGTTGCACGGGCAATGCGGTGAAATAGTATACATCGCCCGGGAGTTCAATGAACTTGTATCGCTCCAGCAGCAGACATAGGACAAACCCCAGGAAACAGCCCAGGGCGGTTCCGACGGTGCCGATCACCATCCCCTTGAAAACGAATATTCTGCGGATGCTGGCATCGGTTGCCCCCATGGCCTTGAGGATGGCGATGTCACGCGTCTTTTCCATCACCATCATGATCAGGGTGCTCGCGATATTGAAGGCGGCGACCAGCACGATGAGCGTCAGAATGATGAACATGGCTGTTTTTTCCAGCTTGAGGGCGGAAAAAAGATTGTCGTTCATCCGCATCCAGTCCTTGGACCAATACGGAAAGCCGAGCTCCGACTCGATGGATCTCGCCACCTGGTCGGCCCTGTAGATGTCATCCACCCGGATTTCGATGCCCGAAACCACGTCGCCGCTCTTCATGACCGCCTGGGCGTCTTCGAGTCGAACGAATGCATAGGCTTCGTCATACTGGTACATGCCGGACTGAAAGAAATCGAGTATCCGGTAGCGCTTGAGCGAAGGAACGTGGCCGATGGGCGACAGCATCCCCTGCGGGGAAATCAGGTAGACGACATCCCCTGCAACGACACCCAATTTTCGCCCCAGTTCCTTTCCGAGAACGATGCCCGGGGCCGTCATGGGGTCATCGGCGGATCCGTCAGCGGGAAAAAGTCGGCTCAGCGCCCGTCCGCCCTCGGTTCCGGCGGGACCGTCCACCGCCTCCGGCACGATTCCCTTGAGGATCGCTCCGGAAACCCCGCCTGCCGAACGCAGCATGACCTGGGTGTAAACGAATGGATGGGCGGACACGACGTGATCGGATGATCGCACGGTTTCGAGAACTGACCGGTAATCGGAAAACTCGCCTCCATGCCGCATCAGAATGGCATGGGCCTCGACTCCCAGGATTCTGGACCGGAACTCGTTTTGCGCTCCGGCCATGACGGCGATCACCACGATGAGCGCCATCACCCCGACCGTGACGCCGGCGGTGGAAAGGATCGTGATCAGCGATATGAAGGCCTGCTTCTGTTTGGCCCTCAGATAGCGCCGGCCGATGAAAAGCTCAAAACCCATTCAGTGATTCCTCCCCGCGGCGTGCGGCAGGGAATGGTGGCTGCCGATAGGAGGCCCTTTTCCGGATTTCCTTTGCATGAACGCCGGGCACGGGCGCATCGGCATCGAATGCAGCCGCATCTGTGATCGACGCCACTAGGCCTTTGAAACCGGTTTCATGTGGGGAAAAAGGATGACCTCGCGGATGGAGGCTGCGTCCGTCAAGAGCATGACCAGCCGATCGATTCCGATGCCTTCCCCAGCGGTGGGCGGCATACCGTACTCCAGGGCCTCGATGTAGTCGTCATCCATGTAATGCGCTTCCTTGTCGCCCGCCTGTCGATCCGCCACCTGCTGCAAAAACCGGCCGCGCTGGTCGTCGGGATCGTTGAGTTCCGAGAAGCCGTTGGCGATCTCCCGCCCCGCGATGAAGAGCTCGAATCGCTCCGTGACTTCGGGTCTGTTGTCGTTGCGCCGGGACAGAGGGGAGACTTCGACCGGGTAATCGGTGATGAAGGTCGGCTGGATCAGCTTGGGCTCCACCAGGACGTCGAAGAGTTTTGTGACCACCTTGCCCGGCCTGCTTTTCTTTTGAAGATCGATGCCGCTTTTTTCAGCGAAGGCTACCAACGCCGCATGGTCGCCCAGCACCCCGGGGTCGATGCCCCCGATTCGCTCAAGAGCTTCCTCCAGCGTCATCCGGCGCCATCCGGGCTTCAAATCGATTTGATGGCCCTGGTACGTGATGTTGGTGGTGCCGATCACGGTTTCGGCAACGCTCGCCACCATGGCTTCGGTCATGTCCATCAGGTCACGGTAGTCCGCGTAGGCCTGATAGAATTCGAGCATGGTGAATTCGGGATTGTGCTGAGTGGATATCCCTTCGTTCCTGAAATTCCGGTTGATCTCGAATACCCGTTCAAAACCGCCCACCACCAGACGCTTCAAATACAGTTCAGGTGCGATCCGAAGAAAAAGATCCATGCCCAGTGCGTTGTGATGGGTGACGAAGGGCTCGGCCTCCGCGCCCCCGGGGATCGGCTGCATCATCGGGGTTTCGACCTCGAGAAAGTCCCTTTCGATCAGAAAGGACCGGATCGCCTGAATCACCCGCGACCGCCGGACGAATATTTCCCGCACCTCGGGGTTCATGATCAGGTCCAGGTAGCGCTGGCGAAATCGCTTTTCCGGGTCCTTCAGGCCGTGAAACTTTTCCGGTAGCGGCCTTAGCGACTTGCACAGGAGCCTGATGGAGTCCGCCAGGATCGTCCACTCCCCCGTCCTCGTCTGGAATACCGTTCCGGTAACCCCGATGAAATCGCCAATGTCGAATTTTTTGAAAAGCTCGTAGGACTCGTCCCCGACCTTGTCCTTCCGCACATAGGCCTGAATCTGCCCGGTCCGGTCCCGGAACCGTAAAAAAGTCGACTTTCCGAATCGGTTGACGGCCATCATACGGCCGGCAGTGGTGAATACCGCCTGACCAACCTCCTTGGATTCCTCGGTGGTTTCGATATGCCGCCGGATATCGGCTACTGTGTGAAGCGCCTTGAAATCGTTTGGGAAGAGAGGCAGGTTGCCGGCCCGGAATTCGTCCAATTTTTCTTTTCGCTTGGAAAGAACGTCCGCGCTTTTTTCGGTTGTGGTGTTCATGGTCCGGTTTATCGCACCCCACATCGCAAAAGGTTCGGTATAAAAAATCCCATTCTCCGAAATTATCAATCCTTTCAGAGTAATGGGTCAACTTGGTTCAATTAGACGATTTACAGGGAACTGTCAAGGGAAGGGTCGGAAATGGATCTGAGCTTGATGAAAAAATCGGTCCCGGCTCCCGGAGCGCTCTTGACTTCCAATCGTCCATCATAGCTTTCAACGATGCGAAGCACAATAGAGAGGCCCAGGCCGGTACCGCTGGCCTTCGTGGTGAAGAAGGGATCGAAGATGGAACTGATCGTGGCAGGCGCCATGCCGCACCCGGTATCGGAAACCCGTATGTGAACCGTTTGATTGCGGCTTCGGATGGAATGAATTTCGATTCGTCCCACATCTGCGATCGCTTCTGCGGCGTTGACGAGCAGGTTCCAGAGCACTTGACGGAAATGGTCCGGGTCCATCTCGATCCAAAGATTGGATTCACCGTTGCACTTGATCCGAATGCGCTCCCGGTATTTCTCGTTTTTTTCGAAAAGGGCCACGGTTTCCGGGATGGCGGTGTCCAGGCAGATCGGTTGACGATTGCCAGAGGGGGGCCGGGCGAAAAGCAGGAAATTGCTGACGAGGGTGCTCAGTCGATCCGCCTCCCGAAGGATGATCTGCATGAGCTTGTCGACACCCGGTTCATAAACCATCTCATCCCGAAGCAGCTGGATCGCCCCCGTAATGGATGCCAGCGGGTTCTTGATCTCATGGGCCAATCCCGCGCCCATCTCACCGACGGCGGCCATTTTTTCCACCCGCCGCACCTGCTCCTCCATGGCTGTCAGTTCTTCCCGCGTTCGGCGGGCCTGTTCGGCCAGAATACTGCTGAGAAACGCCACCGCGAAACAGGCTCCCACGGTGATCAAGACGCGATAGACGACATAGTCCAGCTCATAACGCGTCGCTGAACTCCCTTCGCCGATGAGGATAGGCTTCAGCGCGCCGAAGAACTCGAGACCCACGAGTGCCGAGTATTCGATGGCGCTGACCGCTGCCATGATGAAGCTCCCCCTGCGGTAGAGCAACATGCTGGTGTAGATGAGGACAACCGGGTAGAGAAATGCGAAAATGCTGGAAAAACTGCCGGTGAGGTAAACGATCATGGACACGACGATGGTGTCGATCCCGATCTGGACGTAGGCCAATGCCACGACACGCCGGAGTGTGACCAGCAGAACCCCGTAGAGGGCTGAGAGAAAGTAGATGGCAAGGATGATGCCGTACAACACCAGAAATGGCGTGCGATCCTCCCCCGGGTTCCCCGAGAGATGGATAAAAACAGTGGATCCCAGCAGCAGGGTGGAGAAGACCGCTCTTGCGACAATCAGCCAGCGAAGCTTCAGCCGCAATTCCGTGTCCGGCGGTTTGTTGAAGGTGGGGGTCATCTGAAATTCGACGTTCCCTGCTGAGGTGATGCCGGACAGGAGGGGAAGCGGCCCACCCGTCAGCCGGCGCAACTCAACGCATGATGAAGGGTGGACCCTGTATCGGTTGTGGAGAGCCTGTGCCTGGCAGCCTGTGGATCAATGGCACCTCAGGCCGAAATGCGGCGTTGCGACCCTCGCAAAAATGCTCAAACCCCTGTGGTTGCTGCGTTTTTCGCTTCGGCCCGCGCCTTCCGGATTCGCCATCAGGCTTCGCCGGGACATGTGCCTTTCACCCCGAAGCTTGTTTATCCACGGGCTGCTAGGTGATGTTTCCAGCCATTTTGAAAATCGGAAGATACATCGCAACCACCAGGCCGCCGATCGTAACGCCCAGAAATACCAGCATGAAAGGTTCGATGAGGGAGGTCAGGTTGTCGACCGCCTGGTCCACTTCCTCGTCATAGAAATCCGCGATCTTTCCGAGCATGGCGTCCAGGGCGCCGGTGGCCTCGCCCACGGAAATCATCTGGACCACCATGGAAGGAAATACACCGCTTTCGGCCAGGGGATCCGCCATTGTCCGGCCTTCGGCGATTCCCTGCCGGACGTCGTAGATGGCGTTCTCGATGGTTTTGTTGCCCGCGGTTTTGCCTACGATATCCAATGCCTCCAGGATGGCCACGCCGCTGGAGAGCATGGTGCCCATGGTCCGCGTGAACTTGGCAACGGCCACCTTTCGGATCAGGTCCCCGAAAATCGGGAATCGAAGCAATGAGCGGTCGACAAACGCCCTCCCCTTTTCGGTTTTGTAGACCCTTGCGAATGCGACGGCAAACAAAACGGCTGCCCCGAAAATATACAGGAAGTTTCCTTTTGCGAAATCGCTCATGGCGATGACCATCTTAGTGGGGCCCGGCAGCTCCGATCCGAAGCTGCTGAACATATCCTGAAACACCGGAATGACGAAGACCAGGATGACGATCAGGACAATGATGGCGATCGCGATCGTCACGAGCGGATAGGTCATGGCCCCCTTGACCCGGGACTTCAGCTTGGCGGCCTTTTCCATGTAATGGGACAGCCGGCGGAGAATCGTGTCCAGCACACCCCCGGTTTCGCCGGCGTGAACCATGTTCACGAAAAGATCGTCGAAATGCTTGGGATATTTCTTGAGCGCCTCGGCCAGGGTGGCGCCGCTCTCGACACTGTCCTTGACATCCTTGAGCATTTTCTTGAACGTCTTGTTTTCCTGCTGGGCATGGAGGATATCCAGGCACTGGATGATGGGAAGCCCGGCGTCGATCATCGTGGAGAATTGCCGGCAAAAGAGAATGATATCCCTTTGCTTGACGGCCGGTTGCAGGAAGGAAACGTTCTCGAAAAGATCCTTGGGCTTCTTTTTGATCCGATTCGGACTGATCCGCATCCGCGACAGGTTGTTGCGAACCGCGTCTTCGCTGGATGCCTCCATCTCCCCTTTCTGAATTTCGCCTTTTCGGTTCTTTCCCGACCAGACATAGACCGTCATTGATACATTCCTCCTTGATGGGCTTCAGGGCAAGCGAAGGCGGTCTTCATGATCATGAGGGCGGGGCAGCCCGAGGAACGCTTCCGGTATCCCGATCCACATGGATTCGGGAGTGCTCTCAACCGGTTGATGGTCCTGATGGGTCCGCTGTTCGCACCAATCATAAATTCGTTTAACGCTGTGAAATAGTAAATTTTTATATGGCCTGTCAAACGCCCCGTTTCGTCTCGGCCGCTGCCCGGTGAGAAGGCGCCGCAGCACCCGGACACCCCCCTGCGGGCCGCGCAGGGATCGATTAACAGCCGGAAATCACCGGAAATCGCCGGAAACCAATTGATGAATTTCCCAAGATGTGTCAAGAACCTTCGTACGCTCCAGCTTCCGGGGACGTTTTCAACCGTCAGATCCTCTATCGAACGAATGCCAACAAATCTTTAGCCGGACAAACCCACCGCCGATGACTGAAACACCTCAAAAATCAGGAGATCTGACCGTCATCACGACGCACCTCAATGCGGATTTCGACGCAATGGCGTCGATGCTGGCCGCCCAGAGGCTTTACCCGGATGCGGTGGTCGTTTTCCCTGGATCCCACGAGAAAACCCTTCGCAATTTTTTCATTCAGTCGCTGGTCTATCTCTTCAACATGGCGGATATTCGTGACATCGACTTCGCTTCGGTCCGCCGGCTCGTCCTGGTGGATACGCGCCAGCGCAGCCGTATCGGGCCGCTCGGCGAGCTGCTGGATCGACCCGATATCGACATTCACATCTACGACCATCATCCCCCGGCCGGTGGCGATGTGTCCGGAAGCGTCACGGTTCACGCACTGACCGGCGCAAACGTCACGCTGCTCATCGAAAAAATTCAGGAAAGGGGATTGCAACTCACCCCTGACGAGGCGACCATCATGTGTTTGGGGATCTATGAGGACACCGGGTCCTTCACCTTCCCCTCGACGACGGACCGCGACCTCCAGGCGGCAGCCTGGTTGCTTTCAAAGGGCGCCAATCTCAACACCGTGTCCAACCTGACCACCCGGGAGCTGACACCCGCTCAGGTCGGTCTTCTGAATGAAATGTTCGAAGCGGCCGTCCGCCACCCCATCAACGGCGTCGAGGTCCTGGTCACGAGCGTCACCACTGAGAATTACTCGCCCGACTTCGCCCTGCTGGTGCACAAGATGATGCGCATGGAGGATCTGGACGCCGTCTTCGCCATTGCCCGGATGGAAAACAAAATCTACATCGTCGGGCGCAGCCGGGTTCCCGAGGTGGACGCCGGAGCAGTGGTCTCCCCTTTCGGGGGCGGAGGCCATCCTTATGCGGCCGCGGCCACCGTCAAGCACCTGACGCTTGCCCAGGTCGAGCACGACCTCGTGGAGGTCCTGTATCGGTCGGTCCGTTCCCGGCGGCGTGCCTCGGATATCATGACGTCCCCTCCGATCATGGTCGACATCGACACCCCTTGCAGCACGGCGGCCAAGCTGTTGACCCGATACAACGTCAACGCGCTCCTGGTGCAGCGCCGATCGGACGGACAGATCGAGTTGACAGGCTACATCACGCGACAGGTGATCGAAAAGGCCCTTTTCCACGATCTCGGCAACGTGCATGTGGGCGAATACATGAGCAGCGAATTCGCCACGGTACCGCCCGATGCGGACCTGGACGAAATCCAGGAAAAGATCATCGAAAACAAGCAGCGGATCCTCCCGGTAGCGGACGAATCGGGTGTCAAGGGCGTCATCACGCGAACCGATCTGTTGAATCTCCTCATCCGGCGTCAGAGCTCTTCCCGGGGCACCCACCTGCCATCGGAATACCGGCCCATCCACGCCCGCACCCGAAACATCCGAAAATTCATGGCGGAACGGCTTTCGGATCGAATCATGTCGATCCTCATGGATGTCGGTGAGACCGCCGAGGGCCTGGGTTACGGCGCCTACGCCGTGGGAGGCTTCGTCCGGGACCTCTTCCTCTACCGCCCCATCGACGACATGGACATCGTCATCGAAGGCGACGGCATCCGCTTTGCCCGGGCCTATGGAGAACGTGTCGGTGCGAGGGTACATTCGCACGCCAAATTCGGCACCGCCGTCGTCAGTTTCCCGGACGGCCTCAAGGTGGATGTCGCTTCCGCCCGGATGGAGTACTATCAATTTCCGGCGGCGCTGCCCACGGTCGAAATGAGCTCGATCAAGCTGGATCTGTTCCGTCGCGATTTCACCATCAACACGCTGGCCATCCAGCTCAATCCGAAGCGGTTCGGCACCCTGATCGACTTTTTCTCGGCATTCAAGGACCTCAAGGAACGGAACATCCGGGTGCTTCACAATTTGAGCTTCGTCGAGGATCCCACCCGGGCCTTTCGAGCGATCCGTTTCGAGCAGCGCTTCGGCTTCTCCATCGGAAAGCTGACGCAGAAGCTGATCCACAACGCCGTCAAGATGGACTTTTTCAACCGCCTGAGCGGACGCCGCATCATTTCCGAACTTCGGCACATTCTCTCCGAGGACAACCCGACACCCGCGGTGGCCCGTCTGAATGACTTCGAGCTGTTGAAGGCGATTCATCCATCCATGGAATGGAACGCCGCGGCGCAATCCCGGCTCAACGCGATCCGAAAGGTGGTGTCCTGGTATGATTTGCTTTTTCTCGATGAATCCTATATGAAGTGGGCCGTTTTTTTCATGGGCCTCATCAATGGGATGGATCGGGAAACATCCCTCGGCATCAGTCATCGACTGGAATTGCCCCCTCGATTGGCGGCCTTGATCTGTGAGGAGCGCATTCAGGCCGAACGAGCCCTTTTCCGGCTGGAAAGCCGGATCCCCAAAGCCAACAGCGCGTTGTTCCGAAGCCTGAAGCATTTCCGCACGGAACTCCTTCTGTACATGATGGCCATTACCAGGGAGGAGGCCGTGAGGCGATCCGTGTCACGGTTCTGCCTGCACCTGAGATCCGTAGTCCCGGAGATCACCGGTCGGGACCTCAAGGACATGGGGATCCCCGCGGGTCCCGTCTACCGGAAAATCCTGGATGCGGTCCTGGATGAAAAGCTCAATGGGAAACTGGAAACCCGGGACGACGAACTGGCTTTTGTCCGTGAATATCTGACTTCCGGAAACAGCGGCCGTATTTAGCCCCCGCTCAAGCCGAGCTCCATAACGGAAATGCGACAATGCAAAACGAAATCGTACTCACCGGCATCACCACCACCGGAACCCCTCATATCGGCAACTATGTCGGCGCCATCCGGCCGGCGATCGCCGCCAGCCGGGATCCGAACGTCAAGTCCTTTTATTTTCTGGCGAATTACCATGCCCTGATCAAGTGCCAGGACCCCGATGTCATGCGCCGGTCCACGCTGGAAGTGGCGGCCGCCTGGCTCGCCCTCGGCCTGGACACCGACACCTCGGTGTTTTACCGCCAGACCGACATTCCGGAGATTCCCGAACTGACCTGGATCCTGACCTGCATGACCGCCAAGGGCCTCATGAACCGCGCCCACGCCTACAAGGCAGCCGTTCAGGAAAACGAGGAGGCGCGGGCCGCCGATCCCGACAAGGGCATCACCATGGGCCTCTACTGCTACCCCATCCTGATGGCGGCAGACATCCTGATGTTCAAGGCGCGGAAGATTCCCGTGGGGAAGGACCAGATCCAACACATCGAAATGGCCCGGGACATCGCCCAGAGATTCAACCACACCTACAGGGAAATCTTCGCACTGCCCGAGGCCGTCGTGGATGAAAAAACGGCGGTCCTGTCCGGCCTCGACGGTCGAAAGATGAGCAAAAGCTACAACAACACCATTCCCTTGTTCGTTTCCGAAAAAAAGCTTCGGAAGCTCATCATGAAGATCAAGACCAACTCCCAGGGCCCCGACGAGCCCAAGTCGACCGAGGGCTGTACACTGTTCGAGATCTACCAGGCATTTGCCGACCCCGAGGCCGTCGAGGCCATTCGCGCCCGTTATGCCGAAGGCATTTCCTGGGGGGAAATGAAGCAGATTCTGTTCGAGCAGATCGACCGGACACTTGCCGAACCGCGCCGGCGCTACGAAGAACTCGTTCAGAACCCCGGCTTCATCGAAAAGGTCCTCAAAGAGGGCGCCGACCGGGCAAGGGGGTACAGCGTCCCGTTCCTCAGGGAGATTCGCGAGGCTATCGGGGTCAAGCGCTTGGGAGACTGAGTGCCGATGACGTCGGTCGATGCCAACGGTTCTCACCCGGATGTCGACCCATCGCTGCGTTCAGACGCGGACGGGGATGTCTACAAAGTGCGCCTCGAGAACGTCTTCGAAGGCCCCATGGACCTCCTGATCCACCTCATCCGGAAAAACGAGGTGGATATCTATGACATTCCGATCGCCTTCATCACCGAGCAGTACCTGGAGTATCTCGAGTGGATGAAGGCCATGAGCATCGACGTCGCCGGTGACTTCCTGCTGATGGCCGCGACTCTCGTCCAGATTAAGTCGAGGATGCTGTTGCCGGCCTACGAAGGAGAGGAGGAGCAGGAAGACCCCAGAAATGAAATCGCCCGGCCGCTGCTGGAATATCTCCGGATCAAATCGGCGGCCGACGAACTCAGCCGCCGGTATCTGCTCGGCGAGCACACTTTCACCCGGCCGGCGACGGACATCGACTCCGTCATCGAATCCGAGGAGCGGGAAATTCACGTCGACCTGTTCGAGCTGATCGATGCTTTCAAACGGATTCTCGAAAGCGCGTCGGGCGAGCATCGGGTGTCTCTCGAAGCGGAAGAGGTATCCATCCAGGACCGCATTGCACAGCTCATCGATCTATTCGAGGCGCAGGGGTCCCTCACGTTCAGTGAACTTTTTCCGGCGGAAGCCTCCCGGAACGACATCATCGTCACTTTTCTCGCGGTGCTCGAAATGGTCAAGCTTCAATTGCTCGCGATCAGCCAGAACATTCAGTCCGGCATCATTCGCCTGTTCTACCAGTAATGGAAAACCTCAAGGCCATTATCGAGTGTCTGCTATTCGTCACCGACGAGCCACTGACGGTAGACCGGCTCAAAGAAGTCCTGCCTTTGGCGGCACATGCCGACATACGGCGGGTTCTCGTCGAACTCGGAGAGGAATATGATAAAAGAGGCGGCGGCTTCTATCTCAAGGAGATTGCGGGAGGCTACCAATTGCGGTCCCGGCCGGAATACCGCGAGTGGGTCCAGGAGCTCGTCAAACCGAGCCCGGTCCGGCTCAGCCGTGCCGCCCTCGAAACGCTGGCGATCATAGCCTACAAACAGCCGATCATTCGTGCGGACGTCGAGCATATCCGAGGAGTGGACAGCGGCGGTGTTCTTCGAATGCTGCTGGAAAAGAAGCTCATCCGGGTTCTCGGCAGAAAAGACATCCCCGGCCGCCCCATGATCTACGCCACCACCAAACGGTTCCTGGAGCTTTTCGAACTCAAGGACCTGAGGGACCTGCCGACCCCGAAGGAATTCGAATCGCTCGGTTCCACCGAAGAGCCGGCCATCTATCACCAGGCTGAACTTCCTCTGCCGCCGAACGTTCCACAAGATTGCCTGACGTCGGCCAAGGAGGGCAATGACGACGTCCTCCCGATTGCTTCCCCTCGGGATGCCCGATCCGCTCCGGAATCCCGACCGGAACCGGCATCGGAGAATGCAAAAGTTGCGCCTATAAATCATGAAGATAATGAGAAAAAGAGCTTGACTTGAATTGGAGCCGGCGTCTATATGTAATGCTCAGTTGTTCGCAAGGCTGATGGGTCAGTCACGAAGAACTGGAGATTGAAGGAGACCTCATGAATCGATCTGACCTGATGGACGCGCTCAAGGAGCGCGCTGATCTCAGCCGCAAAGAAGCCGAGCAGATCGTCACCATTTTCTTCCAGGCCATCGAAGACTCCCTCTGCAATGGCGGCAGGGTCGAAATCAGGGGTTTCGGCAGCTTCAGTGTCAACCACTACAAGGCCTACACTGGCCGCAATCCGAAGACAGGGGAAAAAATAAGGGTATCCGCCAAAAAACTACCCTTCTTCAAGGTAGGCAAGGAACTCAAGGAAAAGGTTGACTACGAAGGGTGAGAATTGGAAGACTTCGCCGCTTCAGAACAGAGGCGGAGACGAAGGCTTGGCAAGCCACCACAAGATCCGTAATGGGCGATTAACTCAGCGGGAGAGTGCTACCTTCACACGGTAGAAGTCACTGGTTCAATCCCAGTATCGCCCACCACAATAAAAACAAGCACTTAGGGCCACTCAGAAACGGGTGGCCCTAAGTGTTTCCGGTAATACCCGTATTACCGCGAAAACTTCTGTTTTTCTCTTTAATTTCATCTCATTAGACTGCTTTTTTGCCTCCTACAAAGGCCGCTGGACGACGTCCGACTGGGTCCAGGCGGCCAGCGCGTGCAGCGCCTTGTGGATGTTGGTCAGCAGGTAGCCCGGATCCCAGAGGCATTCGACTGCTTTGTAGTTGTTTTTGTTCATGATTTCCGGTCCTTGTGTCATTTGTTACAATGTGTTAACAATCGTGCAATTTCTATTCTTGAAAGTCCGCGCCCATACGGCGGCGATAGAGCCGGAAGCTTGCCTGTCGCCGAAGCACAAGGCTCAGGCCGTGGCGCTTCTGTGCAGATATTTCATCGAAAGCGAGACTGGAGTGAAGGTAAAGCCTGAAATCGTGAGGGATGTGCTGGAGCTCGTGAAGACAGGCTGACGGAGTGAACCAAGATGTCCTTTACCATCTCATACGACGAACCGAACACCCTGTTCTATGTCAGGATCTGCGACCAGGACACGCTTCACGACAACCTGGTCGGAATGCGCCTCACGTTCACCCACCCGCGCTGGCGCCCCGGCAGCCGCGTACTGGTAGACTATCGCGAAGTGCTGGAGGCCACCCAGAAGCCGACCGACTCCTACTGGCTCGCCCAGGCCAGGGAAATGTACTACTCCTTCGCCGCCCCCTCCCGAGTCGCGGCCGTCGCGGACCCGGAGTCCCTATACAACGCCAATTGGCTAACATCCATGTGCGAAATCGACAGGAACGATGGCACCACAAGGATTTTTCATAATTGGGAAAAGGTCGTCAAATGGCTGAACCTCCCGGAAAGCTATGAACCTCCGACAAGGAGCGCATCATGGAAAGGGAATTCGTCAAGCAGAAACTGAGCGAGATCCTCCAGCAGAAGACCCCTGTTCCAGAAACCGAAAAATCCGACATAGCCCCAAAATCCTCCGGAGCATTTAGAGCGCTCCGCCTGTTCCTCCTCACCCTATTGATCATCCTCACCCTGTCCGTATCCCAGGTCCAGGCTTCAAAACATACCCAGACAGCACAAATCCCGGAATTCCCGGACTTAGAAATCCAAAAGGCCGTCCTGTCAGACCCAACCCGGAAGCTAACCATCATCAACTACCACCACGTCGGCTGCAGCTTCATCAGGCCATCAAGCCCCATCAATCCTTTGGCCGGCAAACGGCCTTTGAATATCTAACAGCGTTTGGAGGCGGCGATGATCTTCACAAAATGCACCAACGAGGAATGCGGCCAAAAATATAAGATCAAGGCGGTTTTGCTTGGCCAGGTCGCCAGATGCAAAAAGTGCAGCACCGTTTTCAAAATCGAGGAATTCACCCCGCCGTCGAAAATCATTGAGCTGGGGGATGGGCAGGACGATTCACAGGGCGGGCAAGCGCCGGGCGGCAATAAGACCAGGCGATCCCCACAGGAGGTGATGCAGGAACACATAGATGGCATCTCATCCGCCGTCGAAGGTTTCCTGCCGCGCCTGGCGGCGTCCCTCAACAACCAGGACAACGAAAGCGACACCCGCCTCCTCATCAATCAGATGCTGCAGGACATCCTCGGTTACCGGCTGGAGGACATCAAAACGGAACAGAAAATCGGCGGACGCCGGGCGGACTATGTCCTCTCGATCAATAACGAGGATGCGCTGGTTATCGAGGCCAAGAAAATCGGCATGGCGCTTCGGGACAACCAGATTTTCCAAGCCTCGGCGTATGCCGCCTATTCCGGGATGAAGTGGGTGGTGCTCACCAACGCGCTGGTCTGGCAACTATACCATGTTTCGATGAACGAACGGGTAAAGACCGATCTCGTGTTCTCGATCGATCTGATGGACGGGCTGGACGACACCGAGGCCTGGAACCTGTACCTGATCTCCAAAAACGGAATGTCCAGGAAAAATGTTCTCGAGAAGGCCTGGCAGAAAATCAGCGCCCTCTGCTACGACAACATCGTCGAGGCCATCCTCACCGACGGCGTCATCACCCGTATCCGCACCACCCTATGCAAGCTGACCGGCTGCCAGCTAAGGGACGAGGAAGTCCGGCAGACCATCGAGGAAAATATCTTCCAGCTGAGCTGACAACGGCTTCTGAATCATTTCGAAAAGGAGGCGGAGTGGTCCTCCGGCCGCCCGCAGGCGCCGGAGTCCTCCAGGGTGTTCCAGGAAACGCGCGTAGACGGCAGCACAGGCGAAAAGACGGTGCGCCACATCGGCCTGAACGACCCCGTCCCCCACGTGCCACAGCATGTTCTGCGAGACATCATCTCCAAAGCCAGGGACGATTGGCCGGAGGATCACCTCATGCAAGAGTTTGTGATCCGCGAGCAGGCCAGGGCCGATCGCGGAGTGCAGTAGTACTGGAACACCTACACCTCCGACGCCGTACTTTTGATAATCAAGAGAAAAGCCGCCGATGACTGGCCCAACGACTACGTCATGCAGGAATTCGCGATCAACGAGCAAGTGGCCGCCTACTCCCGGGTGAAGTCCATCCGAAAACACAATTGAGATGTCCTGTGCCGCGACCGTTTTTAGGAGCCTATTGTGAAAACAATTATTTTCGTTTTTTGTATAATTTCGGTTGCTGGAGTCCTTACTTTTGACAAAGTGGATGCAGAGCTTTTGGAAACCAAACCCACCATGGTTTGCGATTATGTTTCAGCCGTTGGCCTGCCAACACGCGGTTGGAAAAACTATGGAGACAATGAATGGGGATGCACGAGCAATTACAAGGAAATAGGCTCTTCCGGACCGACCTGGGCGCCAGGCTTGAGAAATAACCTGGCCTATTATTGCTCGGGCACCGCCAGCCCCCCTGGAATCATACAGGACACTGCAGAATTGATCTGATTGGCGACCGGATTGGCATGGAGATCTGGGCGCGTGGGGAGCGACGGAACAAAGAATTCGACGGATAACGTCTTTAATTATCTCAATAACAAAATAGAGACACCAGGCAACTCCACTTCATCACTCATTTCTTCAGACTTTCTTAATCAACTCCGCCAAATTTTTCTTCAACGAATTCAACGCCTTCGACACCAGCCGGGCCTTGAACTCCGTGTCCATCCCCGATTTCAGGATCTCCACCAGGTCGACCCCCTGCCAGCCGGGACCGAGCCATCCCCGGAATAGACAACCAGCCACCCCCGACCCATTGGGGAATCTCGAAAACGCAGAAAGCAGGATGGAGCCAAAACTCCACCCTGCCCTTTCGTTTTTCAGGACCGCCCCGGCAAGGCGCCTGTCATGATCCTGCTCTATTGCTTTTCATGGTGCGACTCCCTTCAGGAGGAATAGTCAGATCAGGTTGTACGCAAATGAGACAGTGAAATGACCGCAGCAGGAATCCGCGGTGGACCACTCACCCTAATCCTCAAATGCGGGAGTCAACTTTGCGGATTACCGAAAATTCCGGGGGAAAGAGAGGCGGGCGGCCTTGCTGGTTTCGACGACCCCGAGGCGGCCGGTTCCATAGAATCGACTGCCCCGGGGTAATTTTTAACTGAATTGACAGGGCGTTGAAGCGAAAGAAATCTACCTACCGATAGAAAAAAAGAAACTACCTCCACCGGCAGGGTCGCAAAAATTGAACATCAAATGGCCATTATCCCGGTAGTATCGGCCATGCTTGTGGAAATCCGGGTGACGTTTTTTGTAGCGTTCCCATTCATCCCAGGATCGCCAGTGACCGTGATATTCGTACCGATGACCGTCACGTTCTTGATGGCCGTAATGGCGGTTTCGGTCATAAGGTCTGTGCCTGTAACCCTCGTACCTGTCGTAATCCCGGCCATGTCCACGGTCGTCATCCCGGTCTTTATACCCCCGGTCGTCACGATCTTTTCGCCTATCCTTGTAGTCCCTCCCGCCACGGTCTTTATCCCGATCCTTATGGCCGTGTCCGTGATCCCCTTGCTTGTATTCCGGTTTTCCCCGGCGCCCATGGCCTGACTCGTCTTTCCAGTCATCGGCAACGGAAATCCCGGAAAATAGGAAGATTGCGGCAATGGCGATTGTAAACGTGTAAAGCTTCTTCATCCTTTATCTCCATGCGCTCTTGTGAAAAAAATGGGTCCTTTAAATCACGCTTCAAATCCGGGCCCCGAAACCAGTAAGTTGAAAAGGCGGACCATACCAGACTAATGTCCAGTATCTCAACCTATCAGGGGATTTCAGGCGGCAAGGCCAGACCAGCGCGCGGCAGCGACTTGCGGGGTATCGAACGATTGACAAAAGTGCGACCCTTGCCGGTGGCCTTTCTAACAGCCTATTCCATCTATCGCCTGGAGCAGCGGAATCGATAAGTCCGCCTTGCTCAGACAGACGTCAGCCCCAGCATCCTTCATGGCACTGATAAAAAGCTCGGACGACTGCACCGTCATGCCGATCACCCTCACGTCCGGATGCTCGGCTGCGGTCCCGGCCCGGGCGTTGATCATCCGGCCGCCGATGGAATGGAAGCGCAGATCCGGCCGCACAAAAACCCTCAAGATCCCATCAGAAACATTTTGATTGATTCACCTTCCGCTCATCCCGCAATAACAGGTACCGGGTAATGCACCCCATACTTGTAGGCGAGAGAGAGGAAATGGCAGTCCAACAGCTTCCAGATGGCCGCTGGATCGTTCATTACCGCAAGGGCACCCATCCGGATTACCCGAACCGCACCCGCGAATATTTCGGGCGTGGGCCGCGGCGGAGGCCCAGGCCCGGAAGCGGGATCTCGGGCTCGGCCTGAAGCCCCGCGGAAACTTTCCGCCTCAGTCCTTCGGGATGAATGCTCCCGAACGTTGGCAGGTTCAAGCTCGCCCGTCATTTGGCCGATACAAGATGTTTCAGTGCTGTTCAATTGTCCGCGTCCGAATCCCGGCGGCCGCGGCGAGTCGACCCATCTTCCGGGCGGGAGCCGCCGCGGACCCGATGCAGTACAAAAATCTCATCGCCGTCATTTTCGCGGAAAGCGCCGGCTTCGACCCGGAGGATTTCGTTCGGCTCATCGAGGGATGGAACGACCTCTTCCAGGACCGCATCCCCATGGGCAAGCACCTCTCGGACGAACACGCCCTCGCGCTTCTGGACATCTGGTACCGCCGCAAGCCTCAGATCCTCAAGAACCATCTCAAAGTGGACCCGGACTGTCTCGAACCCTACGAGCGCAACTGAGGTCCTTTCCGTTGCTTCAATTCGTGAGTGAACACTACCTTGGAATCTGAAGGACAAGGATCGCCTGGACGGGCTTTTACCGCATTTTTTATTCCCCCGGAGGCTGGCCTCGCGGCCTGAAACGTGCTAATCGGCGTGGACCGGAGGAGTTGCAATGGACACAGCCCCTAAAGGACACATCCTGATCGTCGACGATGACAAGGGCATTCTTTTTCTGGTATCGCGAATGCTCAAAAAACTCGGTTACGAGACAACGACTGCCCAGGACGGCCTGGAAGCCCTGGAAAAAACGGAAAGTCAGGGCAGCTTTGATTTTGTCCTGACCGACATTCACATGCCCGCAATGGACGGCTGGGAGCTCGCCCTTCGCATCAAGGAACGGAATCCCACCCTGCCGGTTGCCGCCCTGACGGGTGACGTTCCGGAATACATTGGCCCTCGGTTGGAGGGCAGCGGCATCTGTCACGTTTTTTACAAGCCGATGGATTTGAATGAATTCGAGGAAGTGGTTCCCGGCGTGATGAGCGGCAGTATCGGCGCTGCGCCGCCCACTAACGGCATCGCAACGGTCAGCCGGCGCACCAAGGCGCTTTGATGCCAGGCGGCAACCAGCGTGGACGGAATCATTCTTCAAGAGGGCGTTGTGAAACCGGATTTCAGGTTGGGTCGGAGCATCGCGGTGAGGACAGAGGGCCGGCCCAATACTACCCATAGAGATTCCCATCCGGGCATTGACAACCGAATGAACGGGTAACATTTTACTTTCACTGCCGGTTCGAGACCCTTTCCGGCAGCCAGGTGAACCAAGTCGCCCTTTGGTTCGCCGTATTCAGAGACGAATGCCATCGTCTCTACCTCCGTAACGCCCCCCCTCTCGGCACACAGTGCCGGGAGGGGGTTTTTCTTGACAGCCCTTTGCCCCTGGCCGCAAAATCGAGCCTGGCGGGAATTTTCAGTCGATAGGCAGCGCTTGCCCATCAGCCCCTGCCCATCTCAAGGGGCCTCCGCCTTCTGCCGATATCCTTCCTGTTGCGCATGCAAAAAACCAGATGACTTCCCCGTTTCCGGATAAGCTCCTCGCCGTTCGAATTGGATTCTAATCCAACATAATGAAATACAAAGACATTCTTGCTGTCATTTTTTCAGAATCCATCGGTTGTCGCCTCGAGGATGTACTGACCCTTCTCGATGGAAAAGATGACCTGTTCCAGGGAAGCGTTCCATTGGAAGCACCGCTTTCCGATGAAAAGGCCATCTTCCTTCTCGACATTTGGTACCGCCGCAAACCCGAGATATTCCAATCAATGCTTCTCATGGACCCCGCCGCGATAGAGCCAAGGAGCCTGTGCTGACCGGCCAGCGCAGCCCAATTCACCGGCTTCCGGCACCGCCTCCCGGCAGAAAAGGGTCACGATTGATTGAAATCGTTTTCCAGCACTATCCGGTGCCCGGGTTTGCCGGTTCGCAGTTTCTCGATGGCGTCGTTGACCCTGGACATCGGAAAAATCTCTGTAACCGGCTCGATGCCGTGGCGGGACGCGAATTCGAGCATGGTGCCGATGACAGCCGGGCTCCCCAGCGGCGACCCTCCGAGGGATCTCTGCCCGAGGATCATCGGAAAAACCGTTGCTTCCACGGAAGGGGCGGCCCCGACCAGGTGGAGCCGCCCTTTCGGACTGAGAGCGGCAATGTAGAGATCCCAGGGGAGGGAGGCATTGACCGTTACCAGGATCGTATCGAAATACCCTGCCATACCTTCCAATGCCCCGGCGTCGCGGGTGCTCACGAATCGGTGGGCTCCCAGCCGGCGGGCTTCACCCTCTTTTTCGGGGCTGGTGGAAAAGGCCGTCACCTCGCAGCCCCATGCGCTCAAAAACCGAAGGGCCATGTGTCCCAACCCGCCGATGCCGACCACCCCCACGCGGTCGGTGGGCCGGACGTTGTTCTGGAGAAGGGGATTGAAGACCGTGATACCGCCGCAAAACAACGGACCGGCGCTCTTCGCGTCGACGCCTTCCGGCAGCGGAATCACCCACCCTCGGTGGGCGCGGACCCGGTCCGCGAATCCACCATGGCGGCCGACGATGGTCCCCTCAGCGGAAGCACAGAGATTGTGGTTGCCGGACAGGCACTGAGCGCAACTCATGCACGATCGGGAAAACCACCCCAGGCCGACAATCCGGCCGACGGCAAGATGGCTAACGGATCTGCCGACGGCGCTGATTTTCCCGACAATCTCATGCCCTGGCACCAACGGATACCTGGAAATCCCCCAATCGTTGTCGATCATGCTCAAATCACTGTGGCAGATTCCGCAATGAGTGACCTCGATGTCGACCTCCTCGTCGCCGATATCGCCGAGTTCATATTCGAAGGGCCGAAGCTCGGCCCCCGCCTCGCTCGCCGCATATGCCTTGACTCGCATAGCCTGCCTCCTTTGTACGCCCGTCAGGCGGGCACCTTGTGGGTGCGAACCAAGGACATGCTAAGCGTCGAAGGGCGGATTTCAAGTCGCTCGATTGGACCCCGCCCCTCCTCTTCCTCCATCCCCTCGAAGCAGGAGCGCAGCTGCGCGTTTCCCGATACCGAATTGGGTTGACCCGTCCGACGACGGGTCACTGCACGGCCCGGTCTTGACACTCGGCGAACATTGTGAAACAGGTTTCACCTGAAGCGAAGTGACGAATCTCGGCAGAAGCCGAAACCTCTTCAGAAGCAACGGACGCTCCTCCCGTTGGGGGGCGCCGGTCGACACATCGGATTTTTAGGCGGCCACGAAGGCCAATCGGGTGCTCAGCGCCCGGGCTTTCGTGGTTTTTTGTTTTTTTAGGCACACGAAGACGATCCGGCCTGATGGGGATCCATTCGGCCGCGAGACGGTCAAAAACGCGGCGATCACCAGGAGGACATGAGGCGCATGAGAGTATCCGCATCCCCCCTCGGAGATGGAATGCCGGGCGGAATTCACGCCACGGTAAAATGTGCGGCAGGAGAGGCAACCTCGGACTACCTCGATCGGATGCGTGGGAAAATGTTCCTGCTGTTTTTCCTGGTCGCGGGTCTGCTCATTCTTTGTCTTTTTGCCGTCACACGGGGTTCCTACGATCTGCCGGCGACGGATGTGTTGAAGGCATTTTCCGGCCGGCTGCCGAGCTCGGAGTCCGTCGTCATCTGGCGCATTCGAATGCCGCGGATCGTCTCGGCGCTCGTTGTGGGATGGGGCCTTTCCATTTCCGGACTCGGCATTCAATCCCTGCTCAAGAATCCGCTGGGATCTTCCTCGACCCTCGGCATCAGTCAGGGGGCGGCCTTCGGGGCGGCAGCCGCCATCGTGCTGTTCAACGCGCAAAGCGTCTCCGTTACGATCTTTGCCCTCGCGGGAGCGACGGGCGCCACCGCCGTCATCCTGATACTGGCTCGCTTGAAGCGCCTTGGCGCCGAGGCCGTCATCCTCGCCGGAGTGGCATTGTCCTCCCTGTTCGCCTCGGCCACCATCCTCGTTCAGTATCTTGCCACCGAGACCGAATTGGCCGCTGTGGTTTTTTGGACATTCGGGGATGTCACAAGATCGAACTGGAGTGAAATCGGCGTCACGGCCCTGGTTTCGGCGGCGGGAACGCTGTTTTTCGCGCTTCGGCGCTGGGATCTCAACGCTCTTTTGTCCGGAGATGAGACGGCCAGGGGGCTCGGCGTCGATGTGGAGCGCCTCCGGCTGATGGGGATGACGACCGCCGCCCTGGTCGCGGCCGTTGCGACGTCCTTCCACGGCGTAATCGCGTTCGTCGGGTTGATCGCTCCCCATATGGCCAGACGTCTCGTTGGCGAGGACCACTTCCTGTTGATTGTATTCTCGGCGGTCATCGGGGCCGGACTCCTGCTGGCCGCCGACACGGTCGCGCGCCTTCTGGTGGGTTCCGGCAGCCTTCCCGTGGGGGTCATTACCGCTTTTATGGGAGCGCCCATGTTCCTTTATCTTCTGGCAAGAGGAAGTCGATGAAGCTGACCGTTTCCGGCATCGAGTTTTCCTACAACAGCCACCCGATACTGGAAAAGATCACCTTTCGAGTCCACACCGGGGAGATGCTGGGCGTATTGGGTATGAACGGTGCCGGCAAGTCCACCCTGTTGAAATGCATGAACCGGATTCTGGAGTTCAAGGCCGGTTCGGTGCTTCTGGACAACGAGGATCTGAATCGGTTGAGCCGCCGGCAGGTGGCCCGCCGGCTGGGCTACGTACCTCAGCGGCATCCTGGAGACCGGTTGACCGTCTACGAGGCGGTCCTCCTGGGCCGAAGGCCTCGCATGGGATGGACGCCGAGCCGGGCCGATTACCAATGCGTTGAATCCATCCTGGAACGGATGGAAATCTCCCATCTCGCTAGCCGTCCGTTGGAATGCCTCAGCGGCGGAGAAGCGCAGAAAGCAGTGATTGCGCGGGCCCTGGCACAGGAACCTGGCGCACTGCTGCTGGATGAGCCGACCAGCAGCCTGGACTTGAAAAACCAGATGGACGTCATGGGACAGATTCGGCGGATCGTCACGGCCAATGGGCTCTCGGCGGTCGTTTCCATCCACGACCTCAACCTGGCATTACGGTTTGCGGACCGGTTTCTGTTTCTCAAGGACCACCGCGTGTTCGCGGCGGCGGGCCGGGAGCAGGTGACGGCCGAGGTCATCGAAGCCGTCTACGGCATTCCGGTCGACATCCACGACATTGGCGGAAGGCGGATCGTCATCCCCCGGTAAGGAACTTATGGAAAACAAAAGGAAAATCCCGACTCGCAAACGATGGGCGGGAATCGTGGCGCTGCCGGCGATTCTTTTGACCGCCGCCTTGGCACTCGCGGATACGATTCGGGTTACGGACATGGCGGGTCGAAGGGTGACGGTCACCGAGGCGCCGGGCCGAATCGTCTGCATCGGCCCGGGTGCTTTGCGCCTGATCGTCTACCTGGAGGCCCACGATCGGGTGGTGGGGGTGGAGGATCTCGAAAAGCGCAACCCTGAGGGGCGGCCCTATCGATTGGCCAAACCCGAACTCGGCGCGCTTCCGCGCATCGGCCCCGGCGGGCCCGCCGTCATCAACAAAAAACCCGATCTCGAGGCAGTGCTGAGCGTTCATCCGGATCTCGTTTTCATTACTTACATGGACGCCCCTTTGGCCGACCAGGTACAGGAAACGCTGGGGATACCCGTGGTGGTGTTGAGCTACGGGGCCTTTGCCACCTTCGATACGGCGGTTTACGACGCCATCCGGATCGCCGGCAAGATTCTCGGCCGGGAGGACAGGGCCCATGCCGTGGTCGATTACATCGAATCCCTCCGGAAGGACCTTGAACGCCGTACTCTTGGCATCCCGGCGGACCGGCGGCCGGGCGTATACGTCGGCGGCATCGGGTACCGGGGCGCTCAAGGGATCGAGAGCACGGAAGCCGAGTACATTCCGTTTAACTGGGTACATGCGAACAACGTGGCCGGGCGGATCGAAAACCGCATCGGCAGCCACGTGTCGATGGACAAGGAGCTGCTCCTGCGACTCGACCCGGACGTCCTCTTCATCGACGGCGGCGGTCTGGCGCTGGTGGCCGCGGATGTCACGAAAAAACCAGTGTATTACAACAACCTGACGGCTTTCAAAACCCGTCGGGTGCATACGCTGCTGCCTTTCAACTGGTATACGACCAACATCGGAACCGCCCTTGCGGACGCTTATGCCATCGGAAAGTTGCTTTATTCGGACCGGTTTGCCGACGTGTCCCTCGATGCCAAGGCCGACGAGATTTACACTTTCCTCGTCGGATCGCCCGTCTATGCGATGATGAGGGGCGAATACGGCGAACTGGGCGGCGTCGCCCCTTTCTGGGATTGAAGGCGCCGCTGATCGTTCAAGGGCTGCGCTCGATGCCGCCGATCTTGTTCAGCCGATACCGGGCAGAGCGCGCGGCCACTCCTGCGGCATAGAGTGTTTTTCCCCTGTGATGACGGGTATTTCAGGCTGATGCGGGAGGTCATGGCAGGACGGGCGGACGGATCGGAGAGGACAATCTTCCGGAAAAGTCTGCGCTATCGGGTCGGGAGATTCAATGAAATCCAACAATCAAGGAGGCATTCATGCGAAAAATGCGTTTCATTCCGGCCCTGATGGTCTCATGCATCTTCATGGTATCGGCGTGCCCGGCGGCGGCCCATTTCGGCACTCTCACACCCTCGAACGACATCGTGACCCAGGAGGACGACAAAATTCTTGCACTGGAGGTCAAATTCATCCATCCGATGGAAATGCACTACATGGAAATGGCCAAGCCCAGCCGGTTCGGCGTGGTGCACGACGGCAAAACCGCCGACCTGCTGGGCAGCCTGAAGCCGGCCAAGGGCAGAGCCCCGGACCAGACGGTGGATTTCACCTACTGGACCGCCGACTTCTCCATCCGCCGTCCGGGCGACTATATCTTCTTTGTCGAACCCGCTCCCTACTGGGAGCCGGCCGAGGATGTGTTCATCGTCCATTACACGAAGGTCTGCGTCAACGCCCTGGGTCTCGAGAGAGGCTGGGACGAGCCGATCGGACTGGAAACAGAGATCGTCCCCCTGACCCGGCCATATGGACTGTGGACGAACAATCTCTTTACCGGCCGGGTGCTGCTCCGGGGTCAGCCCGTCCCGTTTGCCGAGGTGGAAGTCGAGTATCTGAACGCATCCCCGGGCAACCCGGGCATCGTCAAGGCGCCGGCAGACGCCTTTGTCACCCAGGTGGTCAAGGCCGACGCAGACGGCGTCTTCAGCTATGCGATGCCGAGGGCCGGCTGGTGGGGATTCGCCGCCCTCAACGAGGCCGACTGGAAGCTCGAACACGACGGCCAGGAAAAGGGCGTCGAGATCGGGGCGGTCATCTGGGTCCGTACCCGGGACATGCGATAGTACCTATCCATGCGGGGCGGACGTCGAATGGCGGCGGCATTGCCGGCGCAGCGATCGCCGTTCGCCTTCCCGCGTGCGCTTTCTCTGGTCGTACAAGGTATGTTACCAAGGGTTCATCGGGGGATATCGTCATGAAAACACTGGCTCGATGCTGCATCCTGATGGCCGCGTGCGGGCTGTTGGGAGGCAAGGCTCTGGCGCACAAGGTCAATCTTTTCGCATACGTGGAATCCGGAACCGTCTACACGGAAAGCTATTTTCCGGACGGGCGTCCGGTGGGAGGCGGCAAGGTGACGGTATTCGACAGTCGGGATCGGCTGCTCCTGGAAGGCGAAACCGACAAGGAGGGGATGTTCGACTTCCCCGTCCCCGGGGTCGACGACCTGACGATCGTGCTGGACGCCACCATGGGTCACAAAACCAGCTTCAAGCTGACGAAGGATGAAGTGGAGGCCGGGCAATGACGGGGATTCAAAAGGGGCTTCGTACCGCGGTCCTGTGCTTGGCACTGGCGGCACTGCCGGTTTCGCTGCCGGCGCAGACGCCCCCCGAGGCGGTTTCCCAGGAGCTCGTAGTCCTCATGAATGAGCAGCACGACAAGCTTTCGGGCGATCTGCGGCGCCTCCAGCGGGAGATTGCGGCACTGAGGGCCGACATCGCCAAACCCGGTCTCAAGGATGTCTTCGCAGGCATCGGCTACATTTTCGGCCTATTCGGGGTGGCTGCATATGTCGCCTCGCGCCGCAAGGAACGATGATGCACATTTCAGACGGCGTTCTTCCCACGTCAGTTGCGATCGGCGCCTACGCGGTCAGCGGGGCGCTGATTGCCTGGAGCACGCGGCACTCCCGAAGCGACGAACTGCCGAAGTTGGCGGTGATGACATCGGCCTTCTTCGTGGCATCGCTGATCCATGTGCCCTTCGGACCGACCAGCGTTCACCTCATCCTTCCCGGGCTGACGGGAGCGGTGCTGGGGCCCTCGGCCTTGCTCTCCATCGGACTCGGGCTGTTTCTGCAAAGCATGCTGTTTCAGTTCGGAGGCATCACCGCACTGGGCGCCAATACGCTGATGATGGGGCTTCCCGCCCTCGTGTGCGGCTGGTTTTTCATGCGTCTCGGAGGCGGCACCGTTCGGCGCCAGGCGGTCGTCGGAGGGCTGTCCGGCGCCCTCGGCGTCGTCCTGGCGGCGCTGGTGCTGGCAGGGCTACTGGTGAGCGGCGGCGAGGACTTTTTCGGCGTGGCCAAGATCGCCCTTCTCGCTCATGTGCCCGTCATACTCATCGAAGGCCTGGTGAGCGCCTTCACAGTGGGATTTCTGGCAAGGGTCAAGCCGGAGTTGCTTCGCCCAATGACCCTTCGCACCTGACGGCCGCCTCGCCCGACCGTCGTCTGAATGCGGATCATCGAGAACAGAATCGGATATCAGATCGTCGATGCCTGAAGTGATTCAGATCCACCTGTCTTACTGGCAGCTGTCGTTGCTGGCCCTGGCGCCACCCGCGATTCTCGCGATCCTCATTATGGGGTTGCGGCGTGTCGTGCGAATGCGGGCGACCCCCGGCGAGGATCCCGACTGGTCGATTCCTCCCTTGAGCGACGCCCCCGGAGGGTCGTGGTTCCACCGCTGGGATGTTCGCTGCAAGATCCTGACGATCATGGTCTTCTGTTTCATGACGGCATCCGTGAGACATCTCCCCCCCGCCTTGGCGGCCATCGGGATCTCCCTGGCGGCGGTTGCGATCTCGAAATCGTCCCTCATGAAGGTGCTGGTCCGACTGCTGGCGATCTGCGGTTTTCTCTGCATGATTCTGGTGATCATGCCGTTTACCGTTCCCACCCTCGCCAACGACACGATCCTGGTCTTCAACGGCATCTCCCGGCTCGGATTCAATCTTCGCGGACTCGAATTGGCGGCCACCATCGCCGCGAAAGCCGTCGCGATCGCGCTTCTGATGGAACCGCTTCTGTCCACGGCGCCGCTTCCGGTCACACTGCACGGGCTCTCCCGGCTCGGCGTCCCGGAAATCGTCGGCCAGATGGTGCTGCTCAGCTACCGCTATCTGAATGTCTTCCGCCAGGAAGCCGGGAGAATGTCATCCGGGATGGCCGTTCGCGGGTTTCGCAAGCGCACCGACATGAAGACGCTGAAAGCGGTTTCCAACTTCCTGGGAATGCTCTTTGTCCGCAGCTTCGAACGCACCGAGCGCGTATTCGACGCCATGCGGGCGAGAGGATACAAGGGCCGCTTTCCCGATCCGGTCGCGTTGCGTCTGCAAGGGGGCGATCTGGTGATGTCGGGAGTGTGGCTGGCCGCGGGAACCACCCTGCTCGTCTGGGACCGCATGATCGGATAGAAAGGCTTCGCCATGCACGAACCACAGCAGCCGCCCCAGGGTATTGGAATCGCATCGGCGCTCTTCAGGGCCAGCAGGCTGCGATACCGCTATCCGGACGAGCTCGAGGCGATTGCCGGCGTCGACCTGACTATCGCGTCCGGCGATCGTATCGCCCTGGTCGGACAGAACGGCTCCGGCAAGACAACGCTGATCAAGCTCCTCTGCGGGCTCCTGCGCCCCGCATCGGGTGAGATCTCCTATAAAGGCAGCCGACTCGAGGGGTCGCACCTGGAGACAAGCCGGCTCGAGATCGGCGTGCTTTTCCAGGACCCGGACGATCAATTGTTCGGCCATACCCTTCTGGACGATGCGGCTTTCGGCCCTCGCCACCAGGGTCTGACCCGGGAGGAGGCGATGCGGGAGGCCCGCCGTGCGCTCGAGCGTGTCAGTTTGAGCGACTTGGCCTACAAGCCGCCTCACGATCTCAGCTTCGGACAGAAAAAACGCGCCGCCTTGGCCGGTCTTCTGGCGATGCGCCCGAAAGTACTGTTTCTCGACGAGCCGAGCGCAAACCTGGATCCCCGCCAGGAGGAGGTGTTCCTGGATCTGTTGAAAGGCTTCGACGGCACGCTGGTCTGCATCAGCCACGACCTGGTCTTCCTCTACGAACTCTGCGACCGGGCGGTGGTGCTCGACCGGGGCCGCATCCACCATGACTACACGATGCGGGAGCTGGTATCCCAGAAACAATTCCTGCGGGAACACGGGCTCGACTTTTCTTTTCGTCTGGTGGTGGGCGCTCCGCAGACAGCCGATGAATCCACACCGCCGTCCAGGACCGCTCAGACGGCCGCTCCGGTCACGAGCCGCTCCGGGAAGCCGCCGCAAATCGTGCTGCGGGACTACCGCTTCCGGTACCCGGACGGAACGAACGCGCTGCGCGGCGTCGATCTGTCCCTGTCCGAAGGCGAGCGGGTTTCACTGGTCGGCGAGAACGGAGCCGGGAAGACCACGCTTTTGTCCTGCCTGCTGGGGTTGAACGAGGGCAGCGGTGCGTTTCTTTTCGAGGGCGGCCCGGTGACGCGGCGCCTGCGGCGAACCCTGTGGCGACGGGTCGGCATGGTGTTCCAGGACTGCGCGGACCAGTTGTTCTGCCCAAGCGTCGGGGAGGAGATCGCCTTTGGTCTGAGGCAACTCGGCTATTCGCGGGACGAAATTCGCAATCGCACCGCGGCTGCCCTCTCCCGTGTCCGGCTTGACGGATTCGAAGAGCGCGTCCCCTTGCACCTGTCGGGTGGAGAACGAAAGCGCTTGGCGCTGGCCTGTGTTCTGGCCATGAAGCCCCGACTGCTCATCCTGGACGAGCCGACCGCCGGGCTCGATCCCCGGGGCGAGGAGTTGCTGTCGGAAATCCTTCGGGACATCGACGTCACGCTATTGCTGGTGAGCCACGACATGTTCTTCATCCGGGAGTTCACCGACCGAACGCTGGTGATGCACCAGGGCCGGATCCTGCTGAACATGCCGACCCCGGAGTTTGTCCGGGACGAGCGGCTCGGCAACCTCAACGGCCTGGCGTTCACCTATCGGGAGCGGTCCACGAGCGAGATCCGGATGCTGCAGCACGAACACGAGCACAGCCACCCGCACCGGCACCTCCATTCCCATCCCCATCGGCACGGCGATGTCGAGCACAGCCACCTGCACGAGCACGCGCACCAGCATCCGCACCGCTTCATCCACAGTCATCCGGGGGACGAGGATCATCACGACCACCTGCCGCGCCGATACCACGACCATGAGCATCCGGGGCATGAAAAGGACGACCACGATCATGATCACGGAATGCCGTGACCCACTCCCGTCAGGTTCGGGGGCGCCATAAGCCCGCAGGACCCGGACGGCTCATCGACAACCGGGGAGAGTCCAGGTGGGGTTCATTCATCGGCTACCGGAGGTTTCTCCGCCCGGAAAGCCGCACGCATGGCAGGGAGGCTCGTTGAGGCACGAGATGCTCAAGACAATCCTTTTTCTTCCACTGCTTCTAATCGGAGGGATTCAGGCC
>JBMNCP010000117.1:33793-89768 GCA_049366795.1 Desulfobacterales bacterium
CCTATCATGATGGCTACTCATTCAAAAACAAGTTCAACCGATTCTTCGCGCGGGCCATCACCGGACTCTCCGCAGATTCGGAACCGTAGAATCAGGCGGCCGAGCGACACGGTAATGAAACCATACGAGACCCTCGCCGAGCGGTTTGAACTCGATCAGATCGAGTTTCATTGACACCTCCCTGTCGAACATCGAGATCCCCTTCCCGAAAACAATCGGTACCACGGTGATCATCAGTTCATCGATCAGGTTTTCGGCTGCAAAAAGCCCGTTGATCGTTGCGCCTCCCGCAAGCACGACTTCATCGTATCCCTCCGCCTCAAGGCGCTTCAGAATGGCCGGAGGGGCCTCTCGGGTAAAGGCGGCGTTATCCCAGTTTGTGCGTCTCGACGGATCACGGGTCATAACGATGAGTCGGCGCCCCGGCAACGGCGTCTTGAGGGTATCGAAGGTGCTGGAGCCCATGATGATGACGCCGGCCCTTCTCGTGACCTCGACAAAAAGGCGCTTGTCCGCCTTCCCGGTCCAGTCCGGAAAATGATTGGGGGATCTGGCGATTTTTCCGTCCAGCGTCTGTGCCATCATCAGTATGGTTTTCATGGGCATCTTCCAGCCAGAACGATTGGGCGAATGCCCGCTGGCGGTAATGGTCTGATCCGGGTGCAATTATTTGTCGTGATCGATGAATCTACACGGTTGCTGCCATGATGAGAAAAAAAGGTCATATTGAGCAATCTTTTTCCTACAGAACCAGAGAACGAGATACCTGTCTCCGCAACCCTTGAAATCGATATCTATCTGTTATTATTTCGGTTTGATATCTGAAAGCGTCATGGCACGCCTATTGCTCAGTACCATATCAAGATTTAACCCGCAACGACGAACAGATATGAAATCCGTACAATTCGCCAACAAGCGAGGAGAGCATCCGATGAAAAATGTGTGGGTCTCTGTCATCGCGGCAGTGATCATCTTGTACACCCTGATCGGGACCGCCAGCGCCGACTGGTTTGCGCTCAACATGTATCCCCGGTCACCCTTATCGGAAGCGCTTTCCATGATCCTTCTGGGAGTCGGCCTGATCGGTATCGCTTCGTTCATCCGAAAATCCACCGTCGAAGACAAACCTGAAGGGGTCAAGCAGAGACCATGAAGGAGCCTTCGCAGAGTCCGGCGGAACGGCGCCTGGGCGTGGAGCGGCGACAGTATTCGTACACCGGCCACTTTCCGGAAAGGAGATCGGGAGAGGACCGGCGAAACCACCAGCCTCCGGCCAGGGAAAGCACCCAAAAAGACAACTGAGCCTCAGGTCCCACAATTGGAAATCCTTGAGACGGCCGCGGTTCCCGCGGCCGTCTCTGCGTCAGGACGCAAACGGCGAAGAAAGGCCCCGGCTCATGAGTCTTCATTTCCCGAGGGTTTGTTCCCGGTCCGGGCAGACGGTGTCTCGCCGATCATGGCACAAAGCCGCCGCGCGGCTGCCTCGGCGCCGGAGATCGCAAAGGGAAGGGCTTCCGGCCTCTCCGCCCCGGCCCATCGTTCCAGGCATGCGATCAGTGCTTCCGCGGAAAAGGCGGACGCATCCACGGGCATCAGCCGATCCCAGACCCTGCCGAGAAGGCCGAGATGGTCCTGCTGTTCCCTGTCCGCCATTCCTCTCAATAGAACCATCGCCGGAACGCGGGCGCACAGAACGTCGGTGACGGTGTTGTAGCCGCCATAGACAAGGGCAAACTTCGAGCCCGCCAGCGCCGGGAGGAAAGCGCTTCCAACCGGTCGGACGGTGAGGAAAGGGTCGGTCTCCGGCCCGCTTGGCACGGATCGGCGCTCTTCGGTGGAGAGAAAAACATCCCATTTCCCCAGACGGCCTCCCAGACGTTGGATCGCACCACCCAAGGTCTCCATGGTCCCGGAGGTGTCTTCCCCGGCCCATGGCAATGCCGCCACGTTTCGTCTCTCATGGGTCCGGGGAGGCCTGACGGCGCCGGCCATGATCAGTTCCTCCAGACGGGAAACATATCCGGTCTCCACCGGAGCTTGACCGAAGTGGTCCGCCAGACGCTCCAGCGGTTCGGTGCCGAGAACATTCGCGTCTCCATACCAGAGAATGGCATGGAACCGATCCCGGAAGATTCGCCCTGCGAGCTCCGACCAGACCCCCTTGACGTCGCCCACGATTCCCCTCACTCCCAGCACCCACAAGGCGTCTCCGGGCTGCCCGGCCGTCAGGGAAGGCAGGAGCTCCCGATGCTTTCCCTGCGGCATGTGGTCCACCAGAACGCATCGGGGCCGAAGCCGGGCGACGATGTCTTCCAGCAACCGGCCGCGCAATGTGCCCAACCCGGGATCCGAATAGCCGGAGGGGCCGGCCAGCCCCCTCGAGACGCCGGATTCGACCCGGGTCGCGTAAGAGGGCAGCTTCAGCCAGTCCAGGGATACTCCTAGGGTAAGCTCACCGGTGAACGGCGAGCCGGAGACCAGAAGAACCCGCAGATGGGGAAACAGCCGACGTACTGCAAGGCCGATCGCAACGCCCCGGCTCACATGGCCCAACCCCCGCCCGTCATGCGCGTAGATCAGCAGATCCAATCGTTCCATTGCCACTGGATTCTCTTTTGGTTCCACCTGCAGGCCCACCCGCTTTCCGTGACAAAACCGGTCCGGCCGCCGATCTGGGGGGCGGTGTTTTCTCCCTGGTCTCCGAAGCCGGGCATCGGTTTACAATTAGAGTGGAATTTCCTAAGAATCAACCTTCATGCGGGACGGGATCAGCCGTTGGAAGCCACTGACTGCCTGACCGTCCCGCACCCTCGGACGATCCGGGTTGACTGGAAATAACAAGGGGCCATCCGTCGATGAGCCGACCTTTGAAAATCGCCTTTTATATGCCGTTCAAGCCCCTGGGGCATCCCCGGCCGTCCGGGGACCTCGTGATCGGATCCGAGCTTTTCGCCTTCCTTCGCAGTCTCGGACACGACATCCGGACGGCAAGCCGGCTTCGCTGCCGGTGGAGCTACTGGAAGCCCTGGCTGTGGGCGGCTCTGGCTGCCGAGATTCTCCGGAGCCGCCGCTGGGCGGAAAGATGGCGGCCGGACATCTGGCTGACCTATCACAGCTATTACAAGGCGCCGGATCTCCTGGGACCCTCGGTTTCCCGGCCGCTCGGCATCCCGTATGCGCTTTTTCAAGGCATTTATTCCACCCGGCGAAAAAGGCGGCTCCTGACGGCTCCGGGGTTTTATCTGAACCGCCACGCCCTGCTCACGGCTGAAGCGGTGATGACCAACAAACGGATGGACCACCTGAATCTGCTTCGCCTGATCGCGGAATCCCGGCTTCATTACATCGCCCCGGGCATTCTGCCCGAGGCGTTCAGCTTCGACCTCAGCAGCCGTGAAGAGCTCCGGCGGCAGTGGGAAGCCGCCGGCAAAACGGTGATCCTCACGGCGGCCATGTTCCGGCCGGGTGTGAAGACGGATGGAATCCTTCAGGTGATCAGAGCCTGCGGCGGTTTGAAGCGGGCCGGGATTCCCTTCGAACTGGTGATCGTCGGGGACGGGGAAAATCGCCGGCTCGTTCTCGGCGAGGCCGAACGCCGGATCGGCGGCTGCTTCCGGCTCGCCGGCGGATTGGCCCGCGACAGGCTCTATCGCTATTACAGCGCAGGAGATGTCTTCGTATTTCCAGGGATCCGGGAAGGCCTCGGCATGGTGTACCTGGAAGCCCAGGCCTGCGGGTTGCCGGTCGTGGCGTTCAGGGATTGGGGGGCATCCGAGGCTGTCATCGACGGCGAGACCGGACTGCTCTGCGACGCCGGCAGTCCTCGCGGCCTGGAGAATGCTCTCCGCACCCTGATCGAACGCCCTGGCCTTCGGCGGCGAATGGGCGAATCCGCAAGAATACATGCCCGTCTCCACCACGACCTGAGGCGCAACTACGCGGCAGTGGACGAACTCCTGCGGAGGATCGCAAACCGCGAACGCAGGCCATAGGGTCGTGATCCAAACGGCGTCGCTGGTGGATCGGATTTGTATCGGCCTGAATCGTTTCTGACATTGAACGCAACGCTGGTCCGCACCTTACGGTGTGCTTCAGGAAGCGACGCCGCCCGACCTGTAAACGGTCGCCTCATCCGGTAATGATGTAAACGCCGGCTTCGTCTTCCCGAAGTTTTCGGCGGAGCCGGTCGAGAATGACATATGCCGGATCCGTGTCCGCCGCATCGGCAGCGCGCTCGTCGATGCAGGACCGGAGCAGCTCGTCGTTTCCCGTCCAGATGTGGAATTCCTCCAGGAGAATATTCGCGACGGCGTTGTAAATCAGCTCAAAGACATCCTCGTCGATCTGGGCGAATGTTTCCATGTCATCCGTTGAGAGATCCGACATCAACAGGTCCGCCGCCTCCTCGACCGTCTTCGGCAGCACCATCTTCCGTCTCTCGAACATCATGATTGACTTCCCTTCCTCGCCTGCGACCATCGAATCGAACCCATTTCCCTCCGCGGGAAGGCTCCGTCTCCGATGACCCACTCACTGCGGTTGAGCCGGCCGTCATGACACGCGACCGCTCGATGTCCATTCCCGCCGCGGCCGAAGCCGGTTCAGCCTCCGGCAGGAGAAACCCGGGGGATTCTACCTATACGGTGGTTTGTTCAGCTCGAAAGTCAATATGCGGTATCGGCTTCGATCGACACGGCCTTCGGTCCGGAGTGGGGAGCAATGGTCGAACCGGAAGGCTGCGCCGGTCAATTCTTGAAGCCCGTGATGGACCGATCGGGGTTGACACTTCAGGGGGTTTATATCAGTTTTCGAACCTGGGCCTGATTCCGATTGCGTTAACCGAAGGAGACGAGATGAAAGCACACAACAGCGGTGATGGACTTCTGAAGGGCCACGAGGCCATTCTGTTCGTGGACGACGAATCCGCGGTGGAGGAAGTCGCCCGCCGCATGCTGGACCGGCTGGGCTACCAGGTCACGACACGGGCCAGCGGAGAGGAGGCGCTTGCCCTCTTCAGGGCGGATCCGGACGCATTCGATCTGGTAATCACCGACATGACGATGCCCGGAATGAGTGGTGCCGACCTTGCCCGGGAGCTGATGAGGGTTCGACCCGGGATTCCGATCATTCTCAGCACCGGATTCAGCGAGGAGCTGACCAGCTCGGAGCTTCGGGATATCGGAATTCGCGCCCTGCTGACAAAACCCCTGACACTCAAGGATTTCGCTGAAACCGTTCGCAGGGTGATCGACGGATGAGCCATCTCCAAGGCCGGCGGTCTCCGTTGGCGACGACGTTTTCAGGGCAGCCGCCCGCGGAAAGAGGGGGCGATTCGTGACCCCGGATCCGCGTGTCGCCTTTCAAACGAAAACGCACCCGGAAGCCATGAGCGCCGTCATCTCTCCGCCTTTTCAGCGGTATGCCGCCATCATCCCGGATCCGGAAGGTTTCGAGGCATCCCTCCGACGGCCATTGGACCGCTTCGTATGGACCAATCCCCTCAAAACGATCCCGGACCGGCTGAGGCCGCTGCTGGCGGAAGCCGGATTCGGCCCGGTTCCCCTCCCCTGGGATCCGTCGGCCTTCCGCATTACCGGGGGTTCGCAGGGCCTGGGAAGTCACTGGGGCTATTTTGCAGGCTTCTACCAGATTCAGGAGGCCAGCTCCATGGTCCCGGTACAGCTCCTGGATGCCCGGCCCGGGATGCGCATTCTGGACCTCTGCGCCGCACCGGGCAACAAAACCGCACAGGCAGCCGCCTTCATGAACAACCGCGGCACCTTGATCGCAAACGACGCGATCGGCGGCCGGCTGTCGGCCGTTCGCTTCACCACTGCCCGCCTGGGAATTCTGAATGTGAGCGTCACCTGCCACGACGGCGTCAATTTTCCGAAACGCGCCGGCAGCTTCGATCGGGTAATGGTCGACGCCCCTTGCAGCTGCGAAGGCATCTCCCGGAAAAACCCCCGCGTCCTGAAGCGGTCCAGATTGGATCGGAAGGGCTTTGCCAGGCGCCAGCTGCTGCTGCTCGAGCAGGGCATCCGCCGCTGCCGTCCGGGCGGCAGGATCCTGTACAGCACCTGCACCTATGCGCCGGAAGAAAATGAAGCCGTCGTGGACGCCGCGCTCCGCCGCCGTTCCGGAGAAATCCGGGTGCTGCCGGCTTCCCTCGCCGGGCTTCGGACGAGCCCCGGTCTGATCCGGTGGGACGGCGTCAGCTTCCACCCGGACCTGGCGCACACGCTCCGGATCTGGCCCCACCTGAACGACACGGGCGGGTTCTACCTGGCGCTGCTCGAACGGCTCGGGAGCCCGGAAGACGTGGGGAACCAGTCCGGGGCATCCATCGGCACGACGCAGGACACGTCCCATCGAAGGCTGGAACCGAACCGCAGGGATGCCTACACGAGGTTGCTGAACGACCGGTTCGGGATTCCTTCCTCGACCTTCGAGAACCTGCAATGGCTCGAGAAAGGGACCCGGCACGTGTTCGTCGCCGCCTCCGATCACGATCCGAAGGAAATGCCCTGCGAGATGAACGGGTTCCCGCTGCTGCACGTTCGCCCCGCAACGCCACGCCTGACCAGCGAGGCCGCCACGCTGTTCGGAGGACTGGCGACACGAAACCGGGTGGACCTCACGGCGGAGCAATTCACGCGCTACATGCAGCGGCGTGACGTCGACCTCGAAGCAACCCAGATCGAGAGCGTCACCGGCAGCGGCATCGTCCTGGTCGGAGCGTTTGGCACGGTCATCGGAAACGGCTACTGCCGGGTGGCGGATCGCCGCCTGGTCAGTTACTTCCCCAAGAAGTGGATGTAGCCGCCTCGCCACTGGAGGCGCAATCCCCTTGAAATCGAAATGCGAACCGCTCCAGGGAGACCGCATGTCCACACGATACTGGCTCATGAAATCGGAGCCCGAAGCCTTTTCCATCGAAGACCTTCGGGATCGATCCGGGGGTGTCGAGGCCTGGGACGGCGTCCGGAACTACCAGGCCCGAAACTTCATGCGCGATGAAATGAAACAGGGGGACCGGGCGATTTTTTACCACAGCGGCAGGCATCCCGCGGCGGTCGGTACCATGAGAGTGGTCCGGGAAGGCTACCCCGATGAAACCGCCCTTGACACGGAAAGCGATCACTACGACCCGAGGTCTTCGCCGGAAAATCCGATCTGGTTCATGGTGGATGTGAAGTTCGAGAGCATCTTCCGCAGGCCGGTGCCGCTGGCCGAGATTCGCGGCATCGAGACCTTGTCGGGAATGCAGCTTCTCAAGAAGGGCAACCGGCTCTCCATCATGCCGGTCACGCGGAAGGAATTCGACACCATCCTCCGTCTGGGGAACCGCGACGCCTGATGTTGGATCCATCGTCTTCTGCGGTTGAACATGTCGCTTCCAAAGGCCCAATGCCTCCGCATTTCGACACACGGCCTCAATGTACAATTCCGGGCCGGCCCCCGCAAAAGGTTCCCCGGGCCCGATCGACCGCCGGCGATCGACGGGCGGTTGCGGTCCATCCGGGTTTTGGGCTATTCTTCACAAGTCGACGCTACCCCGGATTCGACCGGTATGCGGTCATCCAGCGCCTATCGTTGCGGCTGCATCGGCCACCCCGGGGGCGCCCTGTCGATGGCCGTGGCCCTCGGGCCTCCGACGGAAGCGGACGGTTCGATTTAACCACAACCCTTCACTCATGGGAGCCTATATGCAGACGTCACTTCATCGCCGATTCCGCTGGGTGGCGGTTTCCGCCGTCCTACTGCTTTCCGGCTGCGGCTACAACAGTCTTCAGCAGCTGGAGGAAAACACCTTCAAGGCCTGGGCCGATGTCGATGCCACCCTCCAGAGGCGGGCGGACCTCATCCCCAATCTGGTGGAAACCGTCAAGGGATACGCCGCCCACGAGCGTGAAACGCTGGAGGGAGTAGTGAACGCCAGGGCAAAGGCAACGGCGGTGCAGCTCTCGGCAGAAGACCTATCGAACCGCGAGTCCATGGCCAGGCTTCAGGCGGTTCAGGGTGAGCTGTCCTCGGCGCTCTCCCGCCTGATGGTGGTGGTGGAGCGTTATCCGGATCTGAAAGCGAACCAGAATTTCCTCGATCTTCAAAACCAGCTGGAGGGGACTGAAAATCGTATCAATGTCGCCCGCCAGCGATACAACCAGTCGGTGGAATCCTTCAACTTCGCCATCCGGAAATTTCCCTACAACCTGACGAACAATTTTCTCCTGAATCTGGATCGGAAAACCTACTTCCAAGCCGACGAAGGGTCGCGACAGGCCCCCTCGGTCCAGTTCCAGTAGGATTGCCGGCTTGAAAGCAGGGATGCAAGGACGAATCTCACTACCGAGCGGCCGGGGCCGGGCGCTTTCGGCCTTACTGATAGTCCTGTTGTGCCTGTCCTCGGCGGCGGCCGCCCTCCAGGTGCCGCCCCTCAAAGGTCGGGTGAACGATTACGCCGCCATCCTTTCCAGTGCCACGGTGAAGCAGATGGAAAGTTTTCTGGCGGATCTAGAAGAAACGGACGGCACCCAGATCGTTGTGCTGACAGTGCGATCGCTCGACGGCGACCCGATCGAGGATTTTTCCATGCGCGTCGCGGAGCAATGGCGGATCGGCCGGAAAGGCCTCGACAATGGCGCCATTCTCCTGATCGCTCTCGAGGATCGAAAGCTCAGAATCGAGGTCGGCTACGGGCTCGAGGGGCGTCTGACCGATCTGGCGGCCGGACGGATCATTCGAAACGTCATCGCACCCCGGTTCAAGCAGGGCCGATTCGATCAGGGCGTCATCGACGGGGTTTCGGCTATGGTCGAAACGGTACGGGGGGAATACGCCTCCGAGTCGCCCCCCGGCTTCCGGAGCCGGCCGCCCGCCTCGCCGGACGCCGGCATCTTTTCCATCCTGGCGGCAGCGGTACTGGCCAACGGCCTGGGCCGGATCCATCTGCTGCTGGGCGGACTGGTCGGTGCGGCGGCCCTGCCGTTGATCGCCCGGTTTTTTTTCGGAATCGTCTTTCCGGCCGTCCTCGCCTTCCTGCCCATCGGACTGGCTGCCGGCATTTTCGCCGCCGCCATCGGGCGATCCCGCTCCGGTTCCGGCATCCGGCGCCCCTACCGGAGGCACATCCCTACCGGGGGGCCTCTAGGCGGCGGATCCGGGGGAGGATTCTCCTCCAGGGGCGGTTTCAGCGGCGGAGGCGGTGGTTTCGGCGGCGGCGGGGCATCGGGAAGCTGGTGACATGGGAACGGCAGATTTTCTCAGCGAACCGGAACGGGAACGGATCCGGGAAGCGGTTCGGGCGGCGGAAGCCGGGACATCCGGCGAAATCGTCGCTCTGGTGATACCGGAAAGCTTCCATTATCCGGTGGCCAGGATCGCCGGCGCGGCCGCCGTCGCCCTTCCTGCGGCGGTCGCCCTGACACCGGTTGCCGGTCGATATCTGTGGATCGGCGATCAGAGCATGTGGCTGTTCATCGCCCTCTTCACCCTGCTTTTCGTCCTGCTGAATCCGCTGGTCGATCGGTTTCCCGCATTCAAACGGTTCTTCATTTCCCGGCAGGAGATGGAAGCCGAAGTGGAGGAGGCCGCCATCACCTTGTTCTACCGGGAGAAGCTGCACGACACGCGGGAGCGAAACGGCATCCTCCTCCTGGTGTCGGTTTTCGAAAGAAACATACGGATCCTGGCGGACAGCGGCATCAACGACCGGGTGCAGCCCTCCGCCTGGAAGGGTATCGTGGACGATATCGTCTCCGGAATCCGGGCCGGGAGCGCAGCGCGGTCCATCTGCAACGGCATCGATCGGATCGGTCGGATCCTGTCATCCCATTTTCCGCCTCAGCCCGACGACCGTGACGAATTGACCAACCTGATCGTCAAGGAATAGCGCAGAGCCATCGACGCCGCGCGCCGAAGCCCAGCCTTACGGGCAGGGCTTCGGACGCGGTTGACAAAGGCTGCTATTCCTTCTAAGCTCGGTCTCGTAATCAGGCTGCCACGGCGATACGGGCTCCATGTTCGAAAGCGACGGCAGCCGTGCCTCAACGGACCCGATTCAATCCAGGGATCCATCCGGATCGGCCTCACTCAGATAAGACACCGGCTTCAGGGAAGCAGCGCCTTCTCCGGGGCCGACGATAATGGAACGCTGTCCGATGCAGCCCATCGATACCAGCGGAGCCCTGTCGCCATGGGTTCCGGGAATTTTCAGTCTGAGCATTTATGGTTTGGCGGTTCTGGCGCTCGTCGCCGTTCTGCTCGTCATATCTTCCCACATCGGAGAGCGAAGGCCTTCGGTCGAGAAACTCCGCCCCTATGAATCCGGCGTCATTCCAACCGGAACCGCCCGTCTGCGCTATCCCGTTCACTTCTACCTGGTCGCCATCTTTTTTCTGATCTTCGACGTGGAAGGAGCCTTTATCTTCTCGTGGGCGGTGTCGGCCCGAGAGCTGGGGTGGGCCGGCTGGTTCGAAATCGCATTCTTCATCGGCATGCTGCTTCTGGGTCTCGTCTACATATGGAAACAAGGGGGACTCGAGTGGGGACCCACCCTGAAAAGCAAACGAACAACCGATTCCTGAGCGCGACCGACTACCTGATCAACTGGTCCAGGCAATACAGCCTGTGGCCCATGTTCTTCGGTCTCTCGTGCTGTTTCGTGGAGGAGGCCGCGGCCTTCACCTCCCGATACGACATGGCCCGATTCGGCGCGGAGGTCCTCCGGCCGTCGCCCCGACAGGCCGATCTCCTCATCATATCGGGAACCGTGTTCAAGAAAATCGCCCCCGTGGTGCTCAGGCTCTACGAGCAGATGGCCGAACCCAAGTGGGTGATCTCCATGGGATCCTGCTCCAACTGCGGCGGAATGTACGATGCCTACAGCGTGGTCCAGGGAATCGACCAGATCCTTCCGGTGGACGTCTACATACCGGGCTGTCCGCCCCGCCCGGAAGCGGTGCTCCAGGGGCTGGTGGTTCTTCAGAAGAAGATCATGGCGGAGGAGCGGCCCACCCGGTCGATTTTCGGGCTCGCAGGAGGAACCCAGGGCAGCGTCAGGCCGGTGCTGGTTGACGGTCAGACCAAGTCCAGGGACCCGCGCGGTCCCGGAATGGAGGGGACGGCCATCCGCGGCTCTTCCGTGACCCCGCCGCGCTTTTTCGACAGCCGGTCGGATCTCATGTGGACGCCGCCTGCACGGCGCATCGAACTCGGGCAGGTCGACAACGCCATCGGGCGGCAGCTGACCGAGCGATTCGGCGGAGCGGTCCGTCAGGCGCCGCAGACCTCCGACATGCTCACCCTCGAGGTGGACCCCGCGCGCATCGCACAGGTGCTGGAGCACCTCAAAAATGACGCCACACCTCGGTTTCAGCGGCTTGAGGACCTGACGGCCGTCGACGAATCGGCGCGACGGGATCGGAACGCCTTTCCGGACTTCACCCTCGTCTATCACCTGCTGGCCTTCGAGCCGGCCGTCCGGATGCGCCTCAAGGTACCGCTTCAGGGGGATTCGCCGTCCGCGCCGAGCGCCACCGGCGTGTGGCCCTCGGCCGCATGGTATGAACGCGAAATTTACGATCTCATGGGCCTTCGGTTCGATGGCCACCCGGACCTGCGGCGCCTCATCATGCCCGAAGACTGGGAAGGCCATCCCCTGCGGAAATCCTACCCCGGCCGCGCCACCCAGATGGAGCCCTACACCACCGCCGACGCCAGGGAGCGGCAGCCCCGCGATGCGGGCCTGTACGTGAAGACCGAGGACGGCCGCCAGCAACTGGTCCTCAATGTGGGGCCCCATCACGTGAGCACCCATGGCCTCATGCGCTATATCGTCACCCTCGACGGTGAGGAGATCACCAGCCTCGACATGGACATCGGCTACCATCACCGGGCGGTGGAGAAGATCGGCGAGCGCCAGCACTGGAACCAGTTCATTCCCTATACCGACCGGGTGGACTACCTCGCCGGCGCCGCCAACAATCTCCCCTACGTCATGGCGGTGGAGCAGCTCGCCGGCATCGAGGTGCCGGAGCGTGCCCAGGTGATCCGGGTGATGCTGAGCGAATTCTACCGGCTGAGCAACCACCTGGTCTGGTTCGCCACCTATGCCCACGATGTCGGCGCCATGTCCCCCAACTTTTACACCTTCCGGGAGCGCGAGATGATCATGGACATCGTCGAGCTCATCACCGGAGGCCGGCTGCACGCTTCATGGTTCCGGATCGGAGGGGTGGCCGCGGACCTCCCGGAAGGGTGGCGGGAGGCCGTCGACCAGTTCCTCCGGGTGTTCCCGAAGGCGCTCGAGGAATATGAAAAGCTGATCCGGAACAACCCGATATTCAAGGCCCGTACCATCGGTATCGGAAAGCTGTCCCTGGAGGATGCCATCGACTGGGGCGTCACCGGGCCCAATCTGCGGGCCTGCGGACTCGAATGGGACTTGCGGAAAGCCTTTCCGTATTCCGGTTATGACCGCTTCGAGTTCGAGGTCCCCACCGCCACCGAGGGCGACTGCTACGCCCGGTACCGGGTTCGCGTCGAGGAAATGCGGCAGAGCGCGGAGATCATCCGGCAGGCTGCCGCCCGGATGCCGGGGGGACGCACGGTCACCGACGATTATCGATACGTCGTTCCCGTGCGAAAAGACATGCTCGAGGACATCGAAAGCCTGATCCACCATTTCATCAACGTGACCCGCGGACCCCGGATCCCAAGGGGCGAGGCCTATGCCTCCTGCGAAATTCCGCGCGGGGAGCAGGGATACTACGTCGTCAGCGACGGGCTCGGATACGCCTACCGGATGCGCGTGCGCGGTCCGGGATTCGCCAATCTCCAGGTCATGCCCCGGGTGGCCGTGGGGGAAACCCTGGCCGACCTGATCACCATCATCGGGTCGTGGGACTACATTCTGCCGGACATCGATCGATAGACCATGCTGCCGCAATCGTTGAAAGAATCTCTTGCCGCACAGTTGGCGGCCGTCGAGCACCCCAGAGAGCTGATCGTGGATGTGCTCTTCGCCCTTCAGGATCACTTCGGTCATCTTTCCGAAGCGGTAATTTCCGAGGCCTCGGCCCTGATCGACATGACGCCGCTCGAGATCGAGGAAATCGCCACCTTTTATCCGTTCCTCTACCGCGAGCCGGTGGGCCGGTACGTGATTCACGTCTGCGACAGCCTGATCTGCTGGATGGACGGAAGCGAGCCGCTTCAGGAGCACCTGTGCCGAAAACTGGGCATCCGGGTCGGAGAGACGACGCCCGACGGGCTCTTCACGGTACTGCCGGTCTGCTGCATCGGCTACTGCGACCGGTCCCCGGCCATGCTGGTCAACAAAAAAGTCTACGGCAATCTGACGCCCGAAAAGATCGACGACATTCTCGACCGGCTGCGGGCCGAGGCATCGGAAAAAGGTCAGACCGGCCCGTGACGGGCCCCGAACCCGCCCCCGCAGAAGGGCGACGCAACCCCATGGAAGGGTCATGAACCACCCGCTGGTCCTCTTTCAGAACCGAAAACCCGACCGGATCGCCACCCTGGAGGAATACCGGGAGAGCGGCGGCTACCGAAGCCTTGAAAAGGCGCTCCTCGAGATGGACATCCAGGAGGTGCGCCAACAGGTACTGGATGCGGCGCTCCTGGGCAGGGGCGGGGCCGCCTTCCCGATGGGTCGCAAGCTCATGACCGTGGCGGAAGACGCCCCCTTTCCCCGGTACATCGTCTGCAACGCGGATGAAATGGAGCCGGGCACGTTCAAGGACCGTGTGCTGCTCCATGCGGACCCCCACATGGTCATCGAGGGAATGGCCATTGCCGGATATGCTTCCTTCGCCGAAAAGGGCATCATTTTCATCCGGCCGGAATACGAGAGCGCGGCGCGGATTCTGGAGCGCGAAATCAAGCTGGCCGAAGACGCCGGCTACCTCGGAAACAACATCCTGGGCAGCCGCTACTCCCTGGAAATCGTGGTCCACAGAAGCGCCGGCCGGTACATCTGCGGAGAGGTCACCGCCCAGATCAACGCGTTGATGGGCCGGCGCGCCAACCCGCTCCAGCCGCCGCCCTATCCCACCGAAAAAGGGCTGTGGGGGCTGCCGACGCTGGTCCAGAACGTGGAAACGCTTGCCAACGTTCCCCACATCGTCCGAAACGGCCCGGAATGGTTCAAAAGCCTTGCCCTCACCGATTCCGGGGCCGGGACCAAGCTGTTCTGCGTGAGTGGAAAGGTCAACCGGCCGGGGTGCTACGAATTGCCGATGGGAGTGCGGCTGTCCGAAATCATCGAAACGCACGCCGGCGGCATGCGAGACGGAGCCGCCTTCAAGGCCTGCCTGCCGGGCGGCGCCTCCACGGGCTTCCTGTCGAGCCGGTACTACGACATCGAAATGGATTTCGAATCGTTGAAACGGGAAGGGCATCGACTGGGAACCGGGGCAATCATGGTGTTCGACGAGCATTCCTGCCTGGTGGCGGCCACTCTCAACCTGATGACCTTTTTTGCGAGGGAATCCTGCGGCTGGTGCACGCCCTGCCGGGAAGGTCTTCCTTACATCAAGGACATTCTCACCCGCATCGAAAACGGCGAAGGCGAGGAGCGCCATATTCCCATGCTGCGGCAAATGGGAAGGCACCTCTGGAAGGCCTACTGCGCCTTCGCGCCGGGGGCAGGGGCACCGCTGGAGAGCCTGCTCGCCTATTTCGAGGACGAGGTCCGGGAGCACATTTCCGGGAAGCGATGCCCATTCAGGACCCGATAGGAACCATGCCCAGACTCATCATCGACGACAGGGAAATCGAAGTCCCGCAAGGCACCAAAGTGATCGAGGCCGCCGAACGGCTTGGGATCATGATTCCGCGCTTCTGCTACCACCCCGCCCTGGGCTCGGTGGGGGCCTGCCGGGTCTGCGCCGTCGGGGTGCTCGAAGGTCCGATCAAGGGCATCCAGATGAGCTGCATGCTCGATGCCATGGATGGAATGGTGGTGTCGACGACGGACCCGGAAGCCGTGGACTTCCGCCGCCACGTGATCGAGTGGCTCATGCTGAATCACCCCCACGACTGCCCGGTCTGCGACGAAGGCGGCCACTGTCTTCTGCAGGACATGACGGTGTCGGGCGGCCACGGGATCCGACGCTATGAAGGGCCCAAGCGGACCTACCCGGACCAGGACCTTGGTCCGCTCGTCCAGCACGAGATGAACCGCTGCATCCACTGCTACCGGTGCTCCCGTTTCTACCAGGAAATCACGGGCTACCGGGATCTGGGGGTGATGCAGATCGCCAACCGGACCTACTTCGGGCGAAAGGAGTCGGGCATCCTCGAAAGCCCGTTCGCCGGCAATCTGAGCGACATCTGCCCCACAGGGGTCTACACGGACAAGCCGTCGCGGTTTTTCGGCCGCCGCTGGGATTACGAGCGCAGCCGGACCCTCTGTATCCACTGTTCGTTAGGGTGCCACACGGTCACCAGCGTGCGATACCGGCAGGTCGTCCGCCAGGAAGCGAGAATGTCCCGGACCGTCAATGGATGGTTCATCTGCGACAGGGGCCGGTTCGGTTTCACCTATGCCAGCGCTCCGGATCGGCCGAGGGAAGGGCACATCGACGGAAACCCGGCCTCCTGGGACGAAAGCATCCGGGAGGCCGCCGACCGGCTTTCCCGATCCACCCGCCGGTCCGGCGCCGATTCGGTGGCGGTCCTCGCCTCCCCGCGGTGCAGCCTGGAAACCATGGCCATGGCCGCCCGGATCTCCGCTGAACGGGGGTGGAGCCCGCCGGTGTTTCAGACCGATTCGTGGGCGGCCGCCGGAAACGCAAGGGCGGTTCTGCGTCTCGAACCGGAGTTGGCCGTCTCCCAGCAGGAGGTGGCGTCCGCGGACATGGTCCTGGTGGTGGGAGCCGATCCCCTCAACGAGGCACCCATGCTCACCCTCGCGCTTCGAAAAGCCCGGCTCCAAGGCGCCCGTATCTTTGTTCTGGATCCCCGGCCCGTTTCGCTACCCTTCGATTTCGATCATCTCCAGGTCCGGCCTTCGAGGCTCGCCGCGGACTTCTCTACAGTCCTGAAAAGCAGCGTGGATCCCCAGGCCGTCTCCCGTTGCGGCGGGGCGGCGCTCAAGCGGTTCGATGCCTTTCCGGAAGCCGGAGATGGCGGCGAGGCCGAAGCCGTCCGACGGGTCTCGGAGGCCCTGGGGCAGAGCCTCCGGCCGCTGATCATCGTCGGCACCGGCTGGGGTTCGGAACTGCCGGCGCTGGCGGCGGATGGGGCCCTGTGGCTCCGTGCCATGGGGAAGGCCGCCGGCATTTTTTGCGTCATGGACGGCCCCAACGCTTTCGGCGCCGCCCTCATTGACCGGGAGGGCGGATCCCTCGAGAGACTTCTGGAGGCCATCGAGACCGGCGCCGTCAGGTCCCTTCTCGTCGTCGAAAGCGATCCATTCGGATTTTACCCGGATCAGGCCCGCCTTCACGACGTGATGAGCCGCCTGGAGCTGATCGTCGTACTCGACTGCATCCTCTCGCCCACGGCAAGGCAGGCGCACGTGTTCGTCCCGACGGCGACCGTCTTCGGATCCGGCGGCTGCTTCGTCAACCAGGAGGGACGGCTTCAGGTTTCCGAGACCGCATTCCGTGGAGGGACGCCCGTCGCCATCACCGGGGCCGGGGACCATCCCCCCCGCCAATACGGCATGGGTATACCTGGAGCGGATCCCAAGTCCCCGTGGCGAACCCTGGCGACGCTGAACGACCGGGAAATCGTGCCGAACGAGCCGGCGCTGCGGGAATCCATCTGGAAATGGCTCGCCGGAACCCGGGAGCCGTTTGCCCGGCTGGTGCCGAAGGAAGGAATTCCGGACGAGGGCGTTCGCATCGGGGAGGGGGCAGCGCCCCAGGCGCGGTTTCTCCCCTGCGATCCGTGGCCGGCTAGCGTCGGTGACGACGAATTCGAGCTGGTTTTGACCGAATGGACCTTCGGTACCGAAATCCTCTCGGCGCTCTCGCCGCCGCTTCAGAAGGTGGAAAGGCCGGCGGCCGTGCAGATGAACCCCGGCGACGCGAAGAGACTGGGCCTTGCCGAGGGGGATGAAACGGAAATCGCGGGAATCGGCGGGGCCCTGCGCCTGCCCGTTTCGATCTCGGAGCGCACCGTGCCGGGCGTTCTCGTGGTGCCCCGGCATCACCGGATCGACTGGCGGATCTTCGGCCCCGGACCGATCCGGATTCCATCCGACCGCATCCGGGCCGTGGGAAGCAGGAGGGATGAAACGCCATGATCGACCCGACGCTCGATTGGATCGCCGGCATGACGGTGTTGATCGGCAAGCTGGGAATCGCCCTGGCGGCGCTCCTCCTGATCGCGGCCTACCTGGTGCTTCTGGAACGGAAATTCCTTGCCCGCCTCCAGATCCGCTACGGCCCGAACCGCGCGGGCCGCTTCGGGCTGCTGCAGCCGATCGCCGACGGCATCAAGATGATCACCAAGGAGGATATCGTCCCCGAGGCCGCGGACCGGTTCGTCTTCCTGATGGCGCCGGCGGTGGTGGCGGTGACGGCGCTGCTGATGTTCGCCGTCGTGCCCGTCGGTCGGGACCTCACCCTGTTCGGCCGGACGGTTCCCCTGGTGATCGCCGACCTCAATGTCGGACTCCTTCTGGTGTTCGCGCTGTCGTCGCTCGGGGTCTACGGCGTGGCGCTCGGAGGGTGGGCCGCCAACTCGAAATTCAGTCTCCTGGGGGGTATCCGCGGCGCGGCCCAGATGATCAGCTACGAGCTCGCCCTCGGTCTCTCGCTGATTCCCATCGTGATGCTGGCCGACTCCTTCAGCCTGGTGGACATCGTCAACGCTCAGGCGCGGTATCCTTTCATCCTCGTTCAGCCGGTGTCCTTCGTCATCTTCCTTGTGAGCGCCATGGCCGAAAGCAAGCGGATTCCATTCGATCTGCCTGAAGCCGAGAACGAGCTCGGCGCGGGATTCCACACCGAATACAGCGGCATGCGCTTCGGCCTGTTCTTCCTGGGGGAATACGTTCACATGCAGGTGCTGGGCGCGCTGATCGCGGTTTTTTATCTCGGCGGCTGGCGGGGTCCGTTCCTGCCCGCGCCGCTGTGGCTGTTGATCAAGATATTCGCGGTGTGCCTCTTCATGATCTGGGTCAGGGGAACGCTGCCGCGGTTGCGATACGACCAGCTCATGGGGCTGGGGTGGAAGGTGCTGATACCGGTGGCCCTGATCAACATCGTGGTGACGGGCGCCGTCATCCTGCTGTAACCCGAAGACACCCCGCAAAATGCGGACCGGGCGAAACCAGCCGGTAAAGGAACGGAGTATCCAATGATTTCGGTCGTCGACGACCTGAAGGCCCTGGCAAGCGGATTCGCCACGACCTTCCGGCATCTTTTTCGAAAGCCCATCACCGAATCGTATCCCGAATTCAAGCGGCCCCTGCCCGTGCGGTCCCGCGCCCGAATCATTCTCACCCGCGACCCGGACGGCAACGAGCGATGCGTGGCCTGCTACCTGTGCTCGGCCGCCTGTCCCGTGAGCTGCATATCGATGCAGTCGACGGAGAGGACCGACGGCCGACGATACGCTTCCTGGTTCCGCATCAACTTTGCCCGCTGCATCTACTGCGGCCTGTGCGAGGAGGCCTGTCCGACGTCGGCCATCCAGTTGACGCCCGAGTTCGAAACCTGCGAGCGGGACATCATGAAACTGGTCTACGAAAAGGAGGACCTCCTGGTGGACCACGGGGGGAAGGACAGGGAATACAATTTTTACCGGCATGCCGGAGTGGTCAGCGATGTGGGTGGAAAGGGCACTCACATCAAGGAAAGCCCACCCGTCGACATTCGCGGCAATCTGCCCTGAGGCGAAGACCATGAATCTTTATGCTTCGATCTTCTATGCGCTCGCCGTTCTGATTCTGGCCTCGACGACCATGGCTGTCACGCGGCGGAACCTGGTCCACGCGGTGCTGTACCTGGTGTTCTCCTTTTTCGGCAGCGCCCTGTTGTTTTACCTGCTGGGGGCGCCCCTTCTGGCCATGCTCGAGGTCATCATCTACGCCGGGGCCATCATGATTCTATTCCTGTTCATCGTCATGATGCTCAGGGACGAGCGCGGGACGGAGCCCCTGTTCCGTGCCAGGCACTGGGTCCCGGCAGCCGCGATGGCCGCCGGATACCTGGTCGTGATGCTGCTGCTCGGCGCCGCCGGGCCGGAAGGCGAGCCGCCCATGGAGGCGGCCTCGGCATCGCCCGCGGCCTTCGGCAAATTCCTCGTGGAGCAGCACTGGCTGTCCATCGAAATCGTTTCGTTTCTTCTGCTCGTGGCGCTGATCGGCGCGCTTCATCTGGGCCGGCGGAAGCTCGGCGGAACTCCGGGGGGAGCTTCGAATCCATGATCGTTCCGTTTTCCCACGTGCTGGCATTGGCGGCGTTGTTGTTCCTGATCGGGATGATCTGCACCGTCTGCCGCCGGAACCTCATCATGATGCTGCTGGGCGTGGAGATCATGCTCAACGCCGCCAGCATCGCCTTTCTGGCCGCCGGCCTCCGGTGGCAGCACATGGAGGGGCAGGTGTTCGTCCTTTTCATCATCGCCGTGGCATCGGCCGAGGTTTCCGTCGGGTTGGCGATCATCGTCGCCCTTTTCCGCCGGAAGTCGTCGATGGATCCAGCCGACTACAACCTGCTCAACGACTTGCCGGGGCACCGAAGCCAATGACACCGATCCCGATACCGACCGCATCCCTTGGCGCCGCCGCAGCGGCCACGCTCATGCCCCTGGTGGCCTTCGGCATCGTCATGATATTCACCCGGAGCCGGCCGGCGATCTCCGCCGGCCTGTCCATCGCCGCCTCGGCTGGCGCGGTGGGCTGCGCCCTGTTTCTCCTGGTCCGCCACTGGGACATGGCAACCCCGATGGCGGCAACGGGCCGGTGGCTGGCGTCGGGCACTTTCGTCCTTCCGGTCGGCTTTCTCCTGGATCCCACCAGCCTGCTCATGTTCGCGGTGGTGGCCGTCGTCTGTTTTCTGGTACAGGTCTACTCCGTCGGCTACATGGCCGGGGATCGGGGGTTCTCCCGCTATTATGCGTTCATGTCCCTGTTCGCCTGGGCCATGTTGAGCCTCACGCTTTCACCCACGCTGCTTCAGCTCTACATTTTCTGGGAGCTGGTAGGCCTCTCTTCCTACCTGCTGATCGGCTTCTGGTATGAAAAATTCAGTGCCAGCGAGGCCGGCAAAAAAGCCTTCGTCATGACCCGCCTGGGCGACGTCGCGTTCTTTCTCGGCCTGCTGCTGGTTCTCCTCAACCTGGGCAATGTCAACATACTCGACATCAATTCCACCATCACCCAGACCCGGCTTTCACCTCCCCTGCTCACCGCGGCCGTCCTGCTCATCTTCGGCGGCATCATCGGCAAGAGCGCCCAGTTCCCGCTTCTGACATGGCTGCCGGACGCCATGGAAGGGCCCACTCCGGTCAGTGCGCTCCTGCATTCCGCCACGATGGTGGCGGCCGGTGTATTCCTGTTCGCCCGGCTGTTCCCGTTCTTCAGCCTCTCTCCGACCGCCATGACCGTGTGCATGGTGATCGGGACGGTCAGCATGCTGCTGGCGTCGACCATGGCCATCGTCGCACGCGACATCAAACAGGTCTGGGCCTATTCGACCATCAGCCAGCTGGGGTTCATGATCATGGGTCTTTCGGCGGGAAGCCTTGTGGCAGGCGTTTTCCATCTCACCACCCACGCCTTTTTCAAGGCGATGCTCTTTCTCTGCTCGGGCGTGTTCATCCATGCCTACGGTACCAACGACATGTTCGAGATCGGCCGCAGAGGCGGCCGCGGAATGAAAATCCCCATGATCTGCATGATCATCGCGGCCGCCGCGCTCACGGGTCTTCCCCCCTTTTCGGGCTATTTCAGCAAGGAGATGATCATGGGGACCCTCGCGGAACACGGCAATCCGCTCTGGCTGGCCGCGGGCCTGCTGGGTGCGCTGTTGACCGCCTACTACACCTTCCGGCTCATTTTCATCGTGGCATTTCCGCGGTCCCTGAACAAGCCCGGCCCAGAACCTCATGAAGCCCATGGGCACGGAACACCGGGGTGGGTGATGAATGCCCCGCTGGTCGTGCTGGGCGCCGTTACATTGGTCCTGGGATTCGGGCAGGCCGGCCTGGAACGGTTTCTCCTGATGGGCGTGCGGGCCGGCGGCGGCCATCACGCATGGCTTCCCTATGCGGCCGTGGGGCTGACGGCTGCGGGCATCGCGCTGGCATGGCTGGAGTTCGGGCGCGGCGGCGCCTCCCAGGTGGGATTCGTCGAGCGGATGCCGGCCGTCAATGCCCTGTTTGCCGACCGGTGGTACCTGGACCGCTTCTGGCGCTGGTTCCTAAACACCGTCATCTACCGGTTGATATCCCGGCTTTGCGCCGCCAACGAACGCACCGTGATCGACGGCAGTATCGACGGAATGAGCGCCGGGACTGTCGAAGCCGGCCGGTTTCTCTCCCGGGTTCAGACCGGGATGGTGCAGTACCGGCTGGTGGTCATGTTCATCGTCGTCGTGCTGCTGGGGCTTTACTATTTTGTATAAGGATTGACGAACCATGCAGATGGCCTACGCCGACTTTCCCTATCTGACGATGGTGCTGCTGAGCTGCGTGGCGGGCCTGCTCGTCATCCTGTCGACGCCGGCGGAGAACACCCGTGCCATCAAGCAGGTGAGCGCGGTCTTTTCCGGGATCACGCTCCTGATCTCCGCCTATCTCTTCGTGGCCTACGACCGGTCACTGGGCGGGCTCCAGTTCGTCGAGCGGGTGCCGTGGATCGATTCCATGGGCATTTTCTACTTCAACGCCGCCGACGGCTTCAGCCTGCCCATGCTGCTCCTCACCGGCATCGTCTTTTTCACCGGCGTGCTCACCATGTGGGAGCTCGAGCACCGGGTCAAAGAGTTCTTCGCCCTGCTGTTTCTGCTCGTGTCGGGCGTTTTCGGGCTTTTCATGAGCATGGACCTGTTCTTCATCTTCATCTGGTACGATGTCTCCCTGTTTCCCATGTACCTTCTGATCGTGGTGTGGGGATCGACCAACAAGGAATACGGGGCCATGAAGCTCACCCTGTACCTGCTGGCCGGAAGCGCCCTCATCCTTCCGGCCATCGTCTACCTGGTGGTGGTTTCCGGGTTCAACACCTTCGACCTCACGATCCTCATCCGACAGGCGGCCTTCACTCCATTTCAACAGAAACTGGCCTTTCTGCTGTTTTACATCGGGTTCGGCATCCTGGCCGGCGTCTGGCCCTTTCATTCCTGGTCGCCCGTAGGGCACGTCGCCGCTCCGACGGCCGTGAGCATGATCCACGCAGGCGTGCTCATGAAGATCGGCGCTTTCGGCGTATTGCGGCTCGGCATCTTTCTGTGCCCCGAGGGATGGCAGTACTGGGCCGACCTGATGGCCACGCTGGCGACCATCGGCATTGTCTACGGCGTGTTCGTGGGGTTGCGTCAGACCGACCTCAAATTCGTGATCGGCTACTCCAGCGTCTCCCACATGGGCATCGTGGGGCTTGGGCTCTCCACCCTCTCTGTGGACGGAATGAACGGGGCGGTTTTCCAGATGTTCGCCCACGGCGTGATGACGGCGCTGTTCTTTTCGGCGGTAGGCTACATCTACGACCGAACCCACACCAAGATGGTCGATGAGCTGGGGGGCCTGAGCCGGATCATGCCGGTGGCGTCCTCCTATGTCATCATCGCCGCGCTCACGGGCATCGGCGTCCCCTGCCTGGCCAGCTTCTGGGGCGAGCTCCTGGTCTTCATCGCCGCCTTCAAGACCTATCCGCTGCGCGGGGCCTTCGCGATCGGGGCGCTCGTGGTGACGGCGCTCTTCATGCTCCGGGTCGTCCAGAAGACGTTTTACGGACCCAGGAACGAGGCCTTCGCCCATCTGCCCGATGTCTCCTTTACGCTGGGGATTCCCCGGATGATCCTGGTGGCGGTCATCGTCGGATTCGGCCTCTTTCCGGCCGTCATGCTCGACCTGATCGAAACCGCCTCGATCCCCCTGCTCAGAGGTCTGCCATGATGAAATGGATGCTGTTCGGCCCCGAACTCTTTTTTCTGGCATCGGCGGTCGCGTTTCTGTGCCTGTCGATGACGCGGCGCCAAGGGCGAATCGACTTTGCGGCTCTCCTCGTCGCGGCGGCCGGCATCGGCGTCACTCTGGCAGGAGCCCGGTCCGAGGGAACCCTGGTCATGGGGACCTACCGGTTCGACCTTTACTCGCAGGTCTTCAAGACACTCCTGGCCATGGGGCTCTTCCTCGTGGTCTGCCTGTGCCCCGGAAACAACGGCATCGCCCGCCGCCGCAAACCGGAGTTCTATACGCTCCTCTTTACCTGCACCCTGGCCATGATGCTGCTGGTGAGCAGCGCTCACCTGCTCACCCTTTTCGTGTCCCTGGAGCTGTCGAGCTACTCGCTGTACATTCTGGTGGCCCTGCGGGAAGACCGCCGGATGGGCGTGGAAGCCAGTCTGAAATATTTCCTCACCGGCATCACCGCCTCCGCGGTCATGCTGTTCGGGCTCGCCATGCTCTACGGCGCCACCAAGGCCGCTTTTCTCCAACAGATGATCCGCGTGCTCCCGACGGTCATGACGGACCCGATCGCCGTCATCGGTCTCCTGCTCACCCTGTGCGGGTTTTTCTTCAAACTGGCGGTGTTTCCGTTCCATTTCTGGGCTCCCGACGTCTACCAGGGCGCTGCAAACCCGGTCGCCGCCTACATCGCCACCGCCTCCAAGGTGGCGGCCATGGCCATCATGGTCCGGATCGTGGCACTGAGCGGGGATTCAAGCCCCTACCTGGCGCAGGTGCTGGTGGCGCTGTCCATCGTTTCCATGACGGTGGGAAACCTTTCCGCCATCGTCCAGAAAGACCTCAAGCGCCTGCTCGCCTACTCCAGCATCGCCCATGCCGGCTATGTACTGATCGGAATCCTCAGCATGAACGAAACCGGGTACGCGGCGGTCATGTTCTATGCCCTGGCGGTCCTGGTCATGAAATTCACCTGTTTCCTGGTCGTCGTAAAGGTCGCGGACGACGGCGGGAACCTCGACATCGATCAACTGGCAGGGCTTCACCGGCGCTCCCCCGTGCTCGCCATGGCGCTGATGATGTCGGTCTTCGGCCTTGCGGGCATTCCGCCGACCATAGGATTCACCGGTAAGCTGCTGCTGTTCACGGCAGCCATGGAAAAAGGCTATCTGACCCTGATCCTGATCGCCATGGCGAACGTGGTGGTTTCCCTCTACTACTACCTCCTGGTGGTCAAGGCGGCGTACCTGACCGAACCCGCCACTCCCCAGGACCGCCTGTCCATCTCTCTTCCCGAGCGAATCCTGGCGGGCGGGATGGTAGCCTTTATGGTCGCGGCGGGTATTTACCCCACCTGGCTCATCGACCTTTCCAGGGCCGCGGTGAGGGCGATGGGGTGAACACAACCCCCCCTTGCCGCCAATTGCCGCATTGGCTATAAGGGGTTCCATGAAGTGCTCCCGATGCGGCACCGATGTAAAACCGGATCAGAACTACTGCGGCGGCTGCGGCCGCCGACTGCAAAATGTCTGCCCGGCCTGCGGCAGCGCCAACCCCCTAGCCTACAATTTCTGCGGACAGTGCGGTGCAAGCCTTTCGGCAGCCGGGGCGCTGACCGTCGATCGCGCCGGCATCATCCTCCGCGCCGACCCCGGTGCCCTCACCCTGCTGGAGCACCGGACCGGCGCCCTCGAGGGCAAGCCGTTTTCCCTCTTCGTGGCCCACGACGATCTGGTTGCATTTTACACGCACTGGAACCGGCTGATCGCGACTTCCCGCCCCCAGAACCTGAAGCTGACCCTCCATCCCTCCCGCAAGGCCCGGATTCCCGCCCGGATCGACATGCAGCTCGCCGGCGGAGACGGTCCTGTCCGGCTGGCCATCTCACCCCCTTGCGAACGACTCCGGAAAGCGGATGAGACCCATGTCAAACCGCATGCGCTGAGGGCGCTGCCCGGTCTGAAGAGATCGCCAGCGGAAAGTCCTGCCGGCAGCCGGTCCGGCGCCACCGCTGTGGCCCCCGCCGCCGGCAGCGGCAACGGCTCGATCGGAAGCCCATCGGGTGTAGAGGTGAGCGGGAGCGTCCGGCCTTCACGTGCCGCCGATGGCTTTCGGGACGGGGCCCGGCAGGGTTTGGAAAGCACCCGGACGCCACCCGATCCACCCCAACGGCCGCCGATGCAGTTTGAATCCGATCTCTCCGTAAACGCTTTCGGCCGCCAGCGGATCTTTGCCGGTCCGGATGGAATTTTCGAAGTGATTTGTCCGATCTGTGGCGAGAGGGAGAAGATCGCCCCCTCCCTCTTCGATGACAGAGGCTTTGCGGTTCGGGTCCGGTGCGGATGCGGCCATCGATTTTCCATCATGCGTGAACTGAGAAAATCATTCCGCAAATCCGTCCGGCTCGAGGGATATTTCGCCCAAATCCACCCTGCGTCGGAAGCGGACGCGAACGGCAGACTCTGGGGGCCGATGATGGTGACGAATCTGTCGAAGTCCGGTCTGGAATTCGTCTCCGGAAAAGCAGGCCGCCTCCAGGCCGGTGAGCGCCTTTCGCTCCGCTTTTACCTGGACAACAGCAGCCGGTCGTTGATCATCAAAACCGCCCGCATCCAGTCGATCGCCGAGCAGGCGGTCCGATGCCGATTCGAGGGTTCGGATCGCTACGATGTCACCCTGGGCTTCTATTTTCTCTGAGTCCCCGACGGCCGGCGGTTGAAACCGTCGACGGGGTCGACCCGCCTACTCGAAGAGCGAGCGGTATCGGCCGTACCCCTCTGCTTCGAGTGATTCCTTCGGGACGAATCGGAGCGCGGCGGAGTTGATGCAGTAGCGAAGCCCCGTCGGTTCCGGGCCGTCCGGAAACACGTGCCCGAGATGGGAATCCCCGTAACGGCTGCGGACTTCGATTCGACGCATGAACAGGCTGCTGTCCTCCTTCTCCACCACATGGTCGGCTTCCAGGGGCCGCGTGAAGCTGGGCCATCCGGTACCGGAGTCATACTTGTCCGTGGAGCTGAACAGCGGTTCGCCGGATACGACATCCACGTAGATCCCTTCCTTCTTGTGATTCCAGAATTCATTGTTGAAGGGCGGTTCGGTGGCGTCCTCCCGGGTCACCCGGTACTGTAGATCCGTGAGCCGTTCACGAAGCACGGCGTCATCCGGCTTGTCGTAGGAGGCCGGCGTCCCTCCGCCTCCGGAAGCCTCTGCCTCGTTTTTCCAGGCCGCTTTCAGGAACTGATCTCTTCCGGAATGGAGGCGATAGGTATAATACCGCATGGGGCTCTTCTTGTAGAAATCCTGATGGTAGCCCTCGGCCGGGTAAAATGCGTTCAAGGGCAGAATCTCCGTTACGATCGGCTTGTCGAAGCGTCCCGAACGGCTGAGCTCCTGCCTTGAGGTTTCGGCGAGTCTTTTCTGTTCCTCGTCATGATAAAAAATAGCCGGCCGGTACTGGCGGCCCCGATCGACGAACTGCCCTCCATTGTCGGTTGGATCCACATGGCGCCAGAAATGATCCAGCAGCTCCCGGTAGCTCACCCGGTCGGGATCGTAGCGAACCTGAATGGCTTCCACGTGGCCGGTGGAACCGGAGGATACCTGCTGATAGGTCGGGTTGGGCTCATCCCCTCCGGTGTAACCGGAAATCACGTCCACCACGCCTTCCAGCTTTTCAAAATCCGATTCCGTGCACCAGAAGCAACCGCCCGCGAAAGTAGCCGTTTTGAGGTTCAGGTTTTTCAGTTCCATGTCCGCTCCCTCCCCGTCCGCCGTGTATCCGGTCGGGGAATATCCGATGATGCCGATCATGAGGGCCGTCAGCAGGCCCGTTTTGGTGTATTTCTTCATTGTGGCGTTTCCCCCTCCGCTGAATCGGTTGGGTATTACCATAATACAGCGACCGGGTGATGGCATCCCCCGGAAGGCCGCGGTCCGCCGAAAGATCTGAATGTGACTGCCCGAATGTCCGGAAATCCTTCTTCCAACTTCTGCTTGCGTTGACAAACCGATTGTGCAATTTAGTTTCATTAATTCAAAGACGGGTCCGCGCTGAAGGAAACCGGAATAAAGAACTCGATTTCAGATCAAACGGCCATCAAAGGGCTTTCGTTCATGAACTCTGTTTTATTTACAGGCATTTTGCTATTATCAGCCATGATCGCGGTGCCGGGGTCGGGCTTCGCCGAAAAACTCCCCGTCTTTGTCAGTATCCTTCCCCAACGACATTTCGTGCAACAAATTGGCAGGGATCTGGTGGATGTGCAGGTCATGGTCGAGCCTGGCGCGAGCCCTCACAACTATGAGCCCAAACCCCGCCAAATGGTCGCTCTTTCGAAGGCCCGGATCTATTTCGCCATCGGCGCTCCGTTCGAAGCGGTGTGGCTGGACCGGATTTCGGCCGCCAACCCGGAGATGACCATCGTCCGCACCGACGCCGGTATCGAAAAAATTCCCATGACCGCCGACCACCATCACGAAGCGGAAATTCATGCGGAGACGGGCGCGCACAATGGAACCGGAAGCCGCCTCGCCGGCGGCCGCCCTGCGGACTCCTTTCTTTCCGGCCCGAACGAGCACGAGGAGGGCGGCACGCCGGATCCGCACATCTGGTTGTCTCCTCCCCTGGTCAGGATCCTGGCCGGCCATATCCTGTCGGCCCTCAAGACCGCCGACCCCGTCAACGGCGACCGGTACGAGCGAAACCATGCGGACTTCGTACGGGAAGTCGACGATCTCCACGCCGATCTGCAAGAATTTCTCGCCGACAAGGCGGGAACCGCTTTCATGGTGTTCCACCCGTCGTGGGGATATTTCGCCCGTACCTACGGACTCCGGCAGATCCCGATCGAAATCGAGGGCAAAGAGCCCAAACCGGCCCAACTGCGGCAATTGATCACCCATGCCCGGGCGGAGGGAATCCGGATCGTTTTTGTGCAGCCCCAGTTCTCGCGGAAAAGCGCATCGACCATCGCCAGGGCGATCGGCGGCGAGGTGGTGTTCACCGATTCCCTTGCGCCGGACTGGGCTGAAAACCTGAGGCGGCAGGCCGAGCAATTCGAGAAGGCGCTGAGGTGAGAGCATTGGACACTGCGGTCATCGATATCCGGGATCTCTGGTTCGCCTTCAATGGCCAAATGGTGCTCGAAGGAGTCAGCCTTTCCGTGCCAGAGAAGGATTTCGTCGCCATGATCGGGCCCAACGGCGGCGGGAAGACCACCCTGCTCAGGATCATCCTCGGGCTGCTCGAACCCCGAAGCGGGACCGTCCGGGTACTCGGCCGCCCGCCCGCGGAAGTCTCCCACCGCATCGGCTATGTCCCTCAGAACGTGAATATCAACCGGGAATTCCCCGTCTCGGCGCTGGATGTGGTCCTGATGGGAAAGCGGAAGCCCGGCCGGGGATGGTCCCGGCCCAGCCGTAAAGACCGTGTGGCCGCGCACGAAGCGCTGGACAGGATGGAAATGGGCGCCTACTGCGAGCGCCGCATCGGCGAGCTTTCAGGCGGGCAGCGCCAGCGGGTGCTCATCGCCAGGGCACTGGCCACGGATCCCAGCCTGCTCATTCTGGACGAGCCGACGGCAAGCATCGACACCAGGGGCCAGGCGGCCCTTTATGCGCTTCTGAAAAAGCTGAACGAAACCCGGACCATCATCGTCGTCAGCCACGACCTGATCGCCATTTCCACCCACGTGAAATCGGTGGCCTGCGTCAACCGGAAGCTCCACTACCACGATCAGGCCGAAATTACCGGGGAAATGCTGGAGACCATGTATCCCTGCACTCCTGAGGAGGTTTGCCCCGTCGAGCTGGTGGCCCACGGCCTGCCCCACCGTGTCATGCTGCACCACAAGGAGAAGTGATCCATGCTCGATGCCCTTCAGTTCGAATTCATGCGAAACGCCGTCGCGGCCGGCATTCTGGCCAGCATCATCTGCGGGCTCATGGGAACGCTCGTGGTGGTCAACCGCATCGTGTTCCTTTCGGGCGGCATCGCGCATGCGGCTTACGGCGGAATCGGAATGGCCTTCTTCTTCGGCTGGCCCTACCTGATGGGGACCATCGGCTTCACGCTGGCGGCCGGGATGACGATGGCAGGCGTCAGCTACCGCATGAAACACCGTTCGGATTCGGTCATCGGTGTGATATGGGCGGTCGGCATGGCCCTCGGCATCGTCTTTCTGGATCTCACCCCGGGCTACAACGTGGATCTCATGAGCTACCTCTTCGGCAGCATTCTGGCGGTCCCGGCATCGGATCTGTGGATCATGGGTGGCGTGGCGGCGGTGGTTGCGGGCTTTATCTCCTTCTACTACCAGGATCTCCTGGCCATGTCCTACGACGAGGAATTCGCCCGGATTCGCGGCGTGCGGGTCAGGAGGCTGTATTTCCTACTGATCGCCATGTTGTCCGTGGGTGTGGTCATGATCATCCAGGTGGTGGGTCTGATCCTGGTGATCGCCATGCTGACGATCCCCCCGTTGATGGTCGAACCCCATGCCAAGTCCCTGTTCCAGATGATGGCGGGTGCCAGTGCCGCCAGTGCCGTGTTCACCGTTACCGGCCTCTGGCTGTCCTATACCTTCGACCTGACTTCCGGCGCTACCATCATTCTGGTCGCGGGAACCGCCTTTCTTGTGCAACTGCTGCTTCGGGCGCTGATCAAGCCCGGCCCCGAAAGCAGCGCAGGCTCCACTTGAACCCGGGGAGGAGCGGGATGTGTCATCAGTGCAATTATCGGGAACTGCTGAAACGATCCGGCCTGGGATACACTCCTCACCGTCTGAGGATCCTCGAGATCGTCGGCAACAACACTTCTCCCCTCAGCGCACAGGAAATCTTCACCACCTTGAACCGCACCCGGCCCATCAACCGCGTGACCGTCTACCGGGTTCTGGACGCCCTCGTGGACCATGGACTGGTCTCGCGCCTGAGCGGCGGAGGCCGATCCTTCTTTTACGGCCTGGCGCCCAACGCCAACCACTCTCCACATCCCCACTTCTATTGCACCACCTGCGGAGATCTGACATGCCTGGACCCGGGAAGCCTGACGCTCAGCACCGACCAGTTGAAGCGGACCTTTCCCGGCCAGATCCAGAACGTCGAGATCCGCATCGACGGCATCTGCAAAGGCTGTCTCAAAAGCCTGCCGGGCGGACCGACATGAAGCGGGCCAAACACAACAGGAAGGCGATCCTCTCATGACCCCGCCCCGGCCGCTCCGGACATTCTCCAAGCTTTCCGGCGACAAGCAGCAGCGGGTCCTTCTCGTCGCGCTGGAGGAATTCAGCGAAAACGGCTTCCAGGGTACCAGCATCAACACCATCGTCCGGCGCCTGGGAATCGCGAAAGGCTCCATTTTCCAGTACTTCAAGGACAAGGAAGGACTCTTTCTCTTCGTGTTCGACATCGCGCTGGAAAAGGTCAAAAATTACCTTCGCGATGTGCGCGACCAGACCGCCGGGCAGGATTTCTTTACCAGACTCGAGCGCATTCTGAATGCCGGCGTCGGATTCATCGACGCTCATCCAATGATCTACCGGCTCTATCTCAGGGTTCTGTTCGAGTCGCAAATCCCCTTTCGGCGGGATATTCTCTCCGCCATCCGCCGATACAGCCATGAATATCTGAGAGAGCTCGTCGATGACGCCCTGGAATGCGGCGAACTCCGGCCGGATATCGACGTCGACAAGACGGCCTTCATCCTGGATGCGGTCATGGACCGGTTTCTGCAAGCCCAGTGCGTCGATCATCTCGATGCGGGTCTGGGACTGTTCGGCGCCGATGCGGAATCCACCCGGCGGTGGGTGTCGCAGATCGTCGATCTGGTCCGCATCGGCGTCGACGCCGGCGGAAGGACCGGCCGGAACGAACCGGCAGCGCCCCGCCATTAAACCTTTCGGCTTTTTCCCCTTGATCTCCTCGAAGGTTTTCCGCTATACCCCTCCCAACTAAAAATGACCAGGTGGTCACTTCATGAAATCGGACACCCTCCAGCCAAAATGCCAGTTCCCGATCGACCCTGGCGGAAGCCTCCGTGAGCTCCGGATAGGGTACTCGCCCTGCCCCAACGACACGTACATCTTCCATGATCTGGTTCATCGAAACGTCAACGTACCCGGCTATCGCATCGTGGAAGAGCTCCATGACGTGGAGACCCTCAACCGGATGGCATCGGACGGCATTCTGGAGCTGACCAAACTCTCCTTTCATGCCTTCCTCAGGCTCGGTGACCGCTACCGGCTGCTTCGAGCCGGCGCGGCCATGGGTCACGGCTGCGGTCCGCTGGTCGTTGCCCGGCGCCGGCTGTCCCGCCGGGAACTCCGCACCTGCCGGGTCGTGCTGCCGGGCGAGTGGACCTCGGCCCACCTTCTCTTCAGGCTGTGGGCGCCGGAGGTCGAAAATCGTTTTTTTACACGCTACGACAGGATTCTGGAAACCGTTCGGGCCGGCAACGCAGACTGCGGGGTCATCATCCACGAAAACCGATTCACCTATCAGCGGGCGGGTTTTCAGGCACTGGTGGACCTGGGCGAATGGTGGGAGAGGGAAACCGGCCTACCCATTCCCCTGGGCTGCATCGCGGCGAGGGCCGATGTGCCGGACGACGTGAAAACCGCCGTGGAATGCGCGATACGGAAGAGCATTCGAAATGCCATGGCAGCTCCGGAGCGCTGTCTCCCGTACGTTCGTCGTCATGCGAGCGAGATGGATGCGGAGGTACTGGACCGCCACATACGCACTTTTGTCAACGACTACAGTCTCGACCTGGGATCCCGGGGCCTGGAGGCAGTGTCCGTGCTGCGGCAGCGGTCCCGGGAGGCGGGGGTGACGCCGTGATCGGGCTTCTGTTCGCCACCTTGAGGGAGGCGGCGCCGTTTCTCGAATCGGTCGGCGTCGATGCTGACCCGAAGCACGTCGACGGCTGGCCGCTCGTCGAATCTCCATTCGCCGGCGTGGGCGGTGTCCGGATATCGATTTCAGGGATGGGCCCGGCGGCGGCCGCCGCGGCCGCCGGAAAGCTGCTTGCCGATCCCGGGATCCGGATCCTGGTCAATGCCGGCATCTGCGGCGCACTCGTCGATGGTCCGGGATTCCGTGAAGGGGCTGTCTTCTCCGTCTGCGAAGCAGTGCACGAGCCATCCGATCCTAATGCCCCGTCCGAGCCGATCCTCTTGGATCCAGGCCCGTGGGCGCATCTTCCCGGTGCACGGCTGGTATCCGTATCCGATCCGGTGTTCGACCTATGCCGCCGGGCCGCCCTGTCGGTTTACGGGGACCTGGTGGACATGGAGGGCGCAGCGGTCGCCTGGGCTGCGAAAAGCTTCGGCAAGCCCTGCTGGATGCTTAAAGCGGTTACCGACAGCGCGGGATACGAGGAAAGAAAGCGTCTTCACCGGAATCTTCCCCGGGCTTCCCGTCGCCTGGCCGAGCACCTGGGTGGCGGATTGGCCCGCCCAAATCCTCCCGGCGCAGCGAATTCACCGTCAAATCATTTGGAGTGTCAGCCTTGACCCATGCACGCATCAGGGACGCCCTGGAGAAGGGTGCGGCGGGCGAGCGCATCGGGCGCGAAGACGCCTTTGCGATGATCGAGGCGATCACCCCCGACACCGTTCATGCCCTGGGCCGCTCGGCACTGGCGAATCGTACTCTGCGGTTCGGCAACCACGCCACCTATGTCTTCAACATCCACGTCAATCCCAGCAACATCTGCTGCTCCGGCTGCACGTTCTGCAACTATGCCGCCGGACCCGACGACCCCCATGCCTATGTCCTGGAGGAAGACGACATTTTCCGGGAGATCGAGACGACCGGGCCCGTGGAGGCACACATCGTGGGGGGTCTCAACACGGTGTGGCCCTACCGCCGCAACCTGAACCTGGTGTCCGAACTTCGGCGCCGCTTTCCGGGGCTGCACATCAAGGCTTACACGGCCGTGGAAATCGCCTACTTCGCCAAAACCGCCGGAGAGGACGTGCTGTCCGTCCTGAAAGCGCTGAAGGCCGCCGGCATGGACGCCATGCCGGGGGGCGGCGCCGAGATCTTCTCGGAGCGCCTCCACCGGATTCACTGGAAGAACAAGGTCGGCCCGGACGATTGGCTCCGCATCCATGAGCTGGCCCATTCCCTCGGGATTCCCTCGAACGCCACGATGCTCTTCGGGCTCGGTGAAACCTGGGCGGAGCGCATCGATCACCTGCTGAGGCTCCGGGAAGCCCAGGACCGGAGCGGCGGCTTCGAATGCTTCATCCCGCTCGCATTCCAACCCGGTCCGGGCGCAACGGACACCGAAGGTCCGACGCCGATGGAAGCACTCGCCGTCATTGCCCTTTCACGCCTGATCCTCGACAACATCCCGCACATCAAGTCCTACTGGCCGATGATCGGCCTGGAAACCGCCGCGGCGGGGCTGAGCTGGGGCGCGGACGACATGGACGGTACGATTCACCGGGAGCGGATCGCCCATCTGGCCGGCGCGACCACCCCGCGCGGCCTGGCTAAGGATCAGATGGTCGACACCATCCGGACGGCCGGCTTCATCCCGGTGGAGCGGGACGGCCGGTTCCGGCCCCGGATGCCCCGTGAAGCATGACGGCCCGGCAATGACGCACCCCATATCAAAGGAGATGCCCGATTGCCCTTTCCCATCGCCATGATCCCATACGCCAATATGGCGCCTTACCGGCAGGCCGGCTGCCCGGCGGGTTGCCGGTTCGTTCCCCTGGTGCCTTCGGCAAGCGTGAGCGCCCTTCGAGAGGGCCGCGTCCTGGCAGCGGCCGTGCCGGTCGCCGTGCTCCCCGCGCTCGGTGACCGGGTGAGGCCGATCGGTCGATTCGGCATCGCCGCCAAAGAGGAATGCATGAGCGTTCTGCTCTTTTCGAATCGACCGCTGTCCTCGATGGAAGACGTCCGGAATCTGCGCGTCACGGCTGAATCCACCACCAGCGTCCGGCTCCTCGGGTTGCTTCTGGGTCGGCCGGAAGGGCTGCCCCGGCCCGCCAACGACACGGGATCCCGGCCGGCAGGGGAACTGATCATCGGCGACAAGGCGCTTTCGGGGCTTCATCACTGGCGGCAGGGGCTGGCCGGGAACGAGACCGCCAAGCGCCTGCTGGCTTATTCAAATGTGACCGACCTGGCGAGCGAATGGTTCGCCCGAACCCGTGTGCCCTTCGTGTTCGCGCGATGGGTCATCCGATCGGATGCGCCGGAGGCATGCCGGAGCGCCCTCGGACGCTGGCTCGACCGATTCCGACGGCGGGAGGCTGAATACGTCGACGCCGCCGCGGCAACCGCTTCGACCGAAACCCGGCTGCCCGAGCCGCTGATGCGTCAGTATTTCGACCGCATCCGCCGGACCCTCGATGCGGATGACATGGACGGCCAGACGCTGTTTGTCGAGTCCATCGAGAGCGGGAGCTCGATCCTCGGCACCCGGGCGGCGGTCATTCCAGCGGCAACGGCCGCATGAGGAGACCGATGAAACCATCCCAAACCCACGACCGGAGGCAGTCCGGCAGCCGTCCTCGCATCGACCGGGCAACCGGCCTCGAGATGCTGTCCGGAATGCCCATGGGCAGGCTCATGGACCTGGCCCATTCCGAGCGTCGCCGACGCCGCCCGGAGCCGGTGGTCACCTTCGTGGTAGACACCAACCCCAACTACACCAACATCTGTGTTACGCGCTGCGCATTCTGCGCTTTCTGCCGATCGCCGGGGGACCCGAGCGCCTATACGCTCTCGCCCGAGGAGGTCGCAAAAAAGGCTGCGGACGCCGCCGCGTCCGGCGCCACCACGGTGCTGCTCCAGGGCGGCAACAACCCAGCCATCCATCTGTCGGACTGGATCGCCTATATCCGGGCCATCCAGGAGGTCTGCCCCGAAATGCACATCCATCCGTTCAGCCCTGCCGAATACGTCTGGATGGCCGCACATGAAGGACTTCCGGTTTCCGCGGTGCTCCGGGCGGTCCGGGACGAGGGCATTGCGACCATTCCCGGCGGGGGAGCCGAAATCCTGTCGAACGACGTCCGGAAGCGGATCGCGCCGGCCAAGGCAACCGCCGACCAGTGGCTCGAGACCTGTGAAATCGCCCACGGCATGGGTTTCAGGACGACCGCCACCCTGATGTACGGCCACCTGGAATCGGACGCCGACATCGTCGACCATCTGTTGAAGCTCAGGACCCTGCAGGACCGTACGGGTGGCTTCACGAGTTTCATCGCCTGGTCCTTCAAACCGGCCGGATCGCCGCTCGGCAAAGTCGTTTCGAACCCGGCTCACCCGGCCCGCTACGTTCGGATCCTATCGGCCGCGAGGCTGCTCCTGGACAACTTCGACCACATCCAGTCCTCCTGGTTCAGCGAAAGCCCTCGAGCCGGCCAGCTCGGGCTGCTGGCCGGCGCAGATGACTTCGGCGGAGTGCTCGTGGAGGAAAATGTGCTGCGAAACGCCGGACATGAACGCGAGGCCACCGTCGAACGGGTCGAGGAGCTCATCCGGGGGGCAGGGTTCACGCCGGCGCAGCGGGATTCCGACTATCGGATCCTTAGGCGGTTCGGGTAACGCTAGGCACAGAGGCCGGCGTGAGGCCGGATGGAAGAAAGGAGCGGAGATCCATGGCCGGTCGGGATTTCCGTGGAACGGCCGCTACGCGGGCTCCAGGGTTTTTGAAAGATCGCCGAGCAGGTCGGCGATGGTGATGCCATCGAGGCGTTCGTGGAGGGCGCGGTTCGCCTCTTTCCATGCAACCCGCACGCGGCAGTCCTCCGCCATGTCGCAGGTCTCCGGAGAACTGATGCATTCCACCAGTTCGGATTGGCCTTCGAGAAGCCGCACGATGGCACCAAGGGATACCTCCTCCGGCTTGCGGCTGAGAAAATAGCCTCCCTTTGCGCCTCTGACGCTCCCAATCAACCCAGCCGACTTCAATGTCCGGATCAGCTGCTCCAGATACTTGACGGGAATTTTCTGCTGCCGGGATATCTCATTGACCCGGACAGGCCCTTCCCCCGACTGTCGGGCCAACTCAAGCAAGATTCGCGTACCGTAGCGGCTGCGGGTGGACAGCTTCATTGTTCCTCCGGGCGGATAGGATTCTTGTGGCGCAGAGTCGCTGAAAATTGCAGGCCTGTATGCACACTCTCTCGACTGGCGTACATTCCCGAGGATCTCAACATTTGTAAGGGCAGAAGTGATGGAAGCAGTACCCGCCCACGTCACCGTACGGCCGTCCGGTGTCCTCCAGGCATTGGGCGATCATCTGCTTCGAGGTGTCGGAGTAATCGTCCTTCAATTCTTCCGCCTGCTTGCAGTCCATGCAGATGGGTCGATGCGTGTAGACCGATAAAACCCGCTGATCCCGTTCATTCAGCCGATCTCCGCACGCGGTGCATTCCGTGGCGCAGGCCAGGGCCTTTTCCCATTCATCCTTCATCGCTTTCCTCCCTTCCGGAAAATCCGGTCCGAACCGGTGTGATCCTTTGGTACGGGCGCTACCGCAATCTCTGCAAGCGGCAACCGCCGCGTTCCGCCAGCGAGCGCACCCCAACAATCCAAATCCTGAAGGATCCTTTTCGTGGAACAGGCCCAATATGGACACCCCTCGCGATTCGTAAAGACAAGGGTTCAGGCGCTGGGCCGGATGGCCGATCACTATAAGTTAAATGATACCACATGTTCCGAAAGATCGAAAAGAGTCCGGAATCCGTTGCCTCGGTCCTGGAGGGGATATATGCCCTTCCAAACGGCGCAGGGCACCGCCCGTGGACACCTATCAAAAATTTATAAGTGCCGTCGCGTAAAGTCGCGCCTGTAATCCCGGGTGTTTCCCGAGCGACAAATCAAGGCATTCTCTGTTCCGGATCGAAAATTCCGGAAGCCTACGTCCCGCTTGGTCAGCACCGCATAGAAAAATTCTCGACAATTCAAAAATAATAGCGTATCTCAATGTATCTAAACGACTACATGTAGTGGATTGGGTACATGGCCGCAGATATTTATATCGCAACCGATGGCAGCGGGTTCCGCAGGGCCGAGGTGACGCAGAATCTTCATGAGGCCCTGAAGATGTACCGGCTGATTTTCGACCACATCGAATGCGGTATGATTGTGACCGACGCCGATGGATATATCACTCATTTCAACGAATCCTACGGCCGTTTTCTGGGCATCGATCCGCAACGGCAGATCGGGCGTCATTGCACAGAGGTGCTGGAAACGTCGCGAATGCACATCGTGGCCAAGACAGGGGTGTCCGAGATCAATCACCTCTTCAAAATTCGAGAGCACGAGATGGTGGTGCAGCGCATTCCGATCCGGAAAGACGGCGCCGTCGTGGCGGTCGTGGGTCTGGTTCTGTTCCGGAACATCCGCGACGTTGGAAAACTGGCGAGGGAACTCGCCGACATGGAATCGAAGATCCGGCTCTATGAAGCGGAACTGGCGAATCTGAGGTCCACCCGCTACACGTTCGAAAGCATCATCGGAACCAGCGATGCCATTCGAAGCCTCAAGCAGGAAGCGTTGAAGGCCACCGGAAACAAGTTTCCGGTGCTCATACTCGGGGAGAGCGGGACCGGCAAGGAGCTTTTCGCTCAGGCCATCCACCAGATGAGCGACCGTCAGCTTCATCCTTTCGTCCGGATCAACTGTGCGGCCATTCCGCGCGACCTTTTGGAAGCCGAACTCTTCGGATACGAAAAAGGAGCGTTCACCGGGGCCCGGAGCACTGGCAAGCCCGGAAAATTCGAACTCGGTCACCGGGGAACCGTTTTCCTCGACGAAATCGGCGACCTGCCCCTCGAAATGCAGCCCAAACTGCTGCGGGTTCTGGAGGAAAAGGAATTCGAACGTCTCGGCGGAACCAAGGTGATTCGTCCCGACTTCCGTCTGATCGCAGCCACCAATCAGCCGCTCGAGGCCATGATCGACGACGGCCGCTTCCGCAAAGACCTGTATTACCGCCTCAACGTCATCCATCTGAAGATCCCGCCCCTGCGGGAACGGCGAGAGGACATCCCGGAAACCGCACGCAGCCTACTGGTGAGATTGGCGGAAGAGGCCTCGTTGAGTCCCCCCGACCTGGCCCCCGATGCCGAGCAGCTTCTGACCGAGTACGATTGGCCAGGAAACGTGCGGGAGCTGGCCAATGTGGTGGAAAGAATCCTATCAGGTCTGGAAGGAAGTTGCGTCCGGCCCCAGGACCTCCCGTTTCACATCAGGCGCCTTCAAACGACGGACCGGCCGCTGTCGGGCACACCCATTCGCGCGGTACGGGACGACGCGGAAAAATCGGCCATCGCTCAGGCGCTTCGGGAGACGGGGTACAACAAGGCTGAATCCGCCCGCCTGCTGGGCATTCACCGGACCCAGCTCTACAAGAAGCTGAAACGGTACGGCATTCCTCTCATTCCGGAATCCTTAAACAGCCAAGCGTAGCCTATCGGCTACGCTTGGCCTCAGCGACTTTCAAGAGCCCCCCATTTTTTCGCAGACGTCCCTTTACTGCCCGAGTGGCGCTCACTCGTTTTCCGAAAGGCGTATCAGAGCCTCGTGAGCCTCCTTCTGGCTTTCGTAAATGTGAGGCGACACCTCTCTTTCGGCTAGGGCGTCTCCCAGTTTCATTCGCAGAAATGCGCTCGTGGTGTATCCGGTGACGCCGGAATAATACCGGTCGCACAGCCGTTTCACCATCTCCGTGTAAGGCGTTAGCAGTTCGCTGCTAATAGAAAAATTGTCGTAGTTGACGATGGCGTAAACCTTCTTTCCGACAGGGGAGAGGATCCGCGATACCATGGCCTCCATGGAGTCGATGTCCACTTGACTGCGGACGGTGAAGCTTTCGAAGTTGACGAAGAAAACGTTATCCTCGGGAGCGTAGACCAACCGGTCCTCCAGACGGATTGCGGTGATGTTCTCCTTGATTCCCATCGGCTCGGGGCGAAAGATCCGCGCGTCCATCTGGGGCAGGGGGTCCCGTACCAGAGGTTTGAAATCCATTTGATCGAAAACATCCTTCTGGAGTTCTACGCCGGGTGCGATCTCGATGACCTCCATCCCCTTCGCGGTCAGTTGGAGGACGCACCGTTCGGTCACGTAAAGCACCGGTTGTTGTTTCCTCACGGCATACTCACCGCTGAAGGTGACGTGCTCCACCATCTCGACAAATTTCCTGGTCTTCCCCTCCTTTTCGATCACCAGGTGTCCGTCCTGAACCGAGATCTCCAGCCCGACGGCTGTGAAGGTTCCCACGAACACTACCTTTTTGGCGTTTTGACTGATGTTGATGAATCCGCCGGCTCCGGCCAGTTTGGGACCGAATTTGCTGACATTGAGATTACCGGCCCGGTCGGCCTGGGCCAGCCCCAGGAAAGCCAGATCAAGCCCGCCACCGTCGTAAAAATCGAACTGGGCTGGCTGATCGATCAGAGCCTGGGTATTGACCGCGGCGCCGAAGTTGAGCCCGCCGGCGGGCAATCCGCCAATGACGCCCGGTTCGGCAGTGAGCGTCATCAGTTCGAGGATATTTTCCTCGTTGGCGATCACCGAAATGCCCTCCGGCATTCCGATGCCGAGATTGACCACGCTGTTGGGCTTGAGTTCGAAGGCCGCGCGCCGTGCAATGATTTTTCGGGCGTCGAGATCCATCGGTTCCAGTGTCTGGGTTGGGATCCGGATCTCACAGCTGAAGGAAGGGTTGTAGACGGTTCCAAACGTCTGCCAGTGGTTCTGGGGCTGTGAAAGGACGACGCAGTCGACCATGATGCCGGGGATTTTCACGTTTCGGGCGTTGAGAGTGCCGGGCTCCGCGATCCGCTCGACCTGAACGATCACGAACCCTCCGCTGTTTCTTGCTGCCGTTGCAATCGCCAAGACCTCCAGGATGAGAGCTTCTCTTTCCATGGTCACGTTTCCGTCGGTATCCGCGGTCGTCCCCCTGAGAATCGCCACATTGATGGGAAACGTCTTGTAGGCGAGATATTCCCTTCCGTCGAATTCGAGGAGTTCCACCAGTTCCTCGGTAGTGAGCGGATTGATCTTTCCACCGCCATTCCGGGGATCCACGAAGGTCCCAAGCCCCACCGAGGTGATGGTTCGCGGCTTTCCAGCCGCAATATCGCGAAACAAATGGGAAATCACTCCCTGGGGAAAGTTGTAAGCCTCGATCTTGTTGTGGACGGCGAGGGCTTGCAGCTTCGGGACCAGCCCCCAGTGCCCTCCGACAACCCGTTTGACGAGGCCTTCGTGACCCATATGGTTCAACCCCCTGTCCTTTCCGTCCCCTTGCCCCGCGGCATAGACCAGGGTCAGATCTCTCGGACGACCGTGCTCGAGGAAGTATTTCTCGATGGCAATCGCGATCTCCTCCGGGAAGCCAGTTCCGACAAAGCCTCCGGTGGCGATGGTGTCTCCGTCCCGGATCAGTTGGATAGCGTCTTCCGCCGTCACGACTTTGCCTTTTTTGGAGCGGCTCGGGGGAAGTTTGGAAAGGATCGGGTGCTGCAATTTGGCAGATTTTCTTTCCATTTCTGGCTCCTTCCGTGAGGCGGTTGAACCCTACCTGTGATGGTCTTTGCTTCGTGAGGGCGGCGGGAATTCCTGCAACCCGTCGAAGGCGGCTGCGCTTTCATTGGCAATTATGCAACAATGGTGCCGGTTCAAAGTGAATCTAATATGGCGTGAAAATTGCTTAGGTTCAGAAGGTTCTCTCGACGGTCAGCCAGATTCGTCCTTCTCCCCCGAGGACCCGGATGCGAGCCGCGAACCACTCGAACCGGATAGGCCCCGCCCACCGGTGGGTGCCGCCGGCAGACGACGAACAGATTCACGGCAGCGCCTCCTGAAGGGAGGCGCTGCCTTTGGCAAACCACTTCGGCGGTCATTACCCATCAGAAGGGAGGACTCCATGTTGAACATCGAAAACGCCGTTGCCGTCATTACCGGCGGCGCCAGCGGCATCGGCCTCACGGTCGCGAAATACTGGGCGCGAAATGGGGGGAAGGTCGTGCTTGCGGATGTGGCGGAAGAGGCATTGAAGCGGGCGGCGTCGGAAATCGGTGATGAGGTGGTCAGCGTGGTGTGCAATGTGACCCGTGAGGAGGACTGCGCCCGACTCGCCGACACCGCCATCGGGGCGTTCGGTCAAATCAATCTTGTCGCGCCGTTTGCCGGTATCATAATGGATGGCCTCATGGTGACGACCGACAAGGACACCGGCAAGGTCAGCAAAAAAATGACCCTGGAGCAGTTTGAGAAAGTCATCGACATCAATTTGACCGGCGTTTTCCTGACCGTTCGCGAATGCTCGGAGCGGATGATCAACCACGGCTGCCGGGGGCTCATATGTCTGGTGTCGTCGACGGGTTCACTGGGCACCGCGGGCCAGATCAACTATGCCTCCACCAAGGCCGCGATGTCCGTCATGCCGAAGGTCATCACGGCCGAGTTCTTCCGCAGGGGCCTCTCGGACCGGATTCGGTGCGTGGCGATCGCGCCGGGTTATGTCGGCACGGCCATGGTGAAGGGAATGAACCAGAAGGCTCTTGAAAAAATTCTGGATCAGGTGCCGATTGGAAGACTGATCGAGCCCGAGGAAGTGGCCTCCCTCGTCGGGGAGCTCTACCGGAACGAGGCCCTGGCCGGCGACACCTTCTACATCCACGGCGGACTCCGGCTCGGATCCCGAGGTTGAATCGGCAGGCTTTCAATGCCGGCCGGGAACCACCTGAGTTCGACGGCGTCCGGATCGGATCCCGATCGCTCTTTTCCAAGCAGGGCGCCTCATCCGCGACAACGGCTCCTGCCTACCGGAACGGGGTAGAAACTCCAGTGGCCTATCCACCGAAGAAAGCGCTCTTGTTGCATCCGGCGGATGGAAGATTCAGGTGATTCCCCTTTCGAAAACAACGTCCGCCGGCAGGTCCCGTCTGTCCATGGCCAGGTTCGCCAGCCGATCGCAGCGTTCGTTGAGCTCGACCCCGGCATGTCCCTTCACCTTGATGAAGACCACGTCGTGAATTTCGCACAGGTCGAGCAGCCGCGCCCACAGGTCCGGGTTCAGTGCCGGCTGGCCGTCGGAGCGGCGCCAACCCCTCGCCCTCCAGCCTTTCGCCCACCCCAGGGTGATGGCGTTGACCACGTAAGCGGAATCCGAGTGGAGGGCTACCCGCGAAGGCTCCTTCAGGCTCTCCAGTGCGGCGATGCAGGCCAGAAGCTCCATCCGGTTGTTGGTGGTCAGACGGAATCCACCGGAAAGCTCCCGTCGTCCGTCCGGCAAATCGATCACGGCCCCATACCCGCCCGGACCGGGATTGCCGCGGCTTCCCCCGTCCGTATAGACCACGATCCGGCCGTCGACATCCGCCGGTTTTACCGGCTTCCCGGTTGACCTCGCACGTTTTTCCCCGCGCACGAAGGCCTCCGCCGCCTCGCGGGTGGGAAAGCTCTTGAAGCGCGCTCCCGGGTACCCCTGGACCAGGCTTGCCGTGGTCGGCCAGTCGGTAAAGACCCCGGTTTTCCTTCCGCGCGCCACCGCGTAAAATTTCCGCTGCTTCGATGCTGTCATGGATTTCCGGCTCCAATCGGTATGGCGCCGCTCTATAGCCGAGCGGCGTGCCCGCGTCAACTTTAACCTGACCGTTGAAATTCCCGTTTCAGCATCCGGGTGGAGATAGGCGGTTCCGAACGCCCGATGCGACTTCACCCTTGATTTTCGCCGCAGGCTCCATTAGCAGAGTATATTTCAATTCAGCCTCATCGTCCTTCACCCGGTCGCGGGAAGGCGCGAAGCCTCAAAGGAGAGCCAATGCCCAAAAGAGAAGACATCCGTAAAATCCTGATCATCGGATCCGGTCCCATCATCATCGGACAGGCCTGCGAATTCGACTACTCCGGCACCCAGGCCTGCAAGGCGCTTCGGTCCCTCGGATACGAGGTCATCCTGGTGAACTCCAACCCGGCCACCATCATGACCGATCCGGGCATGGCCGATGTCACCTACATCGAACCGCTGAACGTCAAGGTGCTGACCGAAATTATCGCCGCCGAGCGGCCGGACGCGCTCCTCCCCAACCTGGGCGGGCAGTCCGCCCTGAACCTGTCATCGGAGCTTCAGAAGGCGGGCGTTCTTGCCGACTACGGCGTTCGGGTGATCGGCGTCAATGTGGATGCCATCCGGAGGGGGGAGGACCGCACCGCCTTCAAGGAGACCATGAACCGGCTGGGCATCGAAATGCCGAGGAGCGAGGCGGTCGAAACCATCGAGGATGCCGAGCGCATCGCCGGAGAGCTGGGCTACCCGGTCGTCATCCGTCCGGCCTACACCATGGGCGGCACCGGCGGAGGGATCGTATACAACGTGGAGGAGCTGAGAACCATCGCGGCCAGGGGGCTGGCCGCCAGCATGATCCACCAGGTCCTGGTGGAGGAATCGGTGCTGGGATGGGAAGAACTCGAACTCGAGGTGGTGCGGGACGCCAAGAACCAGATCATCACCGTGTGCTTCATCGAAAATGTCGACGCCATGGGCGTCCACACGGGCGACAGCTTCTGCACGGCCCCGATGCTGACGATCGAGCCCTCCCTCCAGAAGCGCCTCCAGGATTACGCCTACGCCATCGTGGAGGCCATCGAGGTGATCGGCGGCACCAATGTCCAGTTTGCCCACGACCCCAAGACCGGCCGGGTAGTCGTCATCGAGATCAACCCGCGCACGTCCCGGTCCTCGGCCCTTGCCTCGAAGGCCACCGGGTTCCCCATCGCCCGGATCTCGGCGCTCCTGGCCGGCGGCCTGACCCTCGACGAAATTCCCTACTGGCGTGATGGAACCCTCGACAGGTACACCCCTTCCGGGGACTATGTGGTAGTCAAGTTCGCCCGATGGGCATTCGAGAAATTCGAAGGCGTCGAAGACCGTCTGGGCACCCAGATGCGGGCGGTCGGCGAGGTCATGAGCATCGGGCGGTCTTACAAGGAAGCCTTTCAGAAAGCCATCCGAAGCCTCGAAATCAACCGCTACGGCCTGGGCTTCGCCAAGGACTTCAACGCGCTGCCCGTCGAAAGGCTTCTCAGCCTTCTGGCGTTTCCCACCAGTGAACGGCAGTTCCAGATGTACGAGGCCCTTCGCAAAGGCGCCGACGTGGAAGCGCTTCACCAGCTGACCCACATCAAGCCTTGGTTCATCCACCAAATGAAGGAGCTGGTCGAAACCGAAGAGAGGATTCGGGGCCACCGGGGCCGGGAACTGCCGGATGCGCTGCTGGCGGAAGCCAAGAAGGACGGTTTCGCCGACCGCTATCTGGCGGGACTGCTCGGCACCACCGAAACCCGCATCCGTGAGCACCGCCTGCGCCTTGGCATCGCGGAATCCTGGGAACCGGTGCCGGTGAGCGGTGTCGATGACGCCGCCTACTACTATTCGACCTACAACGGCGTCGATCGCGTCGAGGTCAGCACCCGAAAGAAAATCATGGTGCTGGGCGGGGGGCCGAACCGCATCGGGCAGGGCATCGAGTTCGACTACTGCTGCGTGCACGCCGCCTTCGCGATCCGGGACGCCGGCCTTGAATCGATCATGGTCAACTGCAATCCGGAAACGGTCTCCACGGACTACGACACCTCGGACAAGCTTTACTTCGAGCCGCTCACCGTGGAAGACGTCCTGAGCATCTACGAGAAGGAGCAACCGGAAGGCGTTATCGTCCAGTTCGGGGGGCAGACCCCCCTCAACATCGCCCGCGAGCTGTCCGAGGCCGGAGTCCGGGTCCTGGGCACCACCCCGGAGACGATCGATCTGGCCGAGGATCGGGAACGGTTCGCCCAGATCATGCGGCGGCTGGGTATCCCCCAGCCGGAATCGGGAATGGCGAGCAGCCTGGAGGAGGCGCTTGCCATCGCCAGGCGGATCGGCTATCCCATCATGGTTCGCCCTTCCTACGTTCTCGGGGGCCGCGGAATGGAAATCGTCCACGACGACCGGAACCTGGAGCGGTATCTGAAAGCGGCCGTCGATGTCTCGCCCGAGCGGCCCGTGCTGATCGACAAGTTTCTCGACAATGCCATCGAGGTGGAGGCCGACGCCATTGCCGACGGCCGGGACGCCTTCGTGCCGGCCGTCATGGAGCACATCGAGCTGGCCGGCATCCACTCGGGAGACTCCGCCTGCGTCATCCCCCCCATCAGCCTGGCTCCTAAGCACATGGACACCATCCGGGAGTACACCCGCCGGATCGCGGTGGAGCTCAACGTGGTGGGACTCATGAACATCCAGTACGCCATCTACGAAAACACGGTCTACGTTCTGGAGGCCAATCCCCGGGCATCCCGGACCGTTCCCATCGTCTCGAAGGTGTGCGGGATTTCAATGGCGCGGCTGGCCACCCAGGTCATCCTGGGCGCGTCGATCGCCGATCTGCACCTCGAGGACCGTACGATTCCCCATTACGGCGTGAAGGAAGCGGTGTTTCCATTCAACATGTTCCCGGAGGTCGACCCGGTCCTTGGCCCCGAGATGCGTTCGACCGGCGAAGTGATGGGGCTTTCCCACTCCTTTGGGCGGGCGTTTTTCAAGGCCCAGGAAGCGACCCAGACCCCCTTGCCCATGGAGGGAACGGTCCTCTTCACCATTGCGGACCGCGACAAGACAGCTGCCCTGGAACCCGTTCGCCGGTTTCGTGACCTGGGATTCCGGATCATGGCGACCCGGGGCACCCACGAATTTCTCAAGGAGCGGGGCATCGAGGCGGTTCTCGTGTCCAAGCTGGATCTCGGCCGGCCCAATCTGGTCGACGCCATCAAGTGCGGTGAGATTCAGCTGCTGGTCAACACCCCCAGCGGTCGAAAAAGCGCGGAGGACAGCTCGGACATCCGGAAGGCCGCCATCAAATACAATGTACCCTATATCACGACGACCGCGGCGGCCATCGCGGCGGCCAAGGGCATCGCGGCCCGGCGGGAGGGCGCGCCGAAGGTCCGTCCCCTCCAGCGTTATCATGAAGAAGTCCGGTGCAGGATCGATCGGACTTGAAGTCTTGGCGGCCTGTGGATCCACAAACTGACAGACCGCCCCGCCTCGGTAATGTAAGCAAAGGCGCTGCCGCCTGAGAACTCCGGATAAGGCAGCTCGCCGTTTGGGACGATGAAAGGAGACAGGTTTCGGCATGGGTGGATTGTTTGGCGTGGCTTCCCGCAACGACTGCGTATCCGAGCTCTTTTACGGCACCGACTATCATTCTCATCTTGGCACCCGCAGGGGCGGCATGGCCGTCCGGAACGCCCACGGCATCCAGCGGTCCATTCACAATATCGAGAACAACTATTTCCGCACCAAGTTCGAAGCGGACCTGGAGCGATTTCACGGCAATACGGGCATCGGCGTCATCAGCGACACCGATCCGCAACCGCTGGTCATCGGATCCCACATGGGCCTCTTCGGCATCGTCACCGTCGGCCGGATCAACAATCTGGACGAACTGGTGCAAAGGGCATTTCGGCGCCGCAGCTATTTTTCCGACACCACCCAGGGCCAGGTGAACCCGACGGAAGTGGTGGCCATGCTGATCTGCGAGAAAGACACCTTCGAGGACGGCATTCGCAACGCCCAGGAAGCCATCCTGGGGTCCTGTTCGCTGCTGCTGCTGACGCCCGGCGGGATCTACGCGGCGAGGGACCGGCTGGGAAGGACACCGCTTTCCGTGGGTGTTGGAGACGGCGCGGTCGCCGTGAGCTCGGAATCGAGCGCCTTCCCCAATCTGGGCTTTGAAACCGAATATTTTCTGGGACCCGGAGAGGTCGCTCTCATAACGGCCGACGGATGGGAGCAGCGGGTCCCTCCCGGCGACCGGATGCAGATCTGCGCCTTCCTGTGGGTCTATTACGGTTACCCGGCCTCCGAATACGAAGGCATCAACGTGGAACTGGTCCGAAACCGGTGCGGCGCCGCCCTGGCGGCCGGCGACGACGTGGAAGTGGACTGCGTGGCCGGGATTCCCGACTCCGGGATCGGCCATGCGATCGGCTACGCCAACGCCAAGTGCATTCCCTATCGCCGGCCTTTCGTGAAATACACGCCCACGTGGCCCAGAAGCTTCATGCCGCAGAATCAGAAATTGAGGGACCTCGTCGCAAGGATGAAACTCATTCCCGTCCGTCAGCTCATCGACGGCAAGCGGCTGCTCTTCTGCGAGGACTCGATCGTGCGGGGTACCCAACTCAAGGGCAACATCCGCGTCCTGTTCGACGCCGGCGCCAGGGAAGTGCACATGAGGCCGGCATGTCCGACCCTGATCCACCCTTGCGAATTCCTGAACTTCAGCAACTCCCGATCCACCCTCGACCTTGCGGGCCGACAGGTGATCAAGGAGCTGGAGGGCGCCGAAGACCTTGAGTTGAAGGAATACGCCCGGGCTGGCTCGGAGAAGAACCTGGCCATGATCGAACGGATCCGGAAGCGACTTCAGCTCACCAGCCTCCGGTTCCAGCGTCTCGACGATCTCGTGACCGCCATCGGGCTTCCCAAGGAGCGGCTCTGCACCCACTGCTGGGATGGGTCCAGTCATTTCTGAACCCGTTCTGCGTCGGCGGTCGCCTGCCGGCGGGCCGCCAGGGCGTCATGGCCGGATTTTCTTCCGTCTGGCTGCCCGTCCGGCCAGCCAGACGGCGGCCAGATTCGTTGCGAAAAACACCACGACCAGAATGGGGATGACGGCCAGAATCCATAAGAAGGAGCGGGTCGCCATGAAAACACGGGCGATGACCGCTATGGCGAAAAGATAATAGAAAATACTCCCGCCGCGCTCGACGAGGATGTCGAGCGGCCCGATCCGCCGGAGCAGATCGGGGCGGTTGTCCCGGTAGACGGCTACGATATCGACGCCTTGGGGGTTCTCGGCACCTTCGGCCGCATCAATCTTGCTTTCCAGCACCACTCGATTGAACCAAAAATCCGCCAGAAAACTCGCCAAAAGTGAGACGGCGGCGATCCAAGTCCAGATATCCAAATCGCTCTCCATCAGTCGATCACCATTTTGAATCCCGGCTCCCCCTCGACATCGAAATCTCAGGCCGTCCGACGTGGCCGTTCAGGAGCTAAAAAAACCGTTACTGGATGGACGCAAGTTAACAGAAACACCGCCTTGCCACAACGTTTCCTTCCAACGGTAGCCGGGCGATGCCGCGGATATTCGAAGAATCCTCCCGCGTCGGCTGCCGATCACCGCAAACATGATTACAATGGTGCCTGACAATGAAAGGAAGCGCCATGACCATCGACGACGGATGCGACGGGAACACCGGTTTGAGCGAAGATCAGGTCGCCTGCAAGGCGCAGGTTCGTCTGCTGGAGGGTTTTCTGGCCAAGGCAAGAACCTCCAGGGAAATGGGAGCGCTCAAGGCCGCGATGCAGAATACCCTGGACATCGTCGTCGATCTGACGGATGCTGGCGGCGGCAGTCTGTTTCTGTTTGACGAGGCCGGCTCGGTGAAGGAATGTCTTCTGGCGCGCACGACGGCTTCGGAGGAGGAAATCCTGGGGCTGGTCGACCGCGTGCTGGATGCGGGTCTTGCCGGATGGGTCCGGACCCGCCTTCGAGCCGGTCTGGTTCAGGATACCGTCAAGGACAGGCGCTGGCTGGTGATGGAAAACGACCCGTTTCCGGTCCGCTCCGCTCTCTGCGTTCCCGTCCTCCGGGAAAAGTCTCTTTTCGGCATCATAACGCTCATGCATTCGGAACCGCTGCACTTCAAGGCGGAAAATCTCAAGCTGATCCAGACGACCGCCGACCAGATGGCACTCGTACTCGAAAACATCCGGCTCTACGAACAGCTCAACACGGCCTGCCGGGCCGCCGAAATCGCGAGACAGGAAGCCGAAGCCTACTCTGCGGCTCTCGACCGGCAGCTGGAGTTGGGAAGACGCATCCAGCAGGATTTTCTGCCGGGAGAGCACATTGAAATACCCGGGTGGGATACCATCGCCTGGTTTGCTCCCGCCTACCAGGTTTCCGGAGATTTCTACGATGTCTTTCGACTCCGGGACGGTCTGTTCGGCTTCGTTGTGGGAGACGTCTGCGACAAGGGCATCGGCGCCGCCCTCTACATGGGCCTTTTCCGGAGCCTGATCCGGGTGTTCTCGGAGCGGATCGGGATGGACGACTTCGACGGTACCGGACCGGGCACGATGTTCTTGAAGCAAGGCCGGATGCCCGACACCGAGGTCATGAATCCGCTGCGGGCCGTCTCGCTCACCAATCGATATATCGTCGACAATCACGGCAGGACGGGAATGTTCGCCACACTCTTCTTTGGTGTCGTCGACGCCGGAACCGGAGTGCTCTCCTACATCAATGCCGGCCACGAGAACGCCTATGTCGTCGGCCCTGGAGCGGTCAAACAGGTCCTCAACGTCACGGGTCCGGCCGTGGGCCTCGCCATGGACAGCCGGTTCCAGGTCCGAAGCCTGCGGATGGAAGCCGGTGACATCCTGTTGGGCCACACGGACGGCGTCACCGAAGCATGCTCCCCCGGTGGCGATTTCTTCGGCAAAAGCCGCCTCCGCCGTCTGCTGGACAACGGCGCCGCCTCCGCCGAAGCGCTGACCCATGAAATCCGGCGAGAGCTGCTGGCATTCATCGGGCATGACCGTCCTTCGGACGACGCAACCGTCCTCTGCATTCAGCGCCTCCGGCTCCCGGATCCATCGGACGGCGATGATTTCTGAGGCATCGGTCGGTGGTGGTGGAGAGAAAGGGAAACACCATATGGAAGTCTACATTCACAAGCAGACCGGGAAAGGCTGGATCCTCATCGACGTGGTGGACGATCAGAACGGCGATTTCATTTCACCGGCCCTCAGGCGAATGCAGAGGCCTTTCATCGAGTTCGAAAATGGTGCGGAAGGGGATGTGACCCGTCTGCTGGAAGAAGGGGTCATCTCCCCTGATCAGATCGATGCCCTGGCGGTCCACGAAGAATCCAGAAAAGAGGAGATGTTCGAGGATGTCATCCAGCACTTTCGGGACATGATCGAAAAGCACGGAAAACCCTATGCGGAACGGATTGCCGCGGAGCGCTTCTCGGGGGATACCGCCGCCTACATCATCGGTAAAGCCGCCCCTTGAGTCTGCGCCGGGGGCTGCTTCCCCGCTCAGCTCTTTCCGTCCGAAGCGAATCGATATGGCGCTAACCGGCGGATACCGGAGAGCGCCGGCAGCGTGGCTTCTCCGCCGCGGGAGGCCTTCGGCCGTCCACGCTCCGAACCCCGCCCGGCGCCGGACCCGGCGGCCGCCTGCGCCGGGACGAAGAGTGCTCGACACCGGATTCCAACTTCGGGTCCACGCCGGGCCGAAACCTGATCTCACGTTCCCAAAACTCCCACATTACCGGCACCCCGCGAAGAAGGCACAGGAGCACGGTCGTTCCGACGAGCAGGTGCTGGACGGATTCGATCAGCGGGTGCCATCGGCTGTAAAAAGCGGGAAACAGGCCGGGCCATGGCCTCACCATCAGGATGTATCCGAAGGTCGCCGCCTTGAGCACACCGTAGCTCATCCTCATGAATCGGCTCGCGACAAGAAAGCGCCCGAGACGTGACTGCATCATGCCGAAGGGGGTTTCGCCGCGGGAAGCGGCATGGGATCGGATGGAATCCACCACGAAGCTGCGAGCCAGAAAGACGATGGCAACCCAGACCGGTATGCTGCCCAGATCCACCATCACCAGCCACAGAACGTTTTCCACGACCCGGTCGATGGAAATGTCGAAAATGGCGCCGAACAGCGTCGTTTCGTTTCGCTTCCTGGCCACGTAGCCGTCCACGCCGTCCAGTATGAAGACGAGAACGACCAGGGGCATGTTGACGAGTTGGATCCATGGGGAGGCGCTATAGCAGAGCGCGACCAGCACCAGCAGCAACAGAAAACGAACCAGGGTGATGAGATTCGCCATGTCGGTTACTCCCGATCGGCACCTCGCCGCCAGTTCCGCGCTGCACTTGACGCCTGAAAAGTCCCTCACCCCGCGGACGCCAGCGAGGTGGCGTCCTCAGAACGGGGTCTTCAGGTGGTCCACGATTTCCTGCATGTAGTCGCGCATTCCGACCGCCAGTTCCCGGCACTCCATGCAATAGACCTTCCGGATCAGGAAGCCGTGGGCGCTGTTCTGGTGGTGGAGCCAGGGGACGTATGGCGTTCCCTTGCAGAACCGCTGTCCTGAATACGCCGCAATGGGGCATCCTCCACAAACGCGAAGATAATACAGCCGGCAGGGGGGACAATCCAGGATGCCGCCGTCACTGGCGCGACCGTCGATGATGCGCTGCCATTTGCGCACCGCTGCTTCCATGGTTCGGCTTCTGTGCATAACAGCCGCCGGATATGAATCGACCCCGCTTTCGAGCAGCCGATCGCCGCTGTCGGGCAAATACCGGAGAAGGTACCTCGAGCGCAACGATTTTCCCCGTTCGGGTCCCTCTTCCGGACGCCGTGATGCTTTTCAATCAAGCGATCCTCTATGAATAGGTTCGCGACGTCTGGGGGCTCGTCAGGCTTCGCGCGACGCTGAATCGGGCGTCATCCGAATAATCGATCGCCTGGAAAATGTTGCAGCCGGCTTCCGCCGCTATCTTTTGAATCCCCATGATCAACGGGCAGGTTTTCGCGCACTCCTCCTTGGGTCTTCCGACATTGACGCAATTTTTGCACGGAGATGCGATCATGTTGAACCTCCTCTCTGATTGTCACGTGTGCGGTATCATCACGCAATGAACGAAGCGAATCCGCGGTCTCGGCAGAGGACCCGCGCACCTGCGAACCGCTGATGATCACCATAAAAGACAATCGGAAAGGAAAACAATCCCGTGATGTACCCATTTTGAGAAACGACGGGTGTCAGAAGTGCCCACAGGTTAGGCGTCAGGGCGAGACCATCCCCTTGCGGATGGCATACTTCACCAGGTCGGCCGTTCGCTTGAGGCTCAGCTTTCTGCGGATGTTGGATCGGTGGCGATGGACGGTCCGGGGGCTGATGTACAGCAGCTCGCTGATTCGCTGATTGGTCTGGCCCTCGGCGATCAGCTTGAGGACCTGCTGCTCCCTTGAGGTCAGATCCTCCGCCTCGGCGGACCGGTCTCCCCGGCAGATATCGATGAGGTCGCTGGCGAATTCGGCGGCAATCGATGGGGAGAGATAGGTGCCGCCCTTCCGTATGGCATGGATGGCGGAGAGAAGCTCGGCCGCTGTGTTTTCCTTGGTCAGATACCCCTTTGCGCCCGCGGCCAGGGCCATCTTGAGGTATTCCTTTTTCTTGTGCATGCTGAGAATCAGCACGGCCAGCTCGGGATGGCGGGTCTTGATCTCCTTTGCCGCCTCGATGCCGCCAAGGCCCGGCATGCTGATGTCCAGGATGACCAGATCCGCCGGTGTCTGGTTGAGCAACCGCAAAAGTTCGAGCCCGTCTCCGGCTTCGGCTGTCACCGTCAGCCGGTCATCGCCGTTGATGAGCTTCCGGATACCCTCCCGCATCATCGTATGGTCGTCGGCCAGCACGATTCGATAGGTCGTCATCGGGCTCCCTTCCCGTCGCCTGCCGGCAGGTCGATCACGACTTCGGTTCCCTCCCCGATCCGGCTGTTGAAGTGAAGCGTTGCTCCGATGATCCTGGCCCGGAGCTGCATGGTCGCCACCCCCATGCCCCGCTCCATTCCCTCCGGACGCGCTTTTTTCCGGAAATTGAATCCGTTGCCGTTGTCCTTGACCCGCATGGTGAGGCGGCTGCCGTTTCGGATGGCGCTGATGTCGATCGAAGAGGCTTTCGCGTGCTTGTGGATGTTGGTCAGGAGCTCCTGGACAATCCGGTAGAGCGCGATCTGAACGTTTTTGCTGAATTTCAAATCGGCCAAGGCGTCGATGTCCATCGATGCGTCGATGCCGGAGTAGGCTGTGAAGTCGTCGATCAGGCAGTTCAAGGCCGCACTCAACCCCAGGTCCTCCAGGATGGATGGACTCAAACCGTGGGAAATGCGGCGGACATCCCCGATCACCTTTCCGGTCACCCGGATGGCCTCCTCGATCTCCGATTTGAGGTATTTCTGCCGCCGGGTTGCCAGTCCGCCGATGGAAGAGAGATGGAGCTTGAGAAAATTGAGATCCTGCCCCAGCTGATCGTGCAGCTCCATGGACAGCCGGCGCTGCTCCTCCTCCTGGGCCTGCAGCAGCTTGGACGACACGTACCGCAGCTCCCGAAGGGATTGCCGGAGGAGATCCTGGTCGATGAGGCGTTTGAGCATGACGCCGAGCTGGATGCCCAGGTCCTCGAGCATCCCGACGGTCGCCTGCGGGAACGCGTCCTCCCTGCGGTCGGCAGCATGAATCAGTCCCATCCTTTCCGTACCGAGCGGTATCGGCACCAGGGCTACGGATTCATACCCGTGCTGATGACAGACATTGCGGGTGGCGGCTTTCTCATCCTCCCCGGCCGCTGCCAGAAAGCGGCTGGTTCCATTGATGCAGAAAGAACCCCCGGGCGTGAAAAAGGAGTGATGGTTGTCCGTTTCACCGCGCATCACCCGAATGCACATGCACTGGTCCCGATGCAGGGACAACGGGCTTTCGGACCTGATGAACGACCTGCTGAAACCTTCATGGGCCTGGTAGGGGATCAGCCCCTCTTCGGTTCGGACCCGGATTCCCACGGCATCACATTCGAGGAAGGCCTTGATCTCCTTGATGACCCCTTCGAGAAGGCCGGTCATGTCGGAAGTCCGGTTGCCGATGTCGATGCACCCGTGCATCAAAAGCTTTCCTCTCACCGCATGGACATATTCGCTGATATCGAGAACGGCAATGCGGAAGACGCCCGGCACCGACTCGGAATCCCGGAACCCTTCCCCTTGGATTTGTGCCTCGAAGGCAGAGCCATCGGACCGAATCAGCTTCAGCTCGCAGCGCAGGCATCCATCCGATCTTCTACGGAGCCGGTTGCGAAATACCCTGAAGGCGTCCATGTCGTCCGGATGGATGAATTCAGCGACCCGACGTCCGATCAGTTCTCCCTTCGGCTCGGAGAGGAGCGATTCGATCGTGTAATTGGCTTCCACGATGACGCCCCCGGGAGCGACGGTGAGATAGCCGATGGGCGCGAAATCGAACAGGCTCCGGTATTTGCGGCTGACAGCCTCGAGGTCCGCCCGCGCCATTTCGGCGTCGATCCCCGGAGTTGCGCGACGCCTGGTTCGGTTGGGGCGTTGAAACGTCCCGAACCTCCCCGGCCTGCGAAAACGGCAGGCGGTGAGGCTCAATGCGCTGCGAAGCCTCGAAGCGCGGGACCCGCCCGCTCCCGAAGCGTTGTTGGCTGGCTTGGTGGTCATGGTCCTCAATACGGTGCCGCATCGGTCATCGATTGCACCCGCATTTTAGAATAAGCCCCCTTGGGACAGGGCAAGATGGAAGGCTTGGACATCCGAATCGTGCCTCGAAAACCCGGACCTCTCCGCTGCACCTGGATACACGATAGGGGACTGCATCGAAGAGGGGAGAATCCGAACTTTCCGGCGCGCTCGTAATGCTGCTGATTTTTAATATCCAAAGCCTGCCGATCCTGTCAATCCTCCCATGGTATCGCTTTAGCCGACGACGTCCACGTCGGCAATCCAGGCGCGGCTCACTTCTTCCCGCTCGGGACACGTTCTTTCAAATCCACCAAAAGTGACCACTAAATCCAACCAGTATGTGCACATCGGCCCATTCCCCGCTGTTTCCATTCCATGTAGACTTGTTAATATTAAGGAGGCGTAGACGATCCGCTCCATCTGACCACGTCCGGCCGCCCCGTGAATGCGATGAAAGACGAGGCAGGTCCGGAGGATGGATTAACCGAAAACGGGAGGCGGTGAGAATGGCCGACAATCAAGGTTATCGACGAATCCTCTGTGCAACCGACCTGTCTTCAAATGCCGATGCCGCCTTCGAACACGCGGCACGGATTGCGCATCTTTCCGGTGATTCGTTCGTCACCATGATTCACGCACTCGAGAAGATACCTCCGAACGCAGAATTATATGTTTCGACACTATTGGGCTTTGGCAGCTTGAAGGAATTTCGCAACAAGGATCGGGAGCAGATTGTCCGTGCTATTCGATCCCGCATCGAGCGATTCTGTGATGACGTTGTTCGACAGATTCCAGAATGCCGGCGCATCGTCGATAGCGTTATCATCGAGGAAGGAATGCCGGAGGATCTGATCCTGACCTGGGTGAAAAAAATGGAAGCTGACCTGGTCGTCATAGGAGCCGAGGGGCATACTGCCTTCCTAGGAACAAATTTTGGGTCCACAACCAGAAAAGTTCTCAAGAAATGCCGCAAGCCGGTCCTTGTCGTTCCCGCTACGACTCGTCGATGATGTAATTCCCCTCATCGGAAGGTTGAAGGCGATCTACCCGGAAACATCGTTTCTTTCGAGCATATCTCGATCTTCTGATTGATATAGTCAAGGAACTGTTGGGCAATCTTCTGCGCTGAATATAGCTTCTTCAGATAGTAGCCATTCGACCGGATGCGGTCCCCCAGCGATTTGAAACTTTGAGCAGTGCGGCCGACCACAGGAATTTCGAATCGATTTCATAGTACCCCTCGAGCGCGGCGCAAGCGATCGACGAAAACCCCGCCACGGCTTCGCAGTGCCGGGTCCACCCGGCATTGCGCCCGTATTTTTGAAGGATTTGCATCGCTTCGTTCCGAGGTATCATGATCGGCTCCGGCTCTCGGGTTGAAAAAGATGGGCGGTTGCGGGTCGCGAATTGATGAATAAACTAAACGTAAGCGTTCACGGGGTATCAAAAGCCCCGCGTTGGTGGTTGTAACCCATTGAA
>JBMNCP010000118.1:0-1178 GCA_049366795.1 Desulfobacterales bacterium
GGTCGTTCCGGCGATGACCCCGGACCTGCTGCGCGCTGTGGACCTCGGCCTGCTGTTGGTCCCTTCCGGAGCGGAACAACCCGATGGTCTGCCGCCGGTGGTGTTCGACCACCGCTACCCGCACGTCCTGCCTCTAATTGCCGGGCGCGCTTACTATGTCCGCGTCCTCCGGTCCCCGGGCGCTTTCCACGATGGAACCCGCGTCCGAAATTTTATCGCCTATTACGGCGACGGCGCGGGCATGAGCTGCGCCTTCTCCGACGACGGCCTCTCCTGGGACACGGAGAAAAAGGTCTCCGGCATCGCAACCAACGGCTATCACGTTGTCTGCACGCTGGAGACCGCAAACCGGCTGCACATCCTCTACTGGAACCCGGACGTTCCCAACCAGCCCTATGCCATGGCCGGTCTGCGCACAGCGATCTCTGATCCGTCAGTTGACCCCGCCGCGTTCACGGGCGACACCCCGTGCGCCGGCGACTTGGTCACCGAGGGAAGCATCCAACTCTGGAACCGCGGCCATTACGGGCCGTCGTTCCTCTGGTACAACCCGCTGCCCACCTCGGGAGACGGAAAACCTTTCACCTGGCGCTACGCCATGTATTTCATCGCCTCGACCGGCGGCAACGACAGCCTCGGTCTGGCCTGTTCCGACGATGCCGTCGAATGGAAACTGATCGGAAACGGCCCGATTCTTTCCGGCTTGATTGACCCGCAGCCTTGGGAAGGCGCGAACGGCTACGTCTCCGCCGCCCACGTGGAGCGGCTTCCGGACGGGCGCTGGTGGATGCTCTATTCCGGGGGCTCCGCGGGAAACGCCGGCATCGGCTACGCATGGTCCTGGGATCGCGTCCACTGGCGCAAGGCCGAGATCAACCCAGTGTTCAAAAACGGCAGCGGGCCGTTCCTCGAACGCTGCTACACGCCGAGCCTGGTCCGGGACGCCGACGGCTCGCTGCTCCTTTACCGGGCGGCCAAAGACGCGACCGGCTACCGGACCTTCGTTTCCCGGTTGCGGGCTCCGGCCCTTGGCTGGAGCGACCTGCTCGGATCGGACCGGCTCGGCCAGGGGCTCACCTCGCGGGAGGCCATCCATCGGGGCGTCGGCACCGAGGCCGAACGTGACGCGGCCATCCCCAATCCCTCCATGGGCGACGAGTGGTTCAACACCGACCTCG
>JBMNCP010000119.1:0-31213 GCA_049366795.1 Desulfobacterales bacterium
ACTCAAAATCATGGCCCTTCATCATTCAAAGTACGCTTTAACCGGATGAACCCTATTTACCGAGGAAAACCTTCGGAGCAGACGATTGCCTTGGTTACCAGCGGTGGCCTATACCTCAAGGCAAGCCAGCCTCCGTTTACTATCACCTCAATTCATGGAGACCCTTCCTTCCGGGAAATTCCAAAAACCGCGCAGCCTGAAGACTTCGGTATTGCCCATCCTCATTACGACCATAGCCTCGCGGAGCAGGATATAAACGTAATTTTTCCCCTTCAACGGTTACTCGAATTGGAAGGAGAAAGAGTAATCGGCAAAATAGCTGAGACTCATTACAGCTTCAGTTACGTGAACGACGTGGTGACCTTGCTCACAGAATCCATCCCACAGCTCTTACAAAAATTGAAGGCGGCCGCAGTCAACATCCTGCTGTTGGTTCCCGTCTGACCCAAGTGCCATCAGACCGTGGGTCTGATCCAGCGCGCAGCCGAAGAAGCCGGTTTTTACACCATTTCCATGGGAAATGATCCCGAGCGAATGGCCAAGATCAGGCCGCCGCGAGCTCTGCGGGTAAAGTTTGGTAGAGGTTCAATGTTTGGTGAGCCTGGAAACGTCGAGCGCCAGCGGCGCATCCTCCTCGACGCGCTCGATGCACTTCAGACGATGGATGTTCCTGGCGCGATTCGCGAATTACCTTACCAGTGGCGGAGGAAACCCAGGCACGAGCCGGTCACGGTCTCGTTGTTTGAGATATGGGAAGAAACTCATATGGGGCGATTCCGCCCCCACGCCAATCCAACGTTTTCAACCTTATAAGGTAAGCTGCCCTTGCCGGAGAATATCGTGCGACAATAGGCGCTACTTTTTCAAATCCTTCCCCACGCTGAAAGCCTGCGCCAGAAACTCTCCAATGCCGTGATAGTGTTTTTCACCACCGCTGCAATAAATCAGCGGCTTGACCTTGGTAACGTCCGGCAGTCCCGCCGTGGTGCAGTCATCAGACACGTGAGTTTCTTCGATTTGTCCGACCACCAGGGCGTGGCTCCCCAAGTTTAAGGTGTGAACCACCTTGCATTCCAAATTCACCGGGCATTCCGCGATGAGTGGCGCTGATTCGAGGCGGCCGTAAAAAACCGTGAACCCGCAGTCAGCGGCCTTGTCTTTCTTTCTTCCCGAGACGATGCCGCAATAATCGGTTTCACGGACCTGGTCCTCCGACGGCACGTTGATGGAAAAAGTGCTGTTTTCCCGGATTCCCTTGTAAGTGTGGCGTTGGTGCTGCAATGCGACCGTGACCATGGGTGGATTGCTGTTAGCGATGCCGCTCCAGGCTGCTGTCATGAAATTGGCCCTGCCATCAACATTCGAACCAATTAAAAAAGCAGGCATCGGGAATAAAATCGTCTGTGGACCTATCTTGATTTTCTTCATGGGAACCCCTCCTTTTTGATCGACATATAGCGGTAAATCTCCTCCAAGCGATGAAGGGCCGCTACCACTTGTAATGATCCCATGTCAATCGATTGTGGCAATCTTGGGCGCAGCTTTGAAATTTCACTCCCTGACACAGGGCGAGGATAACTCGGGCTGAGAGAAATGTGAAAGGGGAACCGCTTGTCGGTACTGTCTGTCGTCGGTCTGGTTAAGGCGATTCTCCTCATTTTGATCAACCTGCTTTGATGATTCTCTGATCATCTGAATATCTGTTGACAGGCAAAATAGGTGGAGGATATATTTACAACGTTGTTGTAAATAATGAACATGGCGGAGGAGCATGAAGACCAAGCCGTATTTTTGGGTTAGCTCAGTTGAAAAATGCTTCCGTATTATTGAGGAGTTATCAAGGCACAACGGTATCGGAGTTTCCGATCTTGCCGCGCATGTGGATATGGACCGCAGCGCGGCTTTTCGTTTTTTAGCGACATTAAAAGATTTGGGCTATGTGAGCGACGAGAAAGGGAAGTACCGCACAAGCTACCGGATTTTCGAATTGGGGATGCGGTGGGCAAACTCCATCGAGGTCAAGAAATTAGCGGTTCCGTTCATGTATGAACTATCAAAATCACACAATGAGACCGTCAATCTTGGGATGCTTGTGGACAACAAGGTGATCTTTATCGAAAAGGTAGAGCCTGCTGCCGCTTTGCGGACGGATTTAGTGGTTGGCTTTCGATTCGATTTATACTGCACGGCACTGGGAAAGGCAATCTTGGCGCACTTGCCCAGAGATATGAGAGACAACCTGATAGCCGGCATGGAGCTCAAACCCATCAGCCCCAACACGATAACAGATAAGGACCGGTTATCGATAACTCTTCGGGAAATCAGGGGAAATGGTTACGCAGTAGATCTCCAGGAGTTCGACGCCCATATCGTCTGTGTGGCAGCTCCTGTTTTCACCTACAGCGAGTACCCTACCTATGCGATCAGTTTGGCCGGTCCTGTTTCTCGAATGACCCCGGACCGGGTTGCTCAAATTGGGCAGGATCTGGTGAAGGTATGTGCTCGATTGTCCGCCCAATTGGGTGGAGGACGTCACTTGAACAAAGAATGGTAGAGGGCAAAAAGCCAATGACAACCCAGGTCAACGATTTCGCATGACCCTTCGTATTGCATTTAGCCAGGACTGAATGGCCAAAAAAGGTCCGATACGATCAGAACCGGATAGACAAAGGAGAAAACATGAAACGAAGAGAATTCATTCGAAACGCTGTCACTGGAGCTGCTGTTGCCGGAACTATGGGGTTGATCCAACCTCTGAGTGCAGGCGCAGAAGACAAGTACCATTGGAAGATGGCCACCAGTTGGCCGCCCAAATTTCCCATCCTTCAGGATAGCTGTGATCGGTTGGCCAAAAATATCGAAACCATGTCCGGCGGGCGCTTGAAAATCGATGTGTTCGCAGGCGGTGAGCTGGTAGGGCCTCTTGAGGTTTTCGATGCGGTCAGCCAGGGCAGGGCGATTCAATGCGGATCGACCGCTCCCTATTACTATGCAGGCAAATCCCCGGAAACCCAGTTCTATTCGGATTACCCATTCGGAATGCCGCACCGGGGAAAGCTCGCCTGGCTATACGCAGGCGGTGGAATGGATCTTTTTCGGGAATACTACAAAGAATTCAACCTCCATCCCATCATCATGCTTTCCACCGGGACCCAGATGGGTGGATGGTTCCGAAAGGAGATCAACAGCCTTTCGGATTTGAAGGGCTTGAAGATGAGAATCCCGGGTCTTGCAGGCAGGGTAATGGCCGAGTGCGGTGTCAACGTGGTCAATCTGCCGGGATCGGAGGTTTACTCTTCATTGGAGCGCGGTGTGATCGATGCCACTGAATGGGTCACACCGCTATATGATGAAAGGCTCGGGCTTCACCAAGTGGCCAAGTACTACTACTATCCGGCCTGGCATGAACCGGCGACGACGGTTTCCTTTGTCGTAAACGTCAACGCTTGGGAATCCCTGCCTGAGGATTTAAAGATGATCGTCAATATGGCTTGTGCGGAAAGCGTTTCATGGTCACTTGCAGAGGCTGATGCACAGAACGGAAAGGTGCTCAAAAAACTGGTCGCCGAACACCAGGTCCAACTGCGGAAATTTCCAGAGGATGTGCTGGTCGAACTGCACAAAATCACCAAAAAAGTGATGGAAGAAGAAAGCCAGAAGTCTGAGAAATTCAAAGCCGTATACGAGTCCGCATCAGCCTTCATGGAAGATTTCAATTACTGGATGGAAGCTTCCGAGTGGTCTTATATCGATGCGATTCGCCTCAAATCTTGAAAAACAAGTAACGGTTGAATAACCGCTGAGATCAGAAAGACGGGAAGAGAATCGAACATGAGCAGCTTCGCACGCATCATGGATAAAATCAGCATATACATAGGTCATACCGTCTCTTGGATGACGCTGATGATGGTCTTACTCACCATGTACGACGTCGTCATGCGCTATGTTTTCAAGGCCGGCTCCATTTGGATCCAAGAGTTGGAGTGGCACCTGTTCGCAGCCAATTTCATGCTGGCGGCCTCATGGACGCTTTTACGTAACGGCCATGTGCGGGTGGATCTTTTTTACATAAGGTTCAACCCCAAGACCAAGGCATGGGTTGATCTCATAGGCTCGCTACTCTTCCTGTTACCTTTCTGCGCTTTGATCGTCTACGCCTCCATCCCTTTTGTGTCGGATTCCTGGGCGATTCTGGAAGGGTCGTCTGACCCGGGAGGGTTGCCGGCCCGGTACATCCTGAAAACTGTAATTCCCCTCACGTTTTTTCTTCTGGCCCTGCAGGGGATCTCTGAAATCATCAAAAACGTTGCAACGATAACGAGCCGTGGGGAATAGCAGATGGTCGAAGCACTGCCTCTATTAATGTTTGTCGCCCTTGGTATCCTGATCATGATCGGGTATCCGGTTGCGTTTACCCTCGGAGGGTTGGCGCTGTTTTTTGGATTAATTGGGTTTGGATTTGATTTTTTCACCCTGCTTCCCATGCGGATCTGGGGGCGCATGAGCAGCTTTACCCTCGTCGCCGTGCCGCTTTTCATTTTCATGGGTGTGTGTCTCGACCGATCCGGCCTGGCCGAGGATCTACTCGAGACGATGGCGCTTCTGTTCGGAAGGATCCGCGGCGGGATGGCGGTTTCTGTTGTGGTGGTAGGAGCATTGCTGGCCGCCTCGACGGGGATAATGGGCGCCACTGTGGTCACCATGGGAGTCATTTCACTCCCCCTGATGCTCAAGAAACGATATTCCCACGGGCTTGCTACCGGAACTATTTGCGCAGCCAGCACCCTTGGGCAGATAATCCCCCCCAGCATCGCCCTCGTCATCCTTGGAGATATCATGGGGGTTTCGGTGGGCATGCTCTTTATGGGTGCATTAATCCCCGGGTTGATCCTGGTTGGCCTCTACATCATCTTCATATTGATCTATGCCTATTTCAATCCCAAGGCCGCCCCCGGCCTGAGTAAATCTGAAATCGATTTTTACAGCCCAAAACAGTTGACGAAGAAGGTTTTCAAGTCGCTTCTTCCTCCCGCAGGATTGATCCTCACCGTTCTTGGGTCGATTTTCTTTGGAATCGCCTCACCTACCGAGGCAGCGGCGGTCGGCGCCATGGGCGCCATGGTCCTTACCATCGTTCGCCGCCGCATGACTTTGGATGTATTGCGGGATATAATGCGCACCACGACTGGTTTTACTTCCATGGCCTTTATGATTCTTTTGGGAGCCACCGCTTTTGGCCTCGTTTTTCGGGGATTGGGAGGGGACGCAGCACTAAAGGAAATGCTCACCCAGGTCGGCGGCGGAACATGGGGCGTTATCGCTCTGGTTATGGCGATCTTGTTTGTTCTGGGATGCTTTCTCGATTTTATCGAGATCACATTCATCGTCATTCCGATCCTTGCACCCGTCATCCAACACCTTGGAATCGACCCGCTTTGGTTTTGCGTTCTTGTCTGCTTGAATTTCCAGACGTCATTTCTGACCCCTCCGTTTGGGTTCGCTTTGTTTTACCTGAAAGGTGTGTGCCCGAAAGAGGTTACGACAGGGGAGATATACAGGGGAATCGTTCCATTTGTTTCCATTCAGGTTATCGGCCTGATAATCGTGATGGCGTTCCCGGAACTGGTCACGTGGCTTCCATCGGCAATATTCAAATAGCTGTGCAGTCGGGTATTAAGAGGGGAGATATTCAAATGAAAAATTCAAAAGTAACTATCCCGGATATTCAACGGGCCAAGAATAGCGGACGCAAGATCACGATGCTGACCGCCTATGACTACCCGTTTGCCCAATTGGCGGATCTCGCCGGGGTGGATATGATTCTAGTCGGCGATTCCCTTGGTATGGTGGTACTGGGCCTTGATGGCACAGTAGAGGTGACAATGGAGGACATGATCCATCACATCAGGGCTGCCGCACGCGGCTGCCAGAGAGCTTTTCTGGTGGGGGACATGCCATTCATGAGCTACAACACGTCAATCAGAGATGCGATTATAAACGCCGGCCGGCTGATGAAGGAAGGCGGGTGCGAAGCCGTCAAGCTTGAAGGTGGCGAGCAGTTTGCGCCGACTTTAGAGGCTATCGTCAAAGCAGGAATTCCGGTCCAAGGCCACATCGGCTTGACCCCCCAAACGGCTTCGGCACTGGGAGGGTTTAAAACCCAAGGCAGAGATCTCGCCGGGGCCACACAACTCATCGAGGATGCGAAGGCCTTGGAAAAGGCAGGTGCCTTCTCCATCATACTCGAGGCGGTACCGGCACCTGTAGGAGAACTTGTCGCAGCTTCCCTCAAAATCCCTGTCATTGGAATCGGGGCCGGGCCACAGGTCGACGGCCAGGTTCTGGTAACACATGATCTGCTGGGGCTCTTCGACAAATTCGTCCCCAAATTCGTGAAGAGATACGCCCAGATCCGGGAGGTAATCCTCGATGCCTTGAACGAATACAGGCAGGAGGTTGTCGACGGAAGCTTTCCGGCGCCGGAAAACTGCTTCAATATGTCTCCAGAGCTGGAAACAGCGTTGCGAAAATCTCTGGGGAAATAGTCAATCGGAGGTCCAATCGAATCTGTCTCAAGGATCCGACTCAAACCGGTGGCCATGCCATACTAGGGAACTCACTGGTTCGCCATGTCGTTTCTTGGTGGCTTGCGGCGGGATCGGATACTGGTTCCGCCAAATTCTAAGTCTCTACCCATTGGCAATTGAGCCTCTCCTTTGGATCCTCAACCGAATTCCTGATTTCTTTGCGAACGACGATGACAACCTGATCATCCTGTTGGCTGGCGCAACCAAGAAGCGCCAACCAATGAAGTCTGGATCCGGGCAGCAGGTGTCTTGGTGGTGGTTGTCGGGTACTACTACCATCAGGCGGCCACCACATCACTTTTCATCGTTGTAACGCAGCAGACCTAAGTTTTGTAGAGCGATGGAGAATTCCTTCGGTATAAAGAATTTCAGCCCATATTCATCGCGTAGGAACCAATCGAAATAGGTGAACAAACCCCCACGGCTGATATTCATTTTCTGCCGGTGCCATGGATCAAAATAAGCTGTAAAATTCCGAAACTCAGGATAGGCATAATACCGGTGCATTGTGCTCCAGTTTTGGGCTGCAAACGGGCCGAGCAACGCAAGATAGGTTCGGTTCCGGGCCAGTTCCTCAGCGACTACCGGAAGCCATGCCGCAGAAATGGCAATTTGCAGCGTGTATTTCTCGTCCTGCCAGGTAATTTCACGGGTCAGTCCGTCGGGCGAATCCGTGAAATGGATATCCGGTACCTTCCCCGCAAGATAGTGAACCAGTTTCGAGGAGAACCTTTCAGCAGTTTCCTGCCGGCCATTCAAAGATACATTGAGATTGCGCTTATACAGGCGCAATACATCGGACACCGCGTCGATGGCATCCGGAATGAGCATGGAGCTGTTATCGACGATTTTCAACACCCCCATGTTTTGCAAATTTTGCGTCTCCAGGTCGATCGTGGACTTTTCGAACATGGCGGCCAGATCTGCACTCAATGCCTCAGGGATGGCGACGGACCCAGGTGTTTGGCTGCAAACGAGATTTGACTCCAGAAGATTCAGTGCGGGGTAAGGATTTCCCTTTTCCAGGTAAGCTGCCAGTTCATCTGTCAAAGGCATGGGGCGTCATCCTTTTGATCAGTCAGCATGGGATCGAATTCCTGCGGTCAGAGGCCCAATTGGTTATGTTTTTGGAAATCCAGCGGCCCGGCAAGAAACTACCCAAAGGAGCCCCTGACCGAGCCGCGTGTGGTCTTTTGATCATGAGACCGTTTTCGGGGAAATGCCATCCGTTCGATTTGACCGCTATCGAATCTTGATTTTCCCGAAAGTTGGCAAAGCCGGCGGGATTGGGGGCATCTGCCACGTGCTGGTCAGTGGAACCGGCGTGTCTCTGTTGATGATCACATCGATGACCGTCGGTTTCTGACTTTTGATCGCCGCCTCCACAGCCGGAGCGACTTCCGAAGCGTTGTCGACCCGGACGCCTTCACCGCCCATCGACTTGGCCATGGCGGCAAAATCTGGGTTCCAAAGCCGACCGTCATGGAACCTGTTACCTTCATAGATCTCGAAGGAGGTTCCGATCTGCCGTCCGCCAAAATAGAATCTCTGCAAATCACGGATTGCACCGATGGCGTAATTGTTCATGATAATCCACACGGCCGGCAGGTTGTATTGTACCGCGGTGGCGACGGCATGCGGCATCATCATGAATCCGCCATCCCCGCACACGTTGATGCAGGTGGTATCGGGTCTGGCCAGCTTGGCGCCCAGAACACCGCAGACTCCGAATCCCATGGCCGCGAACCCTCCGGCGGTGAAATGGGTTCCCGGTACATCGGAACTCCAGAATTCCTCGATCCATGGCTGGTTGTTGCCCACGTCCGAAAACATTATTGCATCTTGCGGGGCCACTTTTCGAATGTCAAAAATCATCCTTCTGGGGTCGATCGGATGTTCTTCATTGGTTCTGTAAGGTTCAACGAACGCGTTCCACTCCTGTCTGTAACCTGACAGTTCCTGATGCCATTCCGAGTAGTCGCCTTTTCGCCCATCCGCTTTCGCGCTTACCGACAATTGGATGAGGACGGTTTTGATGTCTCCCACGATTCCCATGTCGACCGGATAGTTTCGTGCAATCTCGCTTGGGTCGATGTCCACCTGAATCAGCTTTGTTGCAGGGATGTTGTAGGCGAACCCCGGCTGCCAGGATGCGGTGTGCAAATCGGAGAACCTGCATCCCAGGGCCAGAATCACATCCGCGTTCCGGGCCGCCTCAACCGCAGGATAGTGACCCCAGCAGCCGCAAACGCCCAGGTGCAGCGGGTGGCTGTCCGCCATGGCGCCCTTGCCCATCAGAGAGGTGTATACCGGGATGTTCATCAACTCGGCGAACGCGCGCAATTCGTCCCGTGCCCCGGAAATATTGACGCCCCCGCCAGCCAGGATCAACGGCCGTTGAGCCTCTCTCAGCTTCTTGAGAATAAGGTGAAGTTTCGAGGGGTCGGCCCCGGTGCGCCACGAGATGGAATCAGCCCAATCCTCCGGATTCGGCACGACGGTCTCCCCCTCCGTTTGATAGAGGTCGTAGGGCACATCCAGATGCACAGGTCCAGGCCTTCCCGTCTGCATCATTTTGAATGCCTTGGGAAGAAACTGGGCGATCTGGTGAACCGTCGAAGCCTGATAGCTGAATTTTGTGTACGACCTGATAACAGATGGGAAATCCGCTGGATGCTGGCGATACGGCTCTTGGAGAGCGCCGCTGTCGAACTGGTCGGTTGTCACCTGGCCCGTGATCAGCAGGAAGGCGGACGAATCATAAAAGGCGTTGGCCACCGCGCATGCGGAGAGCGCCGGACCGGGACCCGTGGAAACGTAGACGGGCAACGGCACTCCAGTAACACGGAAATAGGCATCGGCCATGTAGCCTGCGGCCGTTTCGATCCGGGGCCAGACAATTTTGATTTGATCCTGTTTGTCGTGGAATGCATCCAACAAACCAATGGCGCCATGGCCGGCGTAGCCGATCATGTAAGGAATTTTCTCTTTCAGCATATACTCGCAGATGACATCCGCGCCCTTGTATTTCCCGAGTTGATCTCTGCTGTAGATCATGAGAAATTCTCCTTTTTGCAGTGTTGTCAAAATGGTTTGTCCATCAAGCAATGTTCTGCTCTTAGCCGATCACCCCCTTCCGATGCGGGTTTGCCCTTGTCTCGAAACCTGAATTCCCGAGACCGTTCGTCACCCATCGACCTGTCTGTCAGCGCCGCCGTGTCCCTTTGTGCTATTCGCCCACGGCGATACCCTCTTCGAGAAGAATTGGGTTAAGATTATCTGGACTGCGGTTGAAGATCCGGCTATGACTACTCTGCACAAGCATCAGTACACCATCGAAGGGTTGAGCGGGGAACTACTTCCCGTTGGGGAGGATAGATGAAATTATCCGATGTCAAGAAAACCGTTGAAGCCTGGTGCGAAAACGGATTGACCTTTCAGTGTCACTATTGTGGTCACGACCTGGTGATCGGTCAGGATGACGAATCGGCCGTCTGCTCGAAGTGCGGCAGCGAGTACTCGGCAGCCGAAGCTATGAAATCTGCTGGATTCATCGTCAAGAAGGACAGCCACACGGCCGGGAGGAAATAGGGTGGATCGGCGGGGAGGAGAGAGCCGTCAATTGCCCCGACCCTGTTTTTCGTCTTTGGATCCCGCGGTCCGATAGACGATTTTGGAGGGCCCTCAGGTTTCTTCACCGACATCCGGCCGCCGACAACGGCGCTCAATTGCACAGCCGCATACCCTCAGGCGGATGCCTTCTGTGACGCAGGATGCTCGGCAGCCAATTGTTCGAGCCACTCCAGGGCCTCCTTTTCCTCCTTGAAGAAACCGATCCTGCACCCTCTATCGACGGTGACAGTGGATAGGCCTGGATCGAAGCACTGATCGAAATGCCGCCTTGGAAAATTATAGGCAATTCCCACCGGGAACCTGTGAACCGGAACCTCTTTCAGCAAATCCTCCAGGGTCTCGCAAAAACCCTTCGGCGTATCGATCACTGTTACGCCGGAATAGTCGATCAGCAGCTTGGTTCCCCCTTTCCATCGGCGATCATTGAAGAGCCGGTCAAACCTGGCCTTGATGGCTTGCCGATCCGCCTTCCCGAAGATGTAGACTTTGAGCAGCGCCTTGTCCTCATAGAAGTTGAATCTGTATAACATGATCACCCCTGCTGACCGCCCTTGGCAACTCGTAAATCCTTGGCGCCGCGGGCCGAAATGCGGTGTCGAGCCATCGCGAAAACGGTCTACCCCTCAATGATTGCCGCGCTTTTCGCATTGGACCGCGGCTTCCGGCTTCACCAACAGGCTTCGATGGGACCCGTGCCTTCCGCCCCCATGCGGGTTGATCCGCGGGCTCCAGGATTCAAAAACAAAAAACCCCACTTCTCGTATTTGAGAAGCAAGGTTTTCGCCTGAAACTGCATGCCTCATTCTCCCTGTTGGAGTCTGTGCCGCCGTTCTGAATCCATACCAACAGAACCCCTTTGAAATGTCAAGAAAATGAATCCACTGTGGCATCCGGGATCCTGTTCGGATTTCGATGCGCCCGGGTCGAATCGGGTTCAATCCGTCCCTCGACAATGGAACATTGATCTTTATGAGCAAATTATCTAAAAAATAAATTTGTTACATCGATCCTGCCTTCCGGCTGGCTTTCAAAACCTCACAATGGGATCTCTATTTCAATGGCTCGGCATCTCTCAAGGTGGCTTCTGATTCTGCTCCTGGTCGTGGCACTCGGATTCTGGATGTGGAGGGTGACCCGTCCCGATCCTCTGGAAGTCGCGGTCAAGGCCGCCAACCGCGGCACCGTCGAACGCACCGTGGCCAACACTCGGGCCGGCACGGTCAAGGCCTGCCGAAGGGCAAAGCTTTCCCCCAGCGTCGGCGGGCAAATCGCGGTACTGCCCATCAAGGAGGGGGATGCGGTCAAAAAGGGACAGCTGCTGCTGGAATTGTGGAACGACGATTTGACGGCCCGGACGGTCCTGGCCGAGCGGGAGGTCGAATCGGCTCGAAGCCGTGCCCGGTCCGCATGCTTCCGGGCGGAGGTGTCCCAGCGCAACGCCGACCGGCTTGTCATGTTGCGAAAGGATGACGTCGTGCCTGAGGAACGGGCCGACAACGCCGTTGCCGAAGCCGCCGCTCTGCAGGCGGAGTGCAATGCGGCGCGCACCGAAATCAACGTCCGGGAGGCGCAATGGACTGTCGCACGGGCCAAGTTGGAGCAGACCCGCCTGGTGGCGCCTTTCGACGGGGTCATCGCCGAAATCAACGGCGAACTGTTCGAATTCGTCACACCATCCCCTCTCGGGGTGGCCACTCCGCCGGTGGTGGATATCATCGACAACGCCTGTTTCTACGTTTCCGCGCCGATCGACGAGGTGGATGCGGCTGATATCCGAGTGGGCATGCCAGCCCGCATCAGCCTGGATGCCTTCAGAAACGAGCGCTTCGACGGCAGTGTCCGCCGTATCGCCGATTACGTCCTGGACATCGAAAAACAGGCCCGCACGGTGGATGTCGAGGCGGTTTTCGACGAACTGCCGGCCGGAGCGGTTCTCCTCGCTGGTTACAGCGCCGACATCGAAGTCATTTTAGAAGTCCGTCATGACGTGGTCCGGGTTCCGACCGAGGCGGTAATGGACGGGCAGCGCGTCTTCGTTTTTTCACCGGATCCGGGAAGCGTGTCGATTCGGCACATCCGGATCGGACTGGCCAACTGGGATTGGACGGAGGTCATCGAAGGCTTGTCACCGGACGAGCTGGTCGTCGTCAATGTGGACAACCCGGATCTCAGGGACGGAGCGGCCGCCCGGCGGGTCGAGGAGGAGTCGTGATCCGCCTCGAGCAGATCGACCGCGTGTTCGAGGTGGGAGGAGAAACGGTGCACGCCCTCCGACAGGTGAATTTGGTGGTTCGAGCCGGAGAATACCTTTCCATCATGGGCCCGTCCGGGTCGGGGAAATCGACCCTGCTCAACATCCTTGGCCTGCTGGACCGGCCGGACAGCGGCACCTACCGGCTGGAGGAGATCGACGTCACCGAGCTGAGCGACCGGCAGCAGGCCGACGTACGCCGGCACAAGATCGGCTTCATTTTCCAGTTCTTTCATTTGATTCCGAGGCTGACCGCGGCAGAAAACGTGGAGTTGCCGCTGACGCTGGCCGGCATCGAACCCCATGAGCGCAGGGAGCGCGTCGGGGAGGCGTTGAAGCGGCTCGGCCTTTCGGATCGGGCCAGGCATCGTCCGGACCAGCTTTCCGGCGGGCAGCGCCAGCGGGTCGCCATCGCGCGGGCCACCATCATGAAGCCGGCCGTTATTCTGGCCGATGAACCCACGGGCAATCTGGACCGTGCATCGGGAAGAGAGGTGGTTCGATCCATCGAAGATCTAAATCGGTCGGGAATGACCGTCGTGATCGTCACCCACGATCCTGAGTTGGGTCGACGAACCGGGCGGCAGGTGCGGATGCTGGACGGCCGGATCGTTGACGACAGGGCAGAGGCGTCATGAGGCTGGGGGACACCATCGGGTTCGGTGCCAACTCCCTCCGCGGCTATCCATTGCGAACCGGCCTGATGCTGACCGCCATGGCCATCGGGGTTGCCTCCGTGGTCGTGCTCACGGCCCTTGGAGAAGGCGCAAGGCAGTACGTGGTGCGGGAGTTTTCCTCACTGGGGACCCATCTGCTGATCGTGCTTCCCGGGCGCTCGGAGACCACCGGAGGCCCTCCCCCGATGTTGGGGGAGACGCCGAGGGATCTGACCGTGGAGGATGCGCTGTCGCTTGTCCGAAGCAGCGCCATACGCCGTGTGGCGCCGGTCATGGTAGGGTCCGCCCCCGTCACCTATGGAGGGCTGTCCCGTGAGGTCTCCATCCTTGGTTCCACCTCGGAAATGTATTTCGTTCGGGATCTTTCGATGGCCCAGGGGCGGTTTCTTCCGGAGGGCGACGCCACGAGGGCCGAAGCGGTCTGCGTGCTGGGGCACAAGCTCAAGGACGAGCTTTTCGGCAACGATTCCCCGTTGGGCCGGTTCGTGCGGATCGGGGAGCGGCGCTTCCGGGTGATCGGGGTTCTGGCCAGAAAGGGGCACTCGCTCGGAGTGGACGTCAGCGATGTGGCCATCATTCCGGTGGCCTCCGCGGCCGCGCTGTTCAACCGGTCATCCCTGTTCCGGATCCTGGTCCAGGCGAGGGGGCGGGACGCCGTTCAACGGGCAGAGACGGCCGTGCTCGATATCATCCGGGACCGCCACGACGGAGAGGACGATGTCACCGTCATCACCCAGGACGCCATGCTGGCAACCTTCGATCGCATCTTGAGGACCCTCACGCTGGCCGTGGCGGGCATCGCCGCCGTCAGCCTTGCCGTGGCCGGAATTCTGATCATGAACGTGATGCTGGTCGCGGTTTCCCAGCGCACGGCGGAGATCGGCCTCCTCAAGGCGATCGGTGCGCCGGGCGGCCAGATTCTCAGGCTTTTTCTTTTCGAATCGGCCATGCTTTCCCTGGGGGGCGCCATGACCGGGCTTCTGCTTGCGGGCGGTGGACTGGCGGTGGCGGGTCGTCTGCTGCCGAATTTTCCACTGATCGTACCGACATGGGCTCCGGCAGCAGCCATCGGCGTCGCACTGGGATCCGGGCTCGCGTTCAGCGTCATGCCGGCGCGGCGAGCGGCCAGGATGGATCCGGTGGCCGCCCTGTCGCGGAGGTAGGCGGCTCCATATAAAGCGCGATATCAGGGGTGATTTTCCCCCTCGTACTCATTACCCGTACCCGTTATCGTACTCGAAGCTTTTCTGAACAGGCAGCCACGGTCCCATCTTATTCGAGTACGGGAACGAGTGCGCCCCTGCGGAACTGAGTCGGGTACGAGTCAAATCACGACAATGGGAGGCGCGGTCCGCGGGATTCGAGGACCGTTGCCCGGCTGTTGGGCGAGAAGCCACATGCGGTTCAATGATTTTGTCAGGTTGTCGCTCCAGGGGCTGATCGGTCAACCCATGCGCAGTTCGTTGACCGCCCTGGGGATTGCCGTCGGCATCGCCGCCGTTGTCCTGCTGACTTCCCTCGGAGAAGGGGTTCATCGTTTCGTGCTCGGTGAGTTCACCCAGTTCGGTACCAACCTGATCGGCATCACGCCCGGCAAAACCTCCACCGCCGGCTTTTCAGGCGCCGTGATCAGCAACGTCCGGCCCCTGAGCCTGGATGATGCCGTTGCCTTGGCAAGGCTGAGACGGGTGATCGCAACGGTTCCCGTTGTTCAAGGCAACGCCGAGGTGAAGCACGGGCAGCGAAACCGAAGGACCGCCGTGTTGGGCGTCGGCGCCGCGGCGCCCGAGGTCTGGAAGATGCGGGTGGCTCATGGCCGGTTTCTTCCGGATGACGATCCGCGGACGGCGCGGGCATTTGCGGTTCTGGGCAGCAAGGTCAGGAGCGAGCTCTTCGGCACCGCCAACCCCCTGGGCGGGCGCATCCGAATCGGTACCGAGCACTACCGTGTACTGGGGGTGATGGAGTCCAAGGGCCAGATGCTGGGATTCGACCTGGACGATGCCGTATTCATACCGGCGGGGCGCGCGCTGGCCCTTTTCAACCGTGAAAGTCTCATGGAAATCGATCTGCTGCATGCCGAAGGCAGCCGGTCGGAGGTGGTGGCGGATCAGGCCAGGCGTATGCTGATCGAACGCCACGGGGACGAGGATTTTACCATCACGACCCAGGACCAGATGCTGGAGGTCCTGGGTTCCATCCTGGATATTCTCACGATGGCAGTGGGGGCCCTGGGCGGAATTTCGCTGCTCGTCGGCGGTGTCGGGATCCTGACCATCATGACCATCGCCGTGAACGAACGCAGGGCAGAAATCGGTCTGCTTCGGGCGTTGGGTGCCGGGCGGCCCCAGATTATGGGACTTTTCCTGAGTGAGGCGCTTGTACTCGCCAGCCTGGGCGGTTTCGCCGGACTGGCGATCGGCTCCGGCGGCGCCTGGCTTCTGAACCGGCTGGTGCCCGCCCTGCCGACCCACACTCCCTGGAATTACGTGCTTCTGGCGGAATTGCTGGCGTCCCTGATCGGGCTGCTGGCGGGGGTGCTGCCCGCCCGGCATGCCGCATCGCTGGATCCCATCGAAGCCCTGAGGGCGGAATGAGCGTCCGTCCAGATCTTTTTTTGTCCTGATCGGCACTTTCCGCGGGGTTGTGGCTGCGGCGTACCCGAGTACGCGTCACCGAAAACCCTTGTGCGGCCTTGATCACAACCCATAATCCTCAATTCTGAAATGACTCATCGTGGATGGGATCGGCCGGCACTCGTCCCGGCATTCATCCGCGTTCGGAGAATTCCCGCATCAGCCTTCTCCGTCCCAGGTACGCCGCCAGGGCCGACAGGACGATGAGGGCCCCCACGGCAAGATGAAACCGGCCGGAAGCCGCCTCGCCAAGCCCGATAAACGGCAGCGCGATCAGCATCTGGCCCGCCCAGGTCAACACGAGATAGCTTCGCATCGGCAGGTCGGTCATGGCCAGCAGGTAGTTTTTCAGGCTGTAGGGAAGCCCCGGAAGAACGGCGAACCCGAAGATGTAAAGGGATCTGCGGCTGTTCGGCAACGTTGGGATCGTCCGGCCTCTGCGGTTCAGAAACCCCGCCAGCAGCGGCCGGAGGAAGGAGCGGCCCACAAAGTAGGCACAGAGGAGATGAATCAGCGTCGTCGCCCCGACCGCCGCGACACCCTGCAGGAATCCGAACTTGATGCCGGCCACGATCAGAAACGGACTGATGGGGAACCCTGCCGCCGGCAGAACGCCCATCAGAACGATGAAGAGTTCGGAGGCAAGGTCCTTTCGGATGAGCTTCAGACCGGAGGCATAAAAGCCGGTGCCATGGAGCAGAAGCGACCCCGCGGCTGCGGCGATCGTCAAGCCGAGCAGGATCAGCATCCCCTTGTGTTTCTTTAGGCTGTTCATGCAACTCCGCTGCCGTCGGTCGGGTTCGGTCGTTGATTATTCATTGCGTTTTTCCATCACCGTGTCGACCGCCGCCGAAATCGCGCCGTCGATCAGGTCCCACTCGGCCTTGATGCGTTCGAGCAGCCTGTCGAAAGGCCCTGTTTCCTTTGACCGCGGTTGGGTGGATCGATGCTGCTCGACGGCCTCCTCATAAAGCGTTGCCATTCGGGCGGCGCAAATCCGTCGATCGAAGGGTTCGACGCTCGACCGGATTCGTTGTGTCATCGCGTCATCGGTGGTGCCTGTCTGGAGCCAGGCGTCGGCCGCCTTCGCGAATGCCTCCGGTGGGGTATCCGCGGGCATCAGACGCCCATTGAATCCGTCCTGTACGACTTCCCGGACGCCCGGTCCGTCGAGTGCCACCACTGCCAGCCCGGCGGCCATTGCCTCGGTCAGCACCATCCCCTGGGTTTCGGACTGGGAAGAAAACACGAACAGGTCCATTGCGTGATAACCGTCCCGCAGCGGCTCCCCGGAGAGCTTACCGACAGCGAAGAGCCGATCCTCCAATCCGCGTTTATTGAAGATGTCCCGAATTGCGTTTTCGCTCGGCCCCGAGCCGATGACCAGAAAGCAGGCCGATTTCCGTTTTTCGAGAATGTGGGTTGCCGCTTCCGCCAGGTACGCCAGGTTCTTTTCAGGGGCGAGCCGGCCCACGTGGCCGATTACCAGGGCATCGGCGGGGATTCCGTAGCGTTTTCGAAATCCGCGCCCCTGCCCGTCTCCGAAAAACGGCAGGTCGACGCCGGTGGGAATGACGTCGATCGGCCGGCTCACGCCTCTCCGGGTGATGAGATCCGCAACGCTTTGGCTGGGCGCCACGACTCTCGTGCACAGGTTGGCGTATTCCGTCGAAAGGCGAAGCGCGAAGCGCTTCAGCACCTCCGAATTCTCCGATACATAGTGGGTGTAGCGTTCATAGAGCGTGTGATGGGTGAACACGATGGGAATTCCGCGTTGCTTGGCCGTCCGCAGCCCGGCGTTTCCCAGAAGATAGGGGTGGTGGCTGTGAATCACCTCCGGTTGAAAGGACTCCATGCGCTCGGATATGAGAAAGGGCAGGGGCAGATTGACGGAAAAATCGCTGCCGTTGAAATTCTGGATGGCGGGAAGTCGCAGGACATGCCGGTCCTCGGAGTCATGATTGTTCGACCCTTCGAACTCAGGAGCGACCACCAGTACCTGATGACCGAGATCGAGCAGGTCGGACGCAAACGTCGACACCGAATTGGCAACGCCCCCGACGTGGGGAAGGTACGTATTGGTGAACATGCAGATTTTCATGTTTTCAGCTCATAGGTTTGGTCCGGCTGCACATCGACAATGGGGCGGTATCCCGGCACTGCGATCTCCATTTTCGGGCACCTATCACGCTGAATCCCGGTGACGGAAATGCTAGGCTGCCCGGATCGGGGTTCGATCCGCACGCTGACAGGGCCGCAAGGAGTCGGAGATGGGCCGAATTCCACCTCCTGTCCACCGTTGATCCAATCCCGGAAAATGCCGGAGCCGATGATCAGGCCTCCGTTTTCTTCCCTGACAAAGAGATTTCGAATCATCATGACCCACTCGGCGGCGGCCCATCCGTGCTGTCCATCTCCCATGCACCCGCCGCCGGTGGCGGGGTGGATGGCCTCCGGCCATTGACCTGTCGGAGAGGCCATGCCGGCCACCTGACGCACGAGCGGTGCATAGCGCTTGTCTCCCGCCCGGAGAAGCGTCTGGGCGATGGCGAGGGTCAGGTAGGCGTTCAATCCCGAGTGCACCATGTCCTGGAAGAAGGCGCCATTCACGAAGCAGCGATCCATGAGGTCGTTGACGGTGTTCATTATCCTGGGGTCTCCGGGTGCCGTGAGCTGAAGCGGATAGTCGGCGACGAGGGAACCCACCGCGCCCGAGTCCATGCGGCGATAGGGAGACGCCGGGATGCCGCCTTTCCGGCGGCGCTCCGGGATGGATTCGATGCTGCTGAAGATGCTGTCCCGAAGGTCCGTGTACATCGCCTCGATCCGTTCCGCTTCGCCCTGGGGTCCGAAACCGCGCGTCAGTCGGATCAAGGATCGGAGGCCGCCCAAGGCCCAGAAGTCGTCCCAGTAATAGTAGTCGTTGGGGCCGAAGTGCTCCGCGCTGAATCCCGCCGGCAGAAGCCCGGCATGGAGGGTTCCCGTCTTGGGCGGGGTCCGCTTTCGGTGAATCCATTTCGCCCCCCGGAGTAGGGAGGCCATCGTGGGCTCGTCGATGTCTTCGCCGCTCAGCTGCTGAAACCGATCGAAGATCCACAGCACCTGCCCGTTGGAATCCCATTCCCCGTTCTGGGACTGAAAATAGCCGTCCTGCCGCTGCCGGCCCGGGAATTGGCGCAACGCCGCTCGGCATCGGGAAATCGAACCGATCGCCAGAAGGGCGTTTAGCATGAAACATGCGTCGCGGAACCAGAAACGGCGGTACGTGAATGGGCCCGGAACGACCTCCTCTCCGGAAAGCAGCAGGAGGGTCGAAACGGCCGCATCGTAGAGATACTTCACCTGCTCGTCGGGAACGGTCAGGCGAGCGGTTTCCTTCCGGGCCGACGGCCAGTCCGCGTCGCCGGCGCCTGGCCCCCTCTTCTTGATGGAAGGCCGGTCCTCCTTCATGGGCAGGCGCAGCTCGATCCGCCGGGTTTCTCCGGAATCGATCGAAAAAAAAGCCGCCGCGGTCGCCATCCCCACTTTGCAATCCGTGCGGGTCTGTCCATCCCCTCGGGGGATTTTCGCGAAAACGTCCCCTTCGGCGTAATTCGAGTACGCCGTTGCGTCCGGCCGGTCCATGAACACCACGGAAATCGCGTCATCGACCCGCCAGGTATCCAGGGCCTCGTGAAAACGGATCTTGTGGATAAATTGAACGCCTTCCGGGTTGTAGGGGCGCAGCGCGGCGATGAGCGTTCCTCCCCTTGGCGCCCTGCCTTCGACGGAGAGGAAAAGCACGGGCCTTCCGCTCTTCTCCTCCACCCAAACCCGGCTGAATATCCCTATGGCGCCTTCCTGGATCCGGGTGGAGACCGAGAGGCCGTCTTCCATGTTCAATCGCTGCCACGCATTCTCGGACCTGGACGGGACGAGGCGGAATCCATCCGAGGTTTCGAGCCAGAAATCCAGGGACCAGCCGTTGTTGAAGGGGGTGACCAATCCCCTGGGATCGACGATGGCATAGCGCATTCGATTCGGAAGGCCGACGGCTGTCCAGTCCCTATGGGTCAGGTTGATGTGGCTGAAGGAAAATCCTCTCGGTATGAAGGATGGGTCCAGCGGGTTGAACTGTTTTTCGATCCAGTAGGGCCAAACCCAGTCCAGGTTGTGCTGAATGGCTTTTGTGTTGACCAGGCCCCTCGCGTGGAACTTGATCCCCTCCCTGAGCAGTTCGATCGGTTCGGCGACCTCAGAGGGTTGCGCGAACTGGCGCAGCTGCGCCAACAGTGTGAGGGGGTCGAAGAACCCGTGCACGCGTGCGGTCCGACGGACCAGGGTTTTCCATGGAAACCAGTGGGGGAGCATATACGGTGAGACATCCTTTCCATCTCCGGGTTGGTTTGGCAAAAATCATTCGTCACCGGAGGCGTTGAACTCTGGAGGTTCGGATTCGAAACAAGCATACCGACTCATCATAAACAGCAACTGGCGGTCGTCCAATCGGGTGGACACCCTATTTGTAGCCTGTCCGGGAATAAGTCGATCCCGTTGAGCCTGACCCGGTCAGGATCGGAGACGACCCGACGATCAACTTCGGCATCGCCATCATTCAAAGGGTTTGTCATCGGAGTTTTCGTCGGGCGAGGCCGGAATGCTCGGATAGGGATGACACCATATCAGGTGACGGGGTTCGTCAACTGGGGTCGCCACCCCATACCCCATTTCAGATTATTCTATATCATTAGTGGACCAAAAGAGGAGGCGTGCTGAAATTCCGACCGACACTCTCAAGAGTCCGACATGCGAAAAAGAACGATATTGATGGTCGACAGCAGTGAGATGATGCGATCGGCCGCCCGTCAAATGCTCAGGACCCGATATCCGGACGTCAAAATCCTCGAGGCGGACGCCCAGGAAACGGCCTTCGATATCGTCAAAAAACACCGGCCCGGGTTGGTGATCACCGACGTACGTTTGAGGAGCGGTAACGGATTGGATCTCACCGAGAAGATTGTGAGACACTTCCCCGACCATGTCGTGGTCGTCTTCACTTCCGATGATACACCGGAATATGAGGCCGCCGCACTGAAGAGAGGTGCTTCTTTCTTCGTATCCAAGACCGAGACCAGCGACCCCAGGTTGTGGCGGGTGGTTCAAACGGTTCTGGAGCCTTCGTCCCATGGATCTTAACGGTAAAAATACAGGATTTCCTGTATGGAGAAACGAATCAGAATCGGATATGAATTTGCAAGGATTTCCCGGGAAAGGAGGTGGAGAGAGTGAAGATCAGCGATATTTTTCTTCCCAAGATCGCCCGATCCAATCCCAAGGTGCGGAAGAAGGCCGTCATGGAGGAGAAAAACGTCCAGCTTCTGAAGAAGGTGGTCGAGAATGATTCAAATCCTGAAGTGCGCAAGGCGGCCCAGGACAGATTGAAAGTATTGAAATCCTGACCCGAGCCGCGCACGGGACCGACCTGCTTCCAGTTGGACGCCATTGCCGCAGTTGTCTCGCCTCGTTGCCTTTGGACTACCCCGCACCGTGCCTGTAAAACGGCGCATGAACAGGCTCCAGGGATTTTCCCAGGATCATGTCGGCTGCTTTTTCCCCGATCATCATGACCGGAGCGTAAATGTTCCCGTTGGTGATGGCGGGCATCACGGAGGCGTCCACCACCCGCAGGTTCTCGATTCCGTGCACCTTCAGACTGGCGTCGACGACTGCCATCGGGTCATAGCCCATCTTGCAGGTGCAGCTCGGGTGATAGGCGCTTTCCCCCTCGGTGGCGACGAAATCGAGGACGTCCTCCTCTGTTCGGATATCCGCCCCCGGGGCGAGTTCTTTTCCCCTGAGTTCATCGAAAGCCGGCTGGGCAGCAATGTTCCTGGCGCAGGCGATGGCCTCCACCCATTCGCTTCGCTCCTGCTCGGTGGACAGGTAGTTGAACCGGATGCTGGGAGCGATGAAGGGGTCGGCCGACCTGATCTTGATCCGGCCGAGGACGTCCGAGTTCATCGGGCCGACGTGCATCTGGAACCCGTGACCCTCGGCCGGGGCCGAGCCGTCGTAGCGGATGGCGATCGGCAGGAAGTGAAACTGTAGGTTCGGGTATTCCACGGTGTCGTTGCTTCGGATGAACCCGCCCGCCTCGAAGTGGTTGGACGCCCCAACGCCCTTTCGACGGAACAGCCAGTCAATCCCGATCTTCGGCTGGTTCCACGGGAGGAGTGCGGGGTAGAGGCTTACCGGCTTTTTACAGGCGTATTGCACGTAGACTTCCAGGTGGTCCTGAAGGTTTTCGCCCACACCCGGCAGGTCCTGGACCACGGGGATGCCGAGCCTGGACAGGTCCCCGGCGTTGCCCACTCCGGACAGCTGCAACAGCTGGGGTGAGTTGACGGCGCCGCCGCAGCAGAGGATCTCCCCGCCATAGGCCCGCTGGATCTTTCCCGCATGCTTGAATTCGACGCCCACGGCCTTGTTGCCGGTGAATAGGATCCGGGTCGCATGCGCAAAACACTGGATCCGGAGATTCTTCCGTTGCGGCATCACCGGGTGCAGATAGGCGCGGGCCGCGTTCCAGCGACGTCCTTTGTAAATGGTGGCGTCGAAGCTGGAAAACCCCTCCTGCTGATAGCCGTTGACGTCGCGGGTCAGCGGGTGGCCGGCCTGTTGGACGGCGTCGAAGAAGGCGTCGAAGATGGGATTTGCGCAGGGCGGGGTGGTGAGATGGATTGGCCCTCCGACGCCGTGGTACTCGTCGGCCCCCGCCAATCGGTCCTCGAAGCGCTTGAAGTAGGGCAGGCAGTGAGCGTAGTCCCATTTTTCAAGGCCGTCGATCTTCGCCCACTTCTCGTAGTCCATGGCGTTGCCGCGGATGTAGATCATCCCGTTGATGCAGCTCGAGCCGCCCAACACTTTCCCACGCGGTTGGTAGATCCGCCGGTTTTTCATGAACGGTTCCGGATCGGACTCGTAGTACCAATTGTAAAACCGGCTCGAGAGGGGATAGGTGAGCGCAGCAGGCATGTGGATTCTGAAATCGAACCGGTAGTCGGGCCGTCCGGCCTCCAGCACCAGAACCTGATGGGATGGATCCGCGCTCAGGCGGTTGGCCAGGACGCTGCCGGCCGATCCACCGCCGATGATGATCGTGTCGAAATGTGCGGGCATCAAAACGCTCCTTGTTGTGCAAATCAAGCAGTTGAATGTTCAATGGAAAAGGTTCTCGACCGGTCCAGCCCCGTCCGCTCCAGGGTCTCCCCGGTGGGTCGCCCGGCGGCATCCCAGCCGCGCGCCCGGTAGTACTCGGCCCTCATGATCGACATGTCCGCCTCTGAAATCCGCTGGTCCTTTAAAGGTCCGGAAGGAAGCGGCTCCTCGACGAAGCGTCTCGGCAGGCGATCGTCGGCCGCCGTGATTCCCTCGCGAAGGTTGTACAGCCGGGTCAGGTTCCAGATCCGCTCGCCGAGAATCGTGAAAATGTCCTCCGCAGCCGCCCTCCCGGTGGCGGTTTCGAGCAGCCGCGCATAGGTCTTCGCCGAGATTCCGAAAGCGCCGAAATCGCACTTGACCAGCGCATCCGTTCCGGAAAGATAGTCCTGTTCGTGCTTGAGGATGACGGCTTTTCCTTCGACGGATCGGCCCTCGACCGGCTGCCCCCGGAAAGTCCTTCCCCCCACTTCGTAGGCGATCATGAATCCGCGCTGGTGACAGGCACCGCGGTCGGCGGTCATATAGGCGAGACCCATGCCGGGCGTTCCGCGCGGGCCCCAGCCGGGACATTCCAGGCCTTTTACGTGAGCGGCGTAGGCCTCCGTGTGGCGGCCGATGCGCCGGCTGGCCCGCTTGACGCCGTCGGCGAGGGTATCGCCGAGTTCTCCGACTCGATGCGCGATTTTCTCGAGCAGCTTTCCGGCACAGTCCGGGTCCCCGAAGCGAAGGTCCAGGCCGGAGGGAGGGGCGATCGCGCCGCTTTCGGCGGCTTCGAATGCAAAACCCAGCACGCTGCCGGCCGAGATCGAGTCCATTCCGAGTTCGTCGCAACGCTTGACCAGATGCGCCACCGCGCGGGGGTCATGGATCAGCAGGTTGGTGCCGAGCATCGCGGCCGACTCGTATTCCACCATGTCAACGATCTCGTGGGCATGCCGGCCGGTCCGGACGGCTCCCATTTGCGTGCAGCGGATCGGACAGCCGAGACAGGCGGCTTTCCCGAGGAACAGATGTTTCCGCTGACCGGGCTCACCGACGGCATCCGCCTTCGGATCGACCTGGTCCCTGTAGTTGCGGGTCGGAAGTGTGCCCACCTCGTTGGACCATGATACGGCGTAGCTCGTACCGGCCGCCGTCAGGGCCGCGCACTCCGCGCTGGAGGCGATGTCGGCCGTCGCGTCCCTGCAGGCCCCGGAAAAGGCAGCGAGGTCATGTACCCGGACGAGCCTCGACCCCTGAACACTGATGGCTTTCAGGTTTTTCGACCCCATCACCGCGCCCGCTCCGCCTCGACCCGCCTGCCGGTTGTATTCACAGCAGATCAGGGCAAAACGAACCCGGTTCTCTCCGGCCGGCCCGATGGTGGCCAGGCAGGCGTCGGGCGCGTTCAGTTCCTCCTTGATCCGGGCATTGGCGGTGTTGGCCTCCAGTCCCCAGATCGCAGAGGCGCACCGGAATTCCACGGCGTCGTCGGACACGTGCAGGTAGACGGGGCGATCGGCGCTTCCGAGCACGATAATGCCGTCGTAACCGGCAAAACGGATTTCAGGCCCGAAGCGTCCTCCGAAAAAGGAATCCAGGTAAGCTCCGGTGGCCGGCGACTTCGTGACCACGCAGGCCCGCATGCTGGGCGCGGAGGTGCCTGTGAGCGGTCCGGTCAGAAACATCAGCGGATTCCCGGGGGCGAGGGGATCGATTCCCCGCGGTGCCAAATCGAACAGCAGCTTTGCCCCGAAGCCCTTCCCCCCGATGAAATCACGCTTGAGCCATTGCGGCACCGGCACCGTTCGATGGGTCCGCGAGGAAAGATTCACCACCAGAAATTTTCCCATATAGGCGTCCGTCATGGAGTCCCTCCGGAGGTTCCGGTTTCGGAGATTTCATGCGTGGAGACCGTTCGCGTGAGCTCCAGCGCACCGGTGGGGCAGGCCGCCACGCAGGCCGGTTCACCGCCGCAAAGATCGCACTTGACCGATTTTCCGGTGTCCGGATCCAGCCGGGCCATTCCCACCGGGCAGTATCGAACGCACAGACCGCAGCCGATGCAGGTTTCCGGGTCCACCACCCAGGCGCCCGTCGTTTCGTTTCGACGAATGGCGTTCGTCGGGCATACATTGGCGCAGTACGCATTGCCGCACTGGTGGCACACGCTCGGAAAGTGATAGAGATTCTCCGAGCGATGGGCCACCGAAAGCAGCGCGCGGTGCGGATTGTAGCCCCCCAGGTACCGCTCGGTGCAGGCCAGTTGGCACAGGCTGCACCCGGTACACACGTCGAAGCGGGTCTTGATCGAAATCCAATCGGACATCGGCACGGCCTTTCGAATCCAGTCTACCGGCACCAGCGCGGTACCTGGAATTTGAAGTCCTGGTAGGGCCGGGTCGGCGGGTCGGTGAAAATCGTCACCAGTTCGCCTCCCTGAACCTGGTAGTGTCCGATGGGCACGTCGCCCCCGGCGCGCATCACATGATCCTCGTCCCACTTCCACCAGCCGGTCTCCCCCTTGTATCCGTTGGTGGCGATGTAGTCGCTGACCGCCTTGTGGTCGGCCGCATCGCCCACCGCGGCCACCGCCGCCGCCCATGCCTTTACGCCGCTGTAGGCGGCCCATGAGCCCGCCTGCGGCTGGTGGTTCCACACCTTCTTGAATCGTTCCACCCAGGCCTGCGCCTCGGGGGTCGGCGCGACCGGAGTCGGCATGGCGGTCGGGACTTCACCGAGGATGCCGTCGGCTTCTTCCCCCATGGTGTCGACCACCTCTCTCGGTACGATCGAGTATCCGTAGCTCAGGATGGAAGAGGTCGGGGCTTTCATGAACTGGCGAAAGAAGGTGATGACCTCCTGGGCGCTCACGATTTCGACGTGGATGACGGCCGGTTTGATCCGCCGGATGCGGGTGAGGATCGGGCCCCATTCGCGCGTGCCGTAGGGAACGGTCTCCCGCAGCGCCACCTCCCATCCCTCTGCTTCGAAGTTACGTTCGAGCGTGTCTCCGACTCCCATTCCCCAGGCGTCGTCCGCATTGATGATGACCGCCTTCTGATTGGGATATTCATAGGGCAGGGCCATGAGCACCCGAAACATGCTCTCGGCCTGGTTGAGGTCCGTGTCGGTCAACTGGAAGATGTTTTGGTACTTCTCGGGATCCTGTTTGAAGACATCGACGGCGGCCTGGGATCCGTCATCGGCGAAGAATGGGGCCGTGTATTTTCCGTAGGCCCGGACATCCTGGCCCCAGCCGGCCCAGCCGGCGTGAACCGAGTCGACCTTTTCCTTGCCACATAAAAAATCGGCGCCCTGCATCACCCGCTCGGGCGCGAATTCCTGGGTGTCGAACCGGACCGGTTCGATCTTCCTGCCCAGAAGGCCGCCGTCTTCGTTGATTTCGTCGATGGCCAGCTTGATGCCTTTCCAGTAGTTGTCTCCGGTGTCCGCATAGGGTCCCGTCATGGCCAAGGGAACTCCGACCTTGATGACGTCGCCGCCCAGTGCAGCGGCGGCATTCAGCAGGAACGCGGAAAGGATCAGGATCGTCAATGCCGTTTTTTTCACAAGAATACCTCCTGAAAATTTGAAGGGGTTGAAAGGTTTGAATCGGTTGGCCGGAAATCTCAGGACTGCGGTTCGAGTATCCGGAGTGCCGGCCCGTCGGGCCGTCAGGCTTCCTGGACCACGGGTTCCGGCTGTTTTTCCCGGGTTCGGACGAAAATTCGGCCGGCCAGACCCACGATACCGTTCGGCAGCAACAGCACGAGGATCACCACCAGGGCTCCGAGGGTCAGGGGCCGATAGGCCCCCAGCGGGGACAGGGCCTCGTTGAGCGTGACCGTCACGATGGCCCCGAGAATGGCGCCGGGAAATTTTCCGATTCCTCCGATGACCAGCATGATCATCAGGGTGACGAAGAGATCGATCCCCAGCATCCGGGTGGACAGCATGCCGACGTAGTGGGCGTAAAAACCCCCGGCGATCCCGGTCAGGAAGCTGGTCAGGGCAAAAACGGCGAGCTTGTACCTGAATGCGCTGACGCCTAAGCTTGCCGCAAATTGCTCGCTGTCCTTCAACGCCAGGAAGGCGGTTCCCCAGAAGGATCGGATCACCATCAGGATGACGACGGAGCAGCCGACCGCCAACCCGAGCGCCAGGTAGAATACCGCCACCTTGTGATCGGCGTTGAAGGTTACGCCGAACAGCTCGATGGGGGGAATCGTCAAAAGGCCGCGCGAGCCTCCAGTGCCGATGGCTCTGCCCATGCCGCTCTTCAAAAAGGGTTCCAGGATCATGTGCACCGCGAAGGTGACGAGGGCGATATAGGCCCCCTTGAGCCTGAGGCAAGGGATGCCCACCAGGGCGCCGCTGGCGGCGGCCACTGCTCCGGCGGCCCAGACGGCCAGCAGTGGGGGCACGGAAAGTTCTATGGACAGAATGGCCGACGTGTAGGCTCCGATGACGAAAAACGCCACCTGGCCGAAACTGAAGATGCCGGCGAATCCCATGATCAGGTCCCAGCAGGACGCCACGATCGCCCACACCAGACACATGATCAGGATGTGCATGATATGGTCGACCCCGCCGAAAAAAACCGGGAGCAAGGCCATGGCCGCGAAGATCGCCGTCAGGGACAATGTCATCCGTTTCAAGGTCATTGGCTTACCCCCACTTTCCCAGCAGGCCCTGGGGGCGAATGGTCAGCGTCGCCAGCAGAAGCCCGAACATGGCGAACAGGACCCAGGACATTCCGAACCAGTAGCCGACAAAGGCCTCGAGCATTCCCAGAACGAAGGCGGCGTAAAGCGCCCCGCGGATCGAACCCATGCCGCCGAATGCGGTGATCACCCAGGACTTGACCAGGATGTCCCAGCCCCCGGCCGGGGACACGAAGTACTTCTGAGTGAGCAGAATGCCACCCACACCTACCATGACGGTGGAAATCGCGAAGGTGGCGGCAAAGACATTGTCCTTGGGAATGCCGACGATCCGGGCCCCTTCCGGATTCTGGGCGACGGCTCGGACCGCCATGCCGACGCGGGTGTTGTTGAGAACCCAGCGGAAGGCGAGCATCCCCGTGATGGAGAGAAAAAAGATTCCCAGATTCTGGTTGGATACGACGATATCGCCGAACCGCACGGCGCCCTCAACGATAACGGGCAGCGATTTCATGCGGGCGCCGAACACCACCTGGTACAGGTTGTCCAGAAACAACGCCAGACCGAGGGTGATCATCATCACCTTGATTTCCCAGTCGGCCCGGTTTCTCAGCGGAGCCACGATGGCCTTCTCGGTGAGAAAGCCGATCACCAGCAGCAGCGGCACGGCCAGCACGAACACGGTCACATAGCCCCCCCGTATCGCCAGGGGCGTCAGGATGATCCAGGCGATGTACCCGCCCATGCTGTAAAAGGAGCCGTAGGCGAAGTTGAAGGCTTTGGACACGCCGTAGATAAGAGTAAGCCCGACGGCCATCAAGGCGTATACCGCCCCATTGGTCAGTCCGCTGATCAGTACGTCTATGAATTCCACTAGATACATATCGTTGCCGTTTCGGTTGTCGGGAAAACGCCCCGGCGCCGCCGTCGTCTGCCGACCACGGGCCGGTCCGGCTCACATGCCGAGGAAGATTTCCTTGAGGTGGTCGTTGCGGAGAGCGTCCGCCAGATTTCCGTCGAAGCTGATTCGCCCTTCCTCGAGGAGATAGAGCCGATTCGCCAGTTCAGTGACCTGCGGAATGTTCTGTTCGACCAGGAGAATGGATTTCCCCTGTCGGTTGATCTCCCGGATGATGTTGAACACTTCGAGGCGTAGATTGGGCTGAAGCCCCAAGGAGGGCTCATCGATGCAGAGGAGCGTGGCATTGCTCATCAAACCCCGTGCAATGGCGAGCATTCGCGCCTCGCCGCCGCTCAGCGTCGACGCCAGTTGGATCCTACGATCGGCCAGGCGTGGAAACAGCTCGAAGACGCGCTCCAGGTTTTCCTTTTCGTGGGGGCGGGCGTTTTTCGAATAGGCCCCGAGCTTCAGGTTTTCCATCACGGTCATCAGAGGAAATAGCTCGCGATTCTCGGCGATGTAGATCACACCCTTTTCGACGAGCCGCTCCGCCGATATCCCGGCGATGGACTCCCCCTGGTAGCTGACATCGCCGTTCACTTTGTCCACCAGGCCGCAGATCGATTTGAGGAGCGTGCTTTTTCCGTGGCCGTTGGGCCCGAGAATCACCACCACCTCCCCGGGTTCGACCTTCAGCGAAACGCCTTTCAACACGTGGGACTGTCCGTAGTAGGCGTTGAGGTCACGCACACTCAGCATAGGATTCTCCGAGGTAGCTCGCGATGACCTCCGGGTCCCGGGTCACGGCTTCGGGCTCCCCAAGACAGATCTGCCGGCCGCTTTCGATGATCAGGAGCTGGTCGGTCAATTCGGTCAATACCTTCATGAAATGCTCGATGATCACGATGGTGATTCCCAGCTCCTGATTGATGCGCAGGATCAGATCCATCAGTTCCCTGATTTCCACTGCGTTCGATCCGGCCATGGGTTCGTCGAGCATCAGCAGCTTCGGACGGCTGGCAAGGGCGGCGCCGATCATCAGCTTCTTTTTGCCGAGCAGATTCAGGGTCCCGGTCGGCGTTTTTCGTTCGGCCGCGAGATCCATGAACCGTATGATCTGGTTGACGTATCCCAGGTCGAAGCCCGATCCGCTGCCGAAACGCGACCCCACGGCGATGGATTTCTCCACGGTCAGGCTGGGAAAAATCTGGGGGGTCTGAAAGGTTCTGGCGATGCCCATCTTCGCGATTTTGTATGGCGGCAGACCGGTGATGTCGTCGGCGTCGAATTTGATTTCGCCATCATAGTCGTAGTGGCCGGTGATCAGATTGTAGACCGTCGACTTGCCGGCGCCATTGGGGCCGGCGATTCCGAAGATGCTGCCCGGCCGGACGTGCAGACTCAGGTTGTCGACGGCTACGAGTTCGCCAAATTTTTTCGTCAGGTTCATTGCCTTGAGCATGGCGGCTCCTTTGAATCGTTTTCCAGTTCCTTCAGGCATCGCCGGAGCATGATGTAGTGGCTGCCGATGGAGGAAAGCGCCTTCATCGGTTCTCCCACGGCAATGTCTCGAGCGGTTTCCACCCAATTGGAAACACACTTTTCGCGGTATCTCGACGTATGGTACAAGGCGTGATCGAGGGACCTGAACCCGAGTTGCATGGCCTTCATGACCCATTCGAAAATCGGGTTCTTCGCCATCCGGGCGAACTGAAGATTCAACTCGCGGTCCATTTCGATGAGAGCGGAAAGGTCCAGGTCGGGCTCATCAAGGGCGGCGGCCAGGTTCCGGGCGTCCCGGACCAGCTTTTCCTTCTCGGATCGACTGCCTCGGGCGATCGCCAGCATGGTGATGGTGCGATCGATGCTTTCCCGGAACTCGATCAATTTCTCCGATTGAATCCGCTGCTGGGCCAGAAAAAGCGCCATCGACTCGCTGGCATAGGATACTTCCACCTGCCGGACGAAAGCCCCGCCTTTCACGCCTTTGCGCACTTCGATCAAGCCCTTCTGCTTCAGGGCTCCCAAGGCTTCGCGGATGACGCCGCGGCCTGTCTCGAACTGAACCTGAAGTTCACGCTCGCTGGGAAGCCGCTCGCCCGGGAGGATATGCCCCGAGATGATGGCGGCCTCGATTTGAAGCGCCACATCCTCGCCCGCTCTTCCGAGCTGCGCGGGAGAGAATAGGGGAATCGTGTTCATTTCGTTTCTAAAGTGCATTGAAAAAATGGTCTGAAGGATTAAAAGGCGAAAACCCAAAGGTCGGATGAATCGAGATGCTGCTTCGACTCTCGAAGTTGACGGCCAGCGTGGCGATATACAATAAATTCATATATTAATGTTCGTATATTACCCTTCTTGAAAATAAATCAATAAATATTCAATGTGTTAAATATCGTACCTTTGAAAACATAATGGTCGGCTATTTGTCAAGCGATTTTTTTGGGTCGTGGTCGATCGGGCGGACGTCCGCCGGAAGATTCTTCAAGGGGAGCCGGGGATACTAAAATGGGCGGCGGCAGGCATCGGGTGGGCGGGCGAAGGGGTTCCGGCGCGAATGCGGGGGGGTGCTACGATGGTCAAAAAAAAGAGGAGCCCGACGCGTGGGTCAGGCTCCCCGATTGGGTGGCAGGCCAGGAGGGATTTGAACCCCCAACCCTCGGATTTGGAGTCCGATGCTCT
>JBMNCP010000120.1:0-1037 GCA_049366795.1 Desulfobacterales bacterium
TTCCTCTTCCATCTCTCCCCCATCCCCCTTACCCCACAAATACGGCTCGAAGTGAAACAGCATCCGCCTGGGGAGCAGGCCCTGCATCCTGACGCCGCGCTCTTCGTGCGCAACCTCCCTCACCTGCCCGAACTCGTGGAACAGAGAGATCAGCTTCCCTTCGGGATATGGGATCAGGACATCCAGCTCAATGTAATTCTCAAACAGCTCCCCTTCCACGGCCACGAGCAGGTCTTCCAATCCCTTGCCTGAGAGGGCGGAAATGGGATAGGTGTTCGGGAAGTCATCCAGGACGGCGACCGCGCCTTCCGGGTCCTTGAGCAGGTCAATCTTGTTGAAGGCGGTGATGATGGGGATATCCCCCGCGCCGATCTCAACCAGCGTCTCCTGCACGGATTTCGCCTGGGCGCTGGCGTTCACATGCGTGATGTCGACGACATGCAAAAGCACATCCGCATCCGCAATTTCCTCCAGGGTGGCCCTGAAAGCCGCTACGAGCTGTGTAGGGAGCTTCTGGATGAAACCGACTGTGTCCGTGAAGAGGACCACCTTCCCGCCGGGCAGTTCAACGCGCCGCGTGGTTGGGTCCAGCGTGGCAAACAGCTGGTCAGCCACATACACACCGGCATCCGAGAGTTCGTTCAGCAGGGTAGACTTGCCCGCGTTCGTATACCCCACCAATGCAACGACCGGGATGCGGGATTTCTTGCGGTGTTCGCGGTAGCGCATCCGGTGCGCCCGGACCTTTTCGAGTTCGCCTTTCAGAAATTCAATCCGCTGAGTGATCATCCGGCGGTCGACCTCAAGCTGAGTCTCGCCGGGCCCGCGTAAGCCCACGCCGCCCACACCGCCCGCTCTGCCGCCCCCACCGCCGGCCTGTCTGGCAAGGTGGGTCCACGCTTTCGTCAGGCGCGGCAGGCGGTATTCGTACTGCGCCAGTTCAACCTGCAGGCTGCCCTCGTTCGTCTGTGCGTGCTGTGCAAAAATATCCAGGATCAGCGCCGTACGGTCGATCACGCGCAGCCCTTCCCCGAACT
>JBMNCP010000121.1:0-23048 GCA_049366795.1 Desulfobacterales bacterium
TGGTGGAGGCGGCGGGAGTCGAACCCGCGTCCGAAAATATTCCACAGCGGCATCTACATACATATCCCGAAGTTTGATTTTCGTCCGCCGGCTCGCCTACGGGCTGGCTCTCCAGCGGCTTATCCCGATTTTATCTCACCACTTCAGCACCGGGTATCGGAAGCGGCCAGCCTGCTGATCGACGCCCTTTCCGGACCCGCAGGCAAAACCCGGAAGGACGCTGGCTTAAGCAGCCAGGGCGTAGTTATAATCGTCTGCGATTATATTTATTTTCCCGTCGTTTTACGAGCAGACAGGAGAGCTCGGTATGCAGCCGATGCTTCTATATCCCCGTCGAAGCCATTTCGCCCCCGTGGGAGGTGGAGAAGCGGTTACGCAGACAAGGTGAATCTAAGGCATCACGCAGAAATTGTCAATATTTTCATTTGCTTTTCCTCTGATTCCGCGCCTGCCGCGGATGCCGCTTGACCCTGATCCTGGAATCTGAAATAAGGATTTGAAAAGACTCCGACTTCAGGTAGCCCTCGTCCTGGTTGCGCTGCATTCCGGTCGATACCGTATTCAGAGCGCCTTTCGAACCGCTGTCTGCCTTCAGTTGATGCGAATGGATAACCAACTGTCCTCGGGGGATCGGATTGAATTTTCCCGGCAAGCTCAACGATCTCTTCAACGCTCTCTCCGCCCATGAGGCCATCCGCCAGGGTGACCCGGTTGCGGCAAACCGGGTCGTGCTCAAATGGTCTGCGGACGCGCTTGGCGTCAAGATGGCCTCGCTCCGGTTCTTCAGCAAGGACCGGCTTCAACTCCGCTGCATGGAGCAATACCAGCAGCCCACCCGGTGGTTGTCCGGGGGGCCCGATTTCAAGACGGGCGAAGTCCCCCGGTTTTTCCTTGCGGTGGACGGCGGCGGCATCATCGCCGTCACCGACGTCGAGAACGATCAGCGTACCGAGGACCTCCACGACCGGTTTCTCCATGCCAACGGCATCGTCAGCCTGTTGTCGGTGCCCGTGCGGATTCTTGGCGATCTCGTGGGCATCCTGATCTTCAAGCACGAGGGCGATAAGCGGGTGTGGACCGGAGAGGAAATGGCCTTCGCCGGTGATGCCGGCAATCTCGCCGCCCAGATCCTCGTCAACTCCAAGCGGCTGCGAACCGAGGAAAAGCTCCGGCGATATCGAGGGCGGCTCGAAAGCCTCGTCGATCAGCGCACGCAGCAACTGGCCAAGGCCAATACCAGCCTCAAGCGGGAAATTCAACTTCGGGAGCGATCGGAGAGTGCGTTCCGGGAAAGCGAGGAACGCTACCGGAAGCTTTACGAAAACGCCCCTTTCGGGATCTTTCACACCGCCCTGCAACCGGAGGGTATGCGCAGTCTCAGCGCCAATCCGGCCATGGCGCGAATGCTGGGATATTCGTCCTCCAGGGAGCTGCTCGAAACCGTGAATCACGCCGGCATCGCGGATTCCGTGCTTGCGGACCCTTTGGACAAGCGCCGCAGAGTGCTGCGGGAAGTCCTCAAATCCAAAGGGTGGGTGGTGTATGAACAGCGTCTTCGCCGCAAGGACGGCAGTTTGATGGTTGCCCAGCAGAGGGTGCGGGCGGTTCGGGACGGAGACGGCCGGCCCCGGTTTATCGAGGGCTTCGTGGAGGATATCACCCAGAAGCGGATGGCCGAACAGGAAAGCAAGAAGCTCAACAACAAGCTGATCACCTCCCAGAGGCGGGAGGCCCTCGGCATTCTGGCCGGCGGCATCGCTCATGATTTCAACAACCTGCTCTCACCCATCATGGGGTTTGCAGAACTGGCCCGCAACCAGCTGCCGGGCGATCACCCCGTTCAGGCGAAAATCGGGGGCATTCTCAGGGCATCGATGCGGGCCAGGGATCTCGCCCAGCAGATTCTCACGTTCAGCCGGCAGAAGGAGCAGGAGTTCCGGCCGGTCCTGGTCCAGCGACTGGCTGCGGAGGCGGTCAAGCTGCTGCGGTCGAGTTTCCCTCCCAACATCCGGATCCGCACCGAAATCGACGAGCACTGCGAGCCTGTCAGCGCCGATCCCACCCAGATCCACCAGGTCCTGATGAACCTGGCCACCAATGCGTTCCACGCCATGAAGCCGGACGGGGGCGACATGACGATCCGGATGAGAAGCGTGGTCCTCGAAAAGCCCGAATTTCCCGGCTTTCCGAACGCGGAACCGGGGCCCTATGTGGAATTGTCGGTGGAAGACACCGGCTGCGGGATCGACCCGGCCACCGTCGAGAAGATATTCGATCCCTACTTCACCACCCGGGACGCGGGTGAGGGCACCGGGCTGGGGCTTGCCGTCGTGCAGGGCATCGTGAAGAACCACAAGGGCGCCATCGCCGTCGGCGGCAGCCCCGGCGGGGGCGCCGTCTTCAAGATCTACCTTCCGGTGCAGCGGGGCGACATCGAGGAGTCCCTGGACGACATCGAGGAAACCGTGTTGCTGGGATTTCAGCAGCGGGTGATGATCGTCGACGACGCGGACTCGGTCCGGGATCTGATGCGGGAGATGCTGGAATTCTGCAACTATGAGGTCGAAACCGTCGAAGATGGCGAATCGGCCTTGAATCTTCTGAAGTCCGGCGCCATCGACATCGACCTGGTGATCGCCGACCTCAACATGCCGGGCATGACCGGGCTTCAGCTTGCGCGGGAGATCACGGCCATCCGGCCGGAGCTCCCCGTCATCCTGTGCACCGGACACAGCGAGGCGCTCGGCCAGGAGCATTTCGAGGCAACGAGCGTGCGCAGGCTGCTGTTGAAACCGGTGGGGCTCAGAGCCTTGTCGAAGCTGGTCGGAGAGATCCTGGGCGGAGAGGACAATCCAGCATCCCGGGAAGCCTGAGGCCGCCGGATCGATCGCCCGGCGCCGGGCAGGACCGCATTCTATTCGAAGTTCCGTCTGGCTCGCGCCAATTCCCGGTCCTGATCCCGCTTTCGGATGGCTTCCCGCTTGTCGTACTTCTTCTTCCCCCGGGCCAGACCCAGCAGCAGTTTGACTTTGCCGGCCTTGAAATAGAGCTGAAGCGGAATCAGCGCATACCCCATTTCGTTCACCTTGCCATAGAGCCGCTTGATCTCCTGCTTGTGAAGGAGCAGCTTCCGTTGCCGCCGGGGTTCATGATTGTCGTAGTAGGCGAATGGGTAGGGGCTGATGTGCATGTTGACGACCCAGACCTCGCCGTTGATGATCTTGGCGTAGGAGTCCTTCAGGTTGGCCCGCCCGGTTCGCAGCGCCTTGACCTCCGTGCCTTTCAGGGCCATTCCCGCCTCGAACTTGTCCTCGATGAAGTAGTCGTGCCGGGCCTTGCGGTTGTCCGCGATGATCTTGATGCCGCCCCCGGTCACTTCGACCTCCAGGCAATGCTCTCCTGTGAAAGGGAGCTTCCGAAGGATTCCCATGCCAGGGTGTTGATGGCCTCGGCCGTATCGAGGCCGTCGATCCTCCGGATAAACTCACGGGCCGCTTCGGCGGAAAGGGCCCGCGCCATGCGCTTGACGATCGGAATCGCATAGGGGTTCATGCTCCACTCGGTGATGCCCAGCCCCAGGAGGATGGGCACATGGATGGGCTCCCCGGCCATCTCGCCGCACATGGCCACCTTGACGCCCTTCCTTCGGCCCACTTCGGCCACGTGCTTGATCATGCGGACGATGGCGGGGTTGAGCGGGTCGTAGAGGTAGGCGACGTTCCGGTTGCCCCGGTCGATGGCCAAAGTGTACTGGATGAGGTCGTTGGTGCCGATGCTGAAAAAATCGACCAGGTCGGCAAGGTGGTCGGCCATGATGGCGGCCGACGGCACTTCGATCATGACCCCCACTTCGATATCGCGGTTGTGGGGCGTTCCCTCCTTCTTCAGGGAATCCGCGGCTTCGTCCAGGTAGCGGATGGCCTGAACCACCTCGGTGACGTTCGAGATCATCGGAAAGAGAATGCGCACGTTGCCGAACGCCGCGGCCCGCAGGATCGCCCGGAGCTGGGTGACGAAAACCGCCGGTTTTTTCAGGCAATAGCGAATCGCCCGCAGCCCCAGCACCGGATTGGGTTCGTGGTTGTGGTTCTGGAACGACAGCGCCTTGTCCCCGTTGATGTCCAGGGTCCGGATGGTCACCGGACGCGGGGCCATGACTTCGACGACATCCTTGTATTTGTCGAACAGCTCGAATTCGGTGGGAAACTCCGAGCGGCTGAGATACTGGAACTCGGTCCGGTAAAGCCCGATGCCGTCCCCGCCGTTGTCGATGACGGAAACCACCTCCTCGGGAAGCTCGATGTTGCCGAGTACCTGGACATCGACCCCATCCAGGGTGCGAGCCTCGAACCGGCTCTCGCGGGTGAGTTCGGCCCGGTAGGCGTCATATCGATCCCGCCGCTCCTCGTACTCGATGAGCGTCTTTTCCTCGGGGTGGAGGATTACCAGGCCGGCGCCTCCGTCGACGATGATGATCTCGTCGTTGCGGATGGTGGCGGTGGCGTTTTCGAGACCCAGAACCGCCGGGATTCCAAGCGTTCTGGCGATGATGCCCGTGTGAGAGTTCTTGCCGCCCAGGTCCGTGAGAAAACCCATGACCCGCGCCAGATAGATCTGGCTGGTGTCCGCGGGGGAGAGATCGCGTGCCACCAGAATGACCCGCTTGTTGATGTCCGAGATGTTTTCGTGGTGGCTTCCGGTCAGTTTGAGCAGAATGCGTTCCGCCACGTGAACGATGTCCGCGGCGCGCTCCTTGAGGTAGGCATCGGGCATCGAACGGAACATGGACTTGATCCGTTCCACCACCTTTTTCAAGGCCCATTCGGCGTTTACCCGATCCTTCTCGATGAGCGTGATGCTCCTCCCGTAAAGCATCTTGTCCTTGAAAAGGACCAGATGCGTTTCCAGAATGCTCGAATGCTCCCGGAGGTCCTCGGGGATGTCCCGGATGATGCCCTGGAGTTCGGCCTTGGCATCGCGAACCGCCATCTTGAAGCGCTTCACCTCGGATTTCACGTCCCTGATGCCGATGTGGTATTGCTCCACCACCTCGACCCCTTCCCGATCCACCAGGTAGGCCTTGCCGATACAGATCCCGGGCGATGCGCCGATGCCTCGAAGCCGGATTTCGTGTTTGTGGGCGTTGTCCTTCATCGTGTCCGTCTATTCTCCAAATCCATTTTCCACCAGGCCGACGATCCGGGACAGAATTTCAATATCTTCCGGGCATTCGACCCTGATGGTAATCGTCGTGCCCTTGGCGCAGCCGAGTGTCAGGATGTCGATGATGCTGGACGCGTCCACTTGCTCGCGGTCACGGCAGATCCAGACTTTACGCTTTGCATTCTGCGCGACTTCCGCTATTTTGGCCGCCGATCGGGCATGGATGCCCAGTTCGTTGACCACGGTCGTTTCCCGGAAAAGCGTCTCGATGGCTTCCGGGGTTCCGGTGATACCGTTGCCGGCGCCGCCGGAACGGACTGAAATTCGTTTTTCCGCTTCATCCCTCATATGTTGCCCTGTGGCGAAATTGCCTCGTTCCCGGGAGTTCGGAATTCAAGACCCGAACGTCGGGTAAAACCCTCCGGGTTGGGCCCTTCGCCCAAATTGACCGGTTTGTTTTCGAGTCGTGATAGAGAAGACGGCCTCCGAGTAAAGAAGATTCCGGACAGTTTCGGGAAACAGTCAGTTCAGGGCGCGCAAGGAACGGAGTGTGAAGGCTGCTGCATAAACACTGCGTCGATTCTGCCGTCAAGTATTGGGATCGTACAACGCCATAATCGGCGTAGTTTGGGGTCATCTACAAATCCTTTTAAATACTCCGATTCGTTTTTTTTTGCAATAGAGTGACTGATGCCACTTCTCAAACCCACAGGAGAACGGAGTCCCAATGAGCATTGAAAAGCAGTTTCTGATTGACGATTTCAAGATCGGAGAATCCTGGCGCTTGTTCAAAATCATGGGTGAGTTCGTTGACGGCGTCGAAGCGCTTCACGACCTCGGACCGGCCGTCAGCATCTTCGGTTCCGCGCGGATTCCCGCCGACGATCCAAACTACCGGAAAGCCGAGGATATCGCCGCGCGGTTTGCCAGGGAGAACTTCGCGGTGATCACCGGCGGCGGAGGAGGCGTGATGGAGGCCGCCAACAAGGGGGCATCCGAAGCTGGCGGTGTGTCCGTCGGACTCAACATCAACCTGCCGTTCGAACAGAAGCCCAATCCCTACGCGAACATCCAACTGGAGTTCCACTATTTTTTCATCCGGAAGGTCATGTTCGTGAAATACGCCACGGCCTACATCATCATGCCGGGGGGGTTCGGGACGCTGGATGAGCTTTTCGAAGCCATGACGCTGATCCAGACCCACCGGATCAAGCCTCTGCCGGTGATCCTGGTGGGATCGGAATACTGGAGCGGGCTGGTGGACTGGATCCGCCGTCAGTTGCTCGAAAACCGGCGTATCTCGCCGCACGACATGGATATTTTTCAAATCATAGACGACCCCGAAGAGGTGGTGAAAACCGTCAAACGCATCGTCATCCTCTGACAAGACCTTCTCGGAGAGGGGTTTATTTACTAAATAAATCCAACTTCAATAAATGACCGAAGCATCTCCCGCCTGGCCGGAAGGAGAGTACCGAAGATAAAGTTGTTTAATATCAAATTGATGAAAAATTTTTGATCTACTTGATTTTTCTCTTGACCAAATAAAAACTATCTTATAGAGATGGATATACCAAATGAATAGAATTCAGATAATGGATTCTGTCATTATTTCGGGACAAGTCTCACATCGGCCGGCAGGATGTACGATCGCCAGCGACAAGGCTGATAGGGTCTGGTCCAACGGCTGTCCGTCTTCAGGGATATTCGACGAACAGCCGGTCCGGCCCGGGTCTGGCGAGGCCCTCATTACCGGAGGATGTTCCGCATCCTTCGATATGCGGTCAAGGCCGCTTCAACCGCTTCGGGCGGTTCCACGATGCGGCCCGTATGTACTCAGCGTTCGACCTTCTGAGGTAGGCCTGGCAAGTCAGTGGAGCTAAATTTCATGGATCGAGCGGTGAAGTCGCATCGCCGCCCAAACAACCGTTCGGTAGGCTTATGTCCAAACCATTGACCGTGACCGATGCAACCCTGGATTTTGGCGGGCTGAGGGCCTTGAGCCGGGTGGAGATGACCGTCGAGCCCGGCCTGATCACTTCCATCATCGGGCCCAACGGCGCCGGCAAGACCAGCCTGCTCAACTGCATCTCCGGTTTCTACCATCTCACCAAGGGGGAAATCCTCTTCGGCAGCCAGCGCCTGACGACCGCCTCCCCCCACCAGGTTTCCAACCTGGGCATCGCCCGCGCTTTCCAGAACATCGAGCTGTTCAGGGGCATGTCCGTTCTCGACAACCTCATGCTCGCCCGCCACCAGAAGCTCGACTACCATTTCCTCCAGGCCGTGATCTATTTCGGCAAGGCTTCCAGGTCCGAGGCCGAGAATCGTTCGACGGTGGAAGACGTGATCGACTTCATGGAATTGGAGCCCTACCGGAAGAGAACCGTGGGAAGCCTGAGCTACGGCGTCCAGAAGAGGGTCGAAGTCGCCCGCGCGCTTACCCTTTCGCCCCAACTCCTGTTGCTCGACGAACCCATGGCCGGAATGAACGTCGAAGAAAAGGAGGATATGGTCCGTTTCATCCTGGACATCCAGAAGGAGCGGGAGATCACGATCGTGCTGGTGGAGCACGACCTGGGCGTCGTAATGGACATTTCCGACCGGATCTATGTGCTGGACTTCGGGGAAGTGATCGGCTCGGGCAGACCGGCTGAAGTGGCATCCAATCCCAAGGTGATCGAAGCCTACATCGGGGAAGAGAATTGAATACCGAACACGAAGCGCAGCTCCTGAAAATGACGATCCCCCAACTTTTGCGCTGGCGGGTCCGGACCTCCGGCGACAAGATCGCCCTCAGGGAGAAGGACTTCGGCTACTGGAAGACCTTCAGCTGGGAGACCTACTACCGCCATGTCCGGAACGTCGCCCTGGGTCTCGAAGCCATCGGATTCAAGAAGGACGAAAAGCTCGCCCTGATCAGCGACAACATCCCGGAATTGTTCTTTGTCGCCATCGGAACCCAGGCCATGGGCGGGGTATCCGCCGGGATCTATCAGACCACGCTCCCGCCCGAGATCGCCGATCTCATCAACTACATGGAAGTCAGCGTGGTTTTCTGCGACGACCAGGAGCAGGTGGACAAGCTCCTGGAGATCCGTGACCGGATCCCCGGGGTGCGCCGGGTGATCTTCGAGGATCCGCGGGGCATGCGCGGCTACCTCAAGGATGAATGGTTTCTGCCCATCGAGGAGCTCTACCGGTTGGGGGAGGCCGCCCACGAGGCGGATCCCGACCGCTTCGAGAGCATGGTGGACCAGGGCAGCCCCGATGACGTCTGCCATCTGTGCCTGACCTCCGGAACGACCGGGCTCTCCAAGGGCGCGCAGATGACCCACCGAAATTACATCAACATGGGGATCCAGATCACCAAGGTGGACCCCCTCGAGGAGACCGACGAATACGTCTCCTTTCTGCCTTTCGCCTGGATCGGCGAGCAGATGAACTCCTTCGGGGTGGCCCTGGCTACGGGAATTTCCATCAACTTCCCGGAGTCGGTCGAAACCGCCATGGAGGACCTGAAGGAGATCGGCCCCCATTTCATGTTCGGAGCCCCCCGGATCTATGAGACCATCCGGTCGCAGATCTGGCTCCGGATCGACGAGTCCTACTGGCTCAACCGCAGGATGTACAATTTCTTCATCCGCATCGGCGAGCGGGCGGCCCGATACCGCATGGCCGGAGGCAGAATGCCGCCCACGCTCGCTTTTCTGGCATGGCTGGGAAAGATCATGATGTTCCGGCCCCTGATCAACCAGATCGGCCTCCTCCGGCTTCGGCGCGCCTATACGGGCGGTGCCGCGCTGGGACCCGAGCTTTTCACCTTCTACCAGGCCATCGGCGTCAATCTGAAGCAGATTTACGGGCAGACCGAGATCACGGGCATCGCGTACATGCACCGGGACGGCGATGTGCGGCCGGATACGGTCGGCATGCCCCTGCCGGAGACCGAGTGCAAGATCTCCGAAGCCGGAGAGATCCTCTCCCGCTCTCCGTCGGTCTGCAGGGGGTATTTCAAGATGCCGGACAAGACCGAGGAGCTTCTCGAAGGCGGATGGCTTCATTCCGGCGATGCCGGCTTCGTCGACGAGAACGGCCACCTGGTGGTCATCGACCGGCTCGCCGATGTCATGCACAATCGCCAGGGGGAGATGTTCAGCCCCATGTACCTGGAGAACAAGCTGAAGTTCAGCCCCTACATCAAGGAAGCGGTCATCTTCGGAAACCAGCAGGATTACGTCAGCGCGCTCATCAACATCGATCCCATTATCGTGGGCAAGTGGGCCGAGGACCGCGGCATCTCCTTCAGCACCTTCATGGACCTGTCCAACAAGCCGGAAGTCGCCGAACTCATCCGGAAGGAAGTGGCCGAAATCAACCGGAACGCGGAGAAGCCCCACTACCGGATTCACCGCTTTTCGATTCTTTACAAGCTGCTCGACGTGGACGACGGCGAGCTGACCAAGACGGGCAAGATCCGGCGGGACTTCGTCCGGAAGAAATACGCAGACCTTTACGATGCCCTATACGACGCCGGGGTTTCCGAGAAGCGGGTGAAGGCCGTGTACCAGTACCAGGACGGCCAGACCTCCACCATTGAAACCGACATGAAATTCTTCACGATGGAAATCGCCTGATGAGTTATTTCTTTCAGCTGGTCGTCAGCGGAATCGTGGTCGGGTCGATCTACGCCCTCTCGGCCCTGGGATTCGTGCTGATCTACAAATCCAGCCGTGTGCTGAACATCGCCCACGGCCAGATGATCGCCGGGGGGGCCTTTATCGTCTATGCCCTCACCGTGTGGATCGGGATCCCGATTTTCCTCTCTTTTCTGGCCAGCCTGGTCATCACCTTTTTTCTGGCCATGAGCGTGGAGCGCATCTTCCTGCGCCGGCTGATCGGCGAGCCGATCATCTCGGTGATCATGGTGACCATCGGCCTGATGTCGATTCTCGACGGGGTCATCTACCTGACGCCCTTCGGATCGCTGAACCACTCCTTCCCGGAATTCCTGCCGACCACCCCTCTCAGCCTGGGAGGCGTTTCGATTTCCTGGACGCAGTTGGTGGGAGTCCTCGTCACCGCTGTTCTGATCGGGGCCTTCTCCTGGTTTTTCAAGCGCGCGACCCTGGGCATCAGCATGCGGGCGGTGTCCGACGACCAGTTCGCTTCCATGAGTGTGGGGATCTCGGTTCCCCGGGTCTTCGGCCTGGCCTGGGCCATGGCGGGGCTGAGCGCCGCCGCGGCCGGCGCCATCATCGGCAACATCACCGGCCTCAACTACGAGACGCTTCGCGCCTTCGGCATCGCCGTCTTTCCGGTGGTGATTCTCGGGGGGCTGGATTCGATCATCGGCGCGGTGGTGGCCGGTATCATCATGGGCCTGATCCAGCAGTTCGCCGCGGGGTACCTGGACGGCAACTGGGGTCTCAACGGCACGGCCGACGTGCTGCCTTACATCATCCTGCTGGTCATCCTCCTGTTCAAGCCTCACGGCCTGTTCGGGACCCACGAAATCGAGCGAGTTTAAGCCATGTCCGCCAACCGATGGTTCGCCACGGGAAACTTCTACACCAGCTACCGCGAGGAGCAGCGGCTCTTTACGACCCATCTCGACCGCCTGTTCTTCTGCCTGTTTCTGGTCAGCCTTTTCGCCTGGCCTCTCCTGTTTTCGGCGAGCAACCGGAACATGCTGGTGATCAACAACATCCTGATCGCCGTGGTGGCCGTCTACGGCCTGAACCTGGTCACCGGGTTCGCCGGCCTGATCTCCATCGGCCATGCCGCGTTCGTGGGAATCGGCGCATACTCCCTGGCCGGAACGGCAAGGGTCATCGGTGACAGTCATGTATTGATCACCCATGCCTGGCCCCTGATGATCCTGATTTCCGGTCTCATGGGAGCGGTCTTCGGGGCTTTCGTGGGCCTTCCGGCCATGCGCCTCAAACATCTTTACCTGGCCATCGCCACCCTGTCGTTCCAGATGATCTTCACATGGACGGTCAAGTTCATGACCTTTTTCAACCAAGGGCAGATGATCGCGGTGGGCCGGGTCTTCTGGATCAACGGCCAGGTGGGGCGCAAGGAGCACTACCTGTTCTGGTACTACGTGATCCTGGTGACGGCGGTGATTTGCGGTTTCGGTGTTCGAAACCTGCTGCGGACCCGCTATGGCCGGAGCCTCGTGGCGGTGCGGGACAACGATCGGGCCGCGGACGCCATGGGGATGCATCCCGGGCTGACCAAGGTCTACGCCTTTGCCCTGGCGGGTTTTTTCGCGGGCATCGCCGGCGCCCTTCACACGTATATGTTCCGGGGGGCGGGCTTCGAGTCCTTCACCCTGCACCATTCGATCATCTACCTGGCCATGGCCATCGTGGGGGGGCTGGGAACGCTGCCGGGCAGCCTCCTGGGTCCCGTGGCGATTCAGCTCCTGGAGCTGCAAATGGAGCACCTTTCCGAATGGGCGGGGGAGCTGCTGCCGGCCAACCTGAACCTGGCCACGGCGTTGCGGCCTCTGGGATTCGGCCTGGTGATCGTGCTTTTTCTGATGTTCGAACCGCGGGGCATCGCCAACTGGTGGCGGATCTTCCGCTCCTATTTCAAACTCTGGCCGTTCCGCTATTGAGCATGCGCGCGGAAAACGACGCGGTGCCATCCAACGCGGCGCCGGCGGGAGAAGTCAATCAATCACCAAAGGGGGGCAAAAATGAAAAGGATTCAACATCGGCAGTGGATTGTCGCGGCGGCAGTGATTCTGGCCCTGGCGTTCACCGTTCCGGTCCATGCCGGCGAAACCTACCAGCTCGGATTGTCGCTGGCGATTACCGGGCCGACCTCGGATGCCGGCAACCCTTACTCCAAGGGTGTGGAAGACTACATCCGGATGGCCAACGAGACCAAGATCCTCGGCGATGACACGGTGGAGTGCCCGATCCGGGACGACATGTACGAGACGGCCGTGACCAAGCGGAACTTCGAGGATTATCTCGACCAGGGGATGGTGCTCTTCCTGAGCTATGCCACCGGTGCCAACCAGGCGCTGGCCCAGGATTACAACGAAGTCCAGATACCGGTCATTCCGGCCTCCATGGACAAGTCGCTCATGACCGCCTCCAAGTACATCTTCCTGCCGATCGCCTCGTATTCCCATCAGTACGTCGGCGTGGCCGAGTACGTGGCGGCCAATCACAAGGGGGATGAGACGCCAAAGGTGGCCGCTTTCATCCATCCGTCGGCTTTCGGGCGCGCGCCGCTGGATGATTTCAAGGCCGCCGTGGCCGCCGGTCTGAAGCTGGATCTCGTCGAGGTGGTCGAACACGGCACGGACCTGGACAACAGCGCCCTGCTCCAGAGGCTGGCCAGCAAAGGGGTGCAGTACGTTCTGTGCCAGACCGTCCAGTCGCCCGTGGCCACCCTGCTCAACGATGCCCAGCGCCTGGGCATGACGGCCAAGACTTTCGGGGAGAAGGGCAAGATCACCTTCATGGGCGCCCATTACACGGGAGGAAACGATCTGATCGCTCTGGCAGGCACGGCCGCCGAGGGATTCCACTGGACCACCTCCTACCGGCTGACCTCGGAAGAGGGACCCTGGAAGGAATGGCAGCTCGAGATGGCCAAGAAGTACAATCGTGACGAGAAAACCGCCAACTCCCACAACTACGCCAACGGCATCATGGCGGCCCAGGTGGCGATCGAGGCCATCCGCCGCACCCGCGAAGCCGACAAGGAAGTCACTTCGGAAACGCTCTACGAGACCCTCAACGAGATGAACGGGGACAAGGCTTTCGAGTCCCTCACGGCCGTCGGGCCGGTGACCTATTCCCCCACCGACCGCATGGGGGTCGACACCGTGCAACTCTACGTGGTCAAGGATGGCGCCTTCAGGGCCGTGGGCGAGCCCTTCGCGCCCCAGTACATGAAATGACCTGATGGCGTCAGTTTCCCGCGGTCGGGCGGCACTTCGCCCGCCCGCAGGGAAACGGCCAGGTGTCAGCGGAATCACGCGGAAATCCTGGCGGGGCGCCGTTCCGGCGCTCCGCCCGAACCCGAAACCGGGCGGATCGGCAGATCGAAGCTATGGAAAACAGGGCCCAGGACAGCCTGCTTCTGGAAGTCAACAACATCGAGGTGGTCTACAACGACATCATCCAGGTGCTCCGAGGCGTGAGTCTCAAAGTGCCGGAGCGCAGCATCGTTGCGCTCCTGGGCACCAACGGCGCCGGCAAGACCACGACGCTCAGGGCCATCAGTGGACTGCTCAAGCCGGAGAACGGGTTTGTCCGGGACGGCTTCATCAAGTTCGCCGGCACGGATATCACCAACCAACTGGGCACTCAGGTGGTCCGCCTCGGGGCGGTCATGGTTCCCGAGGGACGCCGGGTCTTCAAGCACCTCACGGTGGATGAAAATATCCGCGTGGGTTCCATCACCCGCCGCGACGGCGCTCAGAACATCCGGAACGATCACGCCGTCATGTACCGTCACTTTCCGAGGCTGTCGGATATCACCAACCGGCTTGCGGGCTACTGCTCGGGGGGAGAACAGCAGATGATCGCGATTGGACGGGCGCTCATGTCCAAACCCAGAATGCTCATGCTCGACGAGCCTTCCCTCGGCCTGGCGCCGCTGCTGGTGAAGGAGATATTCACCAATATCAAGATGATCAACAAGGAAATGAAGACCACCATCCTCGTCGTGGAGCAGAACGCCAAGATCGCCCTGGAGATATCCGATTACGCCTACATCATGGAATCCGGAAAGATCGTGCTCGAGGGAAAGAGCCGGGAACTCCAGGACAATCCCGACGTCAAGGAGTTCTACATGGGCGTCACGCAAGGCGGCGGGAGGAAGAGCTTCAAGCAGGTCAAATCCTACAAGCGTCGCAAACGCTGGATGTAAAGGACTATGAAAATACTGGTGGGATATAACGGATCGGCGGCGGCCCAGGCGGCGCTCGAGTTGGCCCGCGACCATGCGCGTGCGATGGAGGCGAGACTGATCGTCGTCACCTCCACCGTGGGGGGCCCAAGGGAAACCGCCGACGATATTGCCTGGGTGGCCGGAAAGCTCAACGAAGCCCGCCTGAGAATCGAATCGTCGGGGGTTCGTTGCGAGGTTCGGGAACTCGTGCGCGGCATGTCCGCCGGCGAGGACCTGGTCAGGTTCGCCGCCGACAATGCCGTCGATTTGATTTATGTCGGCGTCGAGAAAAAATCGAAGACTCAGAAGATGATTCTCGGGTCGAACGCGCAGTACGTGATCCTCAAGGCGCCCTGTCCGGTGATGACGGTCAAGGAGGGCCTTCGGAGACCCCTGCCGGGTCGAGGGTGAACCGCTCCGCACCGGTGACGGGCGCGGGGAGAGGTCGAACATCCGCCTTCTCCCGCCGGGCTTCGTTTCGCCGGATCTCTCCGAATCCCTGTCAGTGCAATCCAGCGGCGGGTTCCCGGGAAACCGAACGGGAACCCGCTTTCCTGATCGGCCCGCCCGGCTCAGAGCCAGGCCGTCGATTCCGGCAGCATCGGCCTCGAGGTGTTTTCCGAGAGCGCCCGCAGGGTGTCCGCCAGCAGACGCATTCGCGTTTCCCCGCCGCCGGCGTCGTCATTCCATCCGATCGGGCAGGCTGCATCGAGGCGGGTCATTTCCCCATCGATCTCATCCGCGGTCCGGCGCAGCGATCGGACCAGAGGGTAGGCATCCTCCCTCTGGTAGTTCGTCAGGCCGTCCATGTATCGCACGGTGCTGTGAATTCTTTGCTTCCAGGTATCCAGGCGTTGCCCCATGGTGCGGCAATAAGCGGTGTCATCCATATTGGCCTCCCGGCATCCATCCGGCCGGCCCAATTGACTGAAGGGAATCCGGCCGGATCGGTTGGTGTCATCGGACTGTCGACAGCGCGGTCACCGGCGGGCACTGCTTCGCAGCGCCACGGCCGCTGCCCGGCTGTTCTCCTGCTCCGGTCAGGAGAACATAGGAAAGGTATCGGACAAGTCAAACCGGGTGAACCGTCGGAGTGCCGTCAATCCGCTGCCAAACCGTTTTCCGCCGGGTCGGCGAGGGCCCGGACGAAGGCGTGAGCGGCCAGGTCCGCCGGCAGGCCCCGATGGACGGCTTCCGCTTTCGGTCGACTTTCATAGGGACCCAGGAGAACCCGGTGCCAGCGTCGTCCTCCGATCTCGATCGACTGGAGATAGGCTGGATATCCTTCTCCTCGCATGCGCTGGACGGTTTCCGCCGCATGATGCGGCTCCGAGAAGGCGTAAATCTGAAGCTCGAAACGGCCGAGGGGGCCACCCCCCCGGGGATCGATCGTCATCGGAAGACGGGCGGTCAGGTAGCGGGCGAGTTCATCCACGAGCCGGATCTTGTTCCGGTCCCGGAGATGGTATCCCGATTTGATGCCGATCAGGGGGATCTCGAGCGGGTTCAGTGGCACACCGCCTTCATGGGAGTCGACCCGCCGTCGGTCGGTCCAAATCTTCCGGCCGGATCGGACGTGCCAAACCTCGATGAGGACTTCGATGCTCATCCGGGCGTAAATGCCTGCGTAAAATCTCCGGAAGTCCAGAATCTCTCCCGATACCGCCAGGTCCGCACCGGCAAGCCTTCCTTGCGCGACAGGGCTGAGAATGCCGTGCGGTTCTCCACGGGCGGGCTGAAGACGGGCATCCACGACCGGCAGCTCGATGTCCCGGAACGGCCTTGCGCTCAAATGGCTGTAAAAACTGACGCGCACCAGGTGGTCGATGAAGGCCTCGCCGGTGCGGTCTTCAAAAGGGAGGACGGCAATCAGGGGGGTGTTCAAACCCTGTACGGGATCGACCCTGGGGGCAGGGAGCTGCACACGGTCCGGTGCGCATGCTGCGGCGAGGAATATCAGCCATCCCGCCAGAAGAAGAGGCCCTCGGCGGAACTCTCGGTTCGGAGCAGTGGAAAGCCGCTTTTTCATGGATCACCGGCCGAATCCACACCGGATTCGGGTCCCGACGCGGAACGTACGGCGTTTGACTCTGCGATGGGATTTGCGTATAGCATATCGGTATTCATACCTATATCCAATCGCAACCGGAAATGGAAACAGGAAAGGGATCCCGATCATGGTCAGGACGGAAATTTCGCTTTTCCTCAAGAACGTCCCCGGCGAACTGGGGAAATTGGCTTCGATGCTTTCGGAGGCCGGCATCAACATCGATGCGCTGACCATCCAGGATGCATCCAGCTATGTGCAGGATCTCTTCAAGGCGAGGGGAAAATCCCTGAAGCGCATCGCTTCGGCGGCAAGCTACAATTCCATGCGAAAGGACTCCGCCGAGTACGCACTGATCCGGATACTGGTCAACGACACGGATCGGGCCATCGATCTGCTTTCCCGAAACGACTATGTTTTCGACATCATGCCGGTCATCGCCATCCAGTTGGACAACCGGCCCGGAGAACTGGCGGCGATCACCCGAAAATTCGGTGAAGAAGGCATCAACATCAATTACGTTTATGGAACCGTCTCCTCTCCGCAGGAAAAGTGCCTGTTCGTATTCAGCCCGGAAGACATCGATCTGGCCTCCAGAATTTTTCAGAGTTAGCCGTCACGGGCCGAATTTGCCGGCATTCGAACGCCGATGCCCCTTCCCCGGGGGCGTTGGCCGATGACCGGAACCGATGACCGTTCCGGATCCTCCTGTGGTATTTCCGGGCGCCATGCCCTTCCCACGATTCGCGCCTTTCGACCCGCAGCCTGTTCTTCCGCAGCCTGCCGGCGGTTGTCGACAGCCCTTTCCACTCTTCTTCGATAAACTTTTTCCGGATCCGGCCGATAATCAGCGTTGGAAAGGTGTTTGTCCGCTTGCCGAAAGCAGCGGGCGGGCGGCGCCTGTCATCCTCACCGCCCGAAGCCGGTGCTTCGGGTGCATGGAGTGCAATCAATGGCCGATATTCTGGTCGTCGACGACGAGACCCCCATCCGGACGATGCTCAAGCTCATTCTGGAATCCAACGGGTACGAGTGCCGGGCCGCCGAGAACGCCTTTCACGCGAGGGAACTGCTCGAGGAAAGGCCCTGCGACCTGATGCTGTGCGACATCAACATGCCGGGGGAGTCGGGGCTCGACTTCACGCAGTTCGTCATATCCCGATATCCGGAGACAGCGACGATCATGGTGACGGCGGTGGGGGATCCGGTGGTGGCCGAGTCCATGTTGAACCTGGGCGTTTATGACTACATTATCAAGCCCATGGACCGGAACAGCCTGCTGATCAGTGTGGCCAATGCCATCCGTCGAAGGGATCTGGAAATCTCGAACCGGAATTACCAGCGGAATCTCGAGGAGATGGTCAACGACCGGACCCTTTCCCTCCAGGTGAGCATGCGCAAGCTGGAGGCCGCCATGGACGGCATCGTCAGGGCCATCGCCCACACGGTGGAAACCCGGGATCCCTACACGGCGGGCCACCAGCGCAGGGTAGCCGGGCTGGCGTCGGCCATCGCCGCGGAAGTCGGTCTCGATCCGGAGCGGGTCGAATCGGTTCGCATGGCGGCAACGATCCACGATCTCGGCAAGATCAGCATCCCGGCCGAGATTCTCAGCAAGCCGAGTCTGCTCACCGCCAACGAGTTCAATCTCATCAAGGAACACCCCCAGGTCGGATATGACATCCTGAAAGACATCGAGTTCCCGTATCCCATCGCCACCATCGTCTATCAGCACCACGAAAAGATAGACGGCAGCGGTTACCCCCAGGGAATCGAAGGAAACGAAATCCTGCCGGAGAGCAGGATTCTGACCATTGCCGACGTCGTGGAGGCCATGGCCTCCCATCGTCCATACCGGCCCGGTCTCGGTATCGACGCAGCCTTGGCGGAGATCGAAAAAAACAGTGGCAGGTTCTACGATCCGGAAATGGCCGATGTCTGTATCAGGCTGTTCCGGGAAAAGGGCTTCATGATGGATTAGACAGCCACGATGAGGGCGCGAAAGCCGGAGGAGGGCTGTGGCATGCGGCGCAGGCATCGACGGCTCCGATGCCTGCGCGTCGATTCGGGGATGATCAAGGCGAACGCTTGTCCTTGAGGATGTGGTTGGCGATGACCACCCGCTGAATTTCGCTGGTGCCCTCATAGATGGTGAAAACCCGGGCGTCCCGGTAATACCGCTCCACATTGTAGTCGGTGGTGAATCCGTACCCGCCGTGGATCTGGATGGCCTTGGCCGTGAGGCGGTTCACCATTTCGGAGGCAAACAGCTTGGCCATGGAGGCCTGCTGGGTGTACCGCTCGCCCAGGTCCTTCATTGCCGCCGCCGACAGGGTTAACTGCCTGGCGGCTTCCAGTTCGGTGGCCATGTCGGCGATCATCCACCGCAACCCCTGGAACTTGCAGATCTTCTGGCCGAACTGGTCCCGGTTCTTGGCGTAGTTGACCGCCGCGTCCAGCGCCGCCTGCCCCACGCCGATGGACTGCGCGGCGATGCCGATGCGGCCTCCGTCCAGCGCCGTCATGGCGATCCTGAACCCGTCTCCTTCACTGCCCAGTATCTGGTCCGCGGGGATCCGGCAGTTTTCGAAGATGAGATCGGTGGTGTCCGACGCCCTCAGCCCCAGCTTGTCTTCGACGTGCCCCACCTTGAAACCGGGCGTTCCCTTCTCGACGATGAAGGCGCTGATGCCCCGGTGACGCTCGTTTTCGTTGGTCTTCGCGGTGACGATGACGATGTGCGCGTTATGCCCCGTGGTGGTGAACCTTTTGGTACCGTTCAGAACATAGTGGTCTCCGTCCAGGACCGCCGAGGACGCCTGGCTCACCGGATCGGAGCCGGCGTCGGGTTCGGTGAGTGCAAAGGCGCCGATCTTCTTTCCGGTGGCAAGGACCTTCAGGTAACGCTCCTTCTGAGCCTCGGTCCCGAACCGGTTGATGCTTTCGCAGACGATCGAATTGTGGACCGACATCACCACCGCCGTCGATGCGCAGGAATAGGCGATCTCAGACAGGGCCAGGACGTAGCTGATGGTGTCGGCGCCCTCTCCGTTGTATTCGGGCGGGACCATCATCCCCATCAGCCCCAGCTCTCCCATCTTTTTGAGATTGGATTTGGGGAATTCCTTGGTTTTGTCCCTCTCCGATGCCGTGGGCGCGATTTCCTTCCTGGAGAATTCCCGGACCATCGACTGGATCATCAGCTGCTCGTCGGTGAGCTTGAAAAGCATGGACACCTCCATGGGCCCCACGATGGGAAGGGACCGTGAACGGTTTGTCCGGTAGACCCGGACGGAACCTCCTCGCCCCGTGTCGTCAGGGGTTGTAGATCACCACCAGCATCTCCGCCTCGGTGTCGCCGACATTCCGCATCCTGTGGCGGATGGCCGAATTGAAGTGAAGCGACTCCCCCTCCTCGAGAAGGTTGACGTGGTCGCCGACCGTGATCTCGATGCCGCCCTTCAGCACGTAGACGAACTCCTCGCCCTCGTGCTGATAGCCGACGCCGCCGTGGTCCTTCCTGGCCTCGACGACGACTCGGAAGGCCTTGAGGTGCTTGTTTTCCGCACCGGGGGTCAGGGTCGTGTAGGCGTAGTTGTCCGTGCGTTTGGTATAGGCCCGGATCCGCTGCTTCATCTGGGATTCCTGCTCCCTGAAGAGAAGCCCCGAGTCGATGCCGAGCGCCTTGGCGATCTGAAGCAGGGCACCGACCGGCGGGCGCTGCCGGCCGCTTTCCACCTTTTTCAGGTAGTCCACGGAAAGCCCGGTCTCGTTGGCGACGGTGCCCAGCTCGATTTTCTTCTCCAGCCGGACTTTTCGGATTTTCTTGCCGATCGGTTCGAGGTCCTTAGCCGATTTGGGGGGCGTGGCCATGATGCCTTCCTTTCCGGAAACCGGGCGGCGAGGCGCCGCCCGTGCCGTCCTCAACTGTCGTAGCGATAGAAGCCGCGGCCGCTCTTGCGGCCCAGCCAACCGGCTTCGACGTATTTCCGAAGAAGCGGGCAGGGTCGGTACTTGGAGTCCTTGAATCCCTCGTAAAGGGTCTCCATGATGGCGAGGCAGGTGTCCAGCCCGATCAGGTCCGCCAGGGCCAGCGGTCCCATCGGATGATTCATGCCGAGCTTCATGACGGTGTCGATCGCCTCGGCCGTGCCCACCCCGTGATAGAGGCAGTAGACGGCCTCGTTGATCATGGGCAGCAGGATCCGGTTGGCGATGAAGCCCGGGTAGTCATTGGCCTCCGCGGGCGTCTTCCCGAAATGGATGGCGAGGTCCCAGGTCTTCTGGAAAGTGGCATCGTCGGTGGCGAGCCCTCGGATGACCTCGACAAGCTTCATGACGGGCACGGGGTTCATGAAGTGCATGCCGATCACCTTCTCGGGCCTTCGAGTGCGGGAGGCGATCCGGCCGATGGGGATCGAGGAGGTGTTGGTGGCCAGGATGGCATGGGGCGGGCACACCGCATCGAGGTCCTCGAAAATCTTGAACTTGAGCGGCTCGTTTTCCGTAGCGGCCTCGACCACGAAATCCGCTCCGGCCATGTCCTTGAGATCCGTCGTGGTGCGGATCCGGCCGAGCGCAGCCGTCTTGTCCGCTTCGCTGATCCGGCCTTTCTCGACGGTACGGGCCAGATTTTTGGTGATGACGGCCATCCCCCGCTCGATGAAGCGGGTGTCGATGTCGTGCAGAATGACGTTCAGGCCGCTTGCGGCCGCCACCTGCGCGATGCCGCCTCCCATCTGACCGGCGCCGATGACGCCGAAGGTCTTGACTTCAGCCATGTTGGTTTCCTTTCGAATGATGGTGAATGCGAGTGGATTCCGAGTGCTCGTTATCGGCGATCGGTGCTTTTTCATTCCCGTTTTTTCCGGTGCTCTCTCGGCCGGTGCCCGGAGGTTCGAGAACGCGCACGAGTACGAGTCCGCGTATCAGTGCGAGTGCCCCGGTCAATCGCCATGACCGAACTGAAATTACCGGGTCACCACCAGGGCGACGGCTTCGCCTCCGCCCAGGCAGAGCGATGCGCAGCCGGTCTTCAGGTCCCGGCGGATCATTTCGTGGAGCAGGGTCACCAGGACCCGGCAGCCGCTGGCGCCGATGGGATGCCCCAGCGCGACGGCGCCGCCGTTGACATTGACCCGCGCCGGATCCAGATCGAGCTCCCTCAGCACGGCCACGGTCGAACCGCTGAAGGCTTCGTTGATTTCATACAGATCGACGTCCTTCGGCCCGATTCCCTGTTTGCCGAGGCATTTCGGAATCGCCAGGATGGGGGCCACCAGCACATATTTCATATCGATCCCGTGGGAAGCCTGGGCGCCGATCGATGCCAGGACCGGGATCCCGAGCCGATCGGCGGCATCTCTTGCCATGACGACGACGGCGGCGGCGCCGTCGCTGATGACGGACGAATTGCCGGCGGTCGCGGTCCCGTTCGGCTGGAAGGCCGGTTTCATCCTGGCCAGGGTGTCGTAGGACGTTTCCCGGGCGCACTCATCGACCTCGAACACGGTCGGCTCTCCCTTGCGCCGGGGGACTGAAACCGGTGTGATCTCGGTCTTGAATCTGCCCTCGGCGATCGCCGAGAGGGCCCGGCGGTAGGATTCCGCCGCGTAGCGGTCCTGGTCCTCGCGGTTCACACCGTATTTCTCCGCGCACAGGTCGTTGGAGATTCCCATGTGGAAATCGTTCACGATGTCCCACAGGCCGTCGTTGATCATGTGGTCCTTCAGCACGCCGTGGCCCATCCGGTAGCCGGTCCTGGATTTTTCGAGGTAGTGGGGAGCGAGGCTCATGTTCTCCATCCCCCCGGCCACGATCACATCGGCGTCTCCGGTCTGGATGGCCTGGGCGGCCAGCATGACGGACTTGAGGGCCGATCCGCACACCTTGTTGACGGTGATGCATTCGACCTCCCAGGGCATGCCGGCCTTGACGGCCGCCTGCCGGGCGGGATTCTGGCCGTACCCCAGCGGCAGCACCTGACCCATGATGACCTCGTTGACCTCTGTATCGGCAATGCCGGCGCGGCGTACCGCCTCGCGGATCACCAGGGCGCCCAGGTCGGTGGCGCCGACGGTCGACAGACCGCCTTGAAAGCTGCCCATTGGGGTCCGGACCGCGCTGACGATGACAGCTTCTCTCATCGATCTATTCTCCTTTTCCATCAGCGATGCATGGGCACCTGGCCGTCCTCGTGATGCGGACGGCCGGATGCCGGATTGGGGGGGACGCTGTTACATGTTGCGTCGGTATTTGCCGCCAACGTCATAGAGCGCCTGGGTGATCTGCCCCAGCGAGCAGGTTCTGACCGTTTCCATGAGTTCGGCAAAGATGTTGCCGCCCGTGAGCGCGGCCTGCTGGAGGCGTTCCAGCGCCGCGGGCGCCTGGTCCGCGTTCCGCTTCTTGAAGGCTTCGAGACGGGACAGCTGGGATTCCTTTTCCTCCTCCGTCGCCCGGGCCAGCTCCACGGATTCGTAGAACTCGTCTTCGGCCGCATCCGGATCCCGGAAGGTGTTCACGCCGATGATCGGCAGTTCGCCCGTGTGCTTGAGGGTCTCGTAGTAGATCGACTCCTCCTGGATCTGGCCCCGCTGATACCCGGTTTCCATGGCGCCGAGCACACCGCCGCGTTCCGTGATCTTGTCGAATTCGGAGAGCACCGCCTCCTCCACGAGATCGGTCAGCTCGTCGACGATGAAGCTGCCCTGGAGCGGGTTTTCGTTTTTGGCGAGCCCCCACTCCCGGTTGATGATCATCTGGATGGCCAGCGCCCGGCGGACCGACTCCCGGGACGGCGTCGTTATGGCTTCGTCGAAGGCGTTGGTGTGCAGGCTGTTGCAGTTGTCGTAAACCGCGCACAGCGCCTGGAGCGTGGTGCGGATGTCGTTGAACTGGATGTCCTGGCTGTGCA
>JBMNCP010000122.1:0-1499 GCA_049366795.1 Desulfobacterales bacterium
TCGGATCAGACTAAAAGGTCCTGATGAATTTACAGAAAAAAGGTTGCGTAATCATATTTTTAATTATTAGTTATTGGTATTAGTTTATTTCTTGGGTACAATTTGCTTCGTGTGTTGATCCTCAGCCGCTGGCTGCGGATAACCTAATACCTAGTACCTAGTACCTACTCACCATTCCACTTCCTCAGCGAAGTTTGAAAGGAAACATACTCAATGTCCCAACTCACGAAAGATGCGGTCCTCGCTGCACTCAGCACCGTGATGGACCCGGAACTTCAAAAAGACCTGGTCACCCTCAAGATGATCAAGGACGTCCAGGTTAATGATTCAAAAGTTACATTTACAGTTGAACTGACCACACCCGCCTGCCCGCTGCGCAACCAGATCAAGCAATCCGCCGAAGAGGCCGTCATGGCGCTGGATGGCGTGGACGAGGTCGAGGTCACGATGGGCGCCAGGGTCCCGGAAGACACCAAGATCACAGACCTGGACATTAAAAACATCATCGCGGTCGGCTCCGGCAAGGGCGGGGTCGGCAAGTCCACCGTGGCGGTCAACCTGGCGGTTGCGCTGGCGCAGGCCGGCGCGAAGGTTGGGCTGATGGACGCGGACATCTACGGCCCGAACGTGCCGATGATGATGGGCGTGAATCAACTCCCGCCGACGCCGCAGGGCAAGAAGATCCAGACGGCGGAAGCCTACGGTGTGAAGATCATGTCGATCGGCTTCATGGTCGCCCCCGGGCAGCCCCTGATCTGGCGCGGGCCTATGCTCCATTCCGCCATCAAGCAGTTCCTCCAGGACGTGGACTGGGGCGAGCTGGATTACCTGATCGTGGACCTGCCGCCGGGAACCGGCGACGTGCAGCTCTCGCTCGTGCAGACCGTGCCCCTGAGCGGCGGCGTGGTCGTAACCATGCCCCAGCAGGTGTCCTTCGATGACGCGGCCCGGGCAGTCTCGATGTTCCAGAAGATGGAGGTCCCCATCCTGGGCGTGGTCGAAAACATGAGCTACCTGGAGCTGGAAGACGGCACCATCCGGCGCATCTTTGGCGAGGGCGGCGGGGAAGACCTGGCCCGTGTGGCCGGTGCACCCCTGCTGGGCAGCATCCCGATTGATGAGAAGATCCGCGTGGGCGGTGACGGCGGTGCACCTGTCGCGGCTGTTGACCCGGACTCGCCCGGCGCGAAGGCGATGACCGCCATTGCGCAGTCGGTGGCAGCCCGGATGAGCATGCTGCTCCGCGGATGAGACCCTCCATGCCGGGCTTTTCCGGCGTGATATAATTCAACCTATGACTTACAGCAATATCATTAGCGTCCAGTTTGAGGACGTCGGCAAGAATTATTATTTTGATGCATCCCAGTTCCCGGACATCGAGCCCGGGGACCCGGTGGTTGTACGTACCAGCCGCGGCCTGCAGCTGGCGATGACCGTCCAGGTGCACCTGGATGATGAGGACCTGGACCTGAGCTCCTTCAAGCCGGTGGAACGCCCGG
>JBMNCP010000123.1:0-17812 GCA_049366795.1 Desulfobacterales bacterium
GTAGGTGTCGGGTTCAAACCGCTTGCCGACTTTTTCGTCTGGGCGGTACGGGGGAGTTCCCCGGATCTCCAAGCGCTCGGTGAGCGCTAACCTTCCCCAGTGCTCGTCCACTAAGGAATATCTAGACACGAGCTTGTCCGATTCAGAAAAGGGGATTTTGGGTTCTGATCAAGGCCGCACAAGGGGTTGCGGTGAGGCCTACTGCGGTACGCCGCAGCCGGAAACCCGCGGAGAACGCAGAGCAGGGCCCAAAAGACCATTTCTGGACGGACACTCCCTATCTTTCCGTTTCCAGCACCCGTATCGCGTCACCGGGCGCGACGTCTCCGCCGATCAGCACCCGTGCGAAGATACCCTCCCTCGGCATGACGCAGTCTCCTACCTGATGAAAAATGGCGCAGCGGTTGTGGCATTCCTTTCCGATCTGGGTCACTTGCACGAGGGCCGTCTTTCCGAGCCGAAGCCGCGTACCGACCGGCAGCTCCCAAAGCCGGATGCCTTCGGTCGTGATGTTTTCGGCGAAATTGCCCGGATCGACGTCGAGGCCTTTCTGGCGGATCTTTTCGATGCTCTCCATGTCCAGCAGGCTGACCTGTCGGTGCCAGGGACCGGCATGGGCGTCCTGATCGAGGCCCTGGTCGGCCAGCAACCGTACCGTTGGCAGATTGGTTTTCTTTTCACCCTTCCGTCGGCTGACGGAAACGGCAACGACTCGAGCAGCGTTCATGGATCTCATTCTCGTCCTTCCATCGGAAGTCCCATACAAGTTTGCTTGAAACAAATTTTTCAATTTATATAAAGTGTTATAAATCTTCTCTCAAGCGCCGCATGAACCGGTCAAGAGCTGTTCAGGCGCCTCCCGGAGCGGAGCGGATTTTCATACGGATGGCGAGTCGCGGCCTTCCCTGCCCTTCAGGAATGGGTTTACCAGGCGCTCCTCGATGCGCCGGCGCGTCCAATCGGCATCTCCCCGGGCGCGGCCTTCCCGGTGCAGCCGCATCATATCCCCGGCCATTCGGGTGACCCGTTTCCGGCCGCTTTCCACCTTTGCTTCCACGGAATCCCAAGAGCCGGTCTCCAGAAGCTCCTCGCAGGCATTCCGGAATTCCTCGAAAATCTCCAGCATGAAACCATCCAGCAACGCGCTGTACAAGGCAAGCGCAATGGCGTTCCGGCCGCGGATCAGATGTCGAAGCGTTCCCTTCGGGTGAGTGTCCGCGAGGAGATCCTTCAAGGCTCTCGCCAGCAGTTCGACCGGGGTGTGCGGATGATCGGCGATCAACTCCTGCCAGGACTCCGCCTCGAAGACGGAATCCAGCACTTCCCCCACCTCATGGCGGATAAAGATCTCCCGCTGAACCTTGAAAAGCGGATCGACGTGCCCCTGGAGCACTTCCAGGGACAAGCTCGTCCCCCCAAGTCTCCGTAAAGCAAACTTCAGGTAGGGACGGCCGGATTTCTTGACATAAACCAACTGGTCCCAGAAAAAGCGCATGCCCGAATCCTTCCGGAATAGGATGCGCCGATCCTGCGTCATGGCCGGAAGGGTCAGAAGATCCCTTGCCATCTCCCTGCCCAACACAACGACCGACAGCCCTTCCAATGGATAGACTTCCGCGATCGGGGCGAGGAAGAAAGTGGGTTTCAGGCTGTTGGCAAGGCCGGCGCCGTAGAAAAGTCCCCGCGTACTCAACTGACGGTTGATCTCCTCGGTATCAAAGGGACCGTAAGTGCATCCGTTGTAGACCAGCGGCGAGAATTCCCGCTCGGCAAGAGCCATCCAGCGGTCCTCCCTTTCGCCGATCCAGTCCAGGAGGGTGCGGGTCTCACCGTCCTCCCACGGCGCCAGTCCGGTCTCCCATTTGTGAAGATCCCTGAGGCGCAAGGCCAGACCGCAGACGGAGAACATTCCGGCATAACGCGCATCCGAGATGTCACAGTTGGCTTGAATGGTTTCCAGCAGGGGCTGAATCGGATCCATTGGACCATGCTTTCACTTGAGACGGGTTTTTCGACCACAACATAAGTGCGGTCGATTTCCGGGCAAGCCGGATTCTTTTGTCTGATATTGGATCGGCCTCTTCTCTCGGGGATTTTCCGCGACCCGCATTTTGCACTTTACAATCACTCGAAACAGTGTACCGTTCTATAAAAGGAGGACCGAAGGCGCCGCCACCCGGGATCAACCGCCTTCGATCCATGCGAAAACGGCTCTCCAACCCGGTTGCCCGTGAGATGCTATGAACATCGTATTCTTCTCTCCCCATTTCCCTCCCCACTATTCTGCCTTTTGCCGCCAGCTGAAAAACACCGGCGCCACCGTGCTGGGCATCGGGGACGAGGAATATGACAAACTCGCCGAAACGCTGCGCACCTCCCTGACCGAATATTATCGGGTCGAAGTCCTGCACGATTATGACGCTCTCGTCAGGGCCTGCGGCTATTTTATCCACCGTTACGGCCGCATCGACCGATTCGAGAGCCACAACGAATACTGGCTCGAAAATGATGCCCGCATCCGCGACGACTTCAACATCCCCGGGCTCCGCCATGCGGACATCCAGGTCCTGAGAAGAAAATCCGGCATGAAAGCCCTCTTCCGGGAGGCCGGCCTGAAGGTAGCGCCCGGCATCCTCGCCCGCTCGCTGGATGAGGCCCGGAACCTGGCGTCCTCGACGGGGTTTCCCATCATCGCCAAGCCGGACGCGGGCGTCGGAGCGCTCGACACACTCCGGATCGACAATGCGGAAGAATTGGAGCGCTTCTTCACCGGAAAACCCGACGTGGACTATTTCCTGGAGGCGTTTGTCCGCGGAGACCTTTATTCCTTCGACGGGATGACCGACGCCGGCGGATCCATCGTTTTCCAGACAGCGCATTTCTTCAGCCAGGGCATCATGGAGACCGTGAACGAAGGCCGGCACATTTACTATTACAATCTCAAGCAGATCCCCCCGCCCTTGCTGCCGCAGGAAGCGCGTGCGTGGCCGCCTTTCGCATCCGGGAACGCTTTTTCCACATCGAGTTTTTCCGCACCGCCGAGAACGAATTTCTGCCCTTGGAGGTCAACCTTCGCCCCCCGGGCGGATTTACGACCGACATGTTCAACTACGCGGCCGATGTCGACATATACCGGGCATGGGCGGAAGTGGTGGTCAACGGCGCCACCACCCTGGATTACCATCCTTCCTACCACTGCTGCTATGCCAGCCGGAAATCCCACCTCCGCTACCGCCACAGCGAAGACGCCGTCCGGTCCCGTTTTCCGGAAGCCGTCGTCAAGATCGACCACGTGCCCGGTGTTTTCCGCAGCGCGCTCGGAGACGTAGGCTTCATCGTCCGCACCCGCGACCTCGACACGCTGCTCGAAATCGTCCGGACCATCCACGAGACGGAGCCGTGAACCATGCACGTGGAATTCCACAGCTGGCACAGCCCTCATCTCGGCCGGAAGATGGCCTTGAAAGTCTACGGGCACTGGGGAAAGCCGTTCATCGTCTTCCCCTCTTCGCGCGGCCGTTACTACGACTACGAGGGCATGGGCATGATCGAGGCCATCTCCGGATTTATCGACCGCGGCAGGATCAAATTGTTTACGGTGGACAGCGTCGATGCGGATTCCTGGTACCGCTTCGATCTGGATCCGGCCGAACGCAACGCAAGGCATGAAGCGTATGACCGGTACGTGGTCGACGAAGCGGTCCCCTTCATACGGGAGCACTGCCGGCAGCCGACCGCTCGAATCATGACCAGCGGGTGCAGCATGGGCGCCTACCATGCCGTCAATTTCTTTCTGAGGCATCCCGATCGCTTCGAAGGCGCCATTGCGTTGAGCGGACTGTACCGGCTCGATCGAGACGAGTTCGGCCTGCGGCCATCGGACCTGGAGTTCGTCTACTTCAATTCACCGATCCATTACCTGGCGGGGTTGGACGACCAAGCCCACCTGGGGCCTTTGCGCGAATGCACCTTGGTCGTGTGTGTCGGGCAGGGAGCATGGGAGGACGAGGCTCTCGAGGATACCCGCGCAATAGAGTCGATCCTCCGGCAAAAAGGCATCCCGGCGTGGGTGGACTACTGGGGCCGGGACGTCAACCATGACTGGCCATGGTGGTACCGGCAGATGTCCTATTTCCTGGACCGCCTCTACGGGTGAGCCTTCATGCGCCTGGCGGCCCGCCCACCCCGTGTTGGCCACGCGGAAGCGTCCGCAGGCTATCCATTCAACAATAGGTACAGCAGCGCCATTCGGACGAAGACGCCGTTGTGAGCCTGCTGGAAGTACCGGGCGCGGGAATCCCCGTCCACGCCGATCTTGATCTCATCCACACGCGGAAGGGGATGCATGATGATCGCATCCGACCGCATGAGATCGACGTTCCCGGAAGAGAGAATGTATTTTCCCGCCGCCTCCTCGTAATCCTTCAGGTCATTGAACCGTTCCTTCTGTATCCGGGTCATGTAGACGCAGTCCACGTGGGGCAGCACCTTTTCGAGGTCCGACTCCTCCTCCCAGCGAACGCCGTTTCGATCGAGGTAATCCTTGATGTCCTCGTCCATCCGGCAGACGGGAGGCGAAACGAAATAAATGCGAATCCGGTCGTATTTCGTCAGCAGGTAAGCCAGCGATCGCACGGTGCGTCCGTATTTGAGGTCGCCGACCATGGCGATCGTCAAGCCGCTGACGGTACCGAAGTTGTCTTTGATGGTAAACAGGTCCAGAAGGGCCTGCGTGGGATGCTGCCCCGGCCCGTCACCGGCGTTGATAACCGGGATCCGGGATATTTCGGCAGCCATGGCGGAACTGCCGGCCTCGTGGTGGCGCATGACGATCACGTCGGCATATCCGTTCATGACCAGAATGGAGTCCCGCAGGCTCTCACCCTTGGCGGCGCTGGAGAACTCCTTGGCGTTTTCAGTGGTGATGATCCGCCCGCCCAGCCGGTGCATGGCCGCTTCAAAGGAAAATCGGGTTCGGGTCGACGGTTCATAGAAGAGCGAGGCCATGATTCTTCTTTCAAGGCTTCTGCCGAATCGTCCTCCGCCCCCGGCCACGTCCGCCTTCATGGCGTCCGCCGTCGAAAAAACGACCTCCAGGATCTCCCGGTCGAATTGCTGAGACTCCACAACATGTTTCAGCGGGAATGCCCCCATGCTTCCCTCCTGTTTTCAAACGGCACCCGGTAAAGCTTGTCAGGACCCGGATGCGTTCCGTTCGAGCGTGGCCGGGAACTGCGCCTCCAGCGTCAGGCCTTGCCGGCAAGCCGCAGCATGACGGCGTTTTGCACGTGCATCCGATTCTCCGCCTGATCGAACACGATCGACGCCTTTGATTCCATGACCGAATCGGAAACCTCAAGCCCACGCTGAGCGGGCAGGCAATGCATGAACAGAGCTCCCCGGCCCGCGGCGGCCATCATGCCATCGTCGACCTGGAACCCTTCGAAATGCCGTTTCCGTTCTTCCAGTTCGTGCTTCCTGCCCATGGACGCCCAGACATCGGTATAAACCACGTCCGCACCCGACACGGCGGCCTTGGGATCATGAACGATCTCGATCCGGGAGCGCCCGGCGTCACGTGACAAGTCCACCGTCCCGGTATCGGGCGGATAGAGCTCCGGGCAGGCACAGACGAAGTGCATCGGAAGCCGGACGGCCAGACGAAGCCAGGAGTGGACGATGTTGTTGCCGTCACCGACAAAAACGACCTTGAGATCCTTCAGGTGCCCCCGATGCTCCCTGATGGTGAAAATATCCGCCAGCACCTGGCAGGGATGGTTGTAGTCGGTCAAACCGTTGATGACGGGGATGGATGCAAATTCTGCCAGTTCGATCATGTGGTTGTGGTCGAAGAGTCTGGCCATGATCATGTCGTTGTATCGGCTGAGTACGCGGGCTACGTCTCTCACGGGCTCCCGCTTGCCCATGTCGATATCGGAGGGCTGGAGATAAATGGCATGCCCACCCAGGCGAAAAAACCCGGTTTCAAAGGAAATGCGGGTCCTTGCCGAAGGCTTGGCGAAAATCATGGCAAGGGTCTGGCCCCGAAAAGGCGTAAAATCGTCCCGGCGCTTGAAACGGTTCTTGACCTCGGCGGCCAGATCCAGCAACTGGAGGATCTCCTCTTCGGTCCAGTCGTCGAGGTGAATGAAATGTCTTTTCATCGCCATCCTCCTTTAAGGTCGGCCGGAGGCCTCCACCTTCCGCCGTCGGGCACCCCGGCGACAGGAACCGACTCGGCGGGCGGCCTCCGCGTCCCGAAGATCTCGCAACCCTGGTGGCCATTGGCGGGCGAATGGTACGGTATCCCCTGCCCTGCGTCAAGCCGCTTCGGACGCCTGCCGGGGGCTTCACGCCCCATTCTGCCAGAAGCCGGCTCCCGCGCTGTCGCCATCCCTTTCCGGCGGTCGGCGGCCATTCGCACGGTTGGGGCCCGGTGGAAGGACTCGAGCGCATCCCGGGGCGGTCATCAAATCAGGTTCCAGGTGAGACGCGCGCCATAGGCAACGGCAACCCCATAGACAAAACTGATCAGGGTGCCGATCAGGATGTACTCGGCCTCCATACGGTTGGAGGCATCCCTGAGCTCTCCAAAGCGGAAGATGGACTTGGCGGCCACCAGAAAGCCGATTGCCGAAGGTTCACCGGCAAAAACCAGTATGAAGATCAAAAGCCTCTCCAGCTGACCGATGATTCGTCCGGCATTGGGCAGCCCGCGGATCGAATCGACCGTCACGCCCCCTCCCCTGTTTCCTAAATCGGTACGGGGACGCCTCCCGAGCTTTCTCTCCTCCCAACGCATTCGAACCAGAAACGGCTGAACCCAAAGCTCGATCAGGATGCCGCCGGCCTTCGATGCCAGAAGGAGCGCCGCCGTGATCATCAGAAGCCGCAAGAGCAGGCGGCGCCCGGAATCGGGCAGCTGAGGCCAGACGGCCGTTTCTCCTGTTCCAAAGATCACAAGAGCCGCCAGGCCTGCGGCCACTGCGAGATGGGCGCCCTGGTCCAGCAGAAAAATCCGAAGCCGCTGGCGGGGATTTTTCGATTTCAGACGATCCAGGATCCAGTGGGTGACAAAGGTCAGCAGCGGGATCCACCACAACCGCCACAGGCCGCAGGCCGCGTAAGCCGCCGCTCCCGCTCCCGCCGCATGTAGGGTCAACACCCACAGGCGATGCTTGTTGACGGCAATCGCCTCATTCTGCAACAGAAAATCGCTGATCAAGTGAGCGCTGAAGAAGGCGGTCAGCACCTGGACTCCGATACCGCTCATCGCATGATCTTTCTGCATGTAGCCGGGATTTCATCATCCCCGCCGGAAAGGGTCTAATACAACCTTATTCAGCTGTTTTATGGTTTAACAGCTTTATTACACTGTATTCAAATCGCTCCAACGCCTGACGGATCGCTCCCCATCCGGCCCGCTTCAGGTGGTTTCCCACGGTTTGCTGTTTGATCGGAACCTCCCACGTCCGCGCGATGGCTTCCTGGGTCATCCCCTGAAGAGCCAGCTCGACGGCATGGGCCTGCTTGGGCGTCCAGGATGCCGCAAGCACGTCGATGAGTGCGGCGATCACGTCCCAGTTCTCAACGTCGAACCCGGGCAGTTCACTCTCGATGCCGAGCCGTTCCCCGCGCTTCATTTGGTCCAGTCGCTTGCCGGACAGTTCGTATGCAGGGCCGAGACCTTCGGAAACCCGGCTGCCGATGAATTCGACGGTTCCGATTCCCACGGCAATGCGGACATCGGCATGGCCCGAGCGCGCGTCCGCCCGCAGCGAGGCGCGAACGAAGATCGAGATCCGAAGCGCCATCTCCGGGCGGCCGAGCAGCGCCTGGAAGCCGTCTCCGCGGATCGTTTCCATGCCCAGAGGCAGGATGTCTTCGCCGAAAGCCTTCAGGATCGGCGCAGACAGCGTATCGAAGCGGGTGGCCAGATAGGCGCGCTGATCGAGCTCGAGGCGGGAGGAGTCGACGACATCTCCTGTCAGAACGGCGTGTATTCGTGCGGTTGATACCATCGGATCATCCGAACCCGGAGGAGATTGTCGGCCTCCGGCTCGCGTGGCAGCCGTAAAGCCATCGGATAAATGGGAAATATTCGCCACTGTCTGGTAGCAGATTGCAGCACAGGGATCAAAGGAAAACCACTTTCGCGATCCGATGCATCCAGATGGATTCAACGCGCCTTGCAGAGGATCCGGAATGCGATTATGCTGAATTTTCTTAAAAGATTTCGGGCTGCATCACCCGTTTGCGAGATCAGCCGAATCGCCCGCAATCACGGAGGTCTGTTGATGGAAAAGCCGACGTGGGACATCCATATCGACCGTTTCGAGCCGCTCATTTCACCGGAGGAACTCAAAAAGGAACTCCCGATGACGGAAAAGGCCACCGAAACGGTCATTTCCGGACGGGATACCATCGCCCGGATCCTCCGCAAGGAGGACCCGCGGCTTCTTTTGGTGGTCGGCCCCTGCTCGATCCACGACGAGGACGCCGCGCTGGAATACGCGTCGCGACTGAGAGAAATCCACGAAAAAATCAAGGAAACCCTTTTCGTCGTCATGCGGGTTTATTTCGAAAAGCCGAGGACCACCTTGGGCTGGAAAGGCCTTATCAACGACCCGCGCCTGGACGATTCCTGTGACATGCACGCCGGGCTGCGGAAGGCCAGGCGGATCCTGCTGAAAATTACGGAAATGGGTCTTCCCACGGCCACCGAGATGCTCGAACCCATCATACCCCAATACATCGCCGGATTGGTGTGCTGGTCCGCCATCGGAGCGCGCACCACCGAATCCCAGACGCACCGGGAGATGGCTTCTGGCCTGTCCATGCCCATCGGTTTCAAGAACGGTACGGACGGAGAGCTGGGAACGGCCCTGAATGCCATGATCGCCGCCGGATCTCCCCAAAGCTTCCTGGGAATCGATGCCGACGGCCGGGCGTGCGTGGTCAAGACCAAGGGCAACCCTTACACCCACATCGTGCTTCGGGGCGGCACCCGGCCGAACTACGATTCGGTCAGCATTCATGAAGCCAGGGAAATGCTGAACGCCCGGGGTCTGCCTGAAACGATCATGGTCGACTGCTCCCATGCCAATTCCCGGAAGAAGCCGAGCCTTCAGGCGGCGGTGTGGCAGAATGTGATCAACCAGCGGCTGGACGGAAACGATGCCATTATCGGCCTCATGCTGGAAAGCCATCTCAGGGAAGGGAATCAGACAAATACCGGAGACCCGTCGACGCTGCGGTACGGCGTTTCCATCACGGACCCCTGCGTCTCCTGGGAAACGACGGAGGATCTTCTGCTGTCCGCGAACCGATACCTGAAAGCGGTGCTCCCTGCTCCGGGCAAGACCTCACACATGCGCTACCGCCTCGTGTAATTGCAGGATTCGATCCCGGCGGCCATTGACAGACCACATGGAAGCGGCCGAAGGAAGCATGCCGCCTTAAAGGAAGCATGCCGCCTTAAATAATCATCATCCACACTACCAGGGAATGCGGCGACGCTCCCGGAAAAAGCCACCGGTCGGGCCCCCCTCGGGAAGAGTGGCAAGCCAGACGGGGGTGTCGGCGGCCTCAGCGGGTGTCAGGGGGGCTTCGGCTCCCCCCATGTCGGATCTGACCCAGCCGGGACAGGCCGAGTTGACGAGGATGTCCGATCCCCGGGTGGCCTGTGCAACCATTATGGTAATCCCGTTCAGCAAGGTCTTGGACAAACGGTATGCGGGTGACAGGAGCCGCGGCGATACCGCATCCGTCCCGGCCATGTCATTGAGCGACCCCATCGTGCTGGCGATGTTGACAATTCGGCCGAAGCCGGTTTTCTGCATCATGGGAATGACGGCCTGACACAGCAGAAGCGGACCGACCGCGTTGGTCTGCACGGTTTTCTGAAACGTTACGGGATCGAGTTCGAGAATCCCGGTCTTGCCATCCAGAAGGATACCGGCGTTGTTGACGAGAATATCCAGCCGGCCGCATTCGTCCGAAAGCCGGGTCACGGCGGATTTGATGCTGACCACATCCGCGACGTCGAGCCGAAGCATGTGAACGTCCAGACCCTTCGCCGACAAACGCTCTCGAGCCTCCGCACCGGCGGCTTCGCTCCTGGACCCCATGAACACGGTTATGCCGAGTTCGGCAAGCTGCCGGCTGATCTCCAAGCCGATGCCGCGGTTGGCGCCGGTCACCAGGGCGATACGTTTTTCCGTTCGGGTTGCCATGAGAATTCTCCTTTGCCTTCGATTCGAGGCGCCTTCCCGTCCTTCCTCCGAAATTCGGGCATCCGTGGAAGCCGCCCTCAAATCGTAACGATGATCGACAGGGTTGTATTCACCGGGGCTGAATCCTGCAATCCTTCAGGAATTCCCCAGGGATGCCCTAGGCTTTTTCCCCTCCCCGGGCAGCAGCGCACACAGCGCCAAACACAGCAGGGAGGATAAAGACACTGCCCAGAACACACCCGAAACCCCCCTCCCGACCGAATCCTGAATCAATATCAGCAGTTCGTGAGGCAGCATCGATCGCACTTCCGGCCCCATGAGACGCTCCATTTGGCCGATGCCGCCTTCGGCCAGTTTCGGAGGAAGACCGTCCAGAATGCCGAGGCTGCTGATCGTTTCCGCCAGTTCATCGATTCGGCTCGAAACAAAACTGCCGCAGACACCCACGCCGACAGCGCCGCCGAGCGTGCGTGCAAACTGGTGCGAGGCGGTGGCCACTCCCAGATCCCGGTTGTCCAGGCAGGACTGGACCACCAGAAGCGTGGAAAGCGCAACAAAGCCCATGCCGATTCCCACGATGAAAAAGGTGATGAATGCATAGGTCATGGTGGTCGAGGGAGAAAATATCAGCGTCATTGCACTGCCCGACAGCAATAAGCCGGCACCGGACAAGGCCGACATTTTTCGACCCAGACGGTGGATCACCTGCCCAAGGGCAAGGGAACCCACCGACCATCCGAGACTGAGCGACAACATCGCCACCCCCACCTCCAGCGGGGTTTTCCCCTGAACACCCTGGATAAAAAGCGGCGCATAGGCAAAGAGCGAGAAAATGGCGAAGCTGCTCAGAAAGACACTCGAGTTGCCGATGCTGAATCCCCGCATGCGAAAAAACCCGATGGAGAGAATAGGGTCCTTCGCCCTGTGCTCGGCCCAGACAAACCCCGCCAGCCCGACAAGGGAAAGAACGAAGAGCCCGATGATCTCCTTCGATCCCCAGGGATAACTGCGTCCACCCACGAGAAAGGCTGTCAGAAAGGCAAGAATCGCCGTAGAAAGCGTGGCGACGCCGAGGAGATCCAACTCGACGGTGTTCTTTTTCTGCCGGAATTCGACGAGGAAGGCGCCGATCCCCCAAAAAGAGGCGAGACCGAGGGGCACGTTGATGAAGAAGATCCACCTCCAGGAGAAGTAGCTGACGATGACACCGCCGAGCGTCGGGCCGAGCACGCTCGCGATGCCCCATATGGAGCTGCCCAGGGAAAGCGCCCTGCCGCGATCCTTTTCCGGGGATACATCAGTCAGGACAATGTAGACCAACGCGAAGATCCCCCCCGCGCCAACACCCTGAAGCACCCGCGCAGCGATCAGCGAAACCATGTCCGGTGCGCATCCCGCACCGATCGAGGCGACTACGAATACGGCGATGGCGGTCGTCAACAGGGTGCGGACCTTCACCAGGTCGGCCAGTTTCCCGAAAATGGGCAGGGAAACGGCACGGGATAGAAAATAGGCGGAATACACCCAGCTGTAAAGATGAAGCCCGCCGAGCTCGGCCACGATGGTCGGCATGGCCGCGGACACCACGAGCGAGTCGAGCGCGCCCAGGAAAAGAGCGAGCAGCGCCGATAAAATAACCGCGATGCGCTGGGACCGTGTGATCGTATCGAACGGTTGATCCATGAAACGCCTTTTAGCAGACGGCCTAGTCCGTGCCAATAACGGTTTCCCGGCCTGTTCATTCGAGGCCGATGGCGGCTCTGCGGGTGAAGCACAGGAAAATGAAGTTTGACAAGGGTATCGGAGGTCTGAGATTGTCCATAGCAGATAGCGGGCAATAGTTGGACTTGCCTTGAACACCGGGTCCGACCCGCCTGGAAGCAGGGTCGGGCGCGAGCGCCACTCCACCGGAAGGATATCAATGGATAGCAGTGTATTTCTGACACTCGTCAAGGAAACCGCTGAAAAGCATGGTTGCCGGATCACGGACGTGGACCTCGAAAATCACGTTCTCAACCTGGACGGTCCCGAGGATGCCATGGAAGCCTGCGCCCGTGCGCTGGCGAATCTCCTGGAATGATTGTCAGCGGGCAACAGACCCCCCGCGCCGGCCGCTTCACCGCCGATGCCGGTAGACGCGCTGAAGCGTCAATTTCTGAACCGGCCCTGGGTACGGCCGTCTCGCAAGCTGAACATGGAATCGATGTCCCGGCCGGCCGTCCATCTATGGTACGCACGACGCCGGCCGGCCGGTGGTGCGACAAGGGTGATTGGATCCAGGGGGAACCCGTCACGATTTATAGACCAGATTCAGAAACTGCGTACACTCCCGGCAAAACCGAAATCCCCTGCCATCGACAACCGCCTCCACATACCCTTTGTACCCGAACCGGTTGGATTCTCCCCGGCTCATGGGGCAAAGCGTGCCGTCCGAAGCCCGTTGGAATGATGCATGATCGGTAAGGCCCAGATTGTGCCCGACCTCGTGGAGCGCGACCTTCAGAATCCGGCTGATGAACAGTTGATAGTCGCTGTTCGAATGGATGGTTTCAGGGGCCAGCCGCCGCGTGGATACGACGGCGACGTCGTTTTTTGGATTCTTTCCGCCGAGGATGGTGTTATAAAAGGCGTCGTCATCGGCGGTTTTCAAGTCCGCGTCGGTGATTCCCAGCGTGTGCCCTCCGTATTCCGTATGCAGAATCATGGTCAACAGCTGGGCATCGATGCTCTGAACCGCCGGAGAGTTGTGGTGGGAAAGAAGGAAACCGGAAATGATCCCCCGAAAGCAATCGATGATCCGCTCACCGATTTCAGCCAAGCTGCTGTAACTGATCACCGCTCCTACCCGAACAATGGTCAGTTTTCCGCGTTTCAACATCATCTGCTCCTCCATTGACGCGGATGCTTCGATTCAATTGCTGAGAGCTTTCTCAGCAAAACCCTTGACAATTCACCTGTATGGGTTTATTTTATTTCGATCATATGCTCATTACTCTCGGGTGCACCTGGATCGGATTTCCCGACCCAGCGGTACGATGCGTTCCGCGCTCAGCGGATCGCGTTGCAGTGAAGTCCGACCAGGAGGAATTCCCATGACCAAAATAGCCATTTCCTGCGAGGCGCCAAGCCTGGACGCCATGGTGGACCCTCGATTCGGCAGGGCCGCGGGTTTCATCATCGTCGATTCCGAAACGCTGGCGTTCGAATACCTGGACAACGGCCAAAGCCAGATCCTGGCCCAGGGAGCCGGTATTCAGGCGGCTGAAATCGTTGCCAGAAGCGGGGCCAAGGTGCTGTTGACGGGCTATGTCGGCCCCAAAGCGTTCGAAGCCTTGAATGCTGCCGGTATCGCCATCGGTCAGGATCTCGATCAGATGACGGTCCGGGCCGCCATCGAGCAATACGATCACGGCGATCTGAAAATGGCATCCGAACCCAACCAGCGGGGACACGGGAAATGAGAACAACGGATATTCCCCATGATCCGGACGGGAGACCGGCCATGATCAGGGGACAAACGATATCCGGGTATGACCGTGACGAGGTCTGTCGAAAGGCAAAATTCGTCGGGTCCGACATCATGGCGGTGGCAACGGAGCGCCACGCTGCGTGAATTTGCAGGCGTATGCCGCAAGCGGCACGCCGGGAAGAACTCATTCAAAAGGAGAACGATCAAATGCCAACTCTGGTAGCCATTCCCAGTACGATGCCCGGTGGCCTCGACGCCCCACTGGGTGCTCACTTCGGCCACTGTGACCTATACACGCTGGTATCGGTAAACGGTGGTACCGTCGAGAACGTGGAAGTCATTCCCAACGTCCCACACCAGCAGGGCGGCTGCATGGCCCCCGTGCAGTATCTGGCCTCAAAAGGGACCAAAGCCCTGATCGCAGGCGGGATGGGACTTCGGCCGCTGATGGGATTCAACCAGGTGGGAATCCAGGTATTCTTCGGCGGCGATGCCAAAACCGTCGGAGAAGCCGTCAACGGCTTTCTGGAAGGTCGACTCCCGGAATTCAGGCAGGAGCACACCTGCGGTGGCGGTGGCGGTTCCCACTGATACAGTCCCGAGCCCGGGGGAGGCGGATCTCGCCCCCCCGGATCCGCAAATTCTGCAGGAGTTTTGAATGGACAACACCGACATGACATCCGTCCAATTGGTAACACCTCGGAGGAGTCGATTCCTGTCTTTCGAGGAAACCCTGTCGACAAGACGGCGCTGCAAGATTTCCTGGGCGGAGACGGGTCTGGAAGCGCTCGAAGCCACCTCCCAAAAGCCTTCGGGATGGGTTGTGGTGGATGAATCGCTTCCGGACATGAGCGGCCTGGAATTCGTCCGACGCTTGATGGGCGTCAATGCATGGATTCAGACAGCCGTCGTCAGCCGCCTTTCGGATGGAGATTTCCACGAAGCGAGCGAAGGGCTAGGCGTGGCTTTGCGACTGTCCGCCCCGCCCGGACAGAAGGATGCCGAAAAACTCCTGGACCTCATGGAAAGTACGCCGCTGGATTTCGGAGCTCCGTGACGGCCGACCCGAGCCACCGATAAAAAGGCGGAATAAGTCAAGGCCGTATCCGGTGATCGACGAGAAGCCATGCGCTTTGAGGCATGGCTTCCGCTATTTTTATCATCCCTCGAAAGAACAGGAAATGAAGGTCGGGACAGACGGTACGGCGGGAATTGGCCATGATTCATGTGACCCACGGAAAGTGGATGCGGGCTACGTCTTTCGGCGCCAGCAGGTATCCTTCAGTTTGCAGAGGCTGCATACCGAGCCCACTTTACGGCCTGGATATCCGGGTCCGATGCCGACCATACCGGATGCCGATTTGAAGGGGACGAGCAGTCCGCTTTCTGTCAGACCGATACCGGCATCCTCCAGGGGAAGAATGCCGCAGATTTCCTTCTGGCGCGAAGTGTCCCAGCCCACGAGGGATCCGGGACTGAGCCTCGCCCCGACGCCCCACCCCTTTTCCTGGGCCCTTTTCTCGGCCATGCGTGCGGCCTCGTCGGCGACCTTGCTCAGAGCGACCACCCCGACACAGTCCAGCAGATAGCCGGCGAGCATCTCACCATTGTCGTTCAGTCGGCGTACCTCATCGTCCAGTGCGGCGCCGATGGAATTGACACTGACCAGCGCCTCCACGGCCGGGGTCAGAAGCTTTGCTTGGGGGCCCACCGTCAAGACCGCCGTACCGGCACGTTTCCGGGTTCGAACCCGGACGGCTTCTCCGCTGACCGTCTCCACCCCGACCCACTCGAACACGATCACCGGGGCCAAGAGATCCGATGCCCGGTTCAGCGCTGCCCGCGCCGGCTCCGCCATCCACGCGGCGTCCCGCCTGCCATGGCTGACCGCCCTCATGATCTCTTCCGCCGTCAAGGCGATGTCGATGTCTCTTTTCACTGTCATTGCAACCACAGCCGGTCAAATTGCTTCGTGTCCGGAAATTCGGTTGCTTGAGCGAAGCGGAGGGCAAAATCCGTGCGGGACGCCAGTTCCACGAACCGGATACGCCGAAGGATTTCCCGGGCCTGCCGCCGATGGCACCGGTTCACCAGCCCCATGGCCGCGCCAACACCGGCGAGATTCATCTTCGGCTCGACGCGTCCGTCAGCCACGGCCTTCGGGAGCATACCGATCACCAGGGCGCTTCTCCAGTCGAAACGGGCGCCGAAGGAGCCGGTCAGCACCGTTTTCGAAATGCCGCTGACACCCACCTGTTCCATCAGGAATTCAACACCCACGGCCAGGGCCGCCTTGGCAAGCTGAATCTGGCGAACGTCCTTGATGTCGATGACAAGGTCGGTTCCGGTTCCGCTTTCGTCTGCCGGAACGAGGACAAACCGCCTTCCGAACCCGTTGTCGTCGCATACGACGCCTGGAAAACCGGGAACGAAGCGGCCGCTCCTGTCCAGGCCGCCAGCGCGGCGAAGCACCGAAAGCGCGTCGATGATTCCCGAACCGCAAAGCCCCAGCGGCCTGACCTTTTCCCTGCCCAGCACATGCCACCGGATGGCCCCGTCAGGCCCGAGCGCCACTTGATCGATGGCTCCGGTCGTCGCCCGCATGCCGCAGGAAATGTGGGCACCCTCGAGGGCCGGACCCGTCGCGCAACTCGTCGCCCACAGGGTGTCCCGGTTTCCCAGGACCAATTCCCCATTGGTTCCGATATCCACCAAAAGCGCCATTTCCTCCTGATCGTTGAAACCGTCGGCCAGGACGGCCGCCAGTGTGTCTCCGCCCACAAAGCCTGAAACAACAGGAAAAACGCTGACGGGTGTTCCGGGTACGAGATCCAGTCCGATATTCCCGGCCCTGAGCGCGGGCATTTCCCTGATCGTCGGCCGGTAAGGGGACACCCCGATGGAATGGGGATGAAGCCCGCAAAAGATCTGCGTCATGGTGGTGTTGCCCACCACTGTCACCTCGTCGATGTCGGACGTCTCGAGGCCCGCTGTGTCGATGCAGCGCCGAACCAGGCCGTTCAGGCCGTCCACGACCAGCCGTCGCAGCAGCGGAAGGCCTTCCCCGTTTTGATCGCAACGGGCGATGCGCGAGATGACATCCTCCCCGACCGGCCGCTGAGGATTGACGGCAGCGGCGCTGGCGAGGACATGGCCTGTACGAAGGTTGCACAGGTAGGCGGCAAGTGTGGTGGTGCCGATATCGAAGGCGACGCCCAGACTGTCGGGTCGATGCCCTGACAGCAGCGCCGTGACCCCCAGTTCGCTGTGTCGCACCAGGGTCAACTCCTTCTCGGCCGCGTTCGGTTGGCTCAGCTGCGCCAATATGCCTGGATCCGAGATCGATACGGGCTCTCCGCTGGCCTGAGAAACCCTGTGGGCAATCCACTCGACGAGGCTGGGGGATGCTTCATCCGGAATCCGCGGGGGTTGGGACGGCAGCAGGTGTATTCGTAGCACCAGGGGATCCGGACCGATGGGACAGAGTTCTCCCTCCTTGCCGAATACGTCACGATGATCACGGAAGGCATCCGGAACGGTAACGAAGGCCGGGCCGAGAAACCCGACCTGGCAGGCCAGCCGGTAACCGGCGGCGAGATCGGCCGGCGTCAGGTGCTCGTGTTCGGCTTCCGTAGGCAGGGTCAGGTACTCCGTGGGATGGACGATGACCCGGCATTTGCCGCACACGCCCTTTCCGCCACAATCCATGCGAATGCCCCGCTCCGTTCCGTCGGACAACGACTCGCCCGCCCGCACCTTGAATGAGGCGCCCGATATCCCGTTTTTCGATCGAATGTCGTTCAGCATGTCTCCTTCTTCCCGGATCCAGTCCGCTTCGCCCGATTCCGCGCCGGTTCGGAAACGGTTTCACTTCAGTGTTTTTCCACCGGTCCGCCGACCGCTCCCCTGTCCGGGCAGCACGCCCTTGTCAGGCCTGGTGGACTGGTATAATGGTTCGGTTTCAAAATGATTTTCACCCGAAAGGATTACCCATGATCACCCTGTTGGATTACGGTGCCGGCAATGTCCGCAGCGTCGTCAATGCCTTAGAACGATTGGGGGAAAGCGTTCGTATCGTCGAGCGCGAATCGGACATCCGGTCCGCGGA
>JBMNCP010000123.1:17912-38419 GCA_049366795.1 Desulfobacterales bacterium
GATTGGGGGAAAGCGTTCGTATCGTCGAGCGCGAATCGGACATCCGGTCCGCGGACAAACTGGTTTTCCCCGGTGTCGGCGCATTCGGCAGCATGATGGAAATCCTCGAGCGCAAGCATTACGTGCAACCGTTGCTGGACTACCTGAACTCGGGCAAACCGTTCCTCGGTATCTGTCTTGGTCTTCATGTTCTCTTCGAATCCAGTGACGAGGCGCCGGGGATTCCGGGTCTGGGGTGGTTGAAGGGCCGGGTGGTCCGGTTCGACATCGACCTTTCAGTCCCCCACATCGGCTGGAATGGCCTGGTCACCCGTCAGCCGTCTCCGATATTCGACGGCCTCAGGGGGGACGAGAAATTCTATTTCGTTCACTCCTACCACGTCGTTCCCGAGGATCCAAGCGTTACCCTGACGACGACGGACTACGGCTATCCTTTCGTTAGTGCCGTTCAGGCGGGTCAGGTCATCGCGACCCAGTTTCACCCGGAAAAAAGCGGCCGGGCCGGCGCGATGCTCCTGCGAAACTTTATCCGTCCACAGGTCCGTTCCGTGCGCCCGCCGGTTGCGCCTGGAAAGACGAAGCTCGCCAAGCGGATCATCGCCTGCCTGGACGTTCGCTCCGACGACCGCGGCGATCTGGTGGTCACGAAAGGCGACCGGTACGACGTCCGGGAACATGGAGAGGTGCGCAACATGGGAAAACCCGTGGCCCTCGCACAACGCTACTACGAGGAGGGCGCGGACGAAATCGCATTTCTCAATATTACCGGTTTCCGGGACTTTCCCTTGAAGGACACGCCCATGATCGAGGTCTTGAAGCAGACCTCGCGAAATGTCTTCGTACCGCTCACCATCGGCGGCGGTATCCAGGACTTCACGGACAAGGACGGCCGTCGCTACTCCGCCCTGGAAGTCGCCGCCGAGTACTTCCGATCCGGCGCCGACAAGATTTCCATCGGAAGCGGGGCGGTTCTGATCGCCGAAGCGTTTCTCAGGACCGGGCGCAGGACCGGAAAAAGTGCCATCGAGGAAATCTCGAGGGTCTACGGAAGCCAGGCGGTCGTCATATCCATAGATCCACGGCGCGTTTATGTGAAACACCCCGGGGCCGTCACGCACGAGGTGATCGAAACCGACATCCCCGGACCTTCCGGGGAACGCTACTGCTGGTTCCAGTGCACGATCAAAGGCGGCAGGGAAGGCCGCGACATCGATGCCGTGACGATGGCCCGTGCCTGCGAAGAACTCGGCGCCGGCGAGATTCTGTTGAACTGCATCGACCGGGACGGCACCAACCTGGGCTATGACATCGAACTCATCAACGCCGTCAAGTCCGCGGTGTCCGTTCCCGTCATCGCCTCCAGCGGCGCGGGGAGCGCGGATCATTTCCTGGAGGTCTTCACCCGGACCCAAGCGGAGGCCGCCCTGGCAGCCGGTATATTTCACCGGAAGGAAGTCCCCATCGCGAAAGTCAAGGCCCGGCTGGCCGGCAAGGTCGAGATTCGTTCGTGACCCGGTCGTTTCGAAAAGAAACGAGCCCGAATAGGCCCTGCGGATGGGAATCGGACTCGCACTCAGTCGGTGTCCCGCTTTTCGGTGTCGTCGAGGGAAAAGCAGTCATCGGCATGCCGAAAGGGCAGAATCAGCATGTGGCTTTCCGTGACAGGAGGCGCGTTCCGAATCGCGAAAACGGACCCGAGACGGGCCATGATCCGGTCATCCACCGCCGGCGAACAAAAAGAACACCCCGCCACGATCATCGACACCCCCCTTTTCCTATCGTGTTAAATCACAGATTATCCATATGGGATTATCGAAACCTGTGGTAGGCTTTCTCCGGATTTCTGTGATCGACGACATCTCGTTCGATGAGGACCGGTCATCGTGCATGTCCATCCGGATTCATTCGTACCGTTCATTTCCTGGATTCGTCAGTACCGGCGCCATCACCTGAAGGCCGATGTTTTCGCCGGGTTGACGGTGGCGGTCGTGGCGCTTCCCCAATCCATGGCGTATGCGATCATCGCCGGTCTTCCCGTTCAATACGGGCTGTACGCATCGATCATGCCGGCCATCGTCGGAAGTCTCTGGGGTTCTTCCGCGCACCTCGTCACGGGACCCACCACGGCAGCATCTCTCGTCGTATTCAGCATCCTGAGCCAGATCGCCCAGCCCGGAACCGCCGCCTATATCGAACTGGCGCTGTTCCTCGCCCTGGTCATCGGTCTGCTCAAAATCATAATGGGCATCGCCCGCTTCGGCGCCCTCCTGAATTTCGTCTCTCATTCGGTCCTGCTGGGGTTCACGGCGGGGGCGGCTGTGCTGATCGCCTTCAAACAGATTCCCGGCCTCTTGGGAATGCGCATCGACCCCGGCGGGCATTTTGCGGCCCAGGTCCTTCATCTGTTGATGAATCTGGGCAGCGTACACTGGCCGACCGTCCTGCTCGGGATGCTGACCATCGCCATCATTCTGGCCGGCAAGTGGATTCGCTCCAATTTCCCTGCCACGCTCCTGGCAATGGTGGCCGTCAGCGCCATTGTCGCCGCTTTGGATCTGGAACGGCATGGCGTCGGGGTGGTGGGGGCCATACCGCGTAGCCTTCCTCCCTTTTCCCCCCCGTCCATGGAAGCAGCGGTGCACATCCGGCAAATGGCGCCGGGAGCACTCGCCATCGCCATCCTGGGTCTGGTGGAGGCGGTCTCCATAGCAAAATCCATTGCGGACCAGACCCGCCAGCGGCTGAACGTCAACCGGGAGTTCATCGGCCAGGGGCTAGCCAATGTGGTGGCAAGCCTGTTCAGCGGCTATCCGACCAGCGGGTCCTTCACCCGCTCTGCCGTCAACTTCAAGGCAGGCGCCAAGACGCCGTTGAGCGGAGTGGTCTCGGGACTGGCCGTAGCGGCCGCCATCCTTGCCATCTCACCCCTTGCCGCGGTGCTTCCCCATGCAGCCCTTGCCGGCGTTCTGATCGTCGTGGCCTACGAGCTGATTCGGTTTCGGGACATTGCCAGGGCGATCCGGGCGACGCGGTCCGATGCCGCCGTGCTGATCATCACCTTCTTTTCCATGCTGCTGCTGAGCATCGAGTTTGCCATTTATGTCGGCATCCTGCTGTCCATCGTGCTGCACCTGGCCAAGACGTCCCACCCGAGAATCTATTCGGTCGTCCCGGATCCGGCCACGGGAAAAATGGTCGGCTCCGCCTATGGCGAAACCTGCTGCCAGATGGACATCATCCAGATCGAGGGCTCCATGTTCTTCGGGTCGGCATCCTTTATCCTCGAAGACCTCCAGCATCGGCTCAGAAGCCACCCCGGCATTGCCAACCTGCTGATCCGGATGCACCATGTGAACATTCTCGACGCCAGCGGAGTCCACATCCTTGAAATCATCCTCGAGGAAGTGCGGCGGCGTGGCGGAGGCGTCTTCCTTTCCGGGGTCAATCATCGGGTGTTCGAGGTCGTCAAGAACGCTTCCCTGCTAAAGGACATCGGGGAAAACCATATCCGCAAAACCACCGGCAGCGCCATTCGTCGGGCCATGCAGGAAAACTTCTGTCCGGCCATCTGCGCCGCCTGCCAATATGACGTCTTCCTGGAATGCCCAGATCTAAAGGTGGGCAATTGGGAAATATTCGGTGAGGGAGTACAGCCCCGGATCTGTCCGTTGCCGGAGCAACAGGAAAGCCAGGCATAAACCGATGGAGATCCGGTTTTCATGAACCTTCTGGCCTATATCGACGGAAGCGGCCGATCGCAGCGGACACTGCAATTTGCCGCGGTGTTGAAACAGCGGCTCGGCGGAAAGCTTGCGGTCATCACGGTGAGACCCGGCACCAGCGGTGTGGAACCGCCGCCGCCGCTGGGGGTCGAGGTCTTGCTTGAAACCGCAGACGGGCTGCCTCCCGGGCTTCAGGTGCTGACCGATGCCGCGGTCCAGTTGTCCAAGTCAGGGGTGATCGACCGGAACCAGCCGTTGACCTTCCGGGAAATGCCGGGAGGGAATCTCTTCGTGTGCAAGACTCCAACGGGAGAACGCATTCCATTCTACGAGAGGTTCGGCGGCTTCATCGACTCTCTCAACCAGGAGGTCGACGCCCACGGGTACGACCTGCTCCTCATTGCACCTCCCCAGAGAAAACGCGTTCACCGGCTCCTCTTCGGTTCGACGCCCCGAAAGCTCGCGCTTGACCTGCACACCTCGGTCCTTTTTGTCAGGCAAGGCGGTCCGGACAGTCGCCTGGTGGTTTGCTCGGACGGATCGACCGCGTCGAGGCGACAGTTTCCGTTTCTCAAAAGCCTGCTGCCTTCCATCCACCAGGAGATGGAACTCGTATGGATCAAAGCGCCGGATACCGATCTCGAAAAGCAGACCAAGGCGCGGCACTGTCTCGATCAGGCGAGCCGGTGGCTGAAAGCCTGCGGCAAGCGGGTTTCGGTCACGATACTGGAGGGGGACAGCGCCAAGGACCTCATCCTGCGGCACACCGGGGAGGATGTCGTTCTCATGCTGGGGGCAAGCCTCCGCCATGACGTCTACCGGCGCACCCTCGGCAGCCTTCCCATCAAGGTGATCGGAGAGACCGAGGCGTCCGTTCTGCTGGTCAAAGCCCAGCCCGAAATCGACGGAGATCTGTTCAGGGAGCCATTTTCCTGTTGAGGGGGTTCAGAAACACGGTGCCCCGGCCGTGGCTGCCGGGACACCTTTCGCTTCCGTCAACTCGCGGCCTTGAGATTGGCGTTGACCTGATCCCAGTTGATCACTTTGAAGAAGGCTTCAACATACTCCGGCCTGCGGTTCTGGTACTTCAGGTAATACGCGTGCTCCCAGACGTCCAGACCCAGCAGCGGCGACTTGCCCTGGGAAAGCGGACTGTCCTGGTTGGCCGTGGCGAGGATGTCCAGCTTGCCTTCACTCCACACCAGCCATGCCCATCCGCTGCCGAAAAGACCAGTGGCCGCCGCGGCGAATTCCTTTTTGAAGGATTCCAGATTACCGAATCGACGGTTCAGGGCATCGAGGACTTCTCCGCCGGGCGCCACCTCCCTGCGGAGCAACGGCCAGAAGAAGCTGTGATTGACATGCCCCCCCCCGTGGTTCCGGACGGCCGTTCGAATCGAGTCGGGAACGCTGTCCAGGGACTTGAGCAACTGTTGAGGGCTTTGGTCCTGAAGCGCTGAATGGCCTTCCAGGGCCGCATTCAGTTTGTCGATGTAGGTTTGATGATGTTTCGTATGATGAATCTCCATGGTTTTGGCATCGATGTAAGGCTCGAGCGCATCGTAACCATAGGGAAGCTTCGGTAGGGTATGTGCCATTTTGACCTCCTGTGTTTTGACGAACGCGCCTTCTTCGGCGCTTCGGAAAACGAAATTCCCGTCGAAAACACGTTCAGTGCACGGTTCGTTTTCCCACATGGGAAAAACCTAATGTTCGAACCGCAAATTGCAATCGCCGATTCGAACGGCGCTCATCCAGACATTGAACAAGCGGTATAATTGCGCTACAAGGAAAGTTCGTCTCCCACTCCCGCTTGACCCCGTTCATTCCATACGCAGCGGAGGGCTTTCCAAATGAGTCACGATTTCATCGAGGATCTGATGCTCGCCGTTGGCCGGGTGGTCGCACCGGATACGAAACGCCTTCGAGAAGTCCTGATTGTCAGCGGAATGCCGGAAAAGAAGGAAAACCTGAGATACCTCAGTTACAATTACCAAGTGGTGACCGGGACCGACCGCCGACTGGCGTTTTCCGCGGTGGCGGTGATCAACAACCGCAGAATCCCACACTGGCGACTGCAAGGGTATCGGAAGCAATTGAGCCGGATCGTCTTCTGCACCCGATGGACCCGAAATCCCCTTGATCTATTCCTCAACAATCTGCGCTGTTCCCCGGATCTCATGGACCTGATGTTCTCTGTCAGGGCGGACTACAGTCTGATGGGCATCCTGGAGGTACAACTGCTGACCGGGGCCGACATCACTCCTCGCACCGTCGATTATGTCCGTCCGGTGCTGGCCATACCCGGCATCGGTAACAGCGCGATGGAAACGGTGACGGCTTTCGAGAATACCAACGAGATTCGAAGATCAGGCGTACGAAGCATTCCCTTCTATAGCAAATCGGACCGGATCGCTTCCGGAGAGTGACCGTTTGTTCCCCGGCCGACCGCATGTCCTGAAGGCACCCGCCGAGGGAATAGCCGCCTGACCAGCCGGCGGAAGGCGCCGAATGACGACTGCCATCCGGGAAACGGTCGAAGCGGCCGTCCAAGGTCTTCTACAGACACCCGGCGTACGGGCCGGCTTTGATTTGCTGCGATCCGGACTTCCCTCCGGCACCGTCCCCCTCGTCGTCGGAGGCGCCATCCGGAATCTCGTCATCGATATCCTTTGGGGGAACCCTCCCGTCACGCCCGACATCGATATCTTTATCGACGGCCTTTCGAAGCGGTATGATTTCGGAAGCTTGTTTGCCGGGCAGCGGTTCGAGGTGACCGAACTTGGCGGTGTGCGGTGGGTTCCTCCGGCGTGTGAATACGCCTTCGATCTGTGCGCCCTCTCCAGCTTCATCGTGCTGGAAAAGAGCGGTCTTGCACCGAGCGTCCCACATCTTCTGGATTGTCTCGACTTCTCCGTCAACGCCGTCATTTACGACACGGCCCGGGAAGTCCTCCATGAGAAAGGCTGCATTGCCGCTGTGCAAAGACGTGAAATCGACTTCAACGCACCCCTCTATTTCAGCAAGCTCCTGATCGCCTACCGCGCATTGCTGATCCGTCATAAGACCGGTTTCCACGTGTCGGAACCCGTATTCGAATTTCTTAAGTACCAATTGGATCTGGATACACTGAAGGATCTGAAGAAAGCGTTCAGGTCCAAGACGGGAGAACCGATGGCGAAAGCGGTCATGGAGGACTACGACACCATCTGCAGCTTCAAAAATCACCACGAATACCTGGATGCCCTCGGACGGTCTGGCAGCTGCTGAAAACAAGCGTATCAAGATGATGCGCCGCGGGCATAGGATCATCCGGATCCAGAGGGCCGGCTTCGGCGGGCGAAACGGATGCCGTCAACGACAAGCGGCCGGCAATGGCCGGCCGCCGGTTTCAAGTTAATGTGCCTGACGCATGCCGTCAGGCGAAGGGGCATTTGGACACGCACTGGTTGTACCGGTTCTGGCACTGATCGCTCGAAGTCCCGCTCAGCTCACATTTGGAAACGATCTCCTTGCACTTCCTGGAACAATCCAGTTCGATCTCACTTGTCTGTTTCATGGCTTCACCTTCACTCGTCAGAATCATGACCACAGGTCATGACGGGTTTACGTATCGGCAACCTTCCGGTTTATGCAGCCGCTTTTTCCGCGGATTCCGGCCATGTCTTGCATTCCCAACGGCGTTGAATGGCGCGCCACATGACAATTTCATATACGGCCGACAACCCGACCAGTGCATAAACCACCCGGCTCATCGGACTCATTACTCCGAACAGCGAATCCACCAGATTGAACCCGAAAAATCCGATCAGGCCCCAGTTGAGCCCTCCGATGACCAAAATGACGGCAGCTATGATATCGATACCTTTCGGTATATTGGATCTTCTTTCCATGATCGGCCTCCTTTGAATCCTGACCGAGGGCAAAACATGTTTCATCGAGCCCCCCTCGCGTTCGTATTCGTCCTCCCCGAAATCGGCGTTGGACGAATGCCTCGCACGATGTACGAAATTACGGCAGAGGCGCCGCATTTCAAGAGGCGCCGGGCGCCGAATCGGCGGGTCCGACCGGTTTCCGTAAGAGGCGAAGATTTACAAATCGACCGACCGGCAATAGAATGATGGACAAGGTCGATGCAAACAACCCTGGAGGTGAGCAATGCAGAGAATCCAGAGGGAATTCATCGAGAGACGAACGGGCCGGGAACGAAGGAGATCTTTTTCGATCGGCAGGTTCCGCTATTCCGGACCGGATCGAAGACGGCGGGACGAGCGGAGGAGCCCGCTCGAAAGACGGGACGGCTGGATCCGGGTATCCAAATGGTCCAGCGCGCCTCTGAGGGAGCTCAAGATTTCCAAATACCTGCTTGGAAAAGTCCGACTCACTCAGAACAATCCCTATCCGGGTGATTTTTGAACGTTCATCGAGATCGGATCAGGCGTTCAGCCATTTTTCAGCTTCGTCCAACGTATCGAAAACCGCCAGCTGCCGAACGGTGATCGCCTCTCCCAGATTTCGATAGAAGCCTGCAACCCGCTTCTGGAGCAGGACATCCCCTTCGATGACGATTGCCGATTTGCCGGGTTTCGTGAAATTTTTTACGGTTTCCGCCTTTTTTAAAATATCACTGAACGAAAACGATTCGGGAACGCATGCCCCCTTTACATGCCACACAATGCTTCGATCCCCGAGTATCCATTGCTGCCGTAGGATGACGGCAAAAAAAGTGTTGCCGATTTTGGCGGCATTCACGACTCCCGACACTTCTACATAAGCCCTTCCCGTGGTGTCATCGATCGTAATCGGATAAATTTCCTGCTCCACCATAAAGCCTCCCATTCGGTCAAATTTGAGAACGAAGCGATATCCGAATGATATAGAAGTGCGAAACCGCACCCGTTTAGCGCAGGCTGCCCCGTGTAATCTGACGGCCCGCGAATCGACAGAATCCGAGCGGTGAAGCCAACTTTTGGCGGGAGATAATCAATCCCGATATTAGGAGCTGTTTATGATGATTGCATGATGTTATGGCCGAGATTCCCCGGACGGTCAAGGGAAGCATCGCTTCATCCGGAATTCGACCCGTCAAGGATGTATCCATCGATACCCCATCCGCCGAGCCGATCGACATTGACGCCGAGCCCATTGCTCGCACTCCCGCCCGGATTGACATGGCTCCTCATCGGGCTGCCGTTTGGGTCCGTAGCAGGAATTGCCTGAAACAGGGGCCGCCCGATTCCGAGGACGCCCGGTTGGCGTCGGTCAAACGGTGCACCGTGGATCCGGCAGCTTCTGCTGAAAAGGGTTGACCAGTGAAAATCGGCTGGTCATGATGTACTCTGCCGTCATCGTTGGGCGGCGCCATCCTGCCTCTCCGGATTCGACGCCAACCCCCGGGAGCCGCGACCATGCAGGGCGCTTCCACCGCCAACAGCGCATCGACCGTTGCCACCGAAAGACCCGGCCAGGTTCCGGCCAGACTTCGGTACGCCGCCGCCTGTGAGACGGCATGGCATGCGGTGCTGCTGCTGTCGGTGAATCCGGTCCTGTCACGGATGATGCCGCCGACAGGGTCGGAGGCCTCCCTGACGCTGGCCGCGGGTGTCCTGGCAACGGTCCACTGGGGGTTGTGGCGGAACCTGCGCCACAACCATCCTCCTTCTGGGACCGAGATTCGGCCTCATCTCGGAATCGCCAATCGCCTGACCTTGATCCGTGGACTCCTGATCGCACTGCTGGCAGGGTGTCTGCCTGCCGCCGTTGAAAATCACCACTTTTCGGCTTCCCGGTGGGCGTGGATAGCCGGAATTCTTTATCTGACAGCCGCGATTCTGGACGCACTGGACGGCTACTGCGCCAGGCGGACCGGATCGGAGTCCCGGCTGGGGCAGATGATGGATGTCAGAACCGATGCGCTCGGACTGCTGACGGCATCCACCCTGGCGGTAACCGCGGGTCGTCTGCCGGTCTACTATCTGTCCGTGGGTCTTGCCTACTACGTTTACCGGTTCGGTCTCTGGCTGCGGCGTAAAAGCGGAAAGCCGGTTCTGCCGCAGGGCCCCCGGGCGTTTGCACGTTGGATCGCCGGGCTCCAGATGGGCTTGGCGGGCGTTGCCCTTCTCCCTGTTTTTGACGCCGAAGCCCTGCAAACAGCCGCACCTTGTTTCGTGCTGCCGCTGCTGATGGGCTTTGTATGGGATTGGAGTGTCGTTCGAGGCCGCATATCCGGCGATGAGGCCCGTTTTTACCAGCAGGCGATAGCCGATTCGGCCGCCCGGGTGACGCCCGTCCTCCGCGGCATGATGCTGTTGACCGGTCTGGCCTGCGCATGGAATTTGCGCTCGATTCAGATGACCGGCACCTCGTGGCTGGCGCTCCTGTTGATCCTCATGGTGGTCACGGGTTTTCTGGGCAGAACCGCGGGGTTCCTTCTGAGTCTGCTGTTGGCAAACGCGGCATCCGAGGTCGGGACTTCACCCTTGTTGAAGGCGGCGCTCGCAGGCGCGGTCGTCATCATGATCGCCGGGACGGGTCGCTGGTCGCTGTGGAGGCCGGAGGATACCGTGATCTACCGGAATTCCGCCGGCCGATCCCGACATGACGAATGTAAGGAACAGGCAATACTTCCGGAACCCGGATCTCCTCGGTTGCCTCGACGGTAGCTGAACTGTTTCGCATGGGACCTGCTGGCCAAATGCTCAATGGATCGACCCCAACCAGTGTGAGAAACCTGTCTCGCAGATTTCAACAGGTCGCGGCCTTCTGCCGGACGGTTGAACGGCCCTATGTGACGCTGAGCTATGCCCAGAGCATCGATGGCAGCATCGCCGCGCGGGACCGCAGCCCATTGCCGATCAGTGGGCCCGCCGCCATGCGAATGACCCACCGGCTTCGGGCGCTTCACGACGCCATCCTGGTGGGGATCGAAACCGTCCTGGCGGACGATCCTCGGCTCACGGTGCGTTTGGCCGATGGGCCGCATCCCCAGCCGGTGGTGCTGGATACTCGGCTGCGAACGCCCCGCGACGCAAGGCTGCTCCAACGAAGAGACTGCCGGTCCTGGCTGGTGAGCGCCGGGGACAATCCCATCGAGCGGGTGGAAGCCGTCACCAGGGCGGGAGGGACAGTGCTGCCCTGCGGTTTGAATTCCGACGGCCGGCTGGATTTGCGGCAGGTCCTGGCCATCCTCTACCACAGGGGGATCCAGCGGCTCATGGTGGAAGGCGGCGCCCGCGTCATCACCAGCTTTATCCGGGCGCAGCTGGTGGATCTTTTCATCATCACGATCGCGCCCAAGCTGGTCGGGGGGCTCCAGGCGGTCGCGGCTCCACCCGCAGGCGCCGACGGATCCGTGGAATTGACCGGAATCCATTACGAATGCATCGAAAACGACCTGATCCTGTGGGCGAGGCCGGTATGGCAAACCCGATGAAATGTTTCCGGCTTTTCTTTGAAAAGCCGATGACGACGGCTGTTCGGGAATACCCCTTGCCGGTTCCGGCCGGAGACCGGCTGCTGGTGGAAGTTCACTATTCAGCCATCAGCGCGGGAACCGAATTACTGGTCTTCCAGGGGCAGATCCCCGAGCAGCTGGCCGTGGACGACACTTTGCCCGCTTATTCAGGAATCAAATTCGAATACCCGCTTCAATACGGATACAGCTGTGTCGGCCGTGTCGTCTCCGCCGGCCCCCGGGCCGATCAAGCCTGGCTGGGCCGCTGGGTGTTCGCCTTCCAGCCTCACCAGAGCCATTATCTCGCGGATGCCGCGGATTTGATTCCGCTTCCGGAGGGGATGGCACCCCATGACGCCGTTTTTTTGTCTGGAATGGAGACCGCCGTCAACCTGGTCATGGACGGAAGGCCGATGATCGGGGAAAAGGTCCTGGTGCTGGGCCAGGGCGTCATCGGCTTGCTGACGACGGCCCTGCTGGCGCTGCATCCACTTCGGGCACTTTCGGTTGTAGACCAATGGCCCGTGCGGCGGGAGGCCGCGCTACGCCTGGGCGCCGATACGGCCCTGAGCGGAAGGGAAGAAGGGCTGGGAAATGCATCTTCGGCGATATTGACCGGGCTCCATGCCGAAGGACGGGCCGATCTGATCTACGAGCTGACCGGACAGCCTGCAATGCTCAATACGGCCATCGAATGGGCCGGCTTCGGGGCCCGCATCGTGGTGGGGTCATGGTACGGAAAAAAATCCACCCCGATCGAGCTTGGAGGACGCTTTCACCGAAACCGCATTCAACTGATGTCGAGCCAGGTGAGCACCCTGAATCCTTCGCTGACCGGGAGGTGGACCCGCCACCGCCGGCTTGCGCTTGCCTGGAGCATGCTGGAGCGAATCCGGCCTTGCCACCTCATCTCGCATCGATTTTCCATTCACGAGGCACAGACCGCTTTCGAACAGATTTCCCGGAGCCCCGATGAAACGCTGCAGGTGATCTTCACCTACGGCAACACTTGATATAGCCCATATTTACTCCTTGTTATAATTGATTTAAATGGAAACCACGCTTTCATTCCTGCCAGTCCTTCGCCTCCTGCTGATGGCAACCTTTGTCGTCCAGACCGGTCTCCTGTTGGCAGCGCCGATCCCAAGCCCGGTCTCGTCACGACGCGTGCTGCAAGGCCTGTACAGACCGGAAAACGGCGATGCCGGGCGCGTGCCGGCGGGCCATCACCTGGAGCTGCTGCCCGGCCTGACGGCCCTGGTGGGCGCCGTTCTCATCCTGGTCGTCTCGCTCAGGCCTTCTTTCGGGGCCAATCTGCTGCCTGAGGGCATCTTCTTTTATGCGTGGATGGCTCCCGCCGGCGGCGTCTGCCTGCTGGCGGGAAACGCAATGATCGCCGCCGCCGTGATCGCTCTCAAGTGTAACACGACATTCACTTCCAACGGTTTGAATGAAAAACTCCTCACCCATGGGATCTTTGGCATGGTTCGGCATCCTATCGCCGTTGGAATGGGTTTGATTTACCTGGGTTTTTTCCTGGCCGTTCCCAGCCCCTTCGTTCTCATCGGATTTCTGGGCTACGCGATTCACCAATACCGACGGCTGGCCGAGGAGGAGAGGCTGCTGGAGAAAACCTTCGGACCGGCCTACCGGAATTACCGGCTTCGGGTCGGACGATTCTGGCCCAGGAAGCCGCACGTCCGGTGAGGCATGCGCAATCGAAGCTGCCGTGCTGCGCGGGCATAGACATCATGGCTGCGAACCGCCATAGGCCGGTGGGGGGAGGCAAAGCGCAGGACCATTTTTGAGAAGGAGAACCGGAATGTACGCACTGATGCTCAGCCGCACCTTCAAGGCGCGCCATTTCCTGGTGGGAAACGATTGGGGTCCCGAAAATGAACCCCATGCCCATGCCTATCGCGTTGAAGCGCGCCTGGCGGCCGAAACCCTCGACCGCCACGGGTACGTCATCGACCTCGAAGCGCTCGAAAAGCATCTGGACCGCGCCGTGGAGCACTTTCGTGACCGTCTGCTCAACGAAATGCCGGAGTTCCGGGGCATCAACCCCAGCATCGAGCATTTGAGCCGGCGGCTCTTCGATCTTATGGTGTCGGGCATGGACCGCCATCGGCTCGCCTCGATCGAAATCCGGATATGGGAAAGCGACGATGCCTGGGCCTCTTACCGGGAGTGACAGCGGTGAATATCGGACTGATGATCTATGGCCGTCTCGATACGCTCACCGGCGGTTACCTTTACGACCGGCACATGGCGGCGGCGCTCGAGCGGCGTGGTCATCGCGTCACGGTTTTCGGCCTGCCCGACGGATCTTATCCAGGAAGGCTGTTGCGGAATATTTCGCTTCGGCCGGCGTCCCTTATCGATTCCAGGCGTCTGGACATTCTGTTGCAGGATGAACTCTGCCATCCTTCCCTGATCCGGCCGAACAGGCGACGGCGCCCGGCATCTCCCCCCATCGTCACCGTCGTCCACCAGGTGCTTTGCGATGAACCCCGTCCATCCTGGCAAAACCGTATCTTCCGGCTGGTTGAAAAACGCTATCTGGACGACGTCGACGGCTTTGTTTTCAACTCCCGGACCACCCGGGATACGGTTTGGGGTCTGACCCCGAACAACCGCCCCCATGTCGTCGCCCCGCCGGGCGGCGATCGCCTGGGGTGCCCGATGACGCCGGAGGCCATTTCCGAACGGTCCTTCCCCGCCGCCTCCCTTCGTCTGCTGTTCTTGGGAAACGTGATTTCACGCAAGGGATTGCTCCCGCTGATCGCCTCGCTCGCCGGGCTGCCGCGGCAGTCCTGGGAGTTGCGGGTGGTGGGCCGGATGGGGATGAATCCGGGACACGCGCGCCGGGTCATGCGGGAGGTGTGGTCCCGGAAACTCGCGGACCGGGTCCGCTTTCTAGGGCGGCTGGAAGGTCTGCCCCTGACACAGGAATTGTCCAGGGCCCAGGTCCTCTGCATGCCTTTCGCCTACGAAGGATTTGGGATGGCCACCCTGGAGGCCCAGGCTTTCGGCCTGCCCGTCATCGGCTCCCTGAAGGGCGCCACCCGTGAAATCGTCCAAGACGGGTTCAATGGTTTCCTGGTTGGACCCAACGACCTGGAAGCCGTGAGATCCGCCGTATCGGCGCTGAATGACGACCGTGAGCTCCTGATGCGGATGAGCCTGGCCGCACGCCGGAGCTTCGACCGTCATCCTTCCTGGAACACGTCCATGGAGCGTCTGGCTGCCTTTTTGGAGGCACTGGGGTCGTCCGATCCGAGACCGGTGGACACCGCCATCGGCCCTAATCCGGGAACCCGATAGCGTGCATCATGGGGAACCGGCTGAAAATCCAACCCCACACCCTGGGAGCCTTCATCCTGGCCTGGGTCTATCTAAATGCATTCATCAACCTCGACATCCCCCTCCGGTCCCAAACCCCTCGGCAGCTGCTGCTGCCTTCACTCGAGGTCTGGGCGCTTCTGCTGGGACTCGGATGGATCGCACGGCGGGGGGTGACATTCACGCCGCGGCTGTACCTTCCCCTGATGGGGCTGATGATTCTCGGTCGGCTGTTCCGCCTGGGGGACGTCATCATGCCGGTCTATTTCAACCGGCCGTTCAATCTTTATATGGACGTGGGATATCTGCCGGGGCTCGCTCACCTTTTGGTGAATTCCTTTTCAGGACGGCAATTGCTTTGGTATGGACTGGCAACCGGCGCGCTGGTCGCGGCGGCGGTGCTAGCCCTTTGGCGCTCCCTTCGCATTGCGCATCGTTTCTTCCGGAATTCATCCGCCCGATCGGGATTCAGGGGATTGACGGCCGCGATGGCGCTGCTGGTCGCTGCCGATCTGTTCGGGCCATACCCGTCCGGATGGAGGCCGCCGGCAACCACCATTACGCCTCGCCTGGCGGCGGAAGCCGCTTTTATTCTCAACATCCGCAAAATTCGGCGCGAAGGGCTGTCCGCCGTGCGGATGGCGACCGCCCGCATACCGAACTACGAAGCTCCCCTCTCCCGCCTCGATGGCAGCGATATGTATCTGTTTCTGATCGAATCCTACGGAGAGACGCTGTTCGGACATCCGGAACACTGGTCCCGCTTCAAGCCCGTTGCCGACCGTTTCGCCGCAACCCTTGCCCGCGGCGGCTACCGGGTCTGCTCCCGGTTCATGGCCTCGCCCACGTTCGGGGGAGCTTCCTGGCTCGCATTCGGAACCCTGGAGAGCGGCGTCTGGCTGCCGGACCAGATGCGATACAACTTCCTGGTGGCCAGCAACGTCCCTCCCCTGGCGGAATTCTTCGAACGAGCCGGTTACCGCACGGTCTCGGTCATGCCCGGCACCACGATGCCCTGGCCCGAAGGGCGTTATTTCGGCTATCAGCGGGATTATCACGCCAGGGACCTGGACTACCGCGGGCCTGCCTTCGGCTGGTCGCCCATGCCGGATCAATTCGTTCTGGATCGAATCCATCGGACCGAAATTCTCAACGCCCGGCAGCCGCTGTTCATCCGCTACGTTCTTGTGAGCAGCCATGCGCCGTTCCATCAGCAGCCGCGCTACCTGGAAGACTGGGACCGAATCGGTGACGGGTCCGTCTTTCACGAAATGGATCCCGTCGTCTTCCCGAACAACTGGCCGGACCTCACCGGAGCCTTCGGAGCGTACCTGACGGCTATCCGGTATGAACTGACGGTTCTGGGTCAATACCTCACCCGCTACATCCATGACGACGCCCTGATCATCATCATGGGAGATCACCAGCCCAACGCCCATCTGACCGGCCCCGCCGCCGCTCCGCTCGTTCCCGTCCACGTCATCAGCCGCAGTGAAAAACACCTGGCGGCATTCCATTCGTCGGGATGGACCCCGGGAATCATTCCCCGGAACCATCCGACACAAATGCGTCTGGATGCTTTTCTTCCGGATTTTCTGGAGGGGTTCAGCCGCTGAAACCGGCAGATTTTCCCGCGGGACCTTCGCTCGAGGTGGGAATGCCGCCAAACACTTCCTTTTCACAAAATAACCGTTGGAGGCTTTCAGGGCCGTCCGGTGGCGTAGCGCAAAGTGTTGAAGGTTGGCGGCATCAATAACATGGTAATCATGAATGGGATGACGACCACCAACCTCGAACCAAATTTCTCCGTGGGAACAACCGTGGCCGACTCAGCTCGCCATGCCTTCAAACGACGGTCCGAGCAGCACCTGCGCCCACCGGGCCGCTCCTCCCGGACCGGCTCCCCGCACACAGAACCACAGGGTGCAATCGCCTGCGTCGTCCTCCAGCGTCATCAGATCGCCGGCGGCACCGGCCTTCGGCAGGGACACGACCCCTCTCTCCAGGGACCCCGGATCGATTCCGACGGGAGCGACGGGTGATCCTTCGGGCAACCGGGTCTCGACCCGCTTTGGCACCAACCGCACCTGTGCCGCCCGCCTTGTCTCGAACACACCGCCGCGATCCTTGTCGGAGAGGCCATGGATCCCAGGCCCCCCCGCTCCGCTGCCCCGAACTCCCGTTGGGCCGGAACCGAATACACCGGAGCCTCCCGTCAGGGAATTGGGAGGTTTGCTTTCACCTCCCGCAAGTCCGATGACGCCGGCAGCCACCGGCATCTCCGGAGGAAGGGGTAATCCTCCGCGTCCGATAACGCCGGCTCCAGGCTCCAATGGGCCGACCTGGATGGCCACTCCCCCATCGGAGATATTCTCGACCCTCGCATCGGCGCCCTGGCCGAAGACGCCCACGCTGCCCGTTTCGCTGTGCGGCAGCGGGTTCTTTTCGCCTGCGCTGCCGGCGATGCCGATGACGCCAGCTCCGAGCAAAAGCCGGTCCGGATTGGTTTCCAACAGTTTTCCTCCCTGGCCGAATACGCCGGTGCCCGGGGTCACAAGGGGCTGATCCGGGCTCAGATCTCCGTGACCGCCCACGCCATGGACGCCGATCCCACCGCGTCCGCGGCGACTGATATTTTGTCCTGCATCTGTGTGTTGAAGCGTCCGCTCACCGCCGGCCCCCTGGCCGAAAACGCCGGTTCCCTCTCGGGGACCGCCCAGACCGACTACGCCCGTCGTTCGGCCGCCGCCATCTCCCAACACGCCGATCCCGTTTTCTCCTCCTTGCCCGCGAATCCCCATTCCGCCGGCATTGCCTCCGATTCCAGAGACGCCGGTGCCGCCACTGCCACCGGCATGCTCGGCACTCCATCCTTTTCCGACAATTCCATCCAGCGCCATCGGCGGACGGAACTCACCATCTTCCTCCGAATCTTTGGCCACTTCGGCATGGAAGATGGCGTTCCCGCTGAATTGCACTCTGAACGCCTCGATTTCGAATCCCAGGATGTCCACACTACTGTATTTGTTTTCCGCCCAAATCGTCGTCTGGTCGTTGGATCGGTTCACACGACCCGACACCAGGTCTTCGTTGCTTTCGGATGAACCTGACATGGTTGCCTCCTTTGTTCCTGTGATGAAAACCCATTCCTGCGTTGGTTCAGCTTCGCTCCCGCCAGTCTCAGGGCGCAATTCGGACCTCGACCGAGTGGATGAACCACTGGAAGCTGGATCGGCTGTGGACTTCGACGTCGTTCGCACGCGAGATGTCGAACGTTCGGGTTCCGACGGTGCTCTGGGCATCGATGAGAACTTCCAGGAGTCCCGTCGTGGGGGCTTCGAATCCAAACGCAACCTGAGCTTCCACGGTTGCCGACGCATAATCGAAATCTCCTGCATCGCCGCAGTCCATGACGGCCTCGTTTCCAACCCATCCGGTGGAGGGATCCAGATAGATCTGCCGTTCAACGCGGAAGTGGTCGCTGGCCTGGGGGGCGAACCGGAAGAGAAACCCGAAATGGACGGGAGGCTGCCACAGCTCATGGAAGGCGAGACGTTCCCGCCGCATGGTCTGCCGCAGTTCAGCAAGTTTTTTTCTTCCCAGAAGATCGTGCAATTGGCGCCGGAGATCTTCGACGAGTTCATCGGCCTTCTGATCCCGCGAAGCAATGTCCTTTCGCCGTCGACCTTCCTGCTCATGGAAAGCGCTTTCCGCAAGTCTGCGATCCTCTTCCGTGAACTCTTCCAGGAATGGAAACATCCGCTGGGTATGATGACAAATTGACATTTGAGGTCTCCTTGGGGTGACGGTTCCAACTTGTATTTGTTTCAAGCGCGGCGCTGCGGAGTCGGAGAGGGTATCCACGAGGAGCCGGGAGTCAGCTCCATTCCGATGGGCAGCGCTTTTCCGGGAGCCGCTCGGGATTGGGGGAATCGGAAGAATGGGCGGGTTGTGGGAGATGGGTGAAGAAGTGGCCAAGACATGACCCCATGAGAACGCACAGATCCCGATCGGCCAGAGGATATTTGTCAAAGCGGCTTTGTCAACAATGCCAGGCCGGTCTGGCTCGAGGGGGTGCGGCCGGTTGAAATCACCTGTCCAGCACTTCCCGCACTTTTGCGGAAAGGGCATTGACGGTAAAAGGTTTCTGAATCAGCTCACTGCGCCCGTCCAGAACCCCTCGGAGGGTGATGAAGTTGTCCGAATATCCGGACATGTAAAGCACTTTCAACCCCGGGTGTTTGTGAATGGTCTCGGCGTAAAGCGATGTGCCGTTCCTTCCGGGCATGACCACATCGGTGAGGAGCAGATGCAGCGGTCCTTCGTGGCGATCCATGACCGTCAGGGCTTCACCCCCGCTGTCGGCGACCAGGACGGCGTAACCCTTTCGCTTGAGGATCTCGAATGCGAGATTCTTGACCTGCTCATTGTCTTCCACCAGTAGAATCGTCTCATTTCCACAATGATTCCGATTTTCATCTATCTCTCCACAGGCGCAACGGACCCCGCCCCCGCCGCATCCGATCCAATTGAAAACGAGGCACACCTTTGAATCAGAACGCCAAAGGCTCAGCTCGAGCAGCCTTTCTGCAAAAGGCTTCGCGCGTGGAGGTATCGGCCTTTGGGGCGCAATACTGGACCCGAATGACAGAATCCCTGTGATTCAACCTGACTCTTCTCCTTCAGTGAATGTTCATTTTCTTTCCCGTGAAAGAAAACGAACCAAAAAGAAAACGCCCGCATTGCGCGCCCTTCGGGTTCGCCTGGGCGTCGCGCCTGCGTCCGGACACGCCGGAACTCGCCCCGCCCGTGGCGGGGCTCAGACAGCCGGCGCGCCTTTATCGGCCGCAGCCGCAATGCCCAGGCCGCGCAATGATGGGAAGGACCGCGGACGCCAACCGAACCATTTCGCGGAGAGTTTCAGTCGCTTTCGCAATCCGTATCGGGATCGGGATCGGGATCGGGATCGGGATCGACAGCGGAATCAGAGTGTCGAGGATTTGTATTCATTAGATGTTACGATCGTTTCAATGGCTTGATTGCCTTTGTCGTGTATCTGCATTTCACTCGAACCCTCGAGACCTTGGCCCCTCGGCCCCTTCCCAATAACCCCGACGCTTTTGGAGAAGATCCTGAAATCGCGGCGTTCGCGAACGTTTGGATCCAGAACGTTCAACGGCCGGGACTTTCATGTGCCGCCCGTCGCCCTGTCGGCCGCAGACCTTGCGCCGGCGTAAAACCGTCATATCTATCCAGAGCAGGGCGACGATAATCACATTGAAAACGGAGGAGGAAAAAATGAGCCAGAGAGCCAAGGATCTGTCCAGGCGGCTCGAGATGTTTGCGGCCGAAGTGGCCAGTTTTGTGGAAGACCTGTCCGGAGATGACTGGAAACGCGTCTGCAAGTGGGAGGAATGGACCGTCGGGGACACGGCACGCCACATCGGCGCGGGGCATTTTGCGATATCCGACTTCATCGGAAAAATGGCAAATGGCGAAGCCCTTCCGCAGCTGACCATGGATCAGGTCAATGCAATGTCCAAGAAGGACGTCGAGGAGCATTCGGGGTGCACTCAAGCGGAGGCCTTGAGGCTCCTGCGGGAAAACGGCGCCGATTTGGCGGCATTCATCGCCGGACTGTCCGATGACCAGCTCGATCGAAAGGCCAGCATGCCTGCGTTTGGCGGGGAGGTGACCACCGAGCAGTTTATCGATGCCGTCCTGTTTCAGTCGGGCGGTCAGCATTTCGAGAGCATGAAGACCGCCGTCGGGAAATAATTATCGATAACGGAATGGCTTGATCGGGAAGATTCCATCGAGGTCGCAATCGGGTTCGGGATCGAAAAAAAGGGGGCGAAAATTCAAGGGGTCAAGGTTTCAAGGGTTTGTTATAATTGCCCTTAGGTAAACCCCCGGCTATGCCGGGGGACTGACCAGAGTTTGACATTTACGGGAGTAAATGAAAGCCCCTCCGGATGTGAACCGCT
>JBMNCP010000124.1:0-122370 GCA_049366795.1 Desulfobacterales bacterium
CCGGTCGCTGCGGCCTTGCCCGGAACCGAAATCCACCCCCTGTGGGCGGACACCGGCTCTGGTGGTGGGTGGCGTTTTTCGGGTCAGTTCGGCGTTCTCGCTTCCCGGCCGATCCTCGACGTAGCGCTGCTACGCCTGCGGTCGTCCGGTCGCTGCGGCCTTGCCCGGAACCGAAATCCACCCCCTGTGGGCGGACACTGGCTCTGGTTGTGGGGGGCGTTTTTCAGGTCAGTTCGGCGTTCTCGCTTCCCGGCCGATCCTCGACGTAGCGCTGCTACGCCTGCGATCGTCCGGTCGCTGCGGCCTTGCCCGGAACCGAAATCCACAATCTTATCTATCATGGGAGCGCGCCTCATGGATGAGAAAACAACGGACAACCTTGCCCTGGCGTTTGTCAAGACGTCGGTTGCGGCGGAACGGCATCGTGTATGGGCCATGAAAGCCCGGGCCGAGGGGCGGTCCGGTGCGGCCCGGCGGTTCGAGGCATCCGCCGCATCCGCCTCGATTCAGGCCAAGCGCTGCATGCGGCTTCTGCGGGGACGGATCGGGAATACCGACGAAAATATCCAGTGCGCCGTGGAAGGCCTGTTCCCGAAAATGGCCCGGCATTTTTGCTGCTATCTGACGGAGGCGAGGGACGGAGACTCCAAGGTCGCGGAAGAGGTGTTCTCCCATTGCCTGGAGGTCACCCTCGGAACACGCGTGCTGTTGTCGGGGCTCGACAGTCCTGCGCCCGAGGACACCGTCGGGCCCCTGTTCGTATGCCAGGTTTGCGGGTGGATTGAAACCGGGGCCGCACCGGAGCGCTGCCCCGTATGCAATGCAGTCGAAGTCAAGTTCGAACCGGTTGCCGGATGAACCATGCTCCAGGGGTGACAATCTCGACACCGCCGGCAAAGGTTTGGAATCACCTGATCGTCGTCAAACCCGGCGCCCTGGGAGATACCCTGCTATTGGCCCCGGTTCTGCGCGCCGTTCGGGCCGTCCGTCCCGATCTGTTCGTCACCGTGGTCGGCAGCCTTCCGGCGGCCGGCCTGCTCGAATCCTTCGGCGTGGCCGACTCGGTCGTCTCCTTCGACCGGCTCCATCTGTTTGCTTCGCCCCGACCCGGCGAGCCACGTTTCGAAGCCGCAGCCGTGATGGCCTTTCTCGGGCTTCCCGTGGAAGAGGCCGATCCCTTTCTTCAGCGGGGAGCGGTTCAGGCGGTCTGGGCTCCTTCCCGGCCCGGCGAAAAAGGCCCCCATGTGGTGTTGCATCTTCGGGAGAAGCTCACGGGGCTGATTCCCGAACTGCCGGAGCCGGCACTGGAGGCTTTTTCGGTGCCGCCCCTTGCCGTTTCGCCCTTTCCATCTCCTTATGTCGTGCTTGCTCCGGGGGCCGGAGGGATCGACCGGCAGCTTCCGTTCGAGCGGTTCGTCGAGTTGGCCCGCAATGTGGAACGCTCGGGACGGACGCCGGTTTTCATTGCCGGTGAGGCGGAAGTCGAGCGGGGTATGGCGGTCCGGTTTCCGGCGTCCTGGCCGAGTCGGCTGTCGCCGTCCCTTCCCGAATTGGCGGGCATTCTGACCGGCGCTGAAAAATTCTACGGAAACGACAGCGGCCCGGGTCACCTGGCAGCCCTTTTGGGCGTGGATACAACGGTTTTTTTCGGCCCGTCCGATCCCGACATCTGGAGGCCATGGGGCACCCGGGTGACCGTGAAACCGTTCCCCGGCCCGGCGGATGCTGCCTCCGACTGACGGCTATGAGGGGGAGACTTCCTCCACCGGTTCGAACATCGACGCCGGAGCTCCGCATACCGGGCACCGGTAGGGGGGGGATTCCCCGTCGTGGATATAACCGCAGACAATGCACCGCCATCTTCTGGTCATGGCGACAACGCTCCCTGAATGTCTTCCCAGCTCTCGACCCGCCTGCCGGCATCGGTCTTTTCAAATGAGAATGCCTCGACGCCCTCCCCAACCGCCTCGAGGAAATCCGCTCCTCCCACGGCCGCCCGTATCGCAAGGCCCATGCCTCGAAGGCGCCCCGCGATGTTCCCGGGCTTGCCGGTCAGGATCGGCACCCGCGGCAGATCGTGAAGCCGCAGCCACAGGCGTCCCAAGGTCAAGCTGCGGCTGACGCACACAATTCCGTGGCCCTCCGCAAGCTGATTCAATACGCGTCGGGTGGCGCTGCCCGCCTTGCCCGATACCTGGCGGAGAGACAGGGCGGATTCGACCTCGATCAGAAGGATCCTCTCCGCCCGCCGGGCGACCAGCAGCAGTCCTCTGCCCTCCGCATTCCGGGACCAGGCTTCGACGGCATGAAGCCCCGCCGGTGGATCCGCAATCTTCCAGAAGCCGAAGCCGTCGCCGCCGGTCAAAATCTGCTGCTCCGGCCGGTCCGCGACGGTGACCCGGACGCGTTCCCCGCCGCTGGCAAACGGTCCCGTGCGGGTTCTCACGCGGATCACCACCGGTATCCCCTCAACGGTCACCGCGTCGTGGACTACGACGGAGGCTTCGGCCGGCAAGGAGGATAGGAGAATTCCACACAGAAGCCCTGCCAGGCATCCCAGGCCGGGCCGCGGGCGGTTGGTTGCATGCCGGCGCCCGGACCGGATCAAATCCGGTATTCGTAGCCCGTCCACGCTTCCGAGATCTTCCACAGCTTTTGCTGCATTTCAGGATCATAGGTCGCCCGGGCCGACCGGACGGCCTTTCGATTGACAAAGTAACGGCCGCTTTCGTTTCGGACATCCGGGGACACCGCCAGATAGACCGTTGTCTTGGCGCCATCGGTCACGGGGCTTCCCCCGTGCCAGTTTTGCCGCAGAAGCTTGGTGTTGATCACACCGGGATGGAGACAGTTGACCGTCACGGCCGTGGCCTTCAGCCGGTCGGCCAAGGCGTACGTAAAGAGGATGACGCAGAGCTTGGATTGCGAGTAGGCCTCGAAGCCGTCATAGGGCTTTTCCCCCGTGAAGACCTCCAGATCCAGAGATTGGGCGTGGACCATCGAACTGACATTGACGATCCGGCCGTCGGGGCTTCCCAGGAGCTTGTCGAGAAGAAGGCCGGTCAGGAGATACGGTGCCAGGTGATTGACGGCGACGGTTCTCTCGAAACCGTCGACCGTTGGTTGCCGGTACTTTTCGAAAACGCCGGCGTTGTTGATCAGGACATCGATTCGCCCGTAGCGGTCCCGAAGGCGGGCGGCCATATCACGGATCGCACCAAATGAAGCCAGATCGGCGCAGATCGTGTCCACGCGGCTGTCCGGGGCGGATTCGGCAATGAACCCGGCGGCCGCCTTCAGGCGTTCCGGGTCCCTGCCGTGAACGATGACGTTTGCGCCCAGGCCGGCGAGTTCCAAAGCCGTTTGTCGTCCGATGCCGTCTGTCGAGCCTGTGATCAGAACTGTGCGCGGTGCCATGGCAGCCTCCTGTGTCGAATATCTACCATTTCATCGGAAAAACGCCAAGTGCGACCTTCGTCCGGTGAAGGCTTTCGATCGAAGGGCGGCGCGAACGATGGGATTGACCACGGCGAGGACCTGCTTACTGTTTCCCTTGATGACAAATGGCGGAAAAGGGCGAGCCGGGGCTGAGGAGGCAATGCCGATGAAGATTCGGGTGGAGTGTTATTCCGGGTATCGCGTCGAGGAAGTTCCCCGGCGCGTGCGGTTTGGTGAACGGTCGCTCGAGGTTCTGGAAATCCTGGATCGTTGGATTGGCCCGGACCACCGGTATTTCAAGCTGATCACCGACGACAGATCGGTCATGATCGTACGATACGACGTTGAAACCTGGGAGTGGGACCTGTGCTTCTATCAGGGTGAAAACCCGACGGCATCGCAGGGTTCATCCCTGGAAAAATCCCCAGGCGTGCCCGGTAGCGCCATACTCGGGTTTCCCCATGAGTAATCGGAAGACTTGGCTGGCGCTGTCCGCCGCATTCGGATTTTCAGCGGTCGCGCTGGGCGCGTTCGGAGCCCATGGTCTGCAGGGACGCCTGGACGCTTATGGTCGCCACATCTGGGACACGGCCACCCACTACCTCATGTTTCACGCCGCGGGGCTTGCGGTGGTCGGCCTGCTGAGGGGAGCGATTGCACCGACAGCCCTGAATTGGGCCGGCAGCGCCTTTACGGCCGGCATTCTTCTCTTCTCCGGAAGCCTTTATCTGATGGCCGTTACCGGGGAAGGATGGATCGGGAGGATCACTCCCGTGGGAGGAACCGCTTTTCTGATTGGTTGGATCGCCCTTCTGGCAGGCATCGTCAGATCGTGACGAGATGCCCGGCATGGACGCCGGCTCTCTCCGGCGATGCCCGGGCCACGGGTGGGGCTCATCACGGGCGGAGGGACGGATACAGCCGTTCCACTCCTTTTGGGCACGGGCGACAGCGTTCCGGGCCGGCATTTTCCCTTGTTGACGTCGTATCCCCTGGTATATGGTGCTGTAGCGGTCCTCTTGGGGAATGAAAAACCGCAACCCCTTTGTCGCATCATCCCGATCGAAAGAGCGCAATGGCCCACGAAGATTATTACGAGGTCCTGGGAGTCCCCAGGAACGCCGACAGCAAGCAGATCAAGGACGCCTACCGCGAGATGGCCTTCCGCTATCATCCCGACCGCAACCAGGATCCAGGGGCGGCCGATACGATGAAGCGCCTCAATGAAGCGTACGCCGTCCTTTCCAATTCCACCAGGCGCTCCGAGTACGACGGCATGCGCGATCGCTTCGGGGCGTCCGCGCGGGAGGAATTCCGCCGCGCCCATACCGAGCAGGACATTTTCAGCGGGTCTGATATCTTCAGAATATTCGAGGAAATGGCCCGCATGCACGGTGTTCGGGGATTTGAAGATGTCTTCCGGGAATTTTACGGCTCCAGGTACCAAACCTTTGAGTTCCAGCGGCCCGGATTCTATTTCCGGGGATTCGTCTTCGGAGGACCGCGCGGCGGGAGAAAACATTCGACCGGGCGGCTTCGACACTTCCCGCGCGGAAACCTCGGGGGCATGGGGCGGCTCTCGCGGTACCTGATCGAGAAGGCGACGGGCCGGCAGATGCCTGTCGACGGCGCCCATGTCATCGAAACGATACAGCTTTCCCCTCAGCACGCGGCTGAAGGAGGCCCCTTCGCCTACCATCACCGGAAACTGGGGAAGAAGCTCGTGGTACAGATCCCCCGCGGTGTGAGGGAAGGCCAGAAGATCCGGCTGGCCGCTCTTGGCGAGACCGGCAGAGGCGGCGGTCGCGCCGGGGATCTTTTTTTGCAGGTGGAGATCCGAAGGCCGCTCTCCGAGCGGATCCGCAGCGGATTTCGACGGCTGCTCGGCCGATAGCCTTTTTCCTCCGGCACGGCGGGAACTCCCGCGATCCAGTGTCTTCGGGTTGAACTGGGGCCTGTTTTCGGATAGGTTTCACGGCATCGACGGCGGCGATTTCCTCGATGGCGGATCGATGCCAGTCCGGCATCACCGATAGGCCCGCCGAGACCGCGTAATCAGCAGAGGACCGGTTCGGATCACCCGTTTCAAGGCACGTCAGGACATTCCAGCCCATGGGCTTCCTCAACGGCATCCGTTATAACCTGAAGGGCCTCCTCTTGGGGCTTCGGACGCCCAGCCTCCTGGCGCTGGGGGTGTTGCGGTTCGTCGTCGTCCTGCTGGTGAGCGTGGCCATGGTCAGTGTGATCCTCATCTACCACGGGGAAATCATGGAACTGCTCTGGACCCGACCGTCCAGCGCATGGGTGATCTGGCTGTGGCACCTGCTGTCCTGGCTGCTCGCCCTCGTCCTGTCCGCGGTGGCGACGGTCGCTGCATATCTGCTGTCCCAGGTGCTGTTCAGCGTCTTTGTCATGGATCTCATGTCCAGGATCACCGAACGGCATGCCGCTGGAACCCAGGCCGCTCCCCAGGCCGCTTCGGCTTTCAAGCAGTTCGTCTATCTGATCCGCCAGGAGATACCGCGGGCACTGCTGCCGGTGATCTTCACCCTTCTCCTGATGGGGCTGAGCTGGTTCACGCCCGCGGGGCCTATCATGACCGTCGCCTCTCCGCTGGCCGCCTCTGCATTTCTCGCATGGGACAACACGGACCTGGTGCCGGCGCGTCGGCTTTACCCGTTTCGGGACCGGTTCCGGATGTTTTACCGAAACCTCCCCTTTCACCTGGGATTCGGACTGCTGTTTCTGATTCCCGTTTTCAACCTGGTGGTGCTGTCATTCGCACCGGTTGGCGCCACCCTGTACTTTACGGAAAAACAGGAGCGATCATCATGACGCCGCATCATCGGATCGAACCGGTCAAGGATGCCGACTCCCATGGAAAAACCCAGGAAGGCAGACGGTTCCGGATGCGGGAGAAGTTCGAGTTCGCCTCCAAGGTAATCGGACTGGTCCTGGTCTGCCTGGGAATCGTCACCGGCTCCTACATGGCCCACCTCATTTTTTTCGGTGGCTCCGAATACAACGAGCTGCTGCGGATTTATCGGGAAGGCGGTCTGAACGCCGATCGGCTGACCCTGAATGCCCTGTTCTCGGCCTTTCAGATCGAACAGAAGCTTCACATCAAGCTGTTGGTGATCTGCCTGCTCCAGATCCCCGTCGGCATGTACCTCATGAGACCCAACAACTTCTTTGTGCGCTGGGGCGTTCCCATGGACCGCCAGCCCTCCTCCCGTAAGGCGGAAATCATCTCCATCAAGTCCGGCCGGTCCCATGCACCGGATTTGCCGACCTATCCGTTGACCAAGCATTCAAGGCCCCGGAAATAGCGCTGTCATAAAGGCCCCGGCATGACCGATCCCCCCCAGTGCCCGTCGCACGCGTCCGCAGGCATCTGAGCCGCCACGGCTTGACCCGCGTTGACGGAGCGGGCATCCGCCAGCTTCGCAGGCTCATCAACGATATCGAAGCCGAATGGGGACATCGATTTATCCGAATGGAGAAGGGCATTCCGGGACGGCGGCGTTTACGGAACCACGGCGGGCGCCGGCCACAGCGCCCAGCACGGACTTCTGGGCGTCCTCAGGGCGGTGAACAGCGGCGTCTATGACTTCGTCGGGGCGGTGGGTGAATACGGCGAACGAGCCCGCGCGATCAAGGCGCTTTTTCTGGCCAACGGCTTCCATCGGGTCTACGACCGGGACCTGGAGGCGCCACTTGCCGACGGGTTCTATTTCACGATCACCGATCCGGGGTGCGAAGACTCGAGGAGGAGGTGTCCGGATCCCGGTTGAGACCGGGTTCGTCAGCCTATCTCCGCTTCCTTGCGCCGACGAAGTCCTTTACGCTGAAACAGCAGCCAGACCTGGAGTCCTAACCCGGCTGCGGTCATCATCGCCGCGGCGACAAAGGCCGCCCGGTAGGCATTAACGGGGGCGGCACCGGCGGACAACATCAGGTCGATGAGCGGGCCCGCCATCAGGGTGCCTGCCAGTCCCCAACTCAAAAAAAACGTGGCGTTGAACCAGCTGAATCGACGCCCCCGCTGGTCGGCCGGAATGAGCACCGAGGCAAAAGCATAGGCCGAGGCCATCAAAATGACCTCCGCGCTTCCCTTGAGAAAGCTCCCCAGGAAAACGAGTGGAAGGTGGTCCGCCGTGGCGTAGATGCCCAGGAACGCCAGCGCGATCATGGCGCCGACGCAAACCGTCTTTCCGTTGCCGAGGCGGTTGCCGAGCCATCCCACCAGAAGCCCCCAAAGGATGATGGCGCCGGACTCCGTGTTGTAGACATAACTCAGCATCCGGCTGTCGAGATGAAAACCGGATTCCAGAAACAGATACTGGGACTGGATGATCACGATGGAATTCCGGCCGAAGTTGATGAACATCATGGCGACCAGAAAGATGAAGAAAAGCCGTGAGGATCCGTCCTCCGGACCGACGGGCCCGCTGCGGGTCGTTTCGGCATCCCGGATGCCGCCCTCGGGCACCCATCGGAGCGGAATCGTGGACAACAGCATGACGCCGGCCGCCACGAAAAACAGCGTCCCCTCGTGAAATCCCCACCCCTCGTACCGGGTCGCCATCCCGTCGTAGAGCAAGCCGCCGATCCACACGCCGGCGATGCGGCCGAGGCCGCCGAGGCTGGCCAGGCGGCCCTGAACGGCGTTTCGCTCCCGGGCCGGGTAAACGTCTGAAATCAAGGCGCTCCAACCGATATTCGACATCGACCAGAAGATTTCCACGGCGGCGAGGCCCAGGATGATCACCCAGCCGGCCGCGGCCCTGGAAGCCGGCAGGGTGTGCAGGTACCAGACGATCAGCGTCCCGGCGGCTCCCAGTACCTCTCCCCGGACGATAAGGGTCCGGCGGAGCTGACGGCGGTCGGAGAGCCGGCCCCAGACCAGGGTCTGGAAGCAGATGTTGAGGAGCATGGGAAGGGTCGCGAACAGGGTCGTCTCCGTCGCCGACAGCCCCAGGAAGTATCTCAGATAGATGGACAGGTATGCATAGAAAAGCCCCCGCCTGAACATGGCGAGGACCTGAAAGGAGCCAATCCCGATAAATTGCCGGGAGATTCGGAAGTACAGCATTTCGAAGCCTTGGGGAGTGGGGTTCGAGAAGCCCGCCATCGACAAGGGATTTTTCCCCCGCAACGTCAAGGGGCGAATCCTTCGTCTGAGTTGATGGCATCGATCAGCGCCATGAGCCTAGCAAAGTGATTGCGGTCGAAATCCACCAGCAGACGGGGAAGGTGGAGCCGCTCCGGTTCGTCTTCCTCCTCGGGCAGGGGGCCTGACATCCGGATGGTGCCTCCGGGCCTCAACAGATCGGTAAACGCCGTCTGGATCCTCTCCAGGGCAGCCTCTGAGAGACAGCTCCTGAGTCGGACAACCAGGGTGTCCCGCACATACCGAAGGCTGTGGTAGCGACGATAGAAACGGCGGATCAGTTCGACCGCCTCCTCTACGGACTGGACGAACCGAAACAGGTTGAGGTCGTCGGCCCCGATAAACCCCGGGATGAGGAGCTGCTTCCTGACGAATGCCAACCAGTCATGCCAGTAAAGCCCTCCCGGAGGTTCGACCATGAGGATGGGCATGGGATCCCGCTTTCCGGTCTGGGTCAGCGTCAGCAATTCCATGGCTTCATCCAGGGTGCCGAACCCCCCCGGAAAGAGCACGACCGCGTCGGCTTCCTTGAGAAAGGCCAATTTGCGGTTGAAGAAGTATTTGTAGTTGATGCTTCTGGGATTTCCTTCCATCACCGGATTGGGCTTCTGCTCGAACGGCAGACGGATGTTGATCCCGAAGGAATGTTCGGCTCCCGCCCCCTCGTTCACCGCCTGCATGATCCCGGGGCCGCCGCCGGTGATCACCATGAACCCGGCCTCCACCAGTCGCCGTCCCATCTCCGTGGCCATCCGATAGCTCTCCTCGGATGAGGTGCTGCGGGCCGATCCGAAGACGGAGACCTTGCGGCGATGGCGGTACCGGCCGAAAATCTTGGCGGTGAACCGCATTTCCTTCAAGGTTGAATTCATGATCTTGAGATCATAGCGATCCTCGTTCTCCTGGCCGGCCTTGAGCGCCGAAAGAATCATTTCACGCACGATTTCGTCGTTCTGAATCCCGCCGACCAGCGTCATCAATTCGTCGATGGCGCTGTCGGCCGGACCGTTCGTCCGTGTGAAATGCAGTTCCATCGGCGTGCTGGATTCCGCGCGCGACGTTTCGGTGTCAGAGGTCAATGCCAGTCTCCCTTCTCCATCGTATCCCGACGTTCTGGTCGATCGCGGGACGGGCAATCGCTGAATGTCCGAGAATTATGGTCAAAGCGTCGTCCTGTCCTATATTGCTTCATCGGTCTTTCCGGGCCGTCGGCGCGGTTCGGTGAATCGGCCAAGGCATCGTCAGTCATAACCCAACAGCGCACGCACACGCAAACCGTTCAGCCGCCGTCGTGGGGCGGCCGGGACGCGGAGGTCTTTCATGAAAATCCCCTCGACCGTATTTCTGATGCTGTCCCTGGCTCTGGCCGCATGCGCCGGCGCCGACCTGCCGGGAAACCCGCCAAGGGACCGTTTCGACGCTTACTGGTATCCTCACGGCGCCGAAATCTCCCGGTTCGAACTGGAGCAGGCTCGATATGGGAATCTCCATAAGGGTGATGCGGTCCTGATATTCGTAACCGAGTCCTTGAATCCCGAAACCCGGATCAAGGCGGATCGGCCCGGACCCCTGGACGTACCGGTGCTGAAGCTCAATGCGACCCGAAAGTTCTATACAGGCATCTATCCATACTCCATCATGACCTCGACGTTCACCCCCGTCGATCCGGATGAAGGGCTTCCGATGAAGATCAGCACATCGGTGCAGGAATGGTGCGGTCATGTCTATATTCAGCTCACCCTGGAGGGGGGCCGATATCGGGTCCGGACCCACTCCTATTTCGAAAGCGACGGCGAGTCGAGGTATGAAATGGCACCGGTGATTCCGGAGGACGCGCTCTGGAATCGAATCCGCATAGCACCGGCCGACCTACCCGTAGGGCGGTTTCCGATCATACCCGGGACCCTGTTTTCGAGGTTCGCCCATCAGACGCTCGATGAAGAGGCCGCCGTCGGCCGGGTGTCCGCCGGCGAGGGTCGAAGCCTGGAAGGCAACCCCCTTCTGAGATACGAGATCCGCTATCCGGACGGGCGTCGTCGATTGGCCATCGTCTTCGAAGAAGCCTTCCCGCACCGGATTCAGCGCTGGGAAGAGACCCAACCGGGGCTCGACGGAGAATTGCTGACTACACGCGCCGAACGCACCCATACACTGATGATCGACTACTGGAATCATCATGCCCCCCGGGACCGGGATCTGCTCCAGAAGCTGGGATTGACGGCCCGTCCGTGAACCGGAAAAAAAGCTCGAAACAGGCTCGAGGTGCATCAATGGGTTGATCGATCCCCGGGTGACCTTACCTTGGGCCAGAAATGCCATGTCAACCCGGAGCGTTGGCAGAGCATCTTTCGACCGATGCCAGAGCCGGCCTGGACAGTGCGGCCGCCGAAATGAAAATGACGCAGCACGGATACCCAGCGGAAGGGGCCCGGGATGGACGGTTCGATCAAGGAATTCTTCAGGCTCTTGCCCGCGAGGCTGTCCCGGCGGATCGTTTTCTGGGTATTTGTCAGCGTCATCGTCATCGAAACCATCATCTTCTTCCCATCCCTCCGCAACCGGGAACGGGAGCTTCTCGATCAGCTGCGGGAGGTTTCCGCTGCCAAAGTCGGCGTACTCATGCAGGTCATCGATGCCGACATTCCCGATCCCATGTTCTTGAAAAAGGCGGAAAAGCTTCTTGTTCACCCGGTCATCGTGGGGATTGCACTCTACCAGACGGATGGGACCCGGGTCGGCGTGGTGGGGGAAACCCCGGCAATGCCCTTCGATGCGGCAGTCCGCTCGCCCCTGTCGGATTTCTACGACCGGGAAAACGACCGATACGAAGTGGCCAGCATGGGAAAGTGGCAGCGCCAGCAGAATATTCTGATCATTCGCCACGACGCCACCTCGGTCAAGCGGGAGCGCTACAATTTTCTGTTTCGAATCTCGGGCCTCGTGATCATCATTTCCATGTTCGTTACCCTGGGCGCCCTGATCGCCCTGGGACCGATCGTCGTGCTTCCGATCCTGCGCTTGCGGAAGGATTTGGTGGCTGTCGGCGAGGCAGTGAGCCAGGACCGGGAGCCTCCATCATTTCACTCGGGGTCCACTCGGAGACGGGACGAGTTGGGAGAAGTGATCTCCGCCTTCCGGAGGATGTTCGATCAGATCACGGAAGCGATCAAGCGGCGCAAATCCGCGGAGGAAGCTCTGAAGGAGAGCTTCCACGAGATCGAGAAATACTCCCGGGCGCTCAACAAGGAGCTCGAAAAAGGCCGGGAGATGCAGAAGAACTTCCTTCCCGGTGAACTGCTCCATCTGGAAGGCTGGGAAACGGCTGCCTACTTCAAACCCGCGAAACAGGTGGCCGGCGACTACTATGACCTCTTTCGGCTTCCCGAGGGCCAGATCGGCGTCGTGGTGGCCGATGTCTGCGACAAGGGGGTCGGGGCGGCCCTTTTTATGGCGCTGTTCCGCAGCCTGATCCGAATTTTTTCCGGTCAGTTCGAGATGAACGGCGGCCTGTGCCCCAGGTCGAACCCGGGCTTCGGTGAATTCAACCCCCATCCAACCTTCGCGGGCGTGGCACCGCTCCATGCGCGGGCTCTCGAAGCCGTGGTCCACACCAACAATTACGTGGCCAGAAATCACGGAGATTTGGGAATGTTCGCAACGCTCTTCTTCGGGATCCTCGATCCCGAGACCGGAGAACTCGCCTACATCAATGCCGGGCATGATCCCGCGTTCATCCTTCATCGGAAAGGGGGTGTCCGTCAGGAGCTTGCAACGACCGGACCTTCGGTTGGGGTGATCGTGGATGCCGCATTTACCTGCGGCACGGCAAGGCTGGAGGACGGAGAGATCCTGCTGGGATATACCGACGGCGTTCCGGAGGCTTCTTCGCCCGGGGGGGGCTTTTTCGAACTGGCGCGCCTCATGGCCCTTCTCGACAGTCCGGCGGATTCGGCCGACGGTCTCATCCGGAAAATAGCCGGGGCCGTCGCCCGTCACACCGGAGACGGGGAGCAGTTCGACGACATTACGATCCTGGCGATTCGACGCGCCGCCGCCGGGCCATCAGTTCCCGGAAAATGACGAGTTTCTGGATGTCCTGGGTACCCTCCCCGATGGCCGCGGCCCAGGCGTCCATCGGGTACTTGTGGATGGGGTGGTCGAAGATGACCGATGCCGCTCCATACAGGTCCGCAGCCCATTCGGCGACGCCACGGGCCGCATCCACGGCAAGTAACTTGGCCATCGAGGCCTCCATGCGGAATGCCTCGCCGCTGTCCGCAGTTCGGGCGGCATTCAGCATCATCAGGCGGGCGGCTTCGATCCGGGCATGATGCACGGCGATTTCAAAAGCCTTGGCTTGAAAATCGGTGATCGGCCGTCCGAAGATGCGGCGCTTTTCGCACCGATCCAGAGCGAGGTCGAAGGCGCCCCGTGCGGTCCCCAGGGTGAGCGCGCTGATCGGCACCCGGCTGTGGGTGAAGATGTTGAGCACCTGTTGAAGACCGGATCCCGGTTTGCCCAGTAGGTGATCTTCAGGCACCCGGACATTATCCAGCGTGATGCGGGTCAGGTCGGACGGGATCCACACCTGCTTGTTGAGCTTCCGTCGGGTTACGCCCGGGGCGTTCAGGTCGACGAAAAACATCGAAAGACGCCTGCCGCGCTCGGCATCGGGATCGGTCACGGCCGTCACGACGGCGGCCCCGGCCTGGGTCCCATTGGTGACATAGGCCTTGGCGCCGGTGAGGCGCCAGGCACCGCCTTCGCGGCGGGCGGTCATACCAATGCCGGCGACATCGCTGCCGGCGCGTCCTTCCGTGTTGCCGAGGCACAGCACCAGGTCGCCGGCAACGGCACTCGGGCCATAGATGGCCTGCAGCCTCGGCGTGCCGTAAAAACACAACCCGGCGAATCCCAGGTCTACGTGGGCCAGCACCGCGACGGCGGCGCCGGGAGAGACGGCGGCAAGCCGCTCCATGAGAAGGCAGCGCCGCAGACACTCGTCCATCCGCAGGCGGGTGCCCTCCCAGTGGATGCCCAACCATCCTTCGTCTGAAAGCTCCCGGAAGAAATCGGCGGGCAGGGTGCCGCTGCGATACCATCCGACGATCCGGGGGCGGATCGATTCTGCGATGAAAGCCTCGAAACGCTCGAGTTCTCGGTTCAGATCCTCGGGTACGGGAATCGGCATGGGCCCTCCTGGGGTAAAGGGGCAGGGGCGTTTGGGTCGTACTCCGCGAAAATCGCGAACGGCCCCTCCCCGCTCCGAAGTCAAGAATAGGTCCGGAAGCCTGCGTCGGCAAATGACCGGCCGCTCCGATCCCCTACATGCTGCCCGAACGGAAGATCGAAACGATCAGCCAGACGCCCAGGATCGTGGCGATGACATATCCGCTGATCCCCAGCAGGGCCGTTATCGACACCGATCCGATGCCCAGCCAGGCAATGGATACCTCGAAAACCTTTTGGCCGGAATTGAGGATCAGCGCCGCGGCGATGGTCGAAGCCGAAATGACGGCGCCCACCGTTAGGCGGTTGATGCCTTTTTCCAGCTTCCGGTCAAAGGCCTCGAAACCCTGGTGACGGACCTCGATGCGCATGTCCCCGCTGGCGGCGTGCCGGAGGATGTCGTTGATGTACTTGGGGACGCGCCGGATGTAGCCGCCGATGGTCCGGGTGTCCCGACCCAGGTTTCGGAGCACTTTCCGCGTGTCGTAGCCTTTCTGAAGAAGGCGCTCCGCATACGGGCGGGTGACTTCGAGGATGTTGGCATCGCTGTTGAGGATCTTTCCCAGGGACTCGGCTTGAATAAACGTTTTCAGCAGCAGCAGCAGGTTTCTCGGCAGGCGGATGTGATGCTTGAGAACCAGGGCCATGACCCGATCATAGACGTCTCTCACTGAAATCGTCTTCAGCGCCCTTCCGTAGAACGGCTCGCTGAGATCTTTCAGGTCCCTTCTGAACTCGCTCACATCCATGCTTCGCTCATCGACCAGGCCGATGCTTTCCAGGGCTTCGGTGACCATGTCGTAGTCGTGCTCGGCATAGCCGAGAAAGACGCCGGCAATCTGATGCATGGTTTCCTCGTCGATGTAGCCCGTAATGCCGAAGTCCACCAGGCTCACGCGCCCGTCCGGCATGACGATGGTGTTGGCCGGATGCGGATCTGCGTGAAAAAAGCCGAATTCCATGATCTGGCGTGAAAAGGATCGCAGTCCGATCATGGCGATGCTTCCGGGGTCGATGCCGTAGCGCACGATGGCCGCGATGTCGTCCATCTTGCAGCCGGTGATGTGCTCCATGACGAGCACGGACCGGGTGGTATAGTCCCAGTAGACCTTCGCGATGTAAATCTCTTCGCTGTCCGTGAAGTTGACGGCGAATTTTTCGATGCTTCCCGCTTCCACGAACATGTCGAGTTCCTGGAAAATGGTGCGCTCGAATTCCTTCACCAGGTTGACCGCCCCGAGCAGTCGGGCCATCTCGAAGAGACGCTCGAACCGCCGGGCGAAGAAGTACATCAATCGGATGTCCTCCTGGATGATGCGATCGATTCCCGGCCGGATGATTTTGACGGCGACTTTTTCTCCGCTGTGAAGCACGGCTTCGTGAACCTGTGCAACGGAGGCGGCGCCGACCGCTTCCGGGTTGAAGTCGGCGAAGACTTCCGGGATGGGGCGCCGGAGCTCCTTTTCGACGACCTTGCGGATCTGCCGGAAAGGCAGCGGCGGGATCTGGTCCTGGAGTTTACGAAATTCTTCGATGTATTCCGGCGGGAAAACGTCGGCGCGGGTGCTCATGAGCTGCCCGAGCTTGATGAAGCTGGGTCCCAATGATTCCAGCGTTCTGCGAAGCCGGACGGGCGAGGGGATTCGGATCCGCGGGGGAGCGGGGGCGTCCGGAGGATCACCGGACCGGTTCGTTTTCCCGGCTTGTCTGAAAAGCCGGTTCCACAGATCGATCACGCCGTTGACGAACAACACCCGGCTGATGCTGAAAAAACGGATCGTCCCTCTGAACTTGCCCTGCAACGGGATTGACATGGGGGTTCCTTCGGCCAGAGGATGAATCGGATATCAGGTTTGTCCAATTTCAAGGCAAGAATGAATAAAGGAGCGGTTTCGGAGCCACGGGGGCACTATGGCGGAATCGCCCGGGCCTGTCAATCGGAAGCCCGCCAGCCCCGGGACGGGGAGGGGGACGCCCAACATGCTGTTGACAATTCGCGTTCAGGTCTCTAATGAGGGGCTGCTTTTGATCCCGTGAACAGGAGGACCCTGAAATTGACGGACCGGTACATGCGCTGGCACGGCCGCAAAATCGGCGAGCAGTGCGTCAAGAACCTGAAGGAGAGGGGTTTCGATGCGGCCTTTGCCGCCTCATCGGAGGCGGCTTTGTCCATGGTCATCGGAATGACGGCGGATTATGAAACCTTCGGTTTCGGAGGTTCGGTAACGGCCCGGTCCCTCGGGCTCATCGAAGAACTTCGCGTGATGGGAAAGACAGTCTACGACCATTGGGAGAAGGACCTCTCGGCCGAGGAAATCAGCGAGATCCGGAGGCATCATGGCCGTTGCGACTGCTTTTTCTCCAGCGTCAACGCCATTACCGTGAAAGGCGAGATCGTCAGCGTCGACGGGATCGGGAACCGGGTGGCGGCCATGATCTTTGGACCCCGGAAAGTGATCCTGGTGGCGGGAGTCAACAAGATCGTCCGGAACCTGGATTCAGCCTTGGCGAGGGTGAAGGATGTGGCGGCTCCCATGCGAGCCAAGAGCCTGGGTTACGATACGCCCTGCACGGAGACCGGCTATTGCGTGGACTGCCGGTCACCCCGGCGGATCTGCAACATCACCACCATTCTCCACCGCCGGCCCCCGCAGACCGACATGTCGGTCATCATCATCAACGAACATTTGGGGTATTGAACACGCCGGCACGGATGACCCGCATGGTCGATAGCGCATCACCATTCTGGAAAAGCACTCCGCTGGAGGCCATGTCGGAATCCCAGTGGGAGGCCTTGTGCGACGGCTGCGGTCGGTGCTGCCTGGAAAAGGTAAAGGACTACCGGACCGGCAAGATATTCTATACGGATCAGGCCTGCCCCCTGCTCGACCTTTCGAGTTGCCGCTGCCGGGACTACCTCCGCCGATCCCGGATAATTCCGGAATGCGTGGCGCTGCGGCCGGGACCCGCGCGGGTGCTTCGCTGGCTGCCGCGGACCTGTGCCTATCGCCTGCTGGCGGAAGGGAAGGAACTGGCATGGTGGCACCCACTGGTTTCCGGGCGGCCCGAAACGGTCCACGAGGCCGGCATCAGCATCAGGGGCCGGCGCGTTTTTCACCGGAGGGACGGGGCCTGCCGCGATCTGGAAGCCCACATCGTCCGTTGGGGCTTTTGGGCCAGAAAGGCCGGCGTCGAAACGCGCCGATAGTGTCCGCCTTTCCATCTGACGTGTCTTGCCAAACGGCGAAGCGTCGCTAGAGTGTGTTCGGCAACGATGACACGACTTCAGGGAAGGGACACGAATGGAACCCGAAGAATTCAAGACCGTGAACTGCGTGATGACCGTGCCCGAAGCGGCACGTTTCTTGGGTGTCGGCAAGAAGATCGTCTATGGCCTTCTCGACAACGGCATGCTTGACTTTACCCGCGTCAAGGGAGCCGTCCTGATTGACTGCAACAGCCTGAGCGCTTTTCGCTCAAGCGGCCGGTTGACCTGAATCCACCTGTAACCCCATCGCAAGATTCATCCGCGAACGTCATTTCCGGCCATGCTTCCAATCGACGGGGGATCGATAGCGGCTCCCCAGCGACCAGATCCCCCGGCCCGTGGCCCTGGCTTTCGTTTCCGCGGAACGGTATGCGGATATGTCGAATCTTTCCGGCGGCCGGCCGCGATAGACTTCGGCGAGGCCGAGACGTATCATCTCGAGGTTGATGTTTTCGCCTTCAAGGATCACCTCTCCCAGAAGCCGCCCGTAACGATCGCTCCCCCAATCTCGGATCATGACCTTTTTCCCCTTGATCCTTTGGGAGAGGTAATCCCGGGACTTGCGGCTGAACGGCTGGGCGGGTTCTCCCGCTGATTTGGCGCGCTCCGGGGCGTCGATTCCCACCAGCCTGACCATCCGGGATCTGGAGGATGCCGAGACCAGGACCGTATCACCATCATACACTTTCCGGACGACACTCTCCTCATGATCGGCGGATACGTTGCAGGCCCACAGGAAGAGCGCCGCCGGCAACAGCAGCTGCAGAACCCTACGGCGCCCCGCTCCCCCCGTGAAAGGGCGCGACGGTAAAGAGCCCGAATGCCGTCCCGGCCATCCGGGACGGCCTGTGTGCCGCCGGCAGCGGTCACTCATCGCCGCACCACATCCGGCCGAGGCTTCTTCCGAACCGGGCGAGCAGGTCCTTGTTGAGATCGTAGCATCGGGCGGGCCCCGCAGCTTCACAGTGAATCACCCCAGCCTCACGCAGGAATTTCAAGTGCTGGCTCACCGTGGATTGCGCCAACGGGAACCGGCTGACGATATCGCTGCAGTTGCTTTTCCCGCTCGCTTGCAGATGCTGAAGTATCTGAATTCGTACCGGATGGCCCAGAGCCTTGCAGATTCGGGCCAGGGTTTCCCGATCCAGGACGGCTCCCGGCAGGATAGGGGGTTGCACAAGTCTTGACATGGCTTTCGCCTTTGGATTATCGGTTTATTACGATATTCAGTATTTCGGCATGATTCATCTTGAACCTAAGCATATCCGGAAACCTGGCCAACAAAAATCCGAACTGAACCTGCCTTACGGTCGTCGCCCTTCGGGGGTTATGGCCCGGGAGTGCATATGTTTACCCTGAGTGATGTACTGGACCTTGCGATTCAGATCGAAAGAAACGGCGAGTCTGTCTATCGGGAGGTGCTCGATAGGACCGAGGCTCCCGATCTGGCTGAGATGCTGGCGTGGATGGCCGAGGAGGAAGCACGGCATGCGGAGAAGTTCACCCGGCTGCGTGGCGACGTCTCCTCCAAGGCGCCAGACCCTGTTCTGGAGGAACTGGGCAGGTCCATGCTGGCCGATGTGGTTAAAAATCGCAGCTTCTCACTCGAAGACGTCGATTTCTCAAAGGTTGAGGCCGTGGCGGACCTGATCCGGATCATGATCGATTTCGAGAAGGATACCGTTGCATTCTACAACGTGTTGCGGGATTTCATGGCGGACCGCGATGAGATCGATCAACTCGATCGCATCATCGAGGAGGAGGAGGAGCACATCCGGAAGCTCCAGAGCTGCCGCAACCGAAACCTCGCCTGCCTCAAGGCCTGAGGGTTTCCCGGAACCAACGATTTCAGCTATACGCCTCAACCCTCGTCACTGCCGCGCGCCGAAGCGCGACCTGCCACCCCCGGGATCGGCAAGCGTCGATCCCGGCATTCCCGCCAAGCGCCGCCACTTCGACGCCGCGCAGTTTCACCAGATGGCCGTGCCCCACGCTCTACCGCCTCAGTTTCCGGACGACTGCCGGTACTGGGTGACCAATTCGTCCACGGACTGCCCATTGGGCGCCATGGCCAGGGGATTGACTTCCAGAAGCCCTTCCCATGCCTGAACGGCCCCTTCCCTATCCTTCAGGTCGTGGAGCAGTACGACGCCTTTGTTGTATCTTGGGTTTTCCAGTTTCGGGTCCGCTGCGATCGCCCGGTCAAACCGTTCGACGGCTTCCCTCGGCTTCCCGATGCGGCGGTACATGATACCCAGATCCGTGAGCACCATGGCGTTGCCGGGCTCAAGCTCGAGAGACTTTTCATAGGCTTCGATGGCCTCGTTGAACCTGCTGGCGTCGAAGTGGAGATTCCCCAGCTGGATCCACGCGGCCGTGTCGTCCGGATTGCCCTTCACGCGTTCCATCAGACCCTCGAGCATCTGGTTCCGATCCGCGGACGATGGGGAACCGGACTGCGCCTGGGAGGGGAGGGGGCTGGAGGATTGATAGACGCCGAACACGACGCCGAGAAAGAACCCCACCATGAGGGCGATGACCACCGACGTGACGAGTGTTTGCCTCTTGACGACATCTGTCGATTGTTTTTTCTGCCTGGACATGCAATGACTCCGATACGATTGGAGGGCACGGAGATCGAATCCGGGGACCGGCTCCGAGCCCGGCCTGACCAAGATGCCCCTCGGGCTGATTCTGAGAACCGCTACCCCAAAGAGGGCCACGGGTCAATGGGAACCGAGCGGCGTTCAGGAGTATCCCCGGAGCAGCGACAGCGTGGGGAGATCACTCGACGATCACCCCCGGACGATCAGGGTTTCTCGACGACCACCGTCTTGATGTTGACGAACTCCCGGATGCCGAATTGCCCCAGCTCACGGCCGTAGCCGCTATCCTTGACGCCTCCGAAGGGCAGCCTGGGGTCCGATCTGACAAAGGTATTGACGAATCCGTTGCCGGTCTCGAGTTCGCGGGTCGCGATACGTTCGCCGCGCTCGATGTCGCCGGTGAACACGGCCGCCCCCAGGCCGAATGACGTCGCATTGGCCAGGCCTATCGCATCCTTTTCGTCCCTTGCTGAAATCAAGGCTGCTACGGGCCCGAAGGTCTCCTCGTCGAATACGGGCATCCCGGGCGTCACGTCCGACAGAACGGTCGGAGGATAGAAATATCCAGGTCCGTCCGGAATCTTCCCGCCGAGGATGCACTTCGCCCCTCTTTCGATGCTGCGGGCCGCCTGCCCATGAAGCGTCGACCGGAGGTCCTCTCGCGCCTGGGGACCGATATCCACGTCTTCCATGAGGGGATTACCCATTCGACGGGCTTTCATTCGCTCCAGAACCCGTTCTTCAAAAGCCTTTCGGACCGATTTGACGACGATGAAGCGCTTGGCTGCGATGCAGCTCTGTCCGGAATTCAGCAGCCGGCTCGAAACGCAGGTTTCCGCCGCATGGTCGAGATCGGCATCCTCAAGGATGATGTAGGGGTCGCTTCCGCCAAGCTCGAGCACGGTTTTTTTGAGGTGACCGCCGGCTGCCGCGGCCACCTTTCGGCCGGCCTCCGTGCTCCCGGTAAGGGTCACGGCCCGGACGGAGGGATGCGCAATGACCGCGTCCATCCGGCTTCCCGGAACCCTCAAAACGCCGAAGAGGCCGTCGGGCATCCCTGCTTTTGTCAAGAGCTCCCCGATGGCCAGCGCACAACCGGTGACATTGCCCGCGTGCTTGAGGACCACGGCGTTTCCGGCCATCAGCGCCGGAACAGCGCAACGGAATACCTGCCAGAAGGGGTAGTTCCAGGGCATTACGGCCAGGAGCACGCCGAGCGGCTCATAGCAGATGCGGCTGGTAGGTGCATCGGCGGAAACGGTCTCGGGGGTCAGAAACGATTCGCCGGCCTCGGCATAGAAGTCGCAAACCCAGGCGCACTTGTCGATTTCGGCGCGCCCGTCCTTAACGGGCTTTCCCATTTCGACGGCCATCAATTCGGCATAGTCCGAACGGCCCTTTTTCAACTCCCGGGAGAGCCGCCTCAGAGTATCGGCGCGTTCGCTGAAGGGGACCCGTCTCCAACGGAACCGGCTTTCGGATGCGCGGCTCAGGACCAGGTCGATTTCACCCTTCTCCATTTCGGGATAGCTGCGGACCAGGGCGCCCGTGGCTGGATTGATGGTTCGCAGTGTCATGGCTTCCTCCTGTCGGTTGGCATTCGCTTCGCTCCGGATGTCGACGCTTTGAGTCCGGCAACCGTCATTCATGTCAGCGGCCGTATCGGTGCGACACCGTATCGAGAGGCCCATGGTCTTCTGGAGATCGATCGATGTGCCAACATGGTGCTCCCGTGCGCCATATTCAAGTTGCCAAGGCCCGTCGAACGATTACTTTTTTAATGTAGATCGAAAAGCCGAAGGGGCGGCGCGGAAGTGAAAATCTTCTCCCGATCCCCTCGAAAATTTCTACGCTGCCATCGGGCCCGGCTCCAAGTTGTTCGAAAGGGAGCCGAAAGACTGAAAAGCCCGCGGCAGCCATTACGTCAGGGTCAAAATGGAACTGATCGGCGAAAAACTCAAACGCGCCCAGCAGAAGAAACGGCAGCGCATCGAATCCGGAAAGGATCCCGTGGTGGCGGGGTGGCAGTGCGTCCTCGAGGAGCTGCTGATCCAGCTCGAGCCCTATCTCCGGCCGGGAGAGCTGGTCACCTTCAAGGTTCTCGCCCCGGAGGAGAAGGAGCTTTTCAGTGCGCTTCGCGCACTGGCGCGCATTCCGGAAGGGGTTTGCGCCGTTTTCCTTCCTCCCACCGTCATCCGCGGAATGATGCGGACCCAGGCCGGCACCCGGATTATGGGCTGGCCGGTTTATTACCGGGAGCGCCATCCGGATTCCGGAGTGCTGGTGGCCAGCCGCTGCCGGGACTACAACAGGATCGTCAACGCCCTTCTGGCGCACCCGCCTTTCACACCCGGCATCGACGTTTATGAAGACGGCCACCTTCTCGCCGGCTACAGCTACGGATCCATAGAAGAGTTTCAGAACGAGCTTTCCCGCGTCTTGAGAACCTACCTGAAATCCCCGGTTGCCAGTGACGAAGACGACGACGAGTGGGTCTGATGCCCACCCGCGTCTCCTCTCGAGCCTTGAACTCCTGATCAATGAAATGTAGTAGTGAACCGGCACTCACATTCGGGAGGTCGGAATACACCGGTCTCCGGCTGTATAGGTGGAGGAAATTCCGGTGACCGGGAAGGGGAAAAGCATGCTCAGCCGATACGCAGTGGACGCGAGCCGACTGAGGCGAATCTGCGATCCTGCGGAATTCCGTTTCAAGTCCACCCGCGAGCTTGAACCCCTCGACGAGGTCATCGGCCAGGAGAGGGCCGTCGAAGCCATCGAGTTCGGACTCCGGATGAACAGCAGCGGTTATCACCTCTTTGTCACCGGCCTGGTGGGAACGGGAAGGACGACCATCGTTCGGGACATCGTGAACCGTCATGCCAGGGAGCTTCCGCCTCCTGAAGACTGGATCCTGGTCCATAATTTCAAGGACGCCTATCGACCTCAGGCGTTCTCGCTGCCGCCGGGGCGGGCGTCGGCTTTCTGCAGAACCCTGAACAAGCTGGTGAGCGACCTGAGAAGGGAACTCCCGAGGGCGTTTCGCACAAAGGCGTTCAATGAAAAGCGTTCCGCCGCCCAGGAGGGTTTCGAACGGAAGAAGGAGGACCTGTTTCAGAAGCTGAGAGATGAGGCGGCCGGTCTCGGGCTGGCGGTGAATCGGACCAACGTCGGCTACCAGACCATTGCCCTCAAGGACGGACAGCCGATAACCCAGGAGGCTTACGAAGCCCTTCCCGAACCGGAGCGCAATCAGATCCGCCGGAATATGCGGGTGCTCCAATCCCTCATCGAAAACACCGATCTGGAAACTCAGAAGATCCAGGAGGCCGAACAGGAGGCGATCGACGAGCTGACCCGTGAAGTGGCCCTGTACGTGGTCAAGGCGCGGATCGAGGTCATTCGAAAGGCGTTTGGCGGCGTCAAGGCCGTCCAGAAGTATCTCGAGACGGTGCAGGACGATATTCTCGAGAACGTGAACGCCTTCGTTCCACGGGGAAACGGGGCCGGAGCCGACGTGGACGCCGAAGACGGTGAATCCGTCTTCGACTTCGACCGGTACAACGTCAACGTGCTTTCGGACCTGGAAGATCGTCATGGCGCGCCGGTGGTGTTCGAGCCCAACCCGACCTACCCGAATCTGTTTGGCCAGATCGAGAGGCGGGGCGTCATGGGACAGGTGCGGACGGACTTCAATCAGGTCAAGGGCGGCTCCCTCCTGCGGGCGAACGGCGGATTTCTGATCATGGAGATCGAACCGGTGCTCTCCAATCCGCACGTCTGGGAAGCGCTCAAACGGGCGCTTCAGACCCGACGCCTGTATATCGAAGACCTGGGCCCGGATCTCGGTTTCGGTACCGCATCCCTGCGTCCGGAACCCATCGATCTTCAGGTCAAGGTCATTCTTCTGGGCAACTACGACGTTTTCGAAATGCTTCAGAACCTTGACTCGAAGTTCGACAAGCTGTTCAAGGTCCGGGCGGATTTCGACTGGGAGGTCGACCACACGCCGCGTTCGGTGGCGCTTTATGCGCGCTTCATCGCCCGGGTTTGCCGGGAGGAGAAACTGCTGCCGTTCAGCCCCGACGCCGTGGCCGTCATCGTGGAGATCGGAGAGCGGCTGGTTGCCCACCAGAACAAGTTGAGCCTGCGGTTCGGCGCCATCACCGGCTACCTCAAGGAGTCGGATTACTGGGCTCGAGCCGCAAGGGCTCGACGGGTGACGGGCAAACACGTTCGCAGGGCGGTTCGGGAGCGCCGCTTCCGCTACAGCCTTTACGAGGAAAAGCTGCGGGAATCATTGGTGGACGAAACGGTCCTGCTCGAGGTGGACGGCCAAAGGACGGGACAGGTCAACGCCTTGGCCGTCTACCAGATGGGCGACCAGGCATTCGGGCGGCCCAACCGCATCACGGCGGAAGTCTACCTGGGCAAACCCGGAGTGGTCAGCATCGAACGGGAATCGGAACTCAGCGGTCGAACGCACGACAAGGGCGTTTTGATTCTGACCGGTTACCTGGGCAGAACGTTCGCCCAGAAATTCCCCTTGAGTGTGTGCATCAGTATCGCCTTCGAACAGAGCTATGGTGAGATCGACGGCGACAGCGCTTCTTCCACGGAGCTTTACGCCATTTTGTCGAGCCTTTCGGATTTGCCCATTCGTCAGGGGATTGCCGTCACCGGATCGGTGGATCAAAAAGGTCGGATCCAGTCGATCGGCGGTGTGAATGAAAAAATCGAGGGCTTCTTCGATATCTGTGCCCGGCGGGGGTTGACGGGAGACCAGGGCGTCATGATCCCGAAATCGAATGTGCAGAACCTGATGCTCAGAGCGTCCGTGGTGCAGGCGGTGAGGGAGGGAAAGTTCCACATCTTCGAGGTCGGATCGGTGGCGGAAGGAATCGAGATCCTGACCGGGGTCGAGGCGGGCGCGCCGGATAAGGACGGCGGCTACCCGCCCGAATCCGTGTATGGTCGGGCGGAGGCAAGGCTTCTGGAATATCACCGTCTCGCCGTCAAGATCCCTCCGCAGACCCACGCTCCCGGCATGGATTGAGGTCGATCCGAAACCGCCACCTTTTCGTGCCCCTCTTCCAGCGGGGGAAAAGGAACCAATTGTTGACGAAATCAGGGGCTTCGTCTATGGTTTGCTGACCTTTCGAATCCATCCGGACTAAGCAGCCGGCGTCGACGAATTGGAGGATCATGCCCCGAGAAAACAATATCGAAAGCCTTCGGGCGGAACTTCTGGAGCTGGTCGAAACCTACCTTACCCCCGTGGCTCTGCGGTACGGGTACAGTGAAGTCCCTCTGGAGTCGAACATCAAGTGGCGCCCGCTGGTCCTGGTGCTCGGCAACTATTCCTCGGGAAAGTCGACCCTGATCAACGATTTTCTCGGAACGACGATCCAGAAGACGGGGCAGGCCCCCACGGACGATTCATTCACTGTCATCACCTTTGGCGGCGACTCCGCTGACGCCGATTCCGGGGCGGTTTCCGTCATCGAGGAGCGGGATGGCAAATTCCTGCTCAACGACCCTGAATATCCTTTCGAGACCCTGAAAAAACACGGCCAGCGGTTCGCCGCTCATTTTCGCCTGAAAAGAGTCAACTCGCCGTTTCTCGAGCACCTGGCGCTCATCGACACCCCGGGCATGCTCGACAGCATCACGGAAAGGGATCGGGGGTACAACTACCAGGAAGTCGTTGGCGATCTGGCCCAGATGGCGGACCTGGTGCTGGTCCTGTTCGATCCCCACAAGGCGGGAACCGTCAGGGAGACCCACATGAGCCTGAGGGACACCCTGCCCGCCAAGACATTTGAAGACCGGATGCTGTTCGTGCTCAATCGTATCGACGAATGCGCCTCCCTGGTCGACCTGTTGCAGGTCTACGGAACGCTCTGCTGGAATCTGTCCCAGATGACCGGGCGGAAGGACATCCCCCCGATCCGCCTCACCTATTCACCATCGGCCAAAAAAAACAATCACGGCGAGTTGAGAGAGGACGTCGAGTTTCTCCGGTACCTGGAGAACCAGCGTCATGACCTCAAACAGGCCGTGCTCCAGGCGCCCAGGTATCGACTGGACAACCTCGCGTCATTTGTCGAGACCCACGGGGAGCGGCTGACCCACCTCCTGGAAGCTCTGGTAAGTTACGGAAAACAGCGCCTCAGGTTCTGGTTGAAAAGCTCGCTGGCCGGATTTATGTTGGGTCTTCTCGCAGGCGGTGGGCTGGTGGGCTGGCTGGTGGCCCTCGGCGTCTTGCCGCTGGAGCCCTTGATCGTTGCCGGCGTCGTTTCCGCCACCGCGGTGGGCGTCCTGCTGTTGTGGAACCTGTCCATCGGGCGATGGCTTCGAGGTCGTTTCCACCGTAAACAGCTGCGGGAGCTCGAGCGTTTGACGCCGCTCAACAACCAGACCCGCCGGGACAGCTGGCAGGCGATCCAGGACCTGGTCCGAAAAAACCTCGAAGCTTCGGAAGGCCGTTTCTCGCTGAAACAGGTGAAGGCGGAACATGCCTCCATCCTTCGGGTCTACCAGCAGGGATCCCAAGACATCCGGGAGGCGATCAACGATATCATGGCCGAGGGAGCCGCAGTTCCCGAGTGGGCCGCAAACCCCGCCCCTGAAAAGGTCGATATCCGCGAGCAGCCGGATCGCCCCGATCCCAGCACCTGATCTTGCTCCAGTCGCCTCAGCCGCTGCTCGTGGGGGCGGAAAGAATGGATCGCTCATCCCCCGGCGTGGTGTTGTAAAACGCTGCCTTGCAGAGACCCGCGATGGTCTTGGCGTCTTCGATTTCTCCCTTGGCGAGCCAATTCATCGCCGTTTGCCAGGAGACCGGGTGAATTTCCAGAAACTCATCCGGATCCAGGCGCTGGGAGACGCCGGTCAACTCCCGTGCCAGAAAAAGGTGAACGATCTCATCCGAATATCCCGGAAGGGGAGTAATGGCGCCCAAAGTGGACCACCGGGCCGCGGAGACGCCGGCTTCCTCCGCCAGTTCCCTCCGGGCGCAGGAGATGGGGGACTCCCCGGGTTCGAGAGTCCCTGCGGGGATCTCCCAGATGTAGCGATTCAGTGCGTATCGGTACTGGCGGAGCAGCAGGAGGTCGCCTCGTTCGTCGATGGCGACCACGGCGGCGGCTCCCGGGTGTCGGATGACATCCAATTCGACGATACTTCCGGACGAGGCTGTTGCCCGGTCCCTGTAAAGCTCGAAAACACGGCCGCGATGCACGAGCCGGGATTCGATGGGGGTCAGCGGTGTCATTGATTTCTCCTTGATCCACAGGCTGTCATCCAAGTGGGACCCATTGCGGCCGGTGAAGGCCGAATACCCACCGGCGGGGCGATTCCGGACAACTCCGGTTTGCGGCGCGCAACGGGAGGTTTCCATGAGAAAAGTCATTGCCTGCATGCAACTGCTGGTTGCCTCGGTGCTGGCCGTTTCCTGCTCCGTCATGTCTTCCACCGTGCGGGAGGCGGCCGATCCTCCGGTGCCTTTTGCGGCGCTGCAACAGAACCCCGAAGCCTACATCGGACGAACCGTCATTCTGGGAGGGTACGTCCTCGAGGTCCGCAACGAAAAAGATGCCACAAAACTGGTGGTGCTTCAATCTCCGCTGAAAACCGGCGATGAGCCGGGCCCGAGGGATGCTTCCCAAGGGCGATTCATTGCCGTGAAGAACGGGTTCCTCGACCCGGAGATCTATCAGCAGGATCGCAAGGTGACCGTGGCCGGAACCGTCACGGGATCGATGAAGGAGCCGGTCAGCCAGAAGATGTTCCTCTACCCGGTCCTGGAGATTGTCGAGGTTCACCTGTGGGAGGACGAGCCGGATTATCGCGGCACGCCTTTCCACTACCCTTATTATGACCCCTGGTGGCCGTACTATCGGCCCTGGTGGCGCCACCCCTACCATGACTATCCTTATTACTGGTGACCCGTCGGCAAAGGAAGCGTCGATGGCGTCAACGAAACAGTCCGGAGGCCTTTCAGAAAGGGAGCAACATGAATCCGACCCCGATGACCCCCGAGCAGGCCGTCGAAGAAGCTATCGGGTATGAGCAGCGCATCCGGGATCTCTATCGCGAGGCCGCCGACAAGGCGGTCGATCCGACAGGCCGAAAGGTGTTCGGTATGCTGGCCGACGATGAGCAACGGCACGTCGAATATCTGGAACACCGGCTCGGCCAGCTCAGATCGAACGCAGAGTTGACGCTGGATGAGGTTCCGACGGCCATTCCCGATTCGAAGTTCTTCCAACGGCTCGAAGGGCGTATCGAAAAGGAGCTGGATCGGGAAGACCGCAACGATGAAAAGCAGATGCTCAGCAAGGCGCTGCAGGTGGAAATCGAGACGAGCGAATTCTACCGCCGGATGGCCGAACAGATGACCGGCGATGTGGCCGATATGTTCGAACGGTTTCTCAAGATCGAGGACGGCCACATCGTCGCGGTCCAGGCCGAGCTGGACTACCTCAGCGGCACGGGATTCTGGTTCGACTTCCAGGAATTCGACATGGAGCATTGAGGGCTCCCAGAACCTCGCCGCAGCCCGCCGGCGGGGACCGCTGCAGGCGTCCTCCGCCATTTTTGCAACCCAACCCATCACCCTTCAATGCCTGCCGGCAAAGCCCGCCGGTTCCCGCGCCGTCCGCCCCTGATTTCCCGGGGCTTCCGGACCTGCGGGTCGTTCTTGACAGCCCCTGGAAATTCTTATAATACTTCCTTTTTGGTTCGCAGGTTCGCGATCTCAACCGCCCAATTCAAGCCACAGTGGGCTCCGGTCTCGCTGCCGAAGGGCCCGAAGGAGAGGTGATGGCCGCTACAGCTGTTGCAACGGCAGGCAAGGCATCCTTCAAACACGGCGTTCATCCGCCGGAACGTAAACAGTTTTCCGAAAACGCTCCCATCGAGGTTGTGCCCACGCCCGGAGAAGTTCTTCTTCCCTTGCTCCAGAACGTGGGTGCCCCCAGCATTCCCATCGTCAAAACCAAAGACACCGTCGCCTTCGGAGATCCGGTCTGCAAGGGCGGCGGTTTCGTTTCCGCGGCATTGCACGCCCCCATCGCCGGGAAGATCATGAAGACGACGGTTACCACGCTTCCCAACGGTCGGCACGTGCAGGTCCTTCCCATCAAGGCGGAAGGCGACCAGTTGGAGGGACGCGCGCTTTTCGATGAGATCTACGGCGGTGAATGGCCGATCGATGACCTCGGCCGTTATGAATCCAAGGCCATCGCCGATGCGATTTCGGCCGCCGGCATCGTCGGGCTGGGCGGTGCGGCGTTCCCGACGCACGTCAAACTCGTCCGGAACGAGAAGAAGCCCGTTGATACGGTCATCGTCAACGGCTGTGAATGCGAACCCTACCTGACTTCGGACTTCCGGGTCATGATCGAGGCCCCCGGCGCCGTTGTCGCCGGAGCGCTGCTCGCCGCCAGGGCCGCCGGCGCGGAAACCGTCATCATCGGCATCGAAGACAACAAGCCCGAGGCGGTGGAAGCCATCGGCCGGGCCGCTGCGGGCACAGGAATCCGTATTGCCGTCCTCAAGACCAAATACCCCCAGGGCAGCGAAAAACAGCTCATCATGGCGACCGTGAAACGGGTGGTGCCGCTGGGCGGTTTGCCCCTGGACGTGGGAGTGGTCGTCAGCAACGTGGGTACCGCCGCCGCCATCGCGCGGGCGGTGATCCGCAACAAGCCCCTGACCCATCGTGTGATCAGCGTGACCGGGGCCGGCATCCGGACTCCGAAAAATCTGCTCGCCCCCATCGGCATCCGTTACCAGGAACTTATCGATTATTGCGGCGGAATGACGGAGGACGCAGCCCGGGTGGTCTCCGGTGGGCCGATGATGGGTTTCGCCTTCAACTATCTGGGGGCGCCCGTCACCAAGGGAACGAGCGGCATCACCGTCCTGACCGTGTCGGATGTCCAAAAAGCCGCGGAGACGGCCTGCATCCGCTGCGGGCGCTGTGTGGATGTGTGCCCGATGAACCTGGTGCCCACGCGGATTGCCCTGGCGTGCCGCATCAAGGACTACGACCTGGCCGAACGGTACCATATCATGGCCTGTTTCGAATGCGGCTCCTGCGCTTTTACCTGTCCGGCCAGCATTCCCCTGGTCCAGCTGGTACGAACCGGCAAGGTCCAGGTAATGGCCCGCCAGCGGAAAAAATAGCCGCGGCGCCCGCTTCGAACGCCAACGATCAACCCATCGCGAACGGATCATCTATGTCGGAAAACAGTCAAACCCTGGACAAAACACCGGTCATCCATGTTTCGCCCTCTCCGCACCTGTCCAACCAGAGCCTGACGACCCAGCGCATCATGATCGACGTCGTGCTGGGACTGATTCCCGTGATGGCCATGGCGCTCTATGTTTTCCGGCTTTACGCCGTCAAGCAGCTGGCCATCTGCATCCTGGGATGCCTGGCGGCCGAGACCGTTTTCACCCGCATGCGGGGCAGGGCGCTCGCGCTTTCCGACTGCTCGGCGCTGGTGACGGGGATCATTTTGGCCCTTTCGTTGCCCGGTCCCGCCCCGTGGTACGTGGGCGTCATCGCTTCGTTCGTGGCGATCGGGATCGGCAAGGCGATATTCGGGGGCGTCGGCATGAACCTTTTCAACCCGGCTATGGTGGGCCGTGCCTTCGTCATGATCGCCTTTGCCGGCGCGTTGGCGGCCTCGGGTTACCAGGACGCCGCCAGCGGAGTGGACGCCGTCACCCAGGCCACTCCGATGGACGTCTACAAACAGACCGGACAGGTGACGCCGTTGACGGCCCTTTTTCTGGGCGTCACCAACGGGTCGCTGGGAGAAACCAGCGCCATCGCCTGCCTGATCGGAGGCATTTTTCTGTGTATACGGAGGACCGCCTCCTGGGAAATTCCCGTCGGGGTGATCGGCGCCGCGGCGGTGATCGGCGGCATCGCCAATCTGGCGAATCCCTCTTCCGGCTGGACGGTGCTTCACCACATTTTCGGAGGCGCTCTCCTCTTCGGTGCGTTTTTCATCGCAACGGATCCCGTATCGAGCCCGCTGACCCCGAGGGGAAAGTTTTTATTCGGAGTGGGCGTCGGGTTTTTCATCATGCTGCTGCGGCTCTTCAGCGGCTACCCGGAAGGCGTGATGTTCGCGGTCCTCATCATGAACGGCCTCACGCCGCTGATCAACCGGTGGACGGTCCCGCGCCCCCTGGGCGCCCGATGAACCGCGGACATAGCACCGCACCCAACGCGAACCCCATCAACGGAAAATGGCATCCGGCATGAGCACGACACTCAAGGAAAACAACATCGTCCAGGCATGGCTGGTTCTGCTGCTCGCCATCTGTTTCGGCGGCATGCTGGCCGGGATCCAAATGACCCTGGGGCCCAGGATCGAACTCAACAAGCTCAACGAAACCCGGGAGAAGGTCCCGGAACTGGTCCTGGGACCGGAAGCCTCGCAGGGCGCGGCCGACATCTCCGTGGAACCCATGACGATCGCCGTGGAAAAGCCGGCCAGGATCGTCCGATACAGCGTTTACCAGGCCGCGCGGCAGGGGCAGCCATTGGGGTGGGTCGTGAAAACCGCCGGGCAGGGCTACGCGGACAAGATCGAGCTGCTGATCGGGATTGACCCCTCCCTTCGGAACATCACCGGGCTTTTCGTTCTCGATCAGAAGGAAACCCCCGGCCTCGGGAACAAGATCGTCACGGCGGAGTGGCGGGGTCAATTCATCGGGAAATCCACCGATACACCCCTGGAGCCGGTGAAGGGCAGTGCGAAGGCGGATCACCAGATCGATGCGGTAACCGGCGCCACCATTTCATCCAAGGCGGTGACCGACATCATCAACACGGCGGTGGCCGACCTCAGGCAGCCGCTGGCAAACCAGGCAAGGGGGAATTGACGATGGCCGATCAACCCACCCCGGCGGAGCGCTTCATCCAGGGAATCCTTCCCGAAAACCCCGTTTTCAGGCAGCTTCTTGGGCTTTGCCCCACCCTGGCGGTGACCAACGGCCTCCAGGCGGCGCTCACCATGTCCGGAGCCGTTCTGTTCGTGCTGTTCTGTGCCAACATCATCACGAGCCTGATCCGCAATCTACTCAAGCCCCACTTGCGGATCGTCATCTTCACCCTGGTCATCGCCACATTCGTCACGATCGCGGACCGGTTCCTGGCCGCATATCTCTATCAGATGAGCAAGACGCTCGGACCCTACATCCCGTTGATTATCGTCAACTGCATCATCATCTGCCGCTGCGAGGTCTGCGCCTCCAAGCAGGGAGTGGTTGCCGCCGGCGCCGACGCCGTCGGCCAGTCGATCGGCTTCGGACTGGCGTTGTCCTCCATTGCCGCGGTTCGCGAAATTCTCGGCACGGGCGCTCTCTTCGGCATCAAGGTGCTTCCGGCGGTCTGGCCGGATTGGGTGATCATGGTGCTGCCGCCGGGGGCGTTTCTCACCTTCGGCGTCCTGCTCGGCACCGTCAACTGGTATAGTGCCAGGCGAGCCAAAACCGCCGGCGAGAACTGAAGGAAGCCGCCATGAACTACGTGATCGACATCCTCCTCATTGCGATCAGCGCCGCTCTGATCAACAACTTCGTGCTGCACTATTTCGTCGGCATCTGCCCCTTCATCGGCGTTTCCCGGCGAGTGGGCATGGCCTTCGGCATGGGGTGCGCCGTCACCTTTGTCATTGCCATCGCGGCGTTTCTGAGTTGGACCATCACCACTTTCGTCCTGATGCCCGGCGCTCCCCTTTCCAGGTGGATCGCGGGTTTTTTCGTAGCCGCAGAGATGGCGGAAAGAATCGATCTGACGATTTTGAGCTACATCGTCTATATCTTTGCCATTGCCTCATCGGTGCAGTTCGTCGAGATGTACGTCCGGAAGTTCTTCCCGCCGCTTTACAAGTCCTTCGGCGTCTTCCTGCCACTGATCACCACCAACTGCGCGATCCTGTTCGCCTGCCTCACGATCATGAGCAACATCGTGGGCGTCGACGATCCTTCCGAGGCCTGGGACCTGGGCCGGTCGTTGACCCTGGCGGTCTTCGGCGGGGTGGGCTTCACCATCGCGATCGTCATCATGGCCGGTATTCGTGAAGACCTGGATCTGTGTGATATTCCCAAACCCTTCAAAGGCGCTCCCATCACGCTGGTGGTCGCCGGAATCCTGGCCATGGCTTTCATGGGGTTCACCGGGGTCGATTCTGGCCTGAGAAAAGCCATTACGCCCGATCCGCCGAAGGCATACGCCCAGTTGATCGTGCCGGAATCCGGGGGTGATGACGTTCAGGTGCTTCGACTGCAAAAGGTTGCAGTGACCGATGCGTCAGCCGTCCGAACCTCGGCCGAACTCCTGCAAACCGAAACCGAGTTGGAGAATCCCCTATGACTCTCGTTACCGTTGGCCTGTCCGCAGGGGCGCTGCTGGCCATGGCCGTTGTATTTTCCTACGTGCTCGGATGGGCGAACAAGGCATTCCACGTGGAAGTCGATCCGCGAATCACCGCTATCCTGGATGTCCTGCCGGGAGCCAATTGCGGCGGCTGCGGCTTCGTCGGATGCAGCGATTACGCGGAAGCCATTGTCGGGACCGATGCCCCGGTCAACAAATGTCCGGTGGGAGGAGAGAGCTGCGCGGCGGCGGTGGCCGACATCATGGGCGTCAAGCTGACCGAAACGCTGCCGTATCGCCCCATCGTTCACTGCGGAGCGCATACGGAAGACAAGCTGATGCGAAGCGAGTACCGCGGTGAACGAACGTGCGCCGCCGCGAACCTGGTGGCGGGCGTGCAGGGCTGCACTTACGGTTGCCTTGGCCTGGGGGATTGCGTCTCCGCGTGCAATTACGACGCCATCCACATCGTGGACGGGCTGTCGACCGTCGACTATGAAAAATGCGTGGGCTGCGGCGCCTGCGCCAAGACATGCCCGAGGAACATCATCACCATGACGCCGTTCAAGTATGAACGGATGCTGGCGGTTCTGTGTTCCAACAAGGATTTCGGCAAGACGGTCAAGGAAGTCTGCAAGGTGGGGTGCGTGGGTTGCAAAGCCTGTGCGAAGGCCTGCAGCCTGTTCATGGTGGAAGACAATCTCTCTTCGATCAATTATGGCCTCTATTGCAGGGACTACGAAGAAGATTTGAAGACGGCCATTGAAAAATGTCCCCAGAAGAAGCTCGTCCTGGTCGGGAAACCGTCAGTCAAGCACCTCAAGGAAACCATCGACATGGAAGTCCCCGAACTCATCGAGGCGGATTTCAAGACCACCGTCGACGACACCGAGTGGTGGGGTTGATTCCCGGGCGGCATCCGATCGAAACAGCATTCGGATGTGAACGGGGCGGGTTCCGGACGGAACGGCCCCGTTTCGCTTGGTGGCGGCTATGCCAAGACCAGACGGTTTCACGGCGGTCGTCGCCGGAGATCCTCATCAAGCCCGGAGCGCGGCAATCAGATGGCGCACGTAGCGAATCCCGGACAGCAGCAGCGCGGTGCCGATGCCGGAATACAGAACGGCGAGGGCGGGCCGCGGAAGCCCGGACTGCCGCAGTAGAAATCCCAATGCGATCATGATCGGGATCAGGAGATAGCTTTTCCAGGGAATGAAGGAAAACAGGCATCTGCGCCCTTCCATCGGCTGGATGCGGCGCAGGTTTCGATCCACGATGCGAAGGAATCCGAAGTGATGGATCACCAGAGCGAGCACCAGCCCGGCTCCCGCACAAAGGGCCGCCTCGGAAGGCGTCTCCTCTTTCAGCCACGAATAAGCCATCCCATCGAGCATCAACCCGACCGCTGCCCAGATCAGTCCTGCCAGAAACACCAAGGCCGTTTTCGGCACCCCCGGTTTCCATCTCTCAACGGCACATTTTTCCGGTTGTCGGTTCACCATTTGCCTTTTCCAACGAGATTGAAAAAACCACATTTGATCATCCGGAACACCGGGCTGTCAATGGTTATGGGGCATGACGGTGTTCATTGACATTTGCTTCGGTTACGGTTACCTCAAACAACCATCGTCAACGCATTGAGACATCGTGTCGCCCGAAAAGGAAGGCATCGCCTGAAACACCGAGGACGCCTGAGGCGGGCCGGTCAAAAATGTTCTCCAATCCCTGCGAAGGGGCAATTTGCCTGGGTCGCCGCCGCGTCGGAACCGATCCCGCCGGGAGACATTGGGACTCCATGCTCGATACCTTTCGTCACATCCTGGTCGGCCTTTTCTTCGAGAACAACGGCATTTTCGGGTATGATATATCGCAGCACCTTCAGGCGGCCGACCAGCGGGACGCCTCGCTGGCTCGGGCCTTGAACACGGCTTTCCTGGTGGCGCTATCCGGCGGCAAACATCCTGCGCGCGAGCGCGCCGTCGCCCTTCTGAAGGTCATGTCCAAATCTCCCGCCTGGTCCGGCATCTCGGATTTCTACCTCGAGGGAATCCGGAGGATACTCCTCGAAATCGATGCGCTGGAGTCCGATGCCGGCATCCAGGTGGCATTGATCGATCTGGCGGAATGGCTTGGCGCTCAGGATGCGGTGCGGCAATCCGAAGCCACCGCCGAGCGGACATGGTCGGTTTTCTTCCCTGAAGCCGCTGGCATCCGTGGCCGTGAGTCGCAAAGACGGGACGCCTTAAGATGCCGTCGAACCGTAACGATTACCGAATTCAACCCGAATCCCATCACCGATCCGTCCAGACAGCTGCTTTTCACTTCGAATGTCCTGCTTACCGTGCCTCAAGCGGCATCGAAGGAAAGAAGCGATCTGGATCCCGCCGTCCGGAGAGCCTTGGAGGACGTTGACGCGGAAGGACAACGCATCTGGTTCGATCATCCGGTTCCGGTGGGGACACCTCCCGAGAACAATGAAATCCTCTACGGGTTGGACGCATTGAATCAGGCGGTCGCGTTCGAGAAACGCCGGGGCAACTGCCCCGGGGACGGACGCCTCAACGTGGCCCTCTCGATTTCGACCACCCACCGGGGCCTTCAGGATCTGGCCAAATCATATGTGAACAGCGAAATCCGGAAACGCGGAGGCTATGAAAATCTGAGCATCTACCTGTTTTCGGAATCCGATACCCGGGCGCTCGTGGAAGCGGTTTTGGCACCGGCTGCCTGGCGCTATCTGGGAAAGGAGAATGCCCAAGGCGTTCTTTCGGTATTCGGGACGCACGGGGAGTATGGGCGCCACTACAGTTTTCTGAAGGCCATTTCGGCATTCTGGTCCGTTCTGATCGATCCACGAATCCGGGGAACCTTCAAGATCGATCTGGATCAGACCTTCCCCCAGGAGCACCTGGTCGAGGAAACTGGTTTGTCGGCCTTCGAGCATTTTAAAACACCGCTGTGGGGAGCCAGTGCCGTCGATGCCGACGGAAGACCGGTCGAGCTGGGAATGATCGCGGGCGCCCTGGTCAACCAGTCCGACATCGGCAACTCCTTGTTCACCCCCGATGTGGCCTACCCGAGCGGCCCGATTCCCCCCGACGCCTATGTGTTTTTCAGCCGCATGCCCCAGGCCCTTTCCACGGATGCGGAGATGATGGCCCGATACGATTCCGAGGCACTGGATGGTCGGAAGCGGTGCCTTCAGCGCGTTCACGTCACCGGGGGTATGACCGGTATCCTGGTGGAGCACCTGCGCCGGCATCGCCCATTCACTCCGTCCTTTTTCGGCCGGGCGGAAGATCAGGCCTATCTCATGGGCGCCTTTCAGGCCGAAGGCCCCCGCCTTGCCTGTGTCCACAAGCCCGGACTGATCATGCGGCATGACAAGGATGCCTTTGCCCGGGAAGCCATCGAGGCGGCCCGTGTCGGGCAGCTTGTTGGAGACACCGTCAGGCTGCTTTATTTTTCATGGTACGGCCGCTGCCTGAATCCGAACCTGTCGGCGATCAAGCGGCTCTTCGATCCTTTCACCGGGGGGTTTATCTCAAAGACACCGATGACAACGGCTTATCTGCGGTTTGCGCTTCAGGCGGAAGGTTTTTTCCAGGCCAGGGCGGACGGTGACGCGCTTGCCTTCATGCGGAGCGGGGCCGAGCGGATTCCCCGGGCGATCATGTGCAGCCAGGGACGATTCTGCATGCTCTTTCACCGATATCGGGAGGAGCGGGCAGGCTGGGATATCTTCTACGACACCTTGTCCGCCCTCGAGAACGCACTCGCTCGCCGGGATCCTTTCGCGATTGACATCCAGCGTTGCGCCTGTCGCCTGATTGCCGGCTGCCGGTTATCGACATGATTGAAGACTCAAAATGCCCATCCTGCGGACAGACCGTTCAGGCCAATTGGAAAATCTGTCCCTATTGTGAAAAACGGCTTGCCCCGAGAAATTGCCCAAGATGCGGTCTCGCCGTGGAACCCGGCTGGCGGCGGTGCCCGGAGTGCGAAGCTCGCCTGATATGCCCGGATTGCGGAAATCCGATTCCGCCGGGCCACGACGAATGCCCCGATTGCAATGACCGGATTTCCGCGCTCCCGGGCGCCGATCCGCATTACGTCGAGCCGGTGACCGGAATGACCTTTGTCCTCGTCCCTGGGGGCTCCTTCGATATGGGGGATCTTTTTGACGAGGGCGCGGAAGATGAAAAGCCGGTCCATGCCGTCCGGATCGACGCGTTTTACCTGGCGATCACACCGGTTACCCAGGCGCAGTGGGCACATCTGATGGACAGCCTTCCCTTCAAATTCAAGGGCCATGACCGCCCGGTGGAGCAGGTGTCCTGGCCGGATGTCCGGGATTTCATTGCCAGGATCAACCGGAGGGCGCCCGAGGGCCGGCATTTTGATCTGCCGACCGAAGCCCAGTGGGAATATGCCGCCCGCAGCGCGGGTGGGGTCCAGCGCTACGCCGGCTCGGACGAAATCGATCCGGTTGGCTGGTATGCCGGGAACAGCGGCGGCAGCACACGCCCGGTCGCCCTCAAACACCCCAACGGACTGGGGCTTTGTGACATGAGCGGAAATGTCTGGGAATGGTGCCGGGACCGGTTTCGGGAGGATGCCTACCACCTGCACGGTGCGGTCAATCCTGTCATCACCGAAGACGGTGCGGATCGGGTAATCCGTGGCGGCGCCTGGCACCTGGATGCGTGGAGCGCCCGCTGCAGCAGGCGCTTCAGTTATCCAGAGACGGCTTCCGGGCCCGCGCTGGGATTCCGGCTGGTCATGGAGGCCGTTCAGTGACGTCCTGGTTGCGCTTATCTTAGCTGCGGGCGGTGGGAGAAAGAGGCGGCTCCCGGTGGCTCACCGGATGTCGAGCCAGTCGGAAAGCAAGCTCCTGGCGTCCTCAAGACTCAATTGGCGGCTGACGAGACCCACCCGGAGCGAATAGCTGTTGTCGTCTCCCCACGGCCAGAGGGCGGCAAAGAGATAACTTCCGTTGTCTTCGCCGTGCCCCGTGGCGAATATCTCCTGACCCGGCATCATGCCGAATCCCTTGGCGGCGATATCCCTGACGGCGGGACAAGCGTTGGCGAGCGTGCTGAAGTCCCATCGGTTTTCGAACTCGAGGAGGATCGGCATGTAAATGAGGTCGAAATCCTCTTGGTTGAAGACCACGAGCGCGAGGTTGTACCGATCGTCCCAGCGCCATCGGCAGTCTGGCGGCAGGTTGAGACTGATGCGCCTGCAGATCCTGGCAAATTCGTCCGTGCCGGTTGGCTGACCCATGAAATGTTCCATTGTCGCGGGTTGGAGGGTGCAAGGGTCCAGGCCGTTTCGGTGCGGCACGCTGTGAAAGCCCATTGCCGCCAAGGCAGACCCTTATTCGGGTTATCGACGGAATTTCCCAAAACTGTAGCTGAGGGGGGGCCGAATGATCCCGGTCACGTCGGAAATCGAACTGGATGAAGCGGAACTCCACTTTGAGTTCGTTCGGGCATCGGGTCCCGGCGGACAGAATGTCAACAAGGTGGCCACGGCGGTCCAGCTCCGGTTCGACGCCGCACGTTCCCGCGCGTTGACGCCTCCCATCCTGGAGCGCCTGAGGCGGTTGGCCGGCAAACGAATGACCGGGGAAGGTGTGGTGGTAATCCAGGCAGACCGCCATCGTAGCCAGGAGCTCAATCGAAGAGATGCCCTCGCAAGACTGGTGGACCTGATCGCCCGGTCCGCGGTGGCTCCCAGGAAACGCATTCCGACCCGCCCCTCGAGGGCGGCGGTGGATCGGACCCGCACCGGCAAACGAATCCGCAGCCGTTTGAAGCGGCAGAGACGCCGGGTCAGCCGGTGGGACGAATGATGAAGCCGATTCGGGAGGGACGCCGGCGCCGTTGCGGCCGCGATTCAGCTTCCGTCCGTGGTTGGCATGGATCGTGAGTTACGGAGGCCGGCCGATCGGAAGATTTGACCCGTTTGAAAAAAATACGCCTTCCCGCCAAGCCGAATCCGGATTGGGTTAGGGCTTGATCATCCCGATCACTGCCGTTATGATATTAAAAATTCCCGCCTCAGAGATGCAGGCTTATCCATAAAGCACCCATCCTTCAGGGACGGAGCGAAAGCTCGAGCAATCCCTCTGTGGCACACCATTCATCGCCAACCCATTGGGAGATCAAAAAAATGAAACGATTCACCCACGGCCTCTTATGGGCTGTCGCCGTCCTATGGCTTGTGACCGGCGCGGATATCGTCCTGGGCCAGGACACCGATGCCAAATCACCCGACCACGTCGCCGTGGTCAACGGAACGCCAATCCTCAAATCCGCCTTCGATGCGGAGTTCGCCGCCGTCATGGAGCGCTTGGCCCGTTCCGGACAGATGCCCTCGGCCGTGCAGGACGAAATGTTACAGGAGCAGATTGTCGACAACCTGATCAATGAGGAGCTACTGGCTCAGGAAAGCCGGAAGAAGGAAATAGCCGTCGAGCCCTCCGAAGTCGACGCCGAACTCCAGGGCATCAAGGAGCGGTTTCCCAGCGAAGCGGAATTCCAGAGCGCATTGGCCCAAGGCAACATGTCGGAAGCCCAACTTCAGGACAAGCTCCGGCGCCACCTGGCCATAAGGAAACTGATCGAGGGTGAGATTTCGAGTGACTTCGAACCGGAGGAGGGCGAATCGCAGAAATTCTACGATGAGCATCCGGACATGTTCGTCCAGCCCGAGAAGGTGCGGGCCAGCCATATCCTCATCCAGCTTCAACCGGATGCGGACGAGAAGGGCACTGCAGAGGCCAGAGAGAAGATCGAGGGAATCCAGAAACAGTTGAAGGACGGAGCGGATTTCGCCGAACTGGCCAAAGAGCACTCCGAGGGTCCCAGCAGCCCTCAGGGCGGTGATCTGGGGTATTTCACCAGGGGACGCATGGTCAAGCCGTTCGAGGACGCCGCATTTGGCCTGAAGCCTGGAGAAACCAGCGATGTGGTGCGATCCGACTTCGGTTTTCACCTGATCCGGGTTACCGATCGCCAGGCGGAGCAGACCGTTCCATTCGATGACGCCAAGGATGACATCGACCGGATGTTGAGTGAACAGAAGCGCAGGGAAGCCATGAAGGTCTACGTCGACGGCCTTCGAAGCCAAGCCGAGATTCAGAAGAACCTGAACTGATCATCGGCGACAGCGGCCGGCGAGGGGGCTTCCGGACAGTCCGGAGCCCCTCGCACCCCGATCGTTTTCAGAAACACGGGCCTGGCCGAAGCGACGGGAATCGGGCCGGATGAACCGGAACCCTAATCTTCCTCCCAGTGAATGCAGCTGGCCGGGCAGGCATCGATCGCTTCCTCGATGCAGTCTTCAGGACCGCCTTCCGGCAGTATCACTTCCGCCTTCTCTTCAGCCTCATTGAATGCGAAGACTTCGGAACACATTTCCACGCAGGTTTCGCACCCGACGCATTCATCGGAATCGATGACCACCCTTTTTGCCATGACGATACCCTCCTGATCGGTTGATTTGACCCCCCAGTGTGAATGAGAGCCAGGGAGATCCGGGGTTTTCCGGTGTGTGGATTTGCAGCCTGTGGATCAATGGCCTCTCAAGCCGAATTTCAGCATTGCAGCCATCGCGAACCTGGACGCGGCCCTTCGGATTGCTGCGTTTTTCGTGTCGGGCCTCGCTTTCCGGTTTCGTCGACAGGCCACGCCGGGTTGTGGGTAAATTCCCAAAATAAATATGGCTGAGCACGCCATTGCCATATGCGATTTCGTCACGGAAGGTAATAGCGGCCGTGGGAAATTCAAGCGGTTGGATGAACGACGGGAAAGTCGCCGCCGGGCCGGCATGAACCGGGGGATGCCTGGAAACCGGCAGCAAGGGAGAGACCGTGATGATGACAGGGGGGCCGGCAAACGGTTTAAAGAAAGAAGGTCATGTCGCTGCCGACGGCCAGGCATTCCATGGAACTGCCGTGCTGATCGACGATTTGCCGGCAGTCGTTGACGATGGTGTCGACTTCCTCATCGGACCGTTCCTGGTTGAGGTGGAAAAGCCCAAGCGTCTTGACTCCGGCGCGAAGGGCCAGTTCGACTGTCTCGGTGTAGGCCGAATGGCCCCAGAGCACGCGGTGCTCATATTCCTCGGGGGTGTATTCCCCATCGTGAAAAAGCAGATCCGCCCCCTCTGAGAAGGCGATGTATTCGGCCATGGTCCTTCCACCCGGGTGGATATAACCAAGTTCGTTGTCCGTAAGGAAAACAAAGGATTTGCCGTCTTCGGTGAACCGATAGCCGCTGCCCATGTTCGGATGGCTGAGCGGAATCGTTTCGATGGTCACGGAACCGATATCAAAGCGTTCCTGGTTGCCGCCTTCGTAGAGAATCTGGGCCCGGAGCTCCGAGTAGCGAATGGGGAAGTTGGGGGGCGTCATGACTCGGGTCACCATGTTTTCGACAAACTTTTTGAGGAAAAGTCCCCTGTGAACCCGGATCGAGGCATCGTCCAGGTAAAGCGGCTTGAAGAAAGGCAGGCCCATCAGGTGGTCCCAGTGTCCGTGGGTGAGGAGAAAATGGTAGGTGTAGATCTCTTCGTCGATGAGGGTGTTCCCCAGCCGCCGGATGCCGGTTCCGGCATCGACCACGATGATCTCCCCGCTTTCGGAACGGATTTCCAGGCAGGTCGTGTCGCCGCCATAGACGAGGTATTCCCGGCCGGAAACCGGAATCGAACCTCTGGAACCCCAAACGGTAATCTGCATTCCACCGCTTCCTGTCGGCTGTTTCCTCTTCCGTCAGCGGATGACTCCGCCCGCCGGACCTCCTCATGCCGGCTGGGCCCTGGGTCGATCTCCACGGCCGAATATTCGGGAAGAACTTCGTTCTGGAGGATTAGAGCGCTTTAGCACGACCTTGCGGGAGGTGTCCATACCTCTCGCGGCCGACGATGTTTTCCGAAGCCGATCACCCAAAAGCGGCTGGAACCGCCGTCACCGGATCGCACGATCCGCCGAACCCCCGGCCGGGTCGAGGGCCCCATTCATTGGGTGTCCGCGCTCCTGTTTTCGGGTATTATTTCGAAGTCGGTCGTGATCCTAGCCACGCCCCGTACCGTTGCGGCAACGGAACAGTATTTCTCCTCCGACAGGGCAATGGCATGGGAAACAGCCTTTTCGGTCAGGTTACTTCCGGCCAGCCGGTAGGTCACATGGATGGTCCGATAGGCCCATGGAGGCTCCGGATCGTTTTCTCCGGTAATGACGATATCGAGGCGGCTCAGCGGTTTTCGCTTCTTTTCCAGGATTTCGACCACATCCACCGCGGTACAGGAAGCGAGTGCCACCAGCAGCATTTGGGAGGGACGAACGCCTGTCTGGCGGTCATCCCCGGACAGGACCACGCTGTGTCCCCCTTCGTCGGTTCCGACGAACTGCCTGTCCTTCACCCATCGAACCGTTGCAGTCGGCATATCGCGTCCTCCCTCGGCGGCAAACGTTGAATCTGGATTCGGTGCGTGACGGCTGAAAAATCACCACCATCATAGGAGACACGATCGATCAGGTCAACCGTACCGCCGGCGCCGAGAAAGTCACGAGCCTATTGACGAAAACGACCGGGATCGTATCTAATGTCCATCCGGAAATGCTCTTTTGGTTCAGGAAATCGCAATGATGATGAAAACGACGATCTCGAGAGACCCTGAAGCGCCGGTTGTCGGCATCCCGTGCTACTGGCACGAAAGCGAGGACTTGCTGGGACGAAAGGCTTCCGCACTTCCGGACAGCTATGTCCGGGCCCTGGAGGCGGCGGCAAGCGCTCCGATGCTGATCCCCGTTACCCCGTCGAACCGGGTTTTGGCCTCCCTTTACGGAGCCGCCGACGGCCTGCTTCTGGCGGGCGGTCCGGATGTAGCCCCTTCCGAGTACGGTCAGACGGACCACCCGGCGCTGAGGAAGGTTACCTCGGAGCGGGACCGGGTCGAGCGGCGTCTTCTGGAGTGGGCTTTGCGGGACCGGAAACCGATTCTGTGCATCTGTCGTGGAATTCAGATGCTGAACGTGGTCTGTGGTGGAACGCTCTGGCAGGATATCGCTGCGCAGGCCCCCGGCGCCTTCAAGCACGACATGTATCCGGATTTTCCACCGCAGTATCTTTGCCATGAGGTGGACATCGATCCGGAAACCCGGCTCTCAGCTATCTGCAAGGCGGACCGGATCAGGGTCAACAGCCTCCATCATCAGGCGGTGAACCGGGTGGGCCGGGGTCTGCGTGTCACCGCCCGGGCGCCGGACGGGGTGGTTGAAGCTCTGGAGCACTCAGGGGAGAGGTGGTTGATGGCCGTCCAGTGGCATCCCGAATGGCTCGTTGAACAGGAGGAGACGGCCCGGCGGCTTTTCGAATCGTTCGCGGCCGCCTGTCGGGCCTATGGATCGCTGGATGGACGCGGTAAATCCTCCTGATGCCCGGTGGAAAGGGAGGGAGAATGGAGAGGGTTCCTAACGGTCCGCGGAATGGTTGGCGACCCAACGGACGGAGGCCAGCTCGGAGTCGTACCGCTCCCTTTTCAAACGCTTCCACGGCCCGGAAGGCGTCACCTGAACCGCGGAGCGGACGCCTGGAGAGAAAATCTTTCCCGCGGAGATGAAGGGCGTCGGCAATCGGTAGGTGAAGTCTCCGCCGAGATCCAGGAGCACGTCCAACTGGTCGCTGTTCTCCATGATGGCCACCAGTTCCAGACTGAAGGCGAGAGCGCGGACGACCAGCCGCCGCCGTCCCGTCGGATCGCGAAACACTTCCAGATAAGGCTCCCAGAGGGAGGTCGCCGAACCGTCGGGGGCAAGAACCAACGCCCGTTCAACGTAATATTCACCTTCGTCCAGCGTCACCCAATCATCCATGGCCGTGGTGCCCTTTTGTCGGTTGACAGGTCCTGAGTCCAACGATTCAACTACACTGCCCCCCGCGGATCGGAATGTCAACGACGAGCGCTCGCATCACTGCCGGTCGAGCGGCTCGACGTCTTGACAGGAACTGGCCGCTGCCATGTCGAGGAGGCAAACATCCATGGGCGGGATCCTCATTTCGGGAATCATCTTCGCCGCGGGCGGATTGTCACTGCTTTACTGGCTCCAGGGCTCCTTGATTTTTTTCCCGCAGGGCATTCCCCATGAAAACCGCAAGGCATTCGGCGGATGGGAAGTCCGGGTCCGCAGGGATGACGTGGAATTGCATGGGTGGTTTGTCGAGGCCCCGATTTCGCCTGCCAATCCCCTCGTCGTCTATTACGGCGGAAACGCCGAGGAGGTTTCCGGAAACCTGTGGATGCGCGACAATTTCGGCCCCCACGCCCTTTTGCTGGTCAACTACCGGGGATACGGGGACAGCGGGGGACGACCCTCGGAATCGCACCTTTTCGAGGATGCCGTTTTCGTTTTGGACAGGATTCTGGCCGATCACGACGTGGATGCCAGCGCCGTGGTGCTCATGGGGCGGAGCCTGGGATCCGGCGTAGCCGCGCACGTGGCCAGTCGACGGCCGGTGAGGGGCGTCATTCTCGTCACCCCCTTCGACAGCCTCGTCTCCGTCGCCCGCCGCCATTATCCCTTTCTGCCGGTCCGGCGGCTGCTGCGGCACCGGTTCGATTCGGCTTCCATTGCGCCACGCATCCAGACCCCGCTGCTGAGTCTCGTTGCCGGCAGCGACGAGATCGTGCCTCGAGACAGCGCGCTTCGGCTGGCGGATCGATGGGGCGGGCCGAAGCGGATGGTGATCGTCGACGGGGCCTACCATAACGACATCGAACACTATGAGGTCTACTGGCGTGAGATCAGGCAGTTCCTGTCCGAAATCGCCGCATCCAAACCCGATCAAGACACCGGGAAGGGCTTTCCGTAGCTGTCGGCATGGACTTTTTCATGCTGGAGGCTTTCAACGCCGTGTGGAGACGGCTTCTTCACGGGATAGCCGATGGCGACCATGGCCTCGACCTCGAACCGGTCCGGTACGTCGAGCAGTTTCTTCACGGGATCGGAGGCCGGGCTGCCGCTTTCATGCTGCCGCTTCCGGATCTGGATCCAACAGCTTCCAAGCTCGAGCGATTCGGCGGCCATCTGGATGAAAATCATCGCAATCGAGGCATCCTCGATCCAGACATCACAGCGTTCCGGATCCACCAGCACCACAATGCCCAGAGCGGCCTCGGCCATGAAGCCGGCGCCGTGGGGTTTCGCCCGGGACAGCTCCTTCAGCTTCTCCCTGTCGGTGACGACTACGAATTCCCATGGGTTCAACCTTCGGGATGATGGGGCCCGAAGCGCGGCCTCCACGAGAATCTTCACCTTTTCCGGTTCCACCGGGCGCTGTTCGAAACTTCTGACGCTGCGGCGGTTTCGAACGAGATCGATGAACATGGTGGACCTCCTTTCAAACGGTTGGCGAACTCCGGCCGTCAGGCGGCACAGCATTTCTTGTATTTCTCTCCGCTGCCGCAAGGGCAGGGATTGTTGCGGCCCACTTTGGGCCCCGGTCTCACGAATTGCGTCGGTTTGGGTGGATGACCGTCGAAAAAATACCAGGTCCCATCCGTCCTGATGAATTCGGCGATTTCATGATGGTCGACTTGCTTCCCTTTTTCGGTATAGCGGGCGACGAATTCGACGATGCCGCGGTCGTCTTCCGGGCCTCCGCCCTCCGTCCTCACGATGTCGAGGCCGAGCCAGTCGGAATTATCGGCCCAGGCGGCGACGGCCTTTCGGTCGTATTGATCACGCTGAGACGGATGAGTGGTTTCGTGGATAAATTCCACCGCGGATCCGACGAAGGCCGAATAGCGCGCCCGCATAAGCGCTTCAGGCGTGCTTGCCCGGGACAAACCGCTGATTACCGGTTCGCAGCATTCGCCATATTCGGCGCCGCTGCCGCATGGGCATGGGGTCATTGCGTTGCTCCTGTCTGGGATGAAATCGATCCGGTCGTTTGTGAAAACGGCCCCGGCAGGCCAACGGCTATAGTGGGATCCGGGCGAATCTGTCAAGCTTCGTTCAGTACCCGCCGTCGCCGCCCGGATTCACTTCACAGGCCAGCGGACCGTGAAGGAACGGTGCCCCGGGCCGAGAGGCGCGTTGCTGCCGCGGGGTATGTCAGGCGTCGCTGGCTCGATGCTCTCTCGCGGCTACCCGAGGGTCGATGTGCCGGGTGAACAGTGGAGATAAAAGGTAAAATACCATGTATCCCAGGCACAAGTACCCGAAGTAGGGTGTGAAGACAAACACGATCACCAGGATTAGATTGATCCGGGTGAACCATGGGTGACGGCTCATGTACCTGCCCATGTGCAGATAGCGGATCGGATAAAAGTTCATGAGGAGGCCGGAAAAAACCACGGTGGCCATTGCCGCATAGCCCCACATCATAGTGTTGGCCGCATTCTCGACCAGCGCCTGGTGGAAGATGACCAGGGGGGCCAGCACCAGCATTGCCGCCGCCGGAGACGGAAAGCCCTTGAAGAACCCGGGGATGGGATGCTTGTCCAAGGTGAAATAAACGAGCCTGAGTATGCCCATGACCGCATAAAACAGCGCGATCCAGCCGATCGGATAGGCGTTGAAGCGGCCGCCGGCCAGATCGGTGAAGCAGATGTGGAAGATCCAGCCGGGGACGATGCAGAAGCTGATGGCATCGGCAAAGTCGTCCATCAGATTGCCCAGGTTGATCTTTCGCTGGGGTTCCGCGTCGGGCAAGGGTTCGGTGAGCCCGAGCTTTCGGGCCAGAGCCCCGTCGAGCTTGTCGAAGATCGCCGCACCGATCAGGATGAGGTAGGACTCCCGCAAACGACCCTGGCCGGCGAAAAAGACCGCGAGGAGGCCCATCATGGCATTCATTACGGTCAGCGCATTTGGGAAAATCGACAGAATGCTTCGCCGCAGCACTTCGTTGCCGAAACACAATTCGTCCAGGCAGGCGGTTCCGTATTTCCGGCAGTAGCCGGCGATGGAGCCCAGGTTGATCACGAGAAAGAGGATCTCGATCAGGAAAAGACCCCGAAGCGGGAAGTTCCCGAACCAGGATATCCAGAAGTAAATCGACGACTCGGGTCCTTCCGGAATGTGGAAGGCATGGGCGTACAGGATTGCGCTCACCGGAGCCGCGACGATGGTTCGAAGTCGGTTGTACTCGCTGTGCTCGGGTTCCACGCCCTGCCGGATGGCAAAGCCGCGCATGAACGTTGCGAAGTTGTCCCGGATCAGGACGGTTACGCAGAGAAGCAGTACGAAAATGGCATGAAGCAATTGCTGCCGTGTGGGATCCGGAGAAAGGACCACCAGCCGCCACATCATCCCCGCGGCAATCACCGGGAAGATGATCGAGTAGACGAGCTTGTCCATCAGCCGGTCGGCCAGGTGGGCCAGAATCGCATGAGGGCGGAAGCGCGCGGCGAACCAGCCGTCCACGAGATCGAAGGTCATCGAAACGAAAAGAAAGCAGACACCGAGCGTATAGACGAGCGGATCTCTCGTCCACATGACGGCGATGGCGCAGATCATTCCGCTGAAGACCAGCAGTGGCCGGCTGTAAACGATGATGGCGGCCAGTTTGGCGGATAGTTGGGTTCGGTAGGCCATGAATGAATCCGCGGTTGTGTCGATTTCCAAGTGAACGAAGATGAATCAAAAAACAATAAATGGAATCGAGATCATAAGTCAAGGAAAGGCGTAATCCGGCCGTTCATGGGCGGATAGGGAGTCGCAGCATGGAATACGGGAATCTCAGCAATCTTTCAGCCTATCGCCGGCTCGGGGGCCCCTATGACGGCGTCCTGTCGGTCTGCTCGGCCAATCCCTGGGTGGTCGACGCCGTGCTCTCGTTCGCAGCCGACCATGAAACCCCGATCCTGATCGAAGCGACCGCGAGCCAGGTGAATCCGGACGGAGGATATACCGGGATGGCGCCGGAGGATTTCGTCAGACTGGTCAGAAACCGGGCCGCCGCCTTGAATCCGGTTCGTCCGCCGATGATCGGCTCCGATCACATGGGCGCCTATCCCTGGCGCCACCTTCGGCCCGACGACGCAATGGACAAGGCCGGGGGCCTGGTCGCAGCCGGCGTGCGGGCCGGAATGGTCAAGCTGCACCTGGACGCCTCCTTTCGGTGCCTGGGGGATCCTGCAAGGCCTGACGGACTGCTTCCGGCGGACCTTGCCGCCCGTCGATGCGCGAGTCTCGCAAGACAGGCCGAAGCGGCCTGGAGGCGCTTTCGTCCGGGCCCCAGGCCGCTTTACGTGATCGGATCGGATGTGCCTCCTCCGGGCGGCGCGGTTGCGGAAGGCTCGGCTCCACGGATTACTCCGGCAGAAGAGCTGGAAGCGACCATTGCATTGACACGGGAGTCCTTTGCGGAAGAAGGGATCCAGGACGCCTGGGAAAGGGTCATTGCCGTCGTGGTTCAGCCCGGCGTGGAGTTTTCGAATCTATCCGTGGTGGACTACGTCTCGGATCGGGCTGCTGAATTGACCCGGTTTCTGAAAGCCTATCCCGCTCTGGTCTTTGAAGCGCATTCGACCGATTTCCAGCGCCCGGAGGCGTTGAGACGGATGGTGGCCGACGGATACTCTATCCTGAAGGCCGGTCCCTGGATGACTTTTGCATTCCGGGAGACGGTTTTCGCCCTGGGGGATATGGAAAATGAACTCGCCCGGATCCGGAAGGGGATCACCGCATCGAACATTCGAGAAGTACTCGACCGGGAGATGGTGAATCACCCCGAGCACTGGAAGCGGTATTATGCGGGAGACGACGCGGAGCAGGCGTTCCTGCGCCGATACGCCTTGTCGGACAGGTGCCGCTACTACTGGAACCGGCCGGAGGTGGACGCCGCTCTCACAAGACTCTTGGGGAACCTTCGCCGATATCCGCCCCCTTGGCCACTGGTCGACCAGTACCTTCCGCGCCAGGCCGAGGCATTGCGGTCCGGCATTGTCGAAAACACCCCCGATGCGTTGATCCGCAGCCGGATTCAGGAGGTGATCCGTATCTACGATCGGGCATGCCGCCTCGACTGCGGCAGCCGCACGGATGCCCGGCGGCCCTCGTCATGAATGCGGATGAATTCAGGAAGGGGAGATTTCCGGGGCTATGAGACCGCGGTCGATCAATTCGTCCTTTTCCGCCCAGATGCCCTGAAGCCAGCTCTGAAGCCCCGTCCGGTAGGCGTCATCGCCCGCGTAATCGCCGGAAAGAAGATGTTCGGGGATGTCGATTGGCCGCACCTGCACCTCCACCTCGGGGATCCTTCCGCACAAAAAGTCCCAGAACCGGGGCTTTGGCCGGGCATACAGGATGGTCACATCGAGGAGTTTTCGTATACGGCCTTCCATGGCGGTGACGGCGTAGGCCAGACCGCCGGCCCTGGGTTTGAGCAGATGCCTGTAGGGGGAGTTCTGACGGGCGTGCTTGACCCATCGGAAGCGCGTTCCCTCGGCGAAAATCAGAATGGAGACCGGGACCGATCGATAACGCCGGCACATGCGCCGGGTCGTCTCCATGTCGCGTCCCTTTTTTTCCGGGTGCTGTTTCAGGTAGTCCCGGGAATAGCGCTTCATGACGGGATAGTCCAGGGCCAGTAGACTGGTACCGATGATGGGGAGCCAGAGGATCTCTTCCTTGACGAAGATTCTGAAAAAGGGGATTCTCCCGGTGAAGACGTGCAGCAGCACCGGAATGTCCGCCCAGGTCTGGTGATTGCTGCTCACGATGCAGCTTTCGTTGCGGAGCAGCCCCTCGGTTCCCCGGACGCGCCATCGGATCGGAATCCATGTCCTCATGATGAGAAGGATGCTTCGAATCCAGTGGTCGACGGCATTGACGATGATTCGGGTGCACCGGTCCTTGAAACCGCGGCTGCGGCCGAGAATCTTGACGAGGCCCATCAGGTGAACGGGCACGCCCCAGTAGAACGTGGCGGCTGCCACCATGACCAGCGATATGACGGCGCGGGAAAATCCAGGGAGGCGGGAATGCATGGTCTGTCGGCTCCGTAGGTGCTCCGGTCAAAGCGAACGCTCGATCCTGACGTTCAACTACCACAAGATTGCCGAGGATAAAACCCGGCCTTTCGACCCGGCGTGGGTCGATCCACTGACTTGAAAACCCCACCGCTTGATCGACGAGGAGGCGCATCCATGAGCGCAAATGTCACCCGCGTGATCGACAAGTTCGAACTGGTCAGCCGCATCCCGCGATGCTCCAGGAATGAGGACCGGATCAGGGAATGGCTGATCCAGTGGGCCGACGGCCTGAATTTTGCGCATCAGGCGGATGGAGCCGGAAATCTGGTGGTACGCGTTCCGCCTTCGCAGGGGTGTGAACATGCCCCCGTCGTCGTGCTTCAAGGGCACATGGATATGGTTTGTGAAAAAACTCCCGACGCCGTCCATGACTTCAACCGGGATCCCATCCGCCTTTCGCCAAGCGACGAATGGCTGACGGCGGAAGGGACGACCCTCGGGGCCGACAACGGCATCGCCCTTGCGTTGGCAATGGCCGTGAGTGAAGATCCTTCCATTCATCACGGGCCGCTCGATCTGCTGTTCACCGTGGACGAGGAAAGCGGGCTGACCGGTGCGGACCGGCTGGATCCGGCCATTGTCAGGGGGCGCGTTCTCCTGAACCTCGACTCGGAGGACGAAGGGGTTTTCACCATCGGATGTGCGGGCGGCGAGGAATTCCGGATCCGGTATGATGTTCAGCGAACGGCTCTGCCGGCATCGTCGCGCCCCTGGAACCTTCGCATCGGTGGGCTTCGCGGCGGGCATTCGGGGGTGGATGTCCACAAACCCAGGGAGAATGCCAATCGCCTTCTCATACGGATTCTCGATGCCGTTACGGCGGTCGACGGTGTGCGGCTCGTGGAACTGACCGGCGGATCGGCCCACAACGCCATCCCGCGGGACGCCGGGGCGCGCCTGCTCTGTGGAGCCGCGTCGGAAGACGCGTTCAGGGCCGCTGTCCACCGCTGCCGGGACATGTTTCGATCCGAAAGCCTCGATATCGAGCCCGGGTTGATCGTCGAGCTGGAGAATGCGGGGGAGGCAGCCGCCGACCGGCCGATCGAACCCGAGTCGGCACGCCGGCTGCTGAATATGCTGAACGCCCTGCCGCACGGTGTTTCTCGAATGTCCACCGCCGTGGAAGGACTGGTGGAGACATCGAACAACCTCGCCGTGATCCGGACCGAAGGCGAATCGGTTCTCGTCACCACCAGCCAGCGAAGCTCGGCCCCTTCCCGCCTCGAAGAGCTGAGTGCGAGCATCCGCGCGGTCGCAGCGCTTGCCGGGGCGTCGGTCACTACCGTCAACCGCTATCCGGCGTGGCAGCCGGAAGCCGACTCCGACCTCCTCGACACCTGCCGTCGGATCTACCGCGGTCTCTTCGAAAGGGAGCCCGTTGTCGAGGTGATCCACGCGGGGCTGGAGTGCGGGATCATCGGCGCCAAGTTGCCCGGCATGAAAATGATCTCCTTCGGTCCCACCATCCGCCATCCGCATTCACCGGAGGAGTCGCTCCATCTGCCTTCGGTCGGCAGGGTCTATGATTTTCTCGCTCACCTGTTGGCGGACCTGGCCGGAATGGATTGATCGACCGAGCGGGTCGATCCGAAGTGCGCCGGCGTTCCGGCCGGCAGATCCCTCCCGGGTTCTTCCCTCGAACTCCGTCCTCCCCGACCCTCAGCCGGCGAGCGCGTCCAATGCCGATTCCAGTTGATGAACGCGACGGTCGAAATGGTCGATCGCCGCCTGAACCGGTCCTGGATCGCGCATGTCCACACCGGCCTCCATCAGCTGTTCGAGCGGATAACGGCTGCCGCCCAATCCCAGGAAGCGAAGGTAGTCATCCGTGGCACCCGGTTCGCCGTCCATCACCCGGCGGGCGAGCGCGATGGCCGCGGATATGCCGGTGGCATATTTGTAGACGTAGAAGGCGGAGTAAAAGTGCGGAATCCTAAGGCATTCCAGGCAAAGAGGGGCGTCGATGACCAGTTCCCCTCCGAAATAGTCTCCCAGCAGCGCACGATAGATTCCGGTGATTTGTTCCAGGGTGAGCGGTTTGGAATTTTCGACGAGGTCGTGGATTCGTGCTTCGAACTCGGCGAACATGGTCTGCCGAAAGAGGGTGGCGCGGATGTTGTCGATTTCCCGGTTGAGAATATAGGCAGTCATGCCTGGGTCGTCGGCAAACCGGTCGAGCAGATGCCGGCTGAGGAGGATTTCATTGAAAGTGGATGCGACCTCGGCCACGAAGATCGTGTACCCATGGTAGACATAGGGCTGCCGGGATTTTGCCAGGTGCGAGTGCATCGAATGGCCGGCTTCGTGGATCAGGGTGTAGAGACTGCCGATGTTGGCGGGGTCGTAATTCAGAAGGATGTAAGGCGGCGAATCATAGCAGCCCGAAGAATAGGCTCCGCTGCGCTTTCCCCGGTTTTCGTAGCGGTCCACCCATCCCCCGAGAAGGCCTGCCTTCACCTGACGCGTATAGGCGTCGCCGAGAGGCGCCAGGGCGGTTGCGCACACCTCCACCGCCTCCTCGTAGTGCATCCTGAAATCCGTCGTGCCTGCCACGGGAACGTAGGTGTCGTAGAAATGAAGGTCGGGCAGCTTCAGCGCCCTTTTTCGAAGCGACAGGTACCTGAAGAGAACCGGCAGTCCGCCCCTTACGGTCCGAACCAGGTTGTCATACACCGATTCGGGCATCGGATCGCTAAAGAGCGCCGCTGCCCGGCAGGTGGGGAACCGTCTGGCGCGTGCATAGAAAAGGTCCGCCTTCACCGCGCCTGCCAATGCGGCCGACAGCGTGTGACGATGTCGATGGTAGCCATCGTAGTACTGGAAAAACACTTTTTTCCGAATCTCGCGGTCGCGGTGCTGGAGAAATGTGATGAAATTGCCGTGACTCAGCTCGACGACCTCCCCGCTTTCATCCATCGTCGTTCCGAACTGAAGATCCACATTGTCGAGCTGGCGGAAAATCTGGCCGGCGGTCTGGGCCATCTCCCGGCTTGCGGCCAGCAGCGATTCCTCCGGCGACGTTCGCGTGTGGTCGCGGTATCGAAGGATCTTTTCGAGGTGGAACCGATACGGGAGCAGGCACTCCCGATCCATGAAGCTCCGGATGCGCTCCTCGGGGATTTCCATGATTTCCGGCCGGATGAAGCTCGAAATTTCCGACGCCCTGGTGGCCAGCCGGACGGCACGTTCGTGAAGTGCCAGGAAGGCCTGGTTCCCCTGGTCCTCATCGGACTTCAGGTGGGCGTAGGTGTAAAGCCGATCGATTTTTCGGGAAACCTCCAGATCGAAGGTGATGGCGGCGCACAGGCTTTCGGCCGACTCGCCCAGGCGACCCTTGTGTTCCTCATAGCGATCGAGCAGCGATTCGACCTCGCCGAAAAGCGTTTCCCATTCGGCATCGTCCCGGAAGAGCGGCGTCAGGTCCCACCGGTCTTCCACCGGAATATCGTTTCGGTCGGGGATCATTCGGGCACTGGATTCCATCTGGACCCTCCTGTTCTGTTTTCCTCCAAGAACGGGCAGACGCGTGAGGTTGACACGTCCGCGCCGCCTCGACTATAGCAGTTCATCCAAAAACGCCAATGGCGGAAGGGCCGCCCGCCGAATGCGGCCCGGCAGCCTGTGGAAAGGGGTACCATGGAACTGACGCCGCTGACAGCCGTTTCACCCGTCGACGGGCGCTACCGCAAAGCCGTCGAGGCCCTGTCCGCCCACTTCTCCGAGGGAGCGCTCATCCGCTACCGGGTGCGGGTGGAAGTCGAGTACTTCATCGCGCTTTGCGAACTGCCGCTGCCTTCCCTTGCGAACGTTCCGGCGGACGCACGCGATCGCATCAGGGCCGTCTACCGGGATTTCGGCCCGGAAGACGCCGCTCGGGTCAAGGCCATCGAAGCCGTGACGAACCACGATGTCAAGGCCGTCGAGTACTTCCTCAAGGAAAAGTTCGATTCGCTGGGCCTGGCCGGCGTGAAGGAGTACATCCACTTCGGGCTCACCTCCCAGGACGTGAACAACACCGCACTTCCACTGTCCCTCAAGGACGCCTGGCATGCGGTCGTTCGCCCCTGTTTCCTCTCCGTTATCGAGCGGCTCGAATCCTGCGCGCAGGAGTGGAAAAGCATCCCCATGCTGGCGCGAACCCACGGTCAGCCGGCGTCGCCCACGCGGCTGGGGAAGGAGATTTTCGTCTTCGTCGAGCGGCTGCGGGGTCAGATGGCGCTCTTGGAGTCGGTCCCGTTTTCCGCTAAGTTCGGCGGCGCCACCGGAAATTTCAACGCGCATCATGCCGCCTACCCGGAGGTGGACTGGATTGCGTTCGCCGACCGGCTGGTCAACGACGTATTGGGTCTTTCACGCTCCCGAACCACCACCCAGATCGATCACTACGATCATCTGGCGGCCTTTTGTGACGGTGTGAAGCGGCTGAACACCATCCTGATCGACCTGACCCGGGATTTGTGGACCTACATCTCCATGAATTACTTCCGGCAGAAAATCAAAGCCGGCGAGGTCGGCTCTTCCACCATGCCCCACAAGGTCAATCCCATCGACTTCGAAAACGCGGAAGGCAACCTGGGGATTGCCAACGCTATTTTCGAGCATCTCTCGGCGAAGCTGCCCATTTCGCGGCTGCAACGGGATCTGACCGACTCCACCGTGACCCGCAACGTCGGCGTTCCAGTCGCCCACACGCTGATCGCACTGAAATCCGTCGAGCGGGGGCTGGGCAAACTGCTTCTCAACGAGGACGCACTCCGAAAGGATCTCGATGAGAACTGGGCGGTCGTGGCGGAGGGGATTCAGACCGTCCTGCGGCGGGAAGGGTACCCGGAGCCCTATGAAGCGCTCAAGCAGCTCACCCGAACCCATTCACGCATCGACCGGCAGGCGATCACCGGCTTCATCGACAGCCTGAATCTTCCCGATGCGATCAAGGACGAGCTGAAAGCCATTACGCCGGAAAGCTACACCGGAATCCTGTCATTTTAATCCGGTCTGACGCCTCGCCCCCGGTTGGCGGCCTCGGGGAGGTTCTACCGGCCAGCGGAGTTCAAACAGCCACCGCGTCTTGATCCGCCGCGCTCCCTGATACCTCCCGGCCTCGGGCCGATGGTGAAGAAGGAACCTCTGCGGCCTGCCGCTATGAGGGCGGCATCCCATCGTCTCGTTTTGCAAATGGAATTTCCGCGTTGATCTCCTCGATTTCGACCTGCTCGTTGCGATTGATGCCGTGGAGATACCGGTCCATGACCTGCTGGAGACGGGGATCGAAGAAGCGATGCAGACTGTAGTTCGCCACGGCCTCAAAGCCCCTGCGTACCTTGTGGGGGCCGCCGATGCCCGGATCGAACAGACGGATGCCGTGGCCGATGGCCCATTCGATCGGCTGATAATAGCAGGCATTGAAGTGAAGTGCGTCGGCCTCCCGGAGCGCGCCCCAGTATCTTCCGTAAAGCCGGTCGGCCTTGGTCAGAAACATCGACATCGCCGTCGGCAGACCACGTCTTTCGCCGTTGAAAGCCGCCACGAAGAGCAGGCGGTGACGATATCCCCGGAAAAGACTCCCGAAGAATTCCGGCGTCAGGTATTTGCATCCCCAGATGCCGAACCGATCGTTGGTCCTGGCGTAGAGCCGGTACATGTGGTCAAGAAATTCACGGGGAATCCGATCTCCCTGGAACACGTCGAGCTCGAAACCCTGGCGCTCCATTGCCTTGCGCTCGCGCCGGATGTTTCGCCGCTGGTTGCTCTTGAAACGGGCCAGAAAATCATCGAAGCTGCGATAGCCGCGGTTTCGCCAGGAAAAGCTTTGGTGCATCCAGGCGCGGAAACCGAATTTCTCCATTTGCAGGCGCCATTCCGGATCGATGTAATTGAAGCTCACCCCCGAAAGGCGCTGGGCGACGCAGAATCGTTCGATGGCATGGACCATAATGGCCGTTAGGCGTTCGGAATCCTCCCCGGGTGCGATCAGGAAACGATAGCCTTCCGCCGGCGTGAACGGGCTCATGCCGACGAGCTTGGGATAATAGGCGATTCCCAGCCTCTCGGCCACATCCGCCCAGGCATGGTCGAAAACGAATTCCCCGGCGCTGTGCCCCTTGATGTAAAGCGGCGCCGCGGCTGCCAGGCGGTTGCCGCGGCGCACCGTAAGGTGGATGGGGAGCCATCCCTTTTCCGGCGAGGTGCTGCCGGAGGCTTCCATCAGACGCAGCCACTCCCACTCCAGGAACGGGACGGCGAGCGGCTGGGCGAGTGCATCCCATTCGTGCTGGCTTACCTCGGCTATCTGCTGAACCCAGGATATATGGTAGGTTTTGGAACCGGGTTGGCTCATGATCACAATGCTCGAGCCCCTGCGGCAGCGGGCTTTTAGGGCCTGGAGTTGGACTGAAGGACTATAATGCAGGACCGGCAGGCTGTCACATGTCGGGCGCCGGCGGTATCGACTCCCGGGAGGCGGGCGGTCGGAGTCTACCCTTTGTCGCGGGATGCCCGGGCCTGTTCGATCAGCTCGATCAGGCTTGTCAGCTTGGGTTGGGGTCTTCGGCCGGCCAGCCGGAGGAAGGCCTCTTCGGGGAGCATATTCCGGAGATGCTCCACCACGTCGAAGCGCTCCCACCAACAGTCGAATATCCTTCCGCAGGCGTTTCGTCCTGCCTCGCAGGAGCGGCAGTAAGCGAAGCTCACCGGTCCCCCCAACTTGGGGCACCTGCGTTCCAGACGATCCGGGTCCGACGTCACCGGCTGACCAGCTTGCGGGGCAGCGGGTGGTCCTTGACGGCCTTCCGGCATCGCTCGATCTCCGTTTCGCTCATGGTGATATCCGTGAGTTCGCCCGAGAGGAATTTCTCATAGGCGCCCAGATCCAGAAGGCCGTGGCCGCTGAAAGTGGCCACGATCACTTTTTCCTTGCCTTCTTCCCGGGCCTGGTGGGCTTCCTTGACGACCTGAGCCAGCGCGTTGGTGGTTTCCGGCGCCGGAATGACCCCCTCGGTTCGCGCCCACAGAAGACCGGCTTCGTAAGCTTCCAGCTGGTGGACCGCCTTGGGCTCTGCAATGCCTTCGGCCACCAGCTGACTGACGGTGGGCGCCATGCCGTGATATCGAAGACCGCCGGCGTGAATCGGCGGCGGGACGAAGTCGTGGCCGAGACTGTACATGGGCAGGAGCGGCGTGTAGCCGGCGGTGTCGCCGAAATCGTAGACGAAGGGGGCCCGGGTCAAGGTGGGGCAGGCCATGGGCTCTACCGGATAGATGGCAATGTCCTTGCCGTGAATCTTGTCATAGACGAAGGGAAATGCCAGCCCCGCGAAATTGCTGCCGCCGCCGGCGCAGCCGATGACCACGTCCGGATACTCTCCGATCATTTCGAACTGCTTTTTGGCCTCCAGGCCGATGATGGTCTGATGCAGCATGACGTGGTTGAGGACGCTTCCGAGGGAGTAGCGTGTTTTCCCCGTGGGATCGCTTACGGCTATTTCGATGGCCTCGCTGATCGCGATTCCCAGGCTGCCGGGCGTATCGGGGTCCGATTCCAGGGCCTGCCGCCCCGCGCGGGTTTCGAGGCTGGGGCTTGCCACGCATTGGGCGCCCCAGGTCTGCATCATCGCTTTCCGGTAGGGCTTCTGGTCGAAGCTGACCCGGACCATGTAGACCCGGCACTCCAGTCCGAACTGGGCGCAGGCAAAGGCGAGGGCGCTGCCCCACTGCCCGGCCCCGGTTTCGGTGGTCATGCGTTCGATGCCGAACTGCCGGTTGTAATAGGCCTGGGGAACGGAGGTGTTGGGTTTGTGGCTGCCCGGAGGGCTTACCCCTTCGTTCTTGACGTAGATCCGGGCAGGGGTGTTGAGCGCCTTTTCGAGGCTGAACGCCCGGAACAGGGGCGACGGCCGCCAGATGCCGAGGATGTCCAGGACCGGTTCGGGGATGTCGATCCACCTTTCGGTGCTGACTTCCTGCTCGATGAGGTTCATCGGAAAAACAGGGGCGAGATCCTCCGGCCCGACGGGGCTCCCGTCCGGTTTGAGAGGCGGGTTCACGCGGATATCCGCCAGAATGTTGTACCATTGGCGGGGGATCTGGTCCCCGGGCAGAATCACATTTCTCATGCGCATGGAAAGACCTCCATCCGGCGGAGTAGGAAGGGTTCAAAACATCGTCAATCGACGGGTTGACTCATAGGGGCTCCCCGGCGGTCTTGTCAAGTAAGGATAACACGTTCCGTCGATGCCGCCCGCCTTGCGGCCTATCAGTCTGTGGATCCTGGCCCCTCAGGACGAAATGCGCCGTTGCGGCTCTATCGAAACTGCTCGCAACCCCTGTGGTGGCTGCGCTTTTCGCATCGGACCACACCTTCCGGCTTCGCCATCGGGCTTCGCCGGCACAGGTGCCGTTCGACGCGATGCCGGTAGATCCACAGGCGGTTGGGCGGCGTTTATTCGCGGATTTTCTAGAAGAAGATCTCCGTGTATACCCTGGAATCGGGGAATCGTTCGTCGATGAGGGCGGTCATGTCCCGGATCATTTCCCTCCGGCCGGAGAGGTAGAACTCGTAACGGCCGGACGAAAGGTGAAGCCGACTGTAATCGGTCACCCTCCCGGCGAATCCGCCTTGCCCGGCAGCGCTTCCGCCGGATATGCAGGGGATGTACCGGTAGGCCGTCTTCCGAAGCTCGGATGCATAGTAGCACTCCTCGGGATCGCGAACGCCGTGAAGCAGCGTGAAGCCGGTCACGCTGTCGGCCGCCATGGATCGGAACGGTGCGATTCCTGTTCCGGTCGCCACGAAAATCACAGGGTCGTCGGCCGGTTCGTAGCAGAAATAACCGTAGGGGCCCGCGATCCGAAGGCGGTTTCCAATCGGCATTTCTGCGAGGCGTGAGGAGAGCAGGCCGCCCGGGATCCTCCGGATGCAAACGGCAAGCTCGGCGGATCGGGGGCCGCAGACCAGAGAGTAATCCCTTTCGGCTGCTTCGTCGACGATTTGGACGCGCTGGCCCGCCCTGAATGAAAATCCATCCGGACGCTCCAACCGCAGCTCGAACGTCTCCGGTGACAGCCAGTGCCGTCCGATCAGTCGACTTGGGTAGGGGGGTGCCGGCGCCGGTCGCATGGGCGATCTTCTTATCCGTTCCACCGCCGATCCGGTTGGCCGGTCTGGTGGTTGAGGTACCGCGCCAGAACGAACAGGAGATCGGACAGGCGATTCAGGTAGGTGATGATCGCGGTGAGCATCTCCGAAGGAGGCTGGCTTTGGGCGAAACGGACCACGCTTCTCTCGGCGCGCCGGCAGACCGTTCTCGCCACATGGGCCCACGCGGCGGAGGGATGACCGCCCGGCAGAATGAAGCCGGAGAGGGGCGGCAGGTCTGCGTCCATGCGGTCGATGGTGTCCTCCAGATACGCCCACATGGTGGAATCCACCGGCGTAAGTGCCTCGGCCCGGGGAGACTCGGATGTGGTGGCCAGCCAGGCGCCGACGTGAAGGAGGTGGGACTGGATGGCGAATACGAGTGCGGGCGAGGTTTCCGAGTCGGCCGGCCACGACGCCGCCAGGGCCCCCAGGATCGAGTTGAGTTCGTCGATGTCCCCGTAGGTGTCGATGCGCCCATCGGCCTTGGTGATCCGTTCTCCGCTGAAAAGACTCGTTTTTCCTCGATCTCCGGTTCCGGTGTAGATTTTCATCAGGATCTTCTTTCCATTGGGCCATTCAAGGTGCCCTCGAACCGGCGGAGGCTCGTCCGGCTGGAACGGGGGGCGCGATCCACCGGGCAGGAGCGGAATCCGCTTCAGCCGGCGTCGAGCACGTGACGATTCAGGACGGCGCAGGAGAAAGCGCCTTCAAATACCGCATCGCCTTCCCGGGAAACCCGAACGTCCACCATTCGCCATTTTCCATCGCTTTTCACCACCCGCGCTTCGGCGACGAGGCGCTCTCCGGTTCGCACGGGCTTGAGAAACCGGCACTCGGTTTTGGCCAGCACGACATTGGGGTGGTTGACCGCGAGCATCGCCGCGTAGTCGGCCATCCCAAAGACAAAGCCCCCGTGCACCAGACCGCTGGCGTCGGCCTTCATTCGGTCCGACGGCGTCATTTCCACCCGGCAGAACCCGTCTTCCATTGCGTTCGGCATTCCGCAAAGTTCGGGATCGATAGCATGATGCGTCGCGATCGGCATTGGTTCGGCTCCCTGTTCGACAGCTCCCATTCTGCCCGCCGCTAGCAGCCTGTGGAAAAATGGCGCCTCAGGCCGAAATGCGGCGTTGCGGCCCTCGCGAAAATTCTCACACCCCCTGTGGTTGCTGCGCTTTTCGCTCCGGGCCGTGTCTTGTCTTTCGACCCGATGCTTGTTTATCCACAGGCTGATAGGACTCATACAGGGCGTCGAGCAGGCGGGTCATGGTCCGGTTGATCGCCTTGAAACGGCTCTCCGGGACCCGCATCCGCTCGGGGCTCTGGATGAAGGGACCGGAAGTCAGCTCCGAGGCGCAGTGGGTCATCAGCTGTTCGAGGCTGTCGGGCGTGGTTTCGAGGTGGAACTGCAATCCCAGCACTTGCCTGCCGTAAACGAATCCCTGGTGCCGGCAGGCATCGCTTTCAGCGAGATGGATCGAACCCGCCGGCAGGTCGAAGGTGTCCCCGTGCCAGTGGAAGGCCTCCAGCCGGTCCGGGAAAGCCTGGGCCACGGGCCGGCGGCTACTTTCGACGGTTTTGCGAACCTCGAACCAGCCGATTTCCCGCTGGGAATTGGGGTATACCTTCGCCCCGAGGGATGCGGCGATGAGCTGTGCGCCAAGACATATGCCGATGACGGTCTTGCCGAGATCGATGGCCGTCCGGATAAAGGCTGTTTCCGGTAGCAGCCAGGGATAGGTCCGCGTATCCGAGACCCCCATGGGGCCGCCCATGACCACGAGCCAGTCTACGGCCTCCGGATCCGGCATCGGGTCGGCCGCGAAAAACCGGGTGGTCGTCAGGGTGAATCCCTTCTCCCGGGCCCAGGAAGCAATGCTGCCCAGGCCTTCGAATGGGACGTGTTGAAAACCGTGGAGCCTCAAAACCACTAAGCCTCCGCCTTCATGACCACCGATCGTATGCCGAAGGCCATGTATCCGCCAGAGATCATCAGGCCGATCATCCCCCAGAAAGGCGGATAGGCCCCGATCATGTTGAAAACCGTATCCAGAAGGATCATGGGCGTGAGTGCAAGGGCCGCCACGGTGAAAGCCGCCTGGAAGGTGACAGGGTGTTTCAGGCCGATTGCGACGGCGAATCCGAGCCCGGCGAACAGCAGGGCCTGCAGCAGGCGGTAGGCGAGAGCCGCCAGAACCGCAAAGGGAAACACCACGACCGGCATCCACGACATCAACGACCTCATCCAGGACGTCGCCCTTTCGCGGTTGAGGTGGAAGCCGTCCATTCCGGAAAGGTCGAATTCCCGGGTCTGGTCGGCACTTCGCCGCACCAACAGCCGGTTTTCGGTCAGCAGCAGTACGGCCGTGGTGTCGTTCAGACTCTGGTGCCGGCCCGTGGTGTCGAGAATGGCCACCACGCTGTCCCCGTCGGCCGCCTTGATGAAATACGGCTGGTCGGCATCGATCCGGACCTTGCCCTTTTCAATGCGGATGTCCGGAATCTGCCCTGAGACCACCGGGAGCGACGCGTTGACGATTTGCCTCACATCCGAGGTAAAGCGGTACACCGCGGAGATGCTGTAAAAGACCGAAAGCAGGAGAAGATAGACGACGGCTTCCCGCTTCCATCGTCCGGCCGCGCGCCGATAGAATCCGGGTGAGTAAAAGGAGAGGTGAAGGGCGGATGGGATCGAAGGCCGGTCGCCCGTCTGGGTTTCCGATGGCCGTTTGCCGACAGGCCTGAGCTTTTTCCCGAACAGGGGGCCGGTCGGCGTCGTGGTCGGCCGCGGGTAGGGGGGGAGGAATTCGGGTTTCTCGGCCGGCTCGATTCTCAGCACGGCCCCCGTGGCTTCGAATTCCTCCTTGTCCTCGAGGGCCGATACCAGATCCATCGACTTTCGGATATAGACCGGTTTTCCGGTAAACAGCCCTTCGATTTTCCGAAGGTCGACCGAATACAGTTCGGCGAGCTTGTGTTTCACTTCCTCCAGAGTGGCGTCCTCCCGGATTTCACCCCTGAAGATCAGATCGTATCGTTCCATCGTTGGAAGATCGTCGATTGAAGGCACGGCTTTTCGTCCCGATAGGTGGATGGATTAGCACGGAAAGGCAGTTGCGCTCGGCGGCCATGTCATAATGAATCCGAAATTCAACCGGTTTCAGCTCAGGGTCGGGCTCGCTAGGAATCCGGCGCGTGCGCCAGGGCCTCGGGCGGCACGGTGGAGAATTCCGGTTCTCCCGGCGGTTTCCACTGAAGGTCCAGTGCGGCTGTCCCCTTTCTTTGGAAGTAGCGGAGACGGATCGGGTACCAACCCGCCTGCTCGACTCCGAAGGCCCCTTCCGGTGTCAGGCGATCCGCATGAACACCCGGGTCCTCGAAAAGCGCAATGCCGTTCAGGGTCATCCGGATGCCGTCGTTGGAGATCGCTCGAAACAGGTAGGTTCCCGGTCGATCCAGCCGGATGTGGCCGGTGATGTCCATGGCGACGCCTCGATGCAACCCGCTGTCGAAAACGGGTTCGGACTCGAATCGGTGACCCAGGTAGGGAATCGGCGGCCCCACCCGTCCCCTGGATTCGAAAGCTTCGGGTCCCGGAAGCTCGCTTACGTCGCGTACGAATATCTCCAGGTAGGTTACCGCGAGGCCGGGCTCGAGTTTTTCGATATCCTGGAGCGGGCCGATCTTCACCGCATCGGCTGCATCCATCAAAAGAAAAGCTGCCGTCACCAGCATCAAGGCCTGCAGGATCGGCCGGCGGCCCCGGAAGAGGAGGCATCCGGTCGAATGTCTACTCGCTGAATTTGATCTTGATCTTGGCATGATCGGCTGAGTGTTTGATCTTGACGCGCAGATCGACACTGCTGTCCCGCACTCCCAGGGCGAGTGTGGTTTTGCCCTTCTCTCCCTCGATGTGGGTGATTTCCCTCACCGCGGAGAAGATGCGCTCGGCGACTTCGGTCCCGGGTGACGGCAGTTCCGATATCCGGTATTCCGCCAGCACCCTGACCTTACCGTCGGAACTGCGCGAAATGGAAATTTCCTTGGCGTTTTGGTTGATTCCGTGCAGGGCGGTCAGAGCGAGCCACTTGAGAGCCGCTTCCTCCTTGTCTTCGTCGCCCGGCAGATCGGACATCTCTTTCAACGGATCGGTGGAAGCGAAACAATCGCAGAGTTCCTGGACTTTCAGGTGCAGATTGCGTTTCTCTTTCATCTGGCTCTCCTCCTGATGGGATGTTTTGAGAAAACGACAACAACCTTTTTGCGCTAACCTAAGACGAACTGGAAGAATTGCAAGTCCGGTGTTCCTATGCCGCACAGACGAGTTCAGAGCCTGAGCGAAAGGCAGGTCAGCCCGCCGTCCATTTTTCGGAATTCGCTCGAATCGATGGCGATCACCGGACTGCCGAGGCGATCCAGCCGCCGCCGGGTTTCGGGGAAACCTTCCGGCACCAGGAGGTGGTCGTTGATCCAGAGACAGTTGCAGGCACAGGTTTCCCCGGGCGCTGCGACCCATCGCCTGAAGTCCCTGAAGGCGGGGTGGCGGGAGAGGCTGTCGGTCAGAAGGAGGGTGTTCTCGTCGACCTGTGTGACGCTGGATTTCAGATGGAGGCCTTCCGGGACGGAAATGGTCTTCGCGCGGTATCCCATGGGCGCGAGCAGTTCCGCCAGCTGGCGGGCGCCTTCGGTGTTGGTTCGCCCGGACAGACCGATGAATACCTCTCCGTGGGCGATCAGGACATCGCCTCCATCGAGCGTTCCAGGCGACCTGATCTCGGCGGTAGGTTGAATTTCACCGATAATCGAACGGATCTCCCGTGTCTCCCCCCGGCGGCTCGGCGCCCCCGGGCGGCTGATGACGGCGAGCTCCGGGGTGATCACGGCGGTGTCCTCTACGAAGCAGCCGTCCGGAAATTCGAGAGCGGGGGGCAGATCCAGAACCTCTATACCGACCTCCCTCAAAATTCGGCAATAAATCTCGTGCTGTCGCTGGGCCAGGGCGATGTCCGGCTTGGACCCGGTCCGGGTGGTGATGCCGTCCGCGAAATTCGCACCGGGCCGGCGGGTGATGGCCATGCGGATCATTGCACAGGGTCACTCCCGCGCCAGTGCCACCGCCTCGACTTCGACGCGGGCCCCCTTGGGCAGGGCGGCGACGGCGATGCAGGCTCTCGCGGGCGGGGCGTCATCGAAAAAACCGGCATACACTTCGTTCACGTCGGAGAAGTCGGCCATGTCGGTCAGAAATACCGTGGCCTTGACCACGTGATTCATCGAACTGCCGGCGGCTTCGAGCACGGCGCGGAGATTGCTCAACGCCTGGTGAGCTTCTTTCCGGATGTCGCCGCCGACCAATGCTCCGGTTCCCGGATCCAGGGGGATCTGACCCGAGGCGAAAACGAATCCGCCCGCCTTGACCGCCTGCGAGTAGGGGCCGACGGCTGCGGGGGCATCGGGCGTCGAAACGATCGATTTGATCATGGTCTTTTCCTTTCGAATTCCTGGAGGGCGGCGCCGGAGGGGCGGGCCGTGTATCATCCGCAGGGGCCCGGTGCCCACGCGGCTCCGCAATTCCCGCCACCTCTCAGCAGATCCTCGATGGTGGTTTGATCATATACCTGGAAGATGGCGTTTTGCAATTGATCCCACAGAGGGAGAAAGGCGCAGGTCCCGTTCAGCGGGCACTCGTCCTGGGTAGCGCAGGCGTTGCAGCGCTCCTGATTTTCCGGTTCTTCGATCAGCCGGAAAATGTCGCCGACCGTAATCTGCGAGGGTCGGCGCACCAGCCGGTAGCCTCCGGTGAATCCCCGCTTGGATTCCACGAGGCCCTGCTGGCGCAGCTTGGCCATGATCACTTCCAGAAACCGGGTGGGTATGGCCTGGGCGTGGGCGATGTCGCTCAGTTTGACCGGCGTATCGCTTCCATCCCTGGCAAGCTCGAAGACGGCTCGGAGCGCATACTTGTGTTTCTGGGTAATCAGCATCGTACTGGTGGCCTCCGTATCGGCTTAGGGGGGCGGCGGGTCGTCCGGGCCGACGGTCGCGTCGCCGTGGCCAGGCCTCGGAATCCGAAACCTTGGTTCCATGGAGCGGCCGCACTGCGGTCTCCGAAGGAGATTCCCCGCGCCCGGTTCACGGCAGGTGGTGTCCTGTCGGTCTTCTTGTAATGGACGGTCCTTGGATCTGTCAACCAAGCTGCCCGTGATGGGCCGGGGATCCGTCCACGGGCCTCGGACCCGAGCGCTACGATGCGTTCGATTGACAGGCTAAGGAACGCTGAAGTATAGCCTTCACTGCCCATCACCCGGCATCTGTCGGGATCCGGATTCCCTGAGTTCAGAGAAGGCAGGTTCGCATTGAAACCCATCGTAGCGCTCATCGGGCGGCCCAACGTCGGCAAATCGACATTCTTCAACCGGGTAACCCGGAGCGGAGACGCCCTGGTGGACGACTTGCCGGGTGTGACGCGGGACCGGCACTATGCGGACGCTTCCTGGAACGACATCGCGTTCACCCTCGTGGACACGGGCGGATTTGCCGGGCAGGTCGACGATCCATTCGCAGCCGCCATCCAGGAGCAGGTGATTCACGCCGTTGAAGACGCGGATGCCGTGCTGGTCCTTTTTGACGGCAAAAGCGGCGTTTCTCCCTATGACCGCGATATGATCCGCCTCCTGAGGGATACCCGCAAGCCGGTCTTCTATGCCGTCAATAAGATCGACGGGCCGGAGCAGGAAAGTGCGTTGTTCGATTTCTATTCCCTGGGAATCGATCCGCTCTACCCGATATCCGCCGCGCACCGGTATGGCTTCAGCGATCTCCTGGACGACCTGGTCGCCTGCCTGCCGCAAACCACTCCTGCGGCGCCTGAAGATGAAATCCGCCTGGCGGTGGTCGGAAGACCCAATGTCGGGAAATCCTCGCTCATCAATCGACTGCTCGGACAGGACCGCCACCTGGTCAGCGATGTTCCGGGGACCACCCGCGATGCCGTGGATTCGATTCTCGAAAGAGGCGGAAGAACCTACCGCCTGATCGATACGGCCGGCATCCGAAGGAAGGGCAGGGTGCACCGGAAAATCGAGAAATTTTCGATCATCAAGGCGCTCAAGAGCCTGGACCGATGCCAAGTGGCGCTCATCGTCCTGGACGCTTCCGAGGGAATTACGGACCAGGACATCAGCGTGGCCGGTTACGCCGAGGAGCGGGGCTGCGGCTGCATCTTTCTGCTCAACAAGTGGGACCTGGTCGAAGGAGGGGACAGGGCGGCCCGCCAGTTTCATGAAACGCTTCGTTCCGCGGCGAAGTTCTTGAGCTATGCACCCGCCCTGACGCTTTCGGCCAAAACCGGTCTGCGGGTCCGGAAGATCTTCGGCATGGTCGATGCGGTCTACGACCAGTATCGCTTCAGGATCACCACCGGCCACCTCAACCGCATCATCGAACAGGCCGTCCAGAACAACGAGCCGTCCCTCCACAAGGGCCGGCGGTTGAAGTTCTATTACGGCACCCAGACCGGCACCGGCCCGCCGACGTTCGTCCTGTTCGTCAATTATCCGGACGCGGTCCATTTCTCCTATCGTCGATACCTCACCAACCAGATCCGCGAGGCCGCCGGACTGGACAAAACGCCGGTAAGAATCATTTTTCGACAGAGAACCGGAAAGCTGGTTTTTCCGGAACGTTCCGGCAAGGGAAGACGGAAGGGATAGGTACCCGCCCCGGCCGTCACCTGCCGCTACCATTTAGTGGACGGCGTGCCCGCGTGGATCTTTTCGAACTGAGCGCCAAAAAGGAAATGGAGGGGGAGGCCCCCCTGGCCGAACGCATGCGTCCGGAACGACTCGAGGCGGTCGTCGGGCATGACCGGGCCGTGGGGGAGGGATCCCTGCTGAGGAGTGCCGTGCGCTCCGATCGGCTGTTTTCCATGATCCTCTGGGGCCCTCCCGGATGCGGCAAGACCACCATCGCCCGCATCATCGCGGGGACGACCCGCTCGCGTTTCGTCGCCTTCTCGGCAGTGCTTTCCGGCGTCAAGGATATCCGGGCCGTGATCGAGACGGCCGAGCAGGAGCGCCGGTTCCATCGCCGGCGCACCATCCTCTTCGTGGACGAAATCCATCGGTTCAACAAGGCCCAGCAGGACGCCTTCCTGCACCACGTCGAAAGCGGCCTCATCACCCTGATCGGCGCCACCACCGAGAACCCGTCATTCGAAGTCATTCCCGCGCTGCTTTCACGGTGCCGCGTCATCCCTCTGGAGGCGCTCAGACCGGTGGATATCGAGGTCATTCTGGAAAGGGCGCTCAAGGACTCCAAAAGCGGTCTTGGGGATCTGGAAAAGCGAATCGATGCGGACGGGTTGAAATTCCTGGCCGAGGCCGCCGACGGCGATGCACGGACCGCCTTGAACCTTCTCGAACGGCTGGCCGCGCACCTGGCCGAACCGTCCGGAGACTTGAACCTTCAGCCGGGACGACCCCTTTCGGTTGAGACCTTGGGGCGGCTGATCCAGAAGAAGTCGCTGCGCTACGACAAGTCCGGCGATGAACACTACCATTTGATATCGGCGCTGCACAAAAGCCTGCGCGACAGCGATCCGGATGCAAGTCTCTACTGGATGGCCCGAATGCTGGCCGCCGGAGAGGAACCCCTTTACATCGGCCGGCGGATGGTGCGGTTTGCCTCCGAGGATGTAGGCAACGCCGATCCCCATGCGCTCACCGTGGCACTGAACGCCGTGGAGGCATTCCGATTTCTCGGTGCGCCGGAAGGGGAACTGGCGCTGGCCCAGGCGGCGGTCTATCTGGCGACCGCCCCCAAGAGCAACGCCGTCTACGTGGCTTTTCAACGCGCCAGCGAACAGAGCCGACTGCACGGAAGCCTTCCCGTGCCCGTCCACCTGAGAAACGCCCCGACCCGGCTTATGAAGGAGCTGGGATTCGGGAAGGACTACCGCTATGCCCATGATTATGACGGCGGCGTCGTGGCGCAACGGCATTTGCCCGACGGGCTCGACCGCGTGCGATTCTACGAACCCACGGACAGGGGCTATGAAGCCAGAATCAAGAACCGCCTGGCACAGTGGCGCTCCATGATGCGGAACCAATCCCGAGAATAGCCCGCGCATCGATCGACAGGCGCGATCGGTGCGCTCGTTCAAGTGAGTGTCGAAGCCTTCCAGGCGTTTCCAGAAAGGAGCATCGATGATCAGAGCCAAGGACATCATGACCCGGGAAGTGGTCGCCGTCGCCCCGGACACCGACATCGCCGAGGCCGCCGAAATGCTGCTCAAACGGCACATCAACGGTGTTCCGGTGGTCGACGGGACCGGCCGGCTGGTCGGCATTCTTTGCCAAAGCGACCTCATCGCCCAGCAGAAGCGGATCCGGCTGCCTTCCGTTTTCACCTTGCTGGATGGGTTCATCCCGCTGTCGTCCACCAAGAGCCTGGACGCCGAAGTGCAGAAGATCGCCGCAACCACCGTCGAAGCGGCGATGACCCGTAAACCGGTGACGGTGACGCCGGAGGCTTCGATCGAGGAGGTAGCCACGCTGATGGTCGAGAAGGGTTTTCACACCGTGCCGGTGGTCCAGGGGGGGAGGATCGTTGGGGTTATCGGCAAGGAGGATGTCCTGAGGACTGTCGCCGGACGTTCCGTTGAAGGAACCCTTCGTTAGCGGCCGATTCCGGAAGCGGCGGATTCCGGATCACCGTCGCCTCCTGGCCGTTGGCGCTGCGTACCGCGGCGTCGACCGGAGGCCATCCCCCTCGAGGACGAATTCCGCCATCCCCCCGTCACTGACACCCTGGATTCGATGGGTTTTCTCCAAGAAGCGGATCCCGCCGGTCGAAGTGAAGAATACCAGCGAAGTGGAGCGGGTGCCGTATCCGTCGCTTCGGATGAATATGGCCGACAGGATCCGTTCCCACTCGAGACCGACTCCTGTGTCCGGCAAGCTGAGGTCCGGAGGGCGCGAACTGTCGGACAGCATATCAAACCACCTTCCGACATCCTCCGCACCTCCGGCGTTGAGCAGTCGGGCCGCCGCTGCCTTCACGGCCAGGACCTTGGGCCACGGCGAATTCAGAAGATGGTTCGACAAACCGTGGATGCCCGGGGCAACCGGTACGATGGCATCCTGCCGGTTGCTGTAGTAGAGAAGCGATTCGCCGTCTCCCACGACGAGGTTGAATCCGTTGTAACGCCCGCGGTTTCGCCGGATGCGTTGAAGGTAGGTCATCGCCGAATCCCGGCCTCTCAGGAAGTCGGCGGGAAGCTCTCCGCGAGAGCGCGCATCCTCCGACAGACGGGAAGGATCCCGCAGGTTGGTGAGCGCCGCCACGCGTCCGGATTCGGTAACCCCCAGCCATGTACCGCCTTCCCTCCCGTCCCTGCCGGCAATGACATGGGGCGCGTCCGGCCATCGCGCCATGGGAAACGTCGGCCGGTCGTAGAATTCATCCCTGTTGGCGGCCAGCACCAAGGAAATGTCAGGGTGGGTTCGGTAGGCGATCAGCAGAAGGCACATCGTTTGACCGGTGTGAAAACCTCATGTATAAAAGTCTGTCTGTTCCGCAGCGCCCGTCGCTGCAAATGCGAACGTAATTCATCCACGGGATCGAAGCAACAGAGGAGGCGATATGTCGAAAGTCGTTATAGTCAGCGGAGCCAGAACAGCCGTAGGCTCGTTCGGAGGGGTATTCCAGAATGTGTCCGCGGTGGACCTCGGGGCCTGTGTTCTGCGGGATGTCCTCAAGCGATCGGGGCTTCGACCCGTTGTCAGCGATTCCGTGGCCGGTGCCGCACCGGACCGGCTGCGGGGGCGGGGAACGACCGATCTGGAACAAGGCTACCAGCAGTGGGAAGCCGGGGCGCGGCCGATTGCCGTGGATGAGGTGATCATGGGAAATGTCCTGATGGCCGGCCAGGGACAGAACCCAGCCCGTCAGGCGATGGTGCGCGCGGGCTATCCCAAGGAGACGCCGGCTTTCACCATCAACAAGGTCTGCGGATCCGGCCTCAAGGCCATCGCCCTGGGAGCGGCCAGCATCATGGCCGGCCAGGCCGAGGTCGTCGTGGCCGGCGGGCAGGAGAACATGAGCATGGTCCCCATGGCGCTTCCCAAGGCCAGGTGGGGGCACCGTCTGGAGGTCACCGGTTTCGGTCAGGTCGCCGACCTCATGGTGTTCGACGGCCTTTACGAGATCTTTTACGGCTACCACATGGGCATGACGGCTGAAAACATCGTCTCGCTTTACGGAATCAGCCGACAGGAGCAGGACGAACTGGGGGCGATGAGCCATAACCGGGCGCGGAAGGCCATCACCGAAGGCCTTTTCGCCGAGGAAATCGTTCCGGTGACCGTCAAGGGGCGGAAAGGGGACGTCGTGGTGGACACGGACGAACGGCCCATGGACACGACTGTCGAGAAGATGGCTCAGCTGAAGCCGGTGTTCAAGAAGGACGGCTCCGTTACCGCCGGCAATGCTTCGGGAATCAACGACGCCGCAGCCGCGGTCCTCATGATGACCGCCGAGAAAGCCGCGGAACTCGGACTCGCTCCCGTGTTGACGGTGAAAGCCTTCGCCAGCGCCGGCGTCGATCCGGCCTACATGGGCCTCGGGCCGGTGCCGGCCGTTCGCAAGGTCCTGAAGCAAACCGGAATGACGATTCAGGACCTCGACATGATCGAGCTCAACGAGGCCTTCGCCGCCCAGGCCATCGCCTGCATGCGGGAACTCGGGATTCCGACGGAGAAACCCAACACGTTGGGCAGCGGCATCTCCATCGGACACCCCATTGGCTGCACCGGCGCCCGGCAGATGGTCACGACGATGCATCACATGAAACGCAGTGCATTCAACTCGGCCCTGATCAGCATGTGCATCGGCGGGGGAATGGGAATGGCCATGATCGTGGAGCGGTAGATTGACCGGCTCCGCCAGGAGGTTTTGCTTTACTCGAGCGGCGGTTTCTGGTATGAATTCACGGATTTTGTGAAGCACCCGGTGCGTCCGCCGATATCCAGAAACGGCGGGGCCATCGGGTGTTTCAGGCGGACCGATCAAAGCAATCAGACGGAAGGGAGGGTAAGCTCGGAATGGACATTGCCAGAAAACTCGGAATCATGATCTTTTGCGGGGTTCCCGTGATCGTCGGCGGCGGCATCGTTTACACCTTGACCGGCGGCGCCTACGAAATCGTGGCCATTTACGAGATTATCCTTTTGCTCATTTTCGGGGCGTTCATCAGTCGATAAGCTGCATTCAGCCGATGCGGTCTCATTGACAGCCACGATGCCGATCCGCCACACCGGGCATCGTGGCTTTTTTTGGCTTGTGCCATCAGCAGACCATCACCGTGAGAAGCCGCGTTCAGCCGGCTATATTTCCGTAACCGGTATCCGCCAGGCGGCCGTCTTGTCCGAATGATTCGTGACACAGCGTCCGGTCCCCGGGCGTTGAACCCGCGCACCTCAGCAGGAATCGAAACAAATGGAAACCGAAAATCTGCCGGAAATCAGTATCGAAAACGAAATGAAGAAGTCCTACCTGGATTACGCCATGAGCGTGATCATCGGGCGGGCGCTGCCGGATGTCCGGGACGGCCTCAAGCCCGTTCACAGGCGGGTGCTCTTCGCCATGCAGGACCTCAAGAACGACTGGAACAAGCCCTACAAGAAGTCTGCCCGCATCGTCGGCGATGTCATCGGTAAGTACCATCCGCACGGGGATGTCGCCGTCTACGATACCATCGTCCGCCTGGCCCAGAATTTCAGCATGCGATACCCCCTGGTGGACGGGCAGGGCAATTTCGGATCCATCGACGGAGACCCGCCGGCGGCGATGCGGTACACGGAAGTCAGGATGATGCGGCTCGCCCACGAGATGCTGGCCGATCTCGACAAGGAAACCGTGGACTTCATCCCGAACTACGACGAATCCCTCGAAGAGCCGACGGTGCTGCCGGCCAAGATCCCGAGCCTGCTCATCAACGGCTCCGCCGGCATCGCGGTCGGGATGGCCACGAACATCCCCCCCCACAACCTGGTCGAGGTCATCGACGGCATCAAGGCGCTCATCGACAACCCCGGCATTACGGTTCAGGAGCTGATCGGGATCATTCCGGGGCCGGATTTTCCGACCGGGGGGATCATCTACGGTGTGGATGGAATCCGGGAAGCTTATGAAACGGGCCGGGGCATCGTCCGGGTCCGGGGCAAGGTCGAGGTGGAAAAGGAAAAGGCGACCGGCGCCGAGACCATCGTCGTCACCGAGCTGCCCTACCAGGTCAACAAGGCCCGCCTGATCGAAAAGATCGCCGAGCTGGTCCGAAACAAGGTCATCGAGGGAATCCGGTTCGTCCGGGACGAGTCCGACAAGGACGGCATGCGCATCGCCATCGGGCTCAAGCGGGACCAGTTCGCCGAGGTGATCATCAACCAGCTGTTCAAGCACACACGGCTCGAAAACAGCTTCGGAGTGATCTTCCTGGCGGTGGTGAACAACCGCCCGGAACTGCTCGATCTCAAGAGCATCCTCAATTACTTCGTCCTGCACCGGAAGGAAATCGTCATTCGCCGCACCCGCTACGACCTTCGCAAGGCCGAGGAGCGGGCCCACATCCTGGAAGGCCTCAAGATCGCCCTCGACAACCTCGACGAGGTGGTGAGTATGATCCGGCAGTCCCGGTCCCCCGCGGAGGCCAAGGATCGGTTGACCGACACCTTCGGGCTTTCGGAAATCCAGGCGCAGGCGATCCTGGACATGCGGCTGCAGCGGTTGACCGGGCTTGAACGCGAGAAGATTCTCGAGGAGTACGACGCCGTTTTAAAGGACATCGCGCGGTACCGGGAAATCCTCTCTTCGGAGCGGTTGGTGCTGGACATCATCAAGGACGAGTTGACGTCCATCCAGCAGGAGTTCGGGGATGCCCGCAGGTCCCGGATCGTCATGCAATCCCGGGAGATCACCCTCGAAGACATGATCGTGGAAGAGGACATGGCGGTCACGATTTCCCGTCAGGGCTACATCAAGCGGACGCCCATCACCGAGTACAATGCGCAGCAGCGGGGCGGCAGGGGCAAGACCGCCATGGTGACGCGGGATGAGGATTTCGTCGAGCACCTTTTCGTGGCCTCCACCCATCACACCTTCCTTTTCTTTACCAACAAGGGGAAGGTCTACTGGGCCAAAGTCTACGATATCCCCCATGCCGGCCGGGTAGGCCGCGGCAAGGCCATCGTCAACCTCCTCGACTTCGAGGCCGGAGAAAAGCTCACCACCGTTCTGGCGGTTCCGGGGTTCGAACCGGGAAACTTCATCCTGATGGCCACCCGCAAAGGCCTGATCAAGAAGACCGACCTGATGGCCTACAGCCGGCCGCGGACCGGCGGCATCATCGCACTGAATCTCATTCCCGGGGACGAGCTCATCTGCGCCCGCATCACGGACGGGTCCCTGAACGTCTTTCTCGGGACCGCCGGCGGGCAGTCCATCCGCTTCCCGGAGTCGGACATCCGGCCGTCCGGAAGGGTGTCCAGAGGCGTCAAGGGCATCCATCTCGTCAAAGGGGATTCGGTGGTGGGGATGGAGGTGATGACCCACGGGAAGACCCTTCTCTCGGTGACCGAACATGGATACGGCAAACGGACGTCCATCGACGAGTATCCGGTCCAGCGCCGCGGCGGCAAGGGGGTCATCACCATCAAGACCAGTGAACGCAACGGCAAGGTCGTCTCCATCCTCCTGGTGGAGGACACGGACGACACCATGCTGATCACCAATACCGGCCGTCTGATTCGGATGCCCATAGCGGATATTTCGGTCATCAGCCGAAACACCCAGGGGGTAAAGCTGATCGGCATGGAACCGGTCGAACGGGTCGTGGGCGCCGTCAGGCTGGAGGAGCCCGAAGCACCGGAAGCTGAAGAAAACCCGGAAACCGAACCCTGAACCGAACCTCTGAAAGGCTACGTTGATGAATCACACCACACCCCCGTTCAGCCGCATTGGCGTCGTGGGGGCCGGGAGCTGGGGAACCGCTCTGGCCAACCTTCTCGCCGAAAAGGGTTTCACCGTGGACCTGTGGGTCTTCGAACCGGAAATTGCCCGGGAGATCACGGATCGCCGGGAGAACACGGTGTTTCTGCCCGGGGTCGAACTTTCGGAAAACCTGAGACCCACCAACGATCTCGCCCAGGCGGCGGGAGCAAAGGATCTCGTCCTCGTCGTCGTACCCTCCCACGTGATGCGGGAGGTGGGCCGAAGGCTCGCATCGATCATAGGACCCGACACCATCGTGGTGTCGGCGTCCAAGGGAATCGAAAACCAGACCCACCTGACCATGTCCGGCGTGCTGGCGGAGGTGATTCCCTCCCTGGGCGCCGACCGGTTGGCCGTACTGTCAGGCCCCAGCTTCGCCAAGGAAGTGGCTCGAAAGGCGCCGACCGTCGTCACCGTGGCATGCCGGGACCTGACCACCGCCGGATCGGTTCAGGAAACCTTCGCCACGCCCTATTTCAGGGTATACACCCATACCGACGTCGTCGGCGTCGAATTGGGCGGTGCGGTCAAAAACGTCATTGCACTGGCGGCGGGAGTGATTGACGGGCTCGGCCTGGGTCTCAACACCCGAGCCGCGCTGATCACCCGGGGGCTGGTGGAGCTCCAGCGCCTGGGAGCCAAAATGGGGGCCGATCCGAGAACCCTCGCCGGAATATCCGGTGTCGGAGACCTGATCCTGACGTGCACGGGCACCCTGAGCCGCAATCACACCGTTGGAAAGAAAATCGGCGAAGGGCTCAAGCTGGATGCCATTCTGGGCGAGATGCGGATGGTGGCCGAGGGCGTCAAGACAGCCAAATCGGTCTACAACCTGTCCCGCAAGCTGGGCGTCGAAATGCCCATCTGCGAAGAAGTCTACCGGATCCTCTACGAAAACGCCGCACCGGCGGATGCGCTTCACCGGCTGATGACCCGCGACCTGAAGTCGGAACTCGACTGAAGCCGCGCCAAGGCCGGGCCGGCCGGCGAGGAGAATTCCATGGGCGATCGCGGCGACCATCCGGGGGAAGGGCATCGATCCCGTCTGAGAGAGCGGTTCTTGACCGCCGGTCTGGCCGGTTTCCATGATCACGAGGTGATCGAGCTTCTCCTGACCCTGGCCACCCCTCGAAAGGACTGCAAGGCGGCGGCCAAGGCCGCCCTCGAACGATTCGGATCGCTTCAGGCGGTTTTCGAAGCCACGGCCGGAGAGCTCGCCGATGTGCCGGGAATCGGCGCTCGAAATCTGTTCGGCATCAAGCTCATCAAGGCGGTTTCCGACCGATACCTGGAAAAGAAAATCATGGAAAAGCCCGCCGTCCACAATGCGGCGGAGCTATTCGACTTCCTGCGGCATCGGCTGAGAGACCGGCCCAGGGAGTGCTTCACCGCCTTGTTCCTCGATGCCAAAAACCGGGTGCTGGCGGTTCGGATCCTTTTCGAGGGCACGCTGACCGCCGCCAGCGTCTACCCGAGGGAAGTCGTCCGGGAGGCGCTCGACCAACGCGCGGCCGCGCTCATATTCGCCCACAACCACCCGTCCGGCGACCCATCCCCGTCTCCAGAGGACACCGCCCTCACGCGTCAGCTGGTCATGGCGACCGCCCTCATGGGCATTACCGTCCACGAGCACATCATCATCGGGGAAGCCGGCTACTACAGTTACGCCGAGCACGGACTGATCGCCCGTATGCGGGAGGAATCCCAAGGCCGGCTTTCCTGAAGCCCCCGGCAGTTGCAGAACCCCGGCATGCGCGTTATGATGCCAACCATGGACGATCTCCACGACAAGCCTTACTGCTACGGAAAAATCGACTGTGTCTTCCCCATGGGGGACGACGGGCTTCGACACTCCCCTGAATCCTGCATGCCCTGCTTTTGCAAGACCGATTGCCTTCGGAGCGCTTTGAAGGAAGAGGGCGGCATATCCGTCCGGGAGGAGGTCGTGGATCGGGCCTATTCGTCCGGCGCCATGGGATTTTTCGAGCGGTGGTCGAGAAAGAAGGCGCTCAGCCGAAAGAAGGACGAGTCATCCAGGAAATCGGGCAAAGGGTGAGGAGAAAACCATGAAAACCATCCGGAACACTTCCTTGTCGGACAAAGTGGTCTTGATCCGCGTCGATTTCAACGTGCCGCTGGACGAACAGCAAAAAGTTACGGACGATTCAAGAATCCGCGGGGTGCTCCCGACGGTCAACCACGCGATCGATCAGGGCGCCAAGGTTGTCCTTGCCTCCCATCTGGGACGCCCCAAGGGTAAGGTCGTGCCTGCCTTCAGCCTCAAACCGGTAGCCGCCCGGCTGGAGGAGCTCGTAGGACGACGGGTTCTCATGGCGGAGGAGTGTGTGGGGGAACCGGTGGAACGCATGATCCGGGAAGCGTCCGCCGGAGAGATCGTTCTGCTCGAAAATCTTCGATTTCATCCGGAAGAGGAGAAGAACGACGAGGCGTTCGCCCGGTCGCTTGCGGACCTTTGCGATGTTTATGTCAACGATGCGTTTGCAGTTTCCCATCGATCCAACGCCTCGGTCGATGCCATCACACGGTTTGCTCCGGAAAGCGTGGCCGGTCTGCTGATGGAAAAGGAGCTGACCTATTTCGAGAAGGCCATGAAGGACCCTGCCCGGCCGTTCGCTGCCATCGTGGGAGGGGCCAAGGTGTCGGGAAAACTGGGTGCGCTTAAAAATCTCATGCAGAATGTGGACCGCATCCTCATCGGCGGGGCAATGGCGAACACCTTTCTCAGAGCCCGAGGGCTTGCGACAGGCCGTTCCCTGGTCGAAACGGACCTCGTCGAAACCGCCCGCGAGATCCTGAAGGAGGCCGCCTCAAAGGGGGTTACCCTGCTGCTTCCGGTTGACGTCGTCGTAGCCGGCGGCCTGGAATCCGCTTCCGGAAAGGTCGTCCCGGTCGAAGGCATCCCCGATGAGACCATGGCGCTCGATATCGGGCCCGAAACGGTAGAGCGGTATCGGACGGCATTGGCGGACTGCGGCACCATCGTCTGGAACGGCCCCATGGGCGTCTTCGAACAGGAGGCGTTCAGCAGCGGCACCATGGGGATTGCCCGGGCCGTGGCCGATTCTTCCGCCTTGACCATCGTCGGAGGCGGCGACACGGATGCGGCGGTTCATCGCTCCGGTGTCAGCGGAAAAATTTCTTTTATTTCGACGGGCGGAGGAGCCTTTCTTCAGCTGCTGGAAGGAAAGGCGCTGCCGGGCGTACAAGCTTTGACCCGCGGCGGCGGATGATTTTGCAATCCTCGCGGAGACGGGAGCCAGCCGGCTTCATCCGCAGGCGGTTAAGGCAATGCCCGTCGGACGCTTAGCGGCAACGACCGTTGGCCGTATGCCAAGCGTCCCGACGAATGGCATCGCTTTGAACGCTGATCCTCGAATGGACCCAGTGGGACGTCACTCCCGCTTTTCAGGGTCCGGTTTTGCCTTTCGACCTGCCTGCCGACTTCGCTAAATTCATACCCGACGGACCGCCAACCTCCAGAATTCAGGGAGGAATTTCAGTTGACGCTTGTGGCGTCCGGTGTTAACTATTTTAAAAGCTATCTCATTAAATAGCCGCTGGCGTAAGGTCTTGTCTTCCGCTTTTCTCCACTTCGAATTCATAACGAACGGCCGGTCCCGTACTCCGACCGCCTGAGACAGAAAGCGATCCGTGACATACTGGAAGGTCCGAGAAACACTGAGCTATGAAAATCGGCTGAGGCGTTCTTTCTACGAGCTTTTGCGGGATCAGCTCGACGCAATGATTCTCCAGTACGGCCTGATCGATTCCTATGACAACTTCCAAAGGGCCGACCTGGAATATCCGTTTGTGGAAAAGCGCGAACTCAAGCCCCGCGCCCGGATTCCCGACATGGAATACGAACGCCAGAACACGTTTCTGGTGCTTTTCGTCGAGGACACCATTCCTCCCGTTCACAAGAAGTATATTCGCTTTTTCGACGTCAACAAAACCACCAAAGCCAATCTGCTGAATACCAAGAGCATCCCGTTGACGAGCCGATTCGAGCGAAGCCAGAAATATCTGGAGTCCGCCCAGTTCTCCCAGTTCCTCAAGGGGCTTCTGCCGGTTGACTACGCGCTGCTGATCCAGAGGGATCCCACGAGCAAGGCGAGGAATCGCTATACCCTCTCCCATTTTCATGTCCGGATCGACTGGCCCATTACCGATGCGGCCGAAGACATGGCCAAGGATCTGCGCTACATTTCAAAGGATATCTTCGAAAAGGAGGACAAGTACGCCGAGGACCTTCAAAAAAAATTCTTCGAGTACTATGGGCAGCCCGTCATGGTCGGCGGGCGCCGCACGGCGGCCATCGTCGCGGCGCAGTACCTGAAACGGCTGGGCTGCATATCGACGGTCTATGTGGGCAGCGCCGAAACCCGCGCCCTCATCCGTATTTCAGAGCGCGGCGTTTCAAAGGCCGTACTCATGAAGCTTTCCTCCGAGGAGATCGGCGACGTCTCTTCACGCTGCGGCATCTCTCCGCAGACCTTCCGAAAGAATTATCTGGTGGCCCGGGAGGGTGACAGCGGCATCTGTATTTTCCAGGCGACCTACCTGTCCACGGATCCGGCCCGTCCGCCCGATGACGGCAAACTCCGTGATTTAAAACCCGATTTGAGCTGGATTACGGTGGGCGGTCAGCACATCCTGCCCGCTCCTGGGGTATGGAAATACCCTCCTTTGCCTTGCAACCTGATTTACACATGAACCCCGATCCCGGAATCGAAGGGGGATCCATCACCAGATCAAAGAGGAAAAAGCTATGCACGAACACCACGGAAGCGGCGGCAGCAGCGATGCCGGTGGCCGCGGCACCCCGGAGCTTCCCATCGAGGAGAAATTCATCCGCCTTGCCTCCCATTGGATCGGCCACAATGAGGACCATGCGGCCTCCTATCGGAAATGGGCGGATACGATCGCCGCGGCGGGCCTCCCCGAAGCGGCGGCGTTGTTGAACGAGGCGGCCGAGATGACGCGCGCGGTCAGCCGGCGTTTCGAGGAGGCCGTCGAGGTGGTCAAAAGGTCCGCGAGCGCCTGAGCGGCCGGCGGCAGCCGTTGTCTCTCCGCGGCATATCCCGATTGCGGTTGGGAAGGCGATGGCGATTGTGAACTCGAGATCCGCTTTCCCTGCGATCGCACTCGGGCTTTTTTGAATTCTTTGCGAACGCTTCACGTGAATGTCAGATGAATCGATCCCGGGAGGTCGTCATGTCGCTTCAGGAAAAGATACACGCGGATTTGAAAACCGCCATGAAGGAGAAACAAGAGGACCGAAAGGAGGCCATCCGGGTCATCCTGGGGGAGTTCGCCCGGTCGGAACAGAAGGTGCTCTCCGACGAAGAGGTGGTTCGGGTGCTGAGAAAACTCCAGAAATCCGAACGGGAGGTCATGGAGAAGCGGGGCGTCCAGGAACCTTCGGCCTATCTTCGGGTGATCGAGAGCTACCTCCCGGAAATGGCCGATGAATCGGAGATTCGCGACTGGATTGCCGCCAATGTCGATTTTTCAGTCTACAAGAACAAGATGCAGGCCATGGGGCAGATCATGAAGCATTTCGGCTCCCGGGCAGACGGAAACGAGGTCAGGCGGATCCTTCAACAGGGTTTCTGATCGATGCCGCATCGTGATGGCTTTACCGGGGCAGGGGGGCCTCCGTCAGGCCAAAATCCCGCGGGGTGGGTCCCCGCTGATCGAAATAGGCTTCCGGGTTCTGGGTGAGCAGGCTCAGCTTTTCTTCGAGGGGTTTCAGCTGGGCTTCCCGCATGCCCTGGGTAAAGAACTTCCCCAGGGACCGGTTTTCGATCGCTTCGATCTGGGATTGAAGCTGCTCACGTTCGTCATCGATTTTCCGGTCCCAGGCGGCCGCGGCCTCCCGGTATTCGTTCTCGCGTCTTTTCTGCTTCCGCGCCGCCTGCTCCTTTTCCAATTCTTCGAGCGATGGGGCGTCGTCGGCTGCCGGAGCGTCTTCCGCCGCGGCCTCGACTTCAGGCTGGGTAGACACATCTTCCGGATTGACTTCCACCTTCTGGACATGGTCGGGGATGCCGGTGTTGCTGTAATGACGAACGCCGTGTTCATCCACCCAGAAATAGATTTCGGCGGCAGGGGCCGGTGCGATCATCAGAGTCAGCAAAGCAAGGGCCAGCACGGTTCGAGAAGTGGTCATGGTCGCTCCCGCAGGTTGAGAGGGTTTGTCGGTGTAAAGTTTAGCCGGCAGTTGCCCGAAGGTCAAGGTCCTGCATCGCGCAAGCCGCCCCTGAAGGGGGGCGGCTGGAGGGGAAATGGGGGAGGCTTCCTGCCGGCTATTCCTCGAAGGGCATGCCGGGGGAAAGATGCTCGTATTCGGCGGGGCCTTCCGTGAGCTCGGAGATTTCAGCCTCGATGGCTTTGCGCTTGTCGCTGTTCTTCCAGGCCTCCCATCCTTCCCGATTCCTCCACATGGAGATGACCGTAATGCGGGTGGGATCCTCGATGTCGCTCAGTGTTTCCGATGAGATGTAGTCTCTTTGCTCCATGGCGCCGTAACGGGACATGTTGAGCGCATGATGCGCCTTCTTGAGGGTTCCCTTTTTGAACTTTCGTTTGATGAAGATCTTGACGGTCATGGCAGGCTCCTTTCTGTCGGGTGGACAAACCCCATAACGGTTGTTGAGGTGCCAGGATGCTGGCTGGAGATCGAAACTATCTGCATATGCAGATCGGGCTTCGTTCAGGGTGTCGGCCGGGGTGCGGGAACCCGAATTCAAGTGGAGCCCCGGAAGAGAACCGAAAGAGAGTCGGTGGGAGGCGCCCGGGGAGGAATTCGATCGTAACATCGGTGGAACTGGTTATAAATTACTTCCAGTACCTTTCAGTGTCAAATTGAACTCATTCCGGAAGGGTCGCGTATGAGAATCGCGGTGTTTGTCGACGGATCGAATTATTTTTTCATGCAGAAAGACGGATTGAAATGGTGGATCGATGCGGAAAAGCTGCTCGATTACCTGGCCAGGGACGGAGAGATCGTCGATGCCACCTATTACGTCGGCGTCGGTGCCCCGCAGGAAGCCTATCAGCAGGCGTTCCTCAATCGGCTGATGGATATCGGTTATGCCCTTGAAACCAAGGAAATCAAGGAGATATTTGATGACGTGTCCGGAGAGATCAAGAAAAAAGCCAACCTCGATATCGAAATCGTCCTGGACATGTTCAACACGATCGACAATTACGACATGGCCGTTCTGGTGAGCGGAGACGGCGATTTCGAGCGGCCGCTGAGAATGTTGAGAGCCAGAGGCAAGAAATTCAAGGTGGTGTCAACCAAGGGTTTCATCGCCTACGAGCTGAAAAAAGTGGCCGGCATGCATTACGTGGATGTGAACGAACTGCGTTCGGAGCTCGAGTACAAGAAGGAGTGATCGGCCTCCCGGTCCCGAAGCGCCGGTCTGTCAGGCTCGAAGGCGATCCGGGCGAAGATTGACCTTATCGATTTCTTACCCTCCTTCAGGAAAGGTGAAAATATGCTGACATCGACCCAGAAAAGGACGGCCGAGGCCATCGTCAATATCTTCGAAACCGGTGAAGTGCTCGGCGACTACAGCATGGTGACCCTGATTGCCGGGGATACCGGACACCTCACCTATGGACGATCCCAGACCACCCTGGGCTCTGGAAATCTCTACAAGCTCCTGCACCGCTACTGCTCTTGCAGCGGATCGCGCTTCGGATCCCGACTTTCGCCGTATCTGCCGAGGGTTGCATCATGCGACCTGTCCCTGGACGGAGAGGGAAGGCTTCACAACCTGCTTCGTGCGAGCGCGGATGATCCGGTCATGCGGGACACCCAGGACGCCTTTTTTGACGAGGTTTACTGGCGCGCCGCCGCCCGGACCGCCGACCGGGAGGGCATCACCAGCGCCCTGGGAGTGGCGGTCGTCTATGACAGCTTTGTCCACGGTTCATGGAAGGCGATGCGGAACCGAACGGTTCAAAATATCGGAGAACCCGCCCGGGCCGGAGAGAGACCGTGGATCAGCGCCTACGTCGAAACCCGGCGGGCGTGGCTGGAAGGGCACCGCCGCGCCGACCTCAGGGCGACCGTGTACAGGATGGAAAGCTTTCAACGACTGATGGACCAGGGATATTGGGGGTTGGAACTGCCTCTGGTCGTGCGGGGCAGGGAGATCTCCGTCGCCACGTTGTCCGCAACACCTCCAGGCTGCTACGACGGACCTCAGCCCGGCACGCGGATCCTGGCGCTGCAATCCCCGATGCAGCGCGGCCTGGACGTGAGACTCGTGCAGCTGGGGCTTTCCGAGCACGGTGTCGGCATCAAGGCGGATGGAATTTTCGGGCAGACATCGGCCCGCCTGGTCCGAGAGTATCAGGCGTCGAACCATCTGCCGCCGACAGGGTCGGTGGACACCGCCCTGATCGCGAGCCTGGTGGCCTGACGGCATCTTCGTAAGGTGCTCGGCACCGGAAAAGGTAAGACAGGTTTCCAGGGCCGCCCGTGGGCATCCTCCGATCAATGTGGCCGGTCAGAACCGGGACGGGACATTTCGCTTGACAATTAAGGTATATGTCTCATAATGATTCTACCGCCGATTGGCTCTCATCGGCGGTAGGATGCGGAAGGTAGTCCGATCGTTCCGTGTCCTGTTATGTCTTGCTGCTCTCGGCGGCAGCAATACCTCCCTCCAGTGCCCCCTCGACGACCTGACGGAAATCGAGGGGGCTTTTGGTTTCGACAGGCGGACCCCCTCGAAGGTCGGATTTTGATTTCAGTCGCCCTCGGCGGATCCGGCCGGAGATCGCGCCAGGTCCTCCTCGACATCCCGCAAAAAGCGGGCCCAATCCCGTGCGATCCGATGGGCCTCCTCCAGTTCGACCCGCCGAAAGCGGATGCTGTCGCCCGGCTTGGCCTGGGCGATGCGAAACAGGTCGGGCGAAATGACCGTGGCAACGATCGTGTAGCCGCCGACCGTCTGTTCCCGAAGCAGAATGATGGGACGACCGTCCGCCGGCACCTGGATATTGCCCGGCGTCACGGGAACCGAGAGGATGCTCTGGGGTGCATCCGGATCCCGTAACAGTTCCGGGCCCTCCAGGCGGTATCCCATGCGATTGGAGTTGGCGGAAACCGTGAAATCGGACTCGAACAGAATGCCCAGCCGTTCCCGGAAGAATGCGTCGTGGGGTCCCGGAACGACCCGCAGGGTGGTCTCGTCCGGATAAATGGGCCGCCAGGCCAGACGGCGGGTCCGGCCGAGCTGCGGGGCGTCTCCCCGGAGCAGCACGTCCCCGGTCGTCAACGGCCGGCCTTGGACTCCTCCCAGCCGGCTGCCGACGAAGGTGGACCGGCTGCCCATGATTTCGGGCACATCGATGCCGCCGGTGATGGCGAGATAGGCACGGCAGCCGTTCTCGGCCATTCCTAGCTCCAGCATGTCGCCGGCCTTGACCCGAATCGAGCTCCACGTCGGAATAGGAATACCATTGAGCCGGGGATTCATCATCGCACCCGTCACGGCGATGTCCGCCGGACAAAGCATCTCCATTCGGCCGCCTGCCACCGACAGTTCCAGCACCGCGCACTGCCCGGGATTGCCCACCAGCCAATTGGCCACCCGGTGCGCGTAATCGTCGAGAGAGCCTGACACCGGCACCCCCAGGTGGAAGTAATGGCGCCGGCCGAGGTCCTGGACCGTCGTGTAGGGGCCGGGAGCATGGATGCGAATGGCTTCCATCAGACGTCCTCCCGAGTCGACAGGTCCTCGAATTCATCCATGGAGATGGGCCGGAATCGGATCTTGTCTCCTGCCTGGTACAGCACCGGTTCGGGGCGCTCGGGGTCGAACAGCCGCAACGGCGTGCGGCCGATCAGGCGCCACCCGCCGGGGCTTGGCTGAGGATAGACGCCGGTCTGGGCCTCTGCGATTCCCACGGAGCCGGCCGGCACCTGGGTGCGGGGCGTTGGCAGTCTCGGGGTGTGCACCCGGCTGTCGAGGCCTCCGAGATAACAGAAGCCCGGCGCAAAACCGACGGCATAAATGTGATAGGTCGCGCCGGAGTGGAATTCGATCACCTCCGGAACACGGAGACGATTGTGCGTCGCCACGAAGTCGATGTCAGGCCCGAAATCACCGCCGTAGCACACCGGAATTTCCACCACCCTGGGTTCGGGCAGATCGGTTTGATCCAGGCCGGACTCCAGTTCCCACAACCACCCGGTCAATGTGGAAAAATCCAGGGTCACGGGGTCGTAGAGCACTGACAGGGTGGTGTAGGACGGCACGACCCCTTCGATGCCGGGTAGTCGCTGCCGCTGGATGCTCGCCGTCATCCGGCGGACCTTGTCGTTGATCTCCACGGAGATGCCGCTTCCGTATTCCGCCAGCAGGCAGCGATCCCCGCTGATGCGAAACTGCGCGCGTTCGTAAAGGCGGGCGGATGCCATAAGCTCGATCCTCTCGCCGGCAACACCGGGTCAGCTGGATCCGCCGCGTCCCATGGGCGTGACGGAGATGCCGCTGGACTCCAGGCGTTCGCGGATGGTTCTGACCAGGTCAAGAGCCTTCGGGTTGTCCCCGTGGACGCAGAGTGTGTGCACTTCCAGGGAAACCCGTGTGCCGTCCACGGCGATGACAGCCCCTTCCTCGGCCATCCGGAGGGCACGGTCGGCCGCTTCTTGGGGATCGTGAATCACCGCGCCGGGCAGCCGTCGGGATGCCAGGGTTCCTTCGGGGGTATAGGCGCGATCCGGAAAGGCTTCGAAAACCATTCGAATGCCGGCTTCCCGGCCGATGCGATTCATGAGATCGGCGTGCTTTCCGGCGAGCGTGACCATGGACAGGTTTTTGTCCAGGCTGGCGATCGCTTCGGCGATGGTCCGGGCGATGGCTTCATTGCCCACGGACATGTTGTAGAGCGCCCCGTGGGGCTTGACGTGCTGCATTGGCACCCCGTGATGGGTGCAAAACGCCTGGAGGGCGCCGATCTGGTAGATGAGGTCGTCGCGGAGTTCCTCCAGGGTGCACTCCATGGTCCGGCGCCCGAAGCCGACGAGATCCGGAAATCCGGGATGAGCGCCGATTCCCGTGCCGTGATCCCGGGCCATCCGCACCGTCCGGTGCATCACCCGGGGATCTCCGGCATGAAACCCGCAGGCGATGTTGGCCGAGGAGACGTATTTGAGGACCTCGGCGTCCATGCCCATGGTGTAGGCGCCGAAACTTTCACCCATATCGCAGTTCAAGTCTATTCGCTTCATGGCTGTGGCTCCCGTTTGGAAATTCGGTTAACGCATCAGATCCGGCAGATACAGCACGATCCGCGGAAATATGGTGATGAATGCCGTTGTCAGGGCCATCAGCAAAAAGAACGGCATGGCGTGTCTGGCGGTGACGAAAACATCGTCCTCGTTCAGGGAGCTGATGACGAAAAGATTGAATCCCACGGGAGGAGTGATCTGAGCCAGTTCGATCATCAACACCAGGTAGATGCCGAACCAGACCGTGTCGAAGCCGGCGGCGGTGATGAGCGGCAGCACGATGGGTGTCGTCATGACGATCATGGAAAACCCGTCCACCAGGCACCCCAAGACGATGTAGAGCGCGCTCAGAATCAAAATCAGCATGTACGGGGAAAGCCCCATTTCAGTTACGAACATGGTCAGTTTCCGGGTGATGCCCAGGTAGCCCACCACCACGGAAAGATAGGAGGCGCCCATCACGATCAGCATGATCATGCAGGAGGTCTTGACGGATCCCATGAGACTGGACCTGAATACTTCCCAGCTCAGGCTGCGGGTGATAGCCGCGAATGCGAGCGACCCCAGGACGCCGACGGCCCCCGCTTCGGTGGGGGTTGCATAGCCCGCATACAGGCTTCCCAGCACCACCAGCACCAGGATCAGCACGGGCGCGATCTCCGGAATGGCCCTGAGCCGCTGGCCCCACGTGTGCTGTTCGGAGCCGGCCGGAGCGAGCTTGGGATTCATGAGGCAGCGGACCATGATGTACAGGCTGAATACGCCCGCCATCATTATGCCCGGGATCACACCGGCAATGAACAGCTTTCCGATGCTCACATCCCCGATGATGCCGTAGACCAGCATCATCATGCTCGGCGGAATCAAAAAACCCAGGGTGCCGGCGCCGGCCAGCGATCCTACGGCGAGGCTCTTTCCGTAGCCCCGGTCCCGGAGTTCCGGAACCGTGATTTTACCCACCGTGGCCGTTGTGGCGGCCGAGGACCCGCTCACCGCCGCGAAAAATGTGCAGGCCAGAATGTTGACGTGCAGCAGCCGCCCCGGGATCGAATCCATCCAGGGGGTCAGGCCGTTGAAGAGGTTCTGGGAAATGCGGCTGCGAAACAGGATTTCACCCATCCACACGAACATGGGAAGGGCCATCATCGCCGATCCGCTGGTGTTGTTCCATGCGGTCGTGGCCAGAATCGATCCGAACGGCAGGTCGGTAAAGAAGATGAAGCCGCCGAGCCCCACCAGGAAAAGGGAAATGCCGATCCATACCGTGCCCCCAAGGAAGATCACCAGGAGCGCGCACAATGTCAGGGAAATGGTTGCCAGTTCCACGTCTCAGCTCCTTTGTTACCGCCCCAGATCCTCTGCTTCCTGCCGGATCGAAAGCCCTTCCGTGTCGCCCTTGATGACCATGATGGACTTCAAGGTTTCGCTCAGGAACTGAAGCGTCAGGATCGCTGCGCCAAAGGGCATGAAAAACTGGGGAACGGCCAGGTAGGTCTCGGATATCTGCATGGATTGGGATCCCGTGAGGATGGAATCCCAGAAAAAGTCGAAAGTGAAATAGGTCAGGGCCAGGCAGAACAGGAGACCGACGATAAAGCATGCGAAATCGAGATAGATTCGAGCCCTGCCGGTGACGATCTTGTACAGAAAGGTCATCCGGATGTGACCCTTCTCCCGAAGGGTATAGGCGAGGGCGCAGAAGGTCAGCCCGCACATCAGGTATCCGGCATACTCCTCGGTGATGAACAGGGTGCTGCTGAAGGCGCTTCGCAGGATTATCTCGATGAAGATCAGGGCAAGTCCGATGCACATCATGAAGCCGGAGAGAGCCCCGGCAAACCCGGATGCGGCATCGACCCATCGAATCAAAAGTTTCATGTGAGGCACTCCCTTGCGAGTCCTGGCGGCTCCGGTGCCCGCCCTCTGCGGAGAGCGGGAAGGCACCGGAGGTCTGTGATCGGGGCCGATCCTACCGCTGGACCTTTTTCAGGTACGCTTCGTACATCTCCTTGGCATCGTCGGAGGCGTCTTTCAGCCAGTCGGCGCGGATCTGCTCCGTGATGTCGTTCAGCTGCTTCATGAACTCATCCGACGGGGGAACGGTTTCCATTCCGTTTTCGAGGCACAGCGCCTCTTTTTCCTTGTCGAGTTCCGCCACCTTCTGCCACATGGCGTCTTCCATTTCCTTGCCGATGGAGACCAGCTGGTCCTGGGTTTCCTTGTCCAGTTTGTTGAAGGCCTTCAGGTTGACGTTCACCATGTCGGTCGCGATGGTGATGTTGATCGGCTCGTAGTATTTGAGCACTTCCCAGAACTTGGCATCCACCGCGGTGGGCGTGGAGGTGACCACCGAGTCGATAACGCCAGTGGCCAGCGAGGAGTAGACTTCGCTGAAAGGCAGGGCGTAGGGGGTTCCTCCGGCGGCTTCCACCACCAGGGCGCCGTTTTTGTCATAGGTCCGGGTTTTGAGGCCTTTCATGTCTTCGGTCGAGGTGATCTTGCGCTTCGTCCAGAGACCGGCGCCGGGCCAGGGGGAAATGTACAGAATCTTCTGCCCCCATTTTTCCGCTGCCTTGTCGAAATAGGGCCGGGCCGTGTCGTTGAGCAGACGGGCTTCCTCGAAGTCCCGTGCCAGGAAGGGCAGGGTCACGATCTGGAAGATCTTTTCTTCACCGGCCACGCCGCTGACGAGCATGTCGGACAGCGGCACCAGGCCGTCGCGCACCACCTTGAGCAGCTCGGGTCCCTTGTAGCCCAGCGCGCCGCCGCTGTTGACCACGATTTCCAGCTCGCCGTTGGTGGCTTCCTTCACCTTGGCGGAGAATTCTTCAAGGGCGATGGTCTGGTGGTTGTTGGGCGGCCAGACGGAGTTGGCGTTCCAGGTGGTTTTCGCCAGGGCGCTGCCGGTCGACAGGATGAAAAAAAGTGCCGATGCCCAAACGAGATAATGTCTTCTTTTCATGTCGAAATCCCTTTCCTGTGAGTGGTGAGGTTCATTGGACAGCCCGTAGGGAGCGTGTCGCAACTCCTTGGGGTCATGCCATCATATAGGCGACGATACGATGTTGAAATGTGTTGATGTGCCGAATAACGATCTCTTTCAGCAGGGTTTCGTTCTTTACTTTCAGACAGTGGATGATGGTCTCGTGTTCCGTCACCACCGAATCGTAATGGGTCTGAAGCGGCCGGTCCATTTCCAGATCGTTCGAATAGGACAAGTAGGCCAGGCGCTTGGCCATGTTGCTGATTTCCGTCATGGCGCGGATGAGATATTCATTCCTTGCGCACTGGGCAAAACAGAAATGAAACAGGTGGTTGGCCTCCACCAGGTCGGGAATTTCACCCGCCGCCACGGCGGCTTTGACCTGGTCGCTGGCTGATTCCAGCTGTGCCACGTAGGGAGACGGATTTTGCTGAATGGCAAGGCTCGCCACGCCCGTTTCCAGGATCTTCATGGCCTCGAACATCGCGCGTGTCCCCTGCAAGGTGATGGACGGAACGACGGCGCCCCGGTTGGGCTGCATCTCGATCCAGCCTTCGCAGGAGAGCCTGAGCAGCGCCTCCCTGATGGGAGTCCGTCCCAGCCCCAGGTCCGCCATGAGATGCTTCTCGTCCAGGATCTGCCCCGGTTCGTATTGCAGGGTAATGATGTTGCGGCAGATCCGCTCGTAGGCCATCGACCCGAGCGGCTGTTTGGTGCGGCGATATTTGCTGAGTTCGGTTTGCGGCATCGATTGCTTGTTGATCACACGAGCAAGCGGCGGTTCTGGAGAGCGTTTTGTCTTAACTTGATTCATTCAATGTCGGAGAAGCATTCACTTTCTGCGTTGCTGATGCATCAACGTTGCCATGCGCAGGTGTATATGTCAAATATTTTTTGAGTATAATTAACGATATATCTATAATATCTCGAAGTTATTCGGAAAGGATTCTCTCCAAAAGGGTTGGGATAAATGAGAAGGGGCCGCGGGGCCCAGGTGCCGAGGGTTCGAGTGAAGTCCGGAAACACGACAGCGCAATCACATCGCTGAAGTAGCCAAATCTTATGAATACAGACCGTTGAGCCTTTCGGTTGCGATTTCGATCCCGATAGCGGCTTTTTAGCCTTTGGCCTTTAGCCTCACGGCCTCGCGCCTTTCGCAGATTGAATTACAAGGATCCTGTCATAATGATTCTGTCATAAGGATTCCATTCTCCTGCCAAAGGGGGTTGGGCATGCGCACTTTCCTGCAAATACACCGGGCAAGCCGGGTGAGAATGTCCCCCCGGTTTACGTCGCACGGTTGGGGGCACTCCGGACAATCCCGTGAGGTGCATTCGATCCTCAACCATTTTCATTTGCCGATCGGGCGAACCCAAGCCGGCGACACCCGACGAATGGCAACGCCGGCCGGCGTACGCGAAGTCTTGCGCTCGTCCGGCCACCCCCTCGATCCGGCGATCCGAGACGTTATGGAGCCGCCATTCGGCCATGACCTTTCCCGGGTGCGTGTGCACACCGACGCAGCCGCCGGCCAATCGGCGCTGGAAATGAACGCCCATGCCTACACCGTGGGAAACGACGTGGTGTTTGCTCCGGGGAGGTTCGCGCCGGATAGCGACAAGGGACGGCGCTTGCTGGCGCACGAACTGACCCATGTGGTCCAGCAGGGTGGAGTTGCAGCGGCGGTTCAACGGCAGCCCGACGCTCCCGATCCGGATGCCGAGCGCGCGGCTGCCGTGGCGGAAGCGGAAGCCGTTGCCAGTGTCACCAGCGAGGAACTGGAAGCCCAGGTGGATGCCGAAGAGGCGCTCAAGCTCAACTTTCGCAGGCGGAAAGACAAGCGCTATGCCTGGTCGCTGGGACTGAAGGACAGAACGCGACTGAAAAAGGCCGGCGAACTCCCGCCAAAGCTTCAGCAGGAGATCGCCGTCAAACTGAACTTCTTCACGGGTGAAGCGAAAGCGGCCTATCTGCGGACGATCAGCCCCGCCCTGGCGGAGTTCCCATCCGATCAGGTCATCGCGGTTCTGTCCGCCCGCCCCGGTGCCGGCGCCGGTGTGGAGCAAAAAACGCCTGGATTGGCCTGCGATGCCGCTCAAAAGGAATTCGTGCTGCGGTACGAAGGCGAGCCCGAGAAGACCAGATGCATGGATATCACCACGGATCCGGAATTTGCCAATGCCTATTTCGACGCCAACATCAAATCCGCTGCCGGTTACGCCGTAGACGGAACAACGTGGGAAAACGTCGAATATGATCGCTTCAGGGTCATGCTGGTGACCTATAAAAACGGGAGATCCGAATACTTCCTCATGGATGAGGTGGGAAATTTTCATTACGGTACCAAGCCGCTGGTAATACTTGCCCCCACCTTTCTGAAACGAAAAAACGGGCTGGTGTATCCCGTCCACAGCGACGGGATATATTTCAACGAGACGCTGACACCGCGCATCATTTCCTACAAGAACGGGCTGAGGTATCAAACGAAGGAGTTGAGGGACCTGTATAACCTGTTGCAGATTGCGGGAGCTCATGCCTCTATTTTAGGGGCATATGGAGCGGGGGTCGGGTCCTTCAAGGCATCGATCAATGCCTTCAGGAGATTGGGTCCTGCGACGCTTCCGGGCAGACCCCTCACGGGCAGGATCACCAAAAGGGCACCCAGCAAAGGCGGTGTTCCCGAGCCGGTTTCAGATGAGGCCGACACCCAGCGGATGCGTGCTGGAGAACCGAGCGGCGAAGTGGTGGGGGACTACCGAGTCATCGGTGACAAAGGCCTCAAGGGTGAGACGTTCGAGCGCAATATCACTGGATTGTTTGACAAAAATGGCCGAAAGACGGATATCAGACCCATTATGAAGCTTGCCGAAACCTTCATTCAGGAAGCCAGGGCAGCCGGGGCGAAGGAACTCAAAATCACAGGGGATTTTATTCGTAATGAAAATGTGCTCCGTATACGACGTTTTGCAGAGTTTTTTGGCGGAACTGCCCGCCGGACAGGCGCGAAGCCGCTTGAAATCATTATCCCCTTGGAATGAGCGGAAGGATGGATCCTCTTCAAAAGGTGTGCGGTAAATGTGGCGGAGTCGAGGGGCCGAGAGGTCGAGGGTTCGAGTGAAATGCGGAAACAGGACGGTGGATCCGAACCATGGAAACAATAGTAAATTCTTATTAGTACAAGCCTTTGGCGGTTTGATTTCGATCCCGAATCCGATTTCGATTTCGATTTCGATACCGATACCGATACCGATTTCGATTTCGATACCGATACCGATTTCGATACCGGTACCGAGTGAAACTTCTCGACGAAGCAATTCCGCAACCAGGTTGGCGTCTCGGATGATCCAACCGGACGGAACGCAGGCCGTTCTCCCGGGACGGTCGGTGTACCGCCTCCTTCCGGACTCCTTCGTTTAAATATTGTAAAAATCTCCATATTATTGCGTCAATCATTCACTATTGAATATCCTGTTGGTTGAGATAGGATATCATTAATGCGTTCCGGCGCATGATCGTCCAGAGGATCAACACAGTGCCGGAATCTACAGCGTCGGGCGGCACGCTCCCGCCACTGGAGAAGAGGACGCCTGACGACTTCACTGCCTTCGAAGCTTGAACTCCTGAGCGTTTCCCTGACCTGAACAGCACCACGCGGATCTGTACCGACCTGAAACCGGGGGCCATCCCCGAGCAACACGTCGCAGCGATCGACGTGCACCTCACAGGGTCGCTAAGTTTGGAAATACCCGGCAGCGCCCCGCAATCCCCGGCCGACGCTGAAGTTTCTACGCGACAGAAGCCGGGGGATAGAAAGGAGATCCGGGCATGTATAGCGAATACAAGGTGAAAGTACTGGTGGCTGACGACAATCGTCTCGTGCTTGCGGTGGTCTGCAGGATGTTGGCGGCTTTGGGCTGTGAAGCCACGGGCACCCACGACGGACTGGAGGCTCTGAGCCGGTTCGAACAGGAGGAGTTCGACCTGGTGCTCACCGACCTCGACATGCCTTACATGGACGGTTGGGGGTTGGCCCGCCGGATCAAGTTTCTGGAGCCGATGATGCCGGTCATCGCCATGACGGGCATGCACCGGGAGGAGGTCCTGGAGCATGAAGGGTTCATTTTTCTGGATCGGGTGCTGCACAAGCCCGTGAACCTCCAATGGCTGGACGACGCAGTGGCGGCTGCGCTGGAATTTCGTCAGATCAACGTTGCGTGCGCATGAGACGAGACCCCCGTGCCGCGCGCTTCCTGGTGGATGTCCGTCCGCAATGAATGGGTGGGGATGGTGGCCGTAGTAGAATACGGAAACTCGGTAATTCGGTAATGACGGCTGCCATCTGCCGTCGCGGCCGCGGCCGTTCCTGTCGGCGGCCGTTTCCTCGTTGGTCATTCCTGTCACTGGGGCGAGACCAAATACTTCCTGGTCTCGCACCCGTCTCCCGATTTGGGCATCTGGTTGTGGTCACACCGCCGTCATCGACCATTGACAAGTCGCCGCCAAATCCATAACTGCCAGTGTCCGACAACCCATCGGAGGGTCGAATGTCGCAAATCGAGATCGTCAGGGGCTATGTTCCTGGTTCGCTGGGGCGCGTTGTCGAATTGCACGGCGCTTACTACCATCGTCATTCGGGGTTCGGGCTTTTCTTTGAGGCAAAGGTCGCGCTGGAGCTTTCCGGGTTTCTCAAACGGTATGATGGGCACCGTGACGGTTTCTGGACAGTGCGACAGGACGGCCGTGTCGAGGGAGCCATTGCGATCGACGGCATCCACTCGGACAGTGAGGGTGCGCACCTGAGGTGGTTCATCGTGTCGGATAACCTGAGGGGCCGGGGAGAAGGCCGCCGGCTTCTCGACGCCGCGGTCGATTTCTGCGGAAGCAAAGGTTACCGGAGGATCTATTTGTGGACCTTCGAGGGATTGGATGCCGCCAGGCATCTTTATGAGATGGCCGGATTCAGGCTCGTCGAAGAGCACCGGGGATCCCAGTGGGGAACCGAGGTCAACGAACAGCGGTTCGAGTGGTCCCTGACCGGTTCGGCATAGCCGGTGAGGTGCTGGAGATTCATGAAGGACGTGTGAGGCGGGTTCGCCCATGGGAACGGAGGAAATGAAATGGATCGGCCCTTTGTCGAGGAAAACGCGCGGGAACGAAAACGAATGAAGAAGATGATGGAAGAACTGACGGACAGCCAGCTTGGTCTTCGGATGGAGGACGGCTGGACCGTTGGGGTGACATTTGCGCACCTGGCCTTCTGGGATCGACGTTCCCTGTTGCTCCTCCGGAAGTGGAAGTCGGGAGGGCATGTGGAGATGGCGCCCATCGATATCGATATCGTCAATGAGGCACTGCTTCCAACGTGGCAGAGCCTTCCGCCGCAGGCGGCCGTGTCCCTTGCGGTTTCAGCGGCGCAGGAAATCGACCGTGAATTGGAAGACTACCCGGCGGAACTCGTCTCGGATATCGAGGCCGCCGGCGACCGCAACCGCCTGTATCGATCGGTGCACCGGAAATATCATCTGGACCGGATCGAGGAGCATCTACAGGCGATGACACATTGAGGAGGACACCATGGCCAAGGGATACATGATCTTTACGGAAGCCATCCGCGATCAGGCAGGATATGACGGATATGTCCAGAAGGCACTGCCGACCATATTGAAGTCGGGCGGCCGGCCGATCATCGTTCATGACCGCCCCGAAGTGGTCGAAGGCAGGTGGCACGGATCGCGCACCGTCGTACTGGAATTCGACTCCGTGGATGCCGCCAGGAAATGGTACCGGTCCGACGACTACCAGGCGGTCATCGGCGAGCGCCACGCATCCGCGGAAGCGAACGCCGTAATCGTCGGGGGATTCGACATCCCCGGAACCTGAGCAGAAGCCCGATCCGGCATTCCACCGAAACAGGATGTGCGGCATAGATTTTATTCTCCGCATCGATGGTTTCAAGCACCTTGAGCCCTTGATGTGCGGAGGATCGATGGATCACCCGATGAGTCAAAACGCGAACACTCTCAATGACCTCGGTTCAGGATGACCCCGGCCGTCCGCAAAGCCGAGCAAGCCAGGATCCCGTTTCGACTCCATGAATACGAACACGATCCTGCATCCGAATCCTATGGAGATGAGGCCGCCGTCAAGATGGGCGTCGATGCCGACCGGGTGTTCAAGACCCTGGTCGTCTCGGGGGGTGGGAGAGACCTGTTCGTGGCGGTGGTGCCGGTGTCCCGGCAGCTGGACCTGAAGCGATTCGCCAAATCCGTTGGCGCCAAGAAGATCGCTATGGCGGAGAAAAAAGAAGTCGAGAGAACGACGGGTTATGTGCTTGGCGGGGTGAGTCCGTTGGGTCAGAAGAGGCAGTTCATGACCGTCATCGACCGATCCGCCCTGAATTTCGAGACGATATTCGTGAGCGCCGGCCGACGGGGGCTGGAAATCGAGCTCGCACCAGCGGACTTGTGCTCGCTGACCAACGGCAGGTTCGATTCGATCGGGAAATGCTGAATATCTGGAATTTTTCCAAAAATATTGGGGTAAATGTGAAGGGGCCGAGGGCCCGAGGATTCGAGGGTTCGAGTGAAGCGCAGGAATACGACAGCGAAATCAAACCATTGAAACGAAAGTAAAACAAAAAGAAGATGGATTCTTGACCCCTGGACCCCTTGAATCCTCGACCCCTTCACTTCGATCCCGAACCCGATTGATTTGATCTCAAGTGAAATCGCAAAAAGGAGCGCTTCGGATGTTCGAGAAGCTGATGGTGGCCGGCTGGGGAGACATGGATTTCAACTCCCACATGAGGAACACGGCCTTCTTGGACAAGTCCGCCGATGTCCGGATGATGTACTTTGCGGAGAACGGATTTCCCATGGATGAGTTTTTCCGCCTGAGGATCGGCCCCGTGGTCAGGAAGGACGAGATCGAATATTTCAAGGAGATCCGCCTGCTGGAAACCTTTCGCATCACCCTGTTTATCGCCGGGCTGTCGGAGGACGGCAGCCGGTTCATGATACGAAACGAATTCTGGAAAGCCGGCGGTGGGCTTGCAGCGAAGGTTACCAGCTTCGGCGGCTGGCTCGATCTGTCCCACCGAAAGCTGACAGCGCCTCCGGATGCCCTGAGGTCGGCCTTGAACTCCCTCCCGCCAACAGAGGATTTCAAGGTCCTTTCCTCGATTTTGAAGACTCCATGATGCTTCGCCAGATTGACCGGGATCTCGTCGAGACCGATGAGTCATTCAAAATCGGTCAGAAATTCCGGCTCCCCGGGGGCCGGCTTGCCCTTGAGCCATGAGGCCAGAACCATGCCCAGCATGGCCAGGCATTCCATGTCCAGGTAGGCGCCGGCCCGCCTTTCGAAGAACAGCGAGCATTGGGCCGGGAATTCATCGTCCTGGTCGTTGAACACCATCAGGAGGGGCACGGTAGGCAGTGCCGGAAACCACAGGGTCAGATCCGCCGGGAACGGGGCCTCGAAGGGTTTTCCGCCCAATACCGCACCGGAGTCGGCCAACGCTTTCAACCGGCCCGAGAAGGCTTTCGCAATCGGCTGCTCCGCCGTGTTTCGGAAGCCGCCGGCAAACGGCAGGGCATCCTTGAAGCTTCCGTAGGTTACCCAGTCGGTCCCCGATTCCGGTTCCGCGTCCGGGCACATCAGCAGGTACTTGCACAGAATGACGCTGACGGCATGACTCGGCCGGTGCCCGTTGGCGTCCGTGACGCCGCTTCCGGAGACTCGGTAGGGGCTGTCGTAGAAGGGAACGACCACCGCCTCGCCCTCGATCTGGAGCCCAAGCCTGCTGCTGACGCGGGCCGGATCGATGGTGGAAACATCCTGAAGATATTTTGCATAGATTTCATCAAAAACCGGTGCTCTTTTCATTCGCTGCTCCTGTCAGGCCGTAATCGCCGAAGAACCCGCTACGCCAGACACCCCCGGCAGACCCGCAGGCCGTCGACGGTCTCAAGCTTGGCGGCCATGGTGGGCTCGCCGCAGCGGGCGCAGTTGACCGAGGGTTCGATGCGGGCCTTTTCCGGCAGGGGCACGGTCACCTCCGTAAGCGTGAAGATCGCTTCCGGCGGCTGGTCCAGGATGCGCCTGGAGGCGGCTTCGTGCCGCTGGGTGAACTCGGCCCGTTCGTCCGGCGTGGCGGTGTCCTGCCGGATCTTGTCCAGCAGCGCCCGGTGCTCCGGGTCCAGGGGCTCCTGCGGATCCGCCTTGCGGGCAACGCGCACGCCTTTTCCGGTGTCGCGGTTGAAGAAGGTGAACGCGGTCTTGCCGTAGTCGCGGTAGATGAAATTGCCCTTGCCGAAGGTGCAGCCGGTGATGACCTGGACGGCGTCGGCGCCGCAGGCGTCGGTTTCTACCAAGGCCACGATCTCTTCGTCCTCGGCCCGCCGCGCCGCAAGCCACTGCATGCCGGCCACGGCGGCCTGGTAGCCCATGGCCAGGCCGGGGCAGAGGTGGCCGTGGAAGTCGAGGCATTTTTTGAAAAGGGAGCTGGATAGAATGGTTTCAGAAGACATGGTCGTATCCTCCTTGGTTTGATCGACAGCCGGAAATTCTTCGTTTGAGCCAAACAAAAAGGCTGAGGGGTCTGCGCAGGGTTCATCCCGTTCAGAGACCTTCTCGGCCTTGATAGCTGTCAACGCGCTGGAAGCGCGATCCACCAGATTTTGCGCCCGGAAAACCGGTGCAGCGGTCTCACCCGGATGTCATGCAGGCTCCATTCGTTGAAGCGTGCTTCTGCACTGTGTCGCCGCGAATAAAAATAATGCAAATTCATAACACAAAACAATAATCAAGGGAAAACCCCCGTCACATTGACCCCAACACTTTTGGAGAGGATCCAGAAGTTGAACCCAAGGGAGGCTTGAATGGATCGCCGTGATTTCTTGAAGAAAACCATTGGCGTCGGCATTTACGCCGGCTCCACGCTGGCTTTTGGCGGTGTTGCTAAACTGCTCGCGGCGTCCCCACCCGCGCCCCCATCCTATGATCTCGTTGCGGTGAAGGGGGCCGAGCCGGAGGTGATGTTCGACAAGGCCATCGCCTCCCTCGGCGGGATGAAGAAATTCGTTTCCAGCGGCAGCAGGGTTCTGGTCAAACCCAACATCGGCTGGGATGTGCCGCCGGATCGTGCGGGCAACACGCACCCGAAACTCGTCGCGCGCATCATCGAGCAGTGCCTGGGCGCCGGGGCCAAGGACGTTTCGGTGTTCGATCACACCTGTGATCAATGGACCCGGTGCTACCAAAACAGCGGTATCGAAAAGGCGGTGAAGGATGCCGGCGGGAGAATCGTTTCCGGCGACAGCAAAGGATATTATCAGACGGTAGCCGTGCCGGGGGGAAAGCGCCTTACCGAGGCCAAGGTCCACGAGCTTCTTCTGGACGCGGACGTCTTCATCAATGTCCCCGTGTTGAAACATCACAGCTCCTCGATGCTGACCATCGGCATGAAAAACCTGATGGGGGTGGTCTGGGACCGCTGGTATTGGCACCGCAACGATCTTCATCAGTGCATCGCGGATTTCGCCTCCTACCGCAAACCCGACCTCACCGTTGTGGACGCCTACAACGTGATGAAGCAGAACGGCCCGCGCGGCGTGTCCGTGGGGGATGTCGTTCCGATGAAATCCCAGATCGTCTCGACGGATCTCGTGGCGGCCGACGCGGCCGCCGCCAAGCTCTTCGGCGCCGAACCGGGCGACATTCGACACATTCAGCTCGCCGCGCAAATGAATCTCGGTCAGATGGATCTGAGCGCCCTGTCCATCAACCGGATCAAGCTGTGAAACCATGGGACTCAACCGGCTGAAGTCGATAAGGGTCGGCCTATCCGTCCTTTTCTTTGTGCTGACCGCGTTTTTGTTTCTCGATTTTTGGAACAGCATTTCGCCTTCCGTCGCAGGCGCAATCCTGTATCTTCAGTTCGTGCCTTCGTTGCTGAAGTTTCTGACCACGGGAGCGGCGGGGGCGACCGGGTTCATCGCGGTCGTGATTCTCACCGTCTTGTTCGGACGCGTTTACTGTTCGACCATCTGCCCCCTGGGGACGCTCCAGGATGTCATCGGCGTCGCGGCGCGGAAAAACGGGAAGCGGCGCCGCTTCAGATGGTCGAAACCGCGGCGGGTGCTTCGCTATTCCATTTTGTCCCTGACGGTCTTGTTGCTGCTTGGCGGGAGCGGTTTTGTGCTGAACCTTCTCGATCCGTTCAGCAGCTTCGGGCGGATTTTTTCGAACCTGGTCCGCCCCCTCGTGCTCCTTGTCAACAATGTGACGGCCGCCGGACTCGAGCATTTCAATATTCACACGCTCTATCAGGTGCGATGGGCGGTTATCGCGCCGTTGTCGGCCGGGATCGCCGTGCTGACGCTGGCGGTCGTGGCGTGGCTATCCGCCGGACACGGCCGCTTGTACTGCAACACCGTTTGCCCCGTGGGGGCGCTGCTTGGCCTGCTTTCCAGGGTCTCATTGTTCCGCGTCGGCATCGACCCGGAGAACTGCCTGAAATGCCGATTGTGCGAAAGCGTCTGCAAGGCCGGCTGCATCGATACCATGGCGAGTACGATCGACGTCACCCGCTGTGTCGCCTGCTACAACTGCTTTACCGTCTGTAATATGCAGGCCCTGAGGTTCGAATATAAGCAGCCATGGCATACGATTGAGAGCCTGTGGACCAACCGGCATCGGGTCGAAAGGCACATGCCCCGGCGAAGCCTGTTGGCGAAGCCGGAAGGCGCGGCCCGAAGTGAAAAGCGCAGCAACCAAAAGGGTTGTGAGCAGTTTCGAGAGGGCTGCAATGCCGCATTTCGGCCCGAGGCGCCTTTTATCCACAGGCTGTTCGAGGCTCGACCGAAACCCGGTCGGCGGGGGTTCATGCTCAATTCGGTGCTGTGGGTCGCGGGAATCGCGGGTCTCGGCGAGCCGGCGAAAAATATCATCCAGAGCCGGCCGACGAGCATTCCCGTTCGTCTGACCAGCCCGGTCTCTCCGCCCGGCTCGGCGAGCATCGCCCACTTCATCTCGACCTGCACGGCGTGTCATCTCTGCGTGAGCGCCTGTCCGTCACGGGTGCTCGTGCCGTCGTTCCTCGAATTCGGTTTTCTCGGCATGATGCAGCCCCGGCTGGATTTCCAGGACGCTCATTGCAACTACGACTGCACGATCTGCACGAATATCTGCCCGAGCGGCGCGCTTTTCCCGCTGGCCGCGGAGCGGAAGAAGCTGACCCAGCTTGGCGTCGCAAAGTTCATCAAGGAAAACTGCGTGGTCCACACGGACCGGACGAGTTGCGGCGCCTGTTCCGAGCACTGCCCGACAAAGGCGGTCAGCATGGTGCCCTACCCGAATCCAGCGAACCCAAAACTCGTGATCCCCGAAGTGAATGAGGAGTACTGCATCGGTTGCGGAGGATGCGAGCACGCCTGCCCCACGAAACCCTTCAAAGCCATCTATGTCGACGGCAACCCGGTACACCGGCTCGCCAAAAAGCCTGTTGTGCAAAAAGTCGATGACAAGGTCGACTACGAGGAGGACTTTCCGTTCTGAGCGCAGGCAAAGGACCGAGTACGACGACGAGTACGAAGTACGAGTACGCAAAAGCCCGCGACGGAAATACCACCATTTCCCTTTAGCCTCACTCCTCGCGCCTTTGGCCTTTCGCCTTGAGCCTCGCGCCTTTGGCCTCGCTCCTCGAGCCTCGCGCCTCGAGCCTTTGGCCTTTAGCCTTATCGACCCTTCACATTCATCCTCGGACCCTTAATTTTGACACCAAAACCCTTGGAGAAGATCCCGCAGGGGAGATGGTGGAGGATCGATATTCCATCCTTGACATCCCGGAGGCACTGCATGCCGGTTTCCCTTCAGGTTCACTGAGATCCAGAACTACGGCAGTGCACGGCATCCGAAACACAGGAGAAAAAAATGAAAAAACGCACATTGGGTAAAAGCGGCCTGGAGGTTTCGGCCGTTGGGTTGGGCTGCATGGGAATGACTTTTGGCTATGGACCCGCCAAGGACAAACAGGAGATGATCGCCCTCATCCGGACCGCCGTGGAACGTGGCGTGACCTTTTTCGACACCGCGGAGATCTATGGCCCTTTTGCCAACGAGGAGCTGTTGGGGGAGGCGCTCGCGCCGCTGCGCGACCGGGTGGTGATCGCCACCAAGTTCGGCTTCGATACCGGCGTCGATTTGGTGCGGACAAAGGGGTCGCCGGCCCTGAACAGCCGCCCCGAGCATATCCGGCGGGTCGCCGAGGCCTCCCTCGGGCGCCTCAGGGTTGATGCCGTCGATCTGTTCTATCAGCACCGTGTCGACCCCGAAGTGCCGATCGAGGATGTGGCGGGAACGGTCAAGGACCTGATTCAAGAAGGCAAGGTCAAGCACTTCGGTCTTTCGGAGCCGGGGGTGCAAACCATCCGGCGCGCCCACGCGGTCCAGCCGGTCACCGCGGTCCAGAGCGAGTATTCCCTCTGGTGGCGGCAACCCGAAAAGGAACTGCTGGCAGTCCTCGAGGAGCTCGGGATCGGGCTGGTTCCGTACAGTCCGCTGGGCAGGGGATTCCTCACCGGCAAGATCGACGAGAACACCTCGTTCGACAGTTCCGACTTCCGCAACAACATTCCTCGATTTACTCCGGAGGCGAGGAAGGCGAATCAGGCGCTGGTCGCTCTGCTCGCGTCGATCGCGGAACGGAAAAACGCGACACCGGCCCAATTGGCGCTTGCCTGGCTTCTATCGCGGAAACCGTGGATCGTCCCAATTCCCGGGACAACGAAACCGCACCGCCTGGAGGAGAACATCCAAGCCGCCGAAATTGAACTTGCGCCCGACGATCTCCGCGAAATCGACGCCGCCGCTTCGAGGATCCCGGTGCAAGGGGCCCGGTATCCCGAAAGGCTTGAAAAAATGACCGGCATCTAGCGGGGGAAATGGAGGGGCTCCTGTGATAGGAGCCCTCCCGGGTGAGAATCACCCGTTTGGGACTGGCAGGAACGCCGGGCAAGCCCGAATTCCCGGTCATTCGCCTTTCGAGGGAATCACTAGGACGGGCTTGGTGCATTTTTTGACGACCTTCCTGGTCGTGGAGCCCATCCTTGGTCCCAGAAGGGCGCTATGCCCACTGGCGCCCAGCACCACCAGGTCCGCCCCGATCTTGATCGCCCAGTCGGGAATCAGGTCCCCCGGACTCCCCTCCTCGATGATGACCTTGTCGACGATAACGGCGCACTGCGGAATCTGGGCGATCACCTTTTCGCAGAACCGCTCGATGCAGGATCGAACGGCTTGCATGATCTCCTTCCGGTCCTTGCTGCGAAGCTCCCTCATGCTGCTGTAGCCCAGAAGCGAGGCAATGTAGAGTTCCGCGTTGGGGGGGATCTTTTCCAGAGCGTGGATCATGGTCACCCTGGATTCTCCGGAAAGGTGAGCGATTCGGGCGGCGTGTTCGAAAGCGTCATCGGCATTGGATGAGAGATCGGTCGCGCAAAGGATACGGTCATAACCCTGGGTATGCTTCATCTCTGACTACCTCCCTGCGGACCGCCCGACACGCTTTTTTCTGAGGTCCACCAACACAGCCGGATGACTTCACATTCCGTTGGGGTTTGCCTCCTTCAGACGTGTCCGCCGTATCGAAGCCATCACTGAATCCGCGATCAACATCACCAATATTGGTTGGAAACGGGTGAGGATCAAGGGGAGCCCGGAGTGAAGCCAAAGAAGGCTTTTCGCGTTTTGTGAACGGTTCGACAGGATTTCAGGGATGACAACGTCGATGCTGGCGTAAAAAGTCGTCAAGGCGTATTATTTCTTTTTAGTCGAAAATAGATATTATCGAAAATATCAACGTTCCCTCGATGAGTTCCATGGCGATATGAAAGCACCAATGGACCGGATCCGGCATCTCGAAATCCTCGTCGTGGATGACGAACCCAACATCCGCAAGACGCTTTCCTATTGTCTGACGGCGGAGGGGCATGCCGTCATTGCCGTGAGCAATGCCGCTGACGCCATCGAGGAGGCCAGACGGCAATCCTTCGATCTGGCCTTTGTCGACCTCAAGTTGGGCGGCGAGAACGGCATGGAGCTGATCCCGGTCCTGTTGTCCGATTCCCCGTGGGTCAAGGTGGTCGTCATCACGGCCCATGCCTCGATCGAAAGCGCTGTCGAGGCCATGCGCCGAGGAGCGGTGGATTATATTCCAAAGCCCTTCACTCCCGATCAGGTCAGGCTAATGACCGGCCGGATCGGGCGGCTTCGGGAACTGGAGACCCAGGTGGCGGCGCTCAAGGAGAACATGAGCCGGCTCGGTCCCGAGGAGCGCCTCCAGAGCCGCAACGCCGACATGCAGCGCGTGATCGAAACCGCCAGAAAGGTTGCCGCCTCCGAGGCCATCGTGCTGATCCAGGGTGAGAGCGGGACGGGGAAGTCCGTGCTTGCCAGGGCGATGCACGATTGGAGTGCAAGGGCCGCCAAACCCATGGTGGTGGTGGCCTGCCCTTCGGTACCGACCGATCTTCTGGAAAGCGAGCTGTTCGGGCACGCGAAAGGGGCGTTCACTGGCTCCATGCGGGATTTTCCAGGGCGTATCGCCTCCTGCGACGGCGGGACCCTGCTCCTGGACGAGGTTGCGGAGATGGCGCCGCAGGTGCAGGCGAAGCTCCTGCGGTTCATTCAGGACAAGGAATACGAACGTTTGGGTGATGCAACGCCCCGCAGGGCAGACGTTCGCATCCTCGCGGCCACCAACGCCGATCTTCAAAGGCGGGTGGCCGAAGGTCGATTCAGGGAAGACCTCTTCTATCGACTCAATGTGATCAGCCTTACGGTTCCGCCGCTTCGGGAGCGACCGCAGGACATCATGCCGCTCGCCTCCCATTTCCTTGCCCATTTTTGTCGCGTCAATCACAAGTCGATTTCCGGGTTCACCCAAAGGGCCGAGGAATCGCTGTTGAGCCACACGTGGCCCGGCAATCTGCGCGAGCTTCGAAATGCAATCGAGCGGGCCGCGATCCTGAGCGGAGGTGAGCGTGTGGGAAAAAGCGATCTTCCTGATGCCATCGCCCCCGTTGCCGGTGCGCCGGTGATCGGCGACCGAATGCCGTTGTCCGTTATCGAGGAACTCCACATCCGGAAAATCATGGCCAGGACATCCTCGCTCAAGGAAGCCGCCGATATCCTGGGCATCGACCAGGCGACGCTGTGGCGCAAGCGTAAGGCTTACGGAATCTAAAACTCCCTTTCAGCCTTGCATTCTGCAAGGCCAACGCCACTTCGACGTTTCAAATTGCAATTGCATCTCCTTGCAGCCTATCTATAACCACCTGATATAACTAAAATACAAACATGGCATGGGTGTTGCTGAAGCAGTATTCAATGCTCGCGAAAACAGGAGGCGTCTGTTCCATGACACTGAAAGCGAAAATTTTGACCGGATACGGAGTCGCCTTCGTCCTGATGGGGCTCGTCGTCGCATGGGCGGTCACGAACCTGGTGTTTCTGGGCAAGGCCACCGATGCGATTCTGAGTGAGAATTACCGCAGCATCATCGCCGCGGAGAACATGGTGGACGCCCTGGAGCGCCAGGACAGCGCCATCCTGCTCACGCTTCTGAACGACGGGGAGAAAGGCGTCGCCCAGTTCCGGGAAAACGAGGCGGTGTTTCTCGAATGGCTGGCACGGGCCAAGGACAACATCACGATTCAGGGTGAATCCGAACTCGTTCGAACGGTCGAAGGCCATTATGCGGAATTCCGTCAGTCGTTTTCCACCCTGACGGATTTCAGCGCTGGGAAACCGCTATCTTCCGGAACTTCTTCCGCCTCCTACCAGCAATCGATCTATCCCGTTTTTTCGAAGGTGCGGGATGCCTGCATTGGGCTTCGTCGGATGAACGAGGAAACCATGTACGCAGCCAGCGTCAGGGCCGGCAGCGTCGCCCGGCGGGCCATCTGGTCGACCGTCATGGTGGCGGCGATGGGATTGATCGTGGCCCTGAGCTTGAGCCTGCTTCTGGCGGAGCGGATCGTCAGGCCGATCCGGCGCTTCATGGAGGCCTCCCGGAAGATCTCCGCGGGTGACTACTCGGTTCGAGTCCCGGTGGAGACCCGGGACGAACTGGGCCACCTGGCCGAAGAATTCAACCGGATGTCCACCCAGCTCTCCCGCTACCACGCGATGAACATCGAGCAGATCATCTCCGAGAAGAACAAGGCGGACGCCATCCTCTCCAGCATCGAGGACGGCCTGGTGGTTTTCGACACCACCCTCAAGGCCACCGGCATCAATCCGGCAGCGCGTCGGATGCTGAGCCATAAGTTCGGGGATGACCAATCCTCCCGATGCGAGGATCTGCTGCCGGATTCCGAAGTGTGCGGCCTCGTCGGCAAAATGGTCCAAACGGGCACCGAACCCGACCTGCCCGATGAACAGCGGATCATCACCCTGCAGGAGCGGGGCCAAACCCTCCACTTTCTGTTTTCCATTACCGCCATCCGCGGAAAGGACCGGAGTCTATCCGGCATCGTTCTCCTGCTCCGGGATGTCACCCGACTGAAAGAGGTGGAGCGGCTCAAGAGCGAGTTCATCATGGCGGCCTCCCATGAGCTCCGGACCCCGCTCACCAGCCTCGGGATGAGCGTCGACCTTTTGCTGGAGCACGCGGCCAACGAGCTCGCCGAGAAGGACAAGGATCTTCTCCAGGCGGCTCACGAGGAGGTCCACCGGATGAAGGCCCTGGTGAACGATCTTCTCGATCTGTCCAGGATCGAGGCGGGCAGGATCGACCTGGAGTTCGAAACGGTCCCGGTCCGGACGCTATTCGACCACGCCAAGTCGGTTTTCAAGAACCAATTGGACATGAAGCAGGTCAGGCTCGATTCGACCTTGCCGGACGAACTTCCGGGCATCCGCGCCGATGCCAACAAGATCACCTGGGTGCTGACCAACCTGATTTCGAACGCGCTTCGGTACGTGAGCAAGGGCGGGCACATCCAGCTCATGGCCCGAAAGGTCGGACCCCAGGTTCACCTGTCCGTGAGGGACGACGGACCGGGCATTCCCCCGGAATCCCAATCGAGGATATTCCAGAAATTCGTTCGCCTGAAGGGCGAGGAATCCGGCGGAACGGGTCTGGGCCTTGCCATCTGCAAGGAAATCGTTCGCGCCCATGGCGGAGCGATCTGGGTGGAGTCGCCTCCCGGCCAGGGCAGCACGTTTACCTTCACTCTTCCCGTTTCCCGATAGGAGGACGCCATGGAGAAGAAGCCCATTCTGGTCGTGGACGACGAAAAGAACATTCGCCTCACCATGTCCCAGTCCCTGGAACCGCTTGGCATTCCGGTGCAGACGGCGGTGAACGGCGAAGAGGCGCTACAGAAGCTTGAAGAGGGTGCGTTCGGAATCGTGTTTCTCGACCTCAAAATGCCGGGAATGGACGGCATGGAAGTGCTTAGACGGATCGAAGGCGCATGGCCGAAAACCCGGGTGATCATCATCACGGCTCATGGAACCATCGCCTCCGCCGTGGAGGCCATGAAGCTAGGCGCAGTGGATTTCGTACAGAAGCCGTTCAGCCCGGGCGAAATCCGGGACCTGGCAATCCAGGTGCTGGAACGGGAAGCGCTGGACGAGGAGAATGCGGTCGACTACCGGTCCCTGGTCGAGCTCGCCAAGCGTCACATTTCGGACCGCTGTTTTCCCGTTGCCCGTGAGATTGTTCGCAAGGCCATCGCCGCCGATCCGGGGCATCCCGAGGCATACAACCTCCTTGGCGCGCTGATCGAGATCAAGGGCGATTGGGTGCAGGCGGAGAAATTCTACCGGGCCGCGCTCGACATCGATCCAACCTACCATCCGGCCCGTGCAAACCTGGATCGGACGACTTCGTTCAACAAGTTCGGCCGGATCGACATAGGGGCGACGGACCAGGATGCTCCGGATTCGGAAGACGCGGAGGAGGGTCGAGGAGATGAAGAATAGCCTCTACATCGTAATCGTCGGATGCGGCAGGCTGGGCTCTCATCTGGCCAATCAGCTGAGCGGGGCGGGCCATTCGGTGGTGGTGATCGACCGGGATGAGGCCACGTTCACCGATCTGTCGCCCGACTTCAGCGGCTTTCGTCTGGAAGGTGATGCAACGCGGACTGCGGTGCTACGGGAGGCCAAACTGAAGGACGCGGATGTTTGCCTTGCCGCGACGAGCGAGGACAATGTCAATCTGATGGTGGCTCAGGTCGCCCGGAAGGTTTTCAACGTTCCTCACGTGCTGGCCAGGGTTTTCGACCCGAGGCGGGAGCAGGTTTTCGATCGTCTCGATATCGAAACCATCTGCCCGACTTCGGTGGCAGCGGAAATCTTTCTGCTCTCCGTCGCCGGCCACCGTGCCGAGGAGGTAGAAGCAAAATGAAGGTGCTCATCGTGGGCGGCGGCAAGACGCTTTATTTCCTCGGGCGCTCCTTCGCCGCCAAGGGGTATGGGGTCGTCATCGTCAACCGGGACCGGGAAGAATGCGTTCAATTGGCGCGCCAGCTTGCCGCCACCGTCGTTTTCGGGGATGGCAGCGATCCCAGAATCCTGGAGGAGTCGGGTGCAATGGGGGCGGATGTGCTTCTCGCCATTACCCCGAACGACCAGGACAACCTGGTGATCTGCCAGCTCGCCGGGCTTCAGTTCGGGGTGCCCAGGACCATCGCGCTCGCCAACGATCCCGACAACGTCGACGTGTTCGAGCAGCTGGGTGTTTCCGCGTTTTCCACGACCCGCATCGTCGGAAGCCTGATCGAGCAGCGGGCGCTGCTGGAGCAGATCATAAACCTGCTGCCCGTCGACGAAGGGCGGGTGAACGTAACGGAAGTCATCCTCGATGCCGGCGCTCCGGTGGCGGGCAAATTCTTGAAGGATATCGATCTGCCTGAAAACGCCCTGGTCGCCGTTGTGATTCGGAACCATCAGCCGCCCATCGTTCCCCGGGGAGGAAGCCAACTGCTCGAGGGGGACAGGGTCGTGCTGATCACCCTGCCGGAGAATCACGGCGCCGTCATCAGGGCATTCACGGGCGAAAGGCAATAGGGGAGAACCCTTGCGGGAGAAGGAATACCTCGGACAGCGCTATGCCGCGATCGTATCGGCAGCCGGCGTGATTCTGTTGATTGCGGGCGTTCTGATGCTGTCGCCGCTCGTCCTGATCATAGTCTACCCGGAGGAGGTCGGGAACGCCGCCGGGTTCGCGGTGCCGGGGGGCTTTCTCGTGGTGGCGGGGCTCGTTCTTTGGCGGCGCCTTCGGCCGGCTATGCGGGTCACTCTCTCCATCCAGGAGGGCGGGGTCATCGTCCTCCTCAGCTGGATTCTGGTAATTCTCTTTTCGGCTTGGCCATTCGTTTCAGCGCTGGAACTTCCATTTTCCCGGGCTCTTTTCGAGTCGGTGAGCGGCTGGACCACCACCGGGCTTTCCGTGGTGGACGTGGCCAGCGCTGGTCCGATGATTTTGCTGTGGCGAAGCCTCACCCAACTGGCCGGAGGAGCCGGACTTGCCATCATCATGATGTCGACCATCATCGGCCCCACCGGGGTGGGGATATCGAGCGCCGAGGGCCGGAGCGATCAGTTGGTGCCCCATGTACGGCAGTCTGCCCGTCTGGTCCTGGTGATGTATTCCTGCTACACCGCCGCCGGCGCCTTGGCATACCGGCTGGCGGGAATGTCGCTTTTCGACGCGGTCAATCACGCCTTCGCCGCCGTATCCACGGGCGGGTTCTCGACGCGGGCCGCGAGCATCGGCCATTGGAATTCCGTGGCCGTCGAAGCCGTGACGATCCCATTGATGCTGCTCGGAAACCTGAGTTTCCTGACCGCCTGGTTCTTGTGGCGGGGCAGGTTTCGGCCCGTTTTCCGCAACAGCGAGATTCGCCTGCTGGTTTTCCTGATTCCTTCGGCGGCGGCGGCCCTCTTCGTACTCACTTCTCGAGCGCTCTATCCCCATCTGGGGAAATCAATCCGGGTTACCGTATTCGAGACCGTGACCGCGATCACCACGACGGGTTTTTCGACGGTCGGCTATGGGGACTGGAACGCCTTTGGGCTCCTGCTGATCATCAACCTGATGCTGATCGGCGGGGGAACCTGTTCGACGGCAGGAGGCATCAAACAGTTTCGCATCTATCTGCTGGGAAAGCTTGTCTACTGGGAGATCAGACGGCTCCTTCTTCCCCGGAGTGCCGTCATGGAACGGCCCGTCTGGGAAGGCGGTCGAAGAATATTCCTGGATGACGCAAGATTGCTCCGAACGGGGATTTTTGTCTTTCTTTACCTGGCGACCTGCGCGATTGGAACCATGGTCCTTTGCGCCTGCGGTTTCAGTCTCCCGGCTTCGCTTTTTGAATTCGCCTCCGCCATCGGAACGGTGGGGCTGTCGGTGGGCGTCACTTCTCCCGGCATGCCCGACGTCGCCCTTTGGGCGGAAATGCTCGCGATGTTCCTCGGTCGACTGGAATTCATCGTGGTGGTCGTCAGCGTGATCAAGCTCGGCCGGGACGGCCTGCAAGCCCTGGGGACAACCTCATCCGAGAATCATCGTCATGCGTAGCGGAAAAAGTCCAGTGGATACGGATTCGTCAGGAAAGTTTTCCTGCGAGTATTACCGTGAACCGAGGGTCAGCCCATGGCGTTTCGCGGTCGAATTCTGAAAGCGCATCCGGCGGCCCTCGTGCTGGCAAGCTTCCTGTCGGCCATCTGCGTTGGGATGCTTCTGCTCAAGCTGCCGTTCGCCACCAGGGCGGGCTATCTGGCCTGGGCGGATGCGCTGTTCACGGCCACATCCGCCGTGTGTGTCACGGGCCTGGTGGTCGTGGACACTGGCAGCTGTTTCACCGTTTTCGGCCAGTGCACGATTCTGGCGTTGATCCAGATCGGCGGGCTCGGTGTCATGACGATTTCCGTCGCCCTGTTCCGGTGGATCGGACGCGGCATATCCTTCCGGCATCGCATGGCCATGCAGGATCTGTTTGCCCATACCCCGAGGGAGGACATCTACAGCCTCATCAGAAGCGTCCTGGTCTTTACGATCGGTGCGGAAATTCTCGGAGCCGCGTTTCTGACCTTTCACTGGGGAAGGGAGCTGCCGTTTTCGAGCGCCCTTTATTCGGCGGTCTTTCACTCGGTTTCAGCCTTCTGCAACGCGGGGTTTGCCCTATTCCCCGACAGCATGGCGCGATACAGCGGCAGCCTTCTTCTCAATGCGACCGTCTGCGGCTTGATCGTTCTGGGGGGAATCGGCTTTCCGGTGCTTTACGACCTGCAGTGCTGGATGAAGTTCCACAAACAGAAGCGCTGCCGGCTATCGATCCAGACCAAGACCGTCCTGCTGACGACGCTGGTGCTGATCGCCGGCGGGGCGTTCATGTTCGCATTCCTGGAAAAGGACGCCCTGCTGGAAGCCGGATCGCTCCACCGGCGGATCCTGATTCCGCTGTTTCAATCGATTACCTGCCGCACCGCCGGATTCAACACTGTGGACATCGTATCCCTGAGCGATGCGACTCTTGCCATGATGATATTCCTGATGTTCTTCGGCGCTTCTCCGGGCTCCTGCGGCGGCGGGGTCAAGACCACGACGCTGGCGCTCCTGGCTGTTTTCACTTTCAGCCGTATCCGACGGGCACGCCGGGTCAACATGTTCAGGAAAAGCATCCCCCCCGAAACCGTGACCCGGAGCGTTTCCCTAGTCCTCGTTTCCATCACCCTGATTTCGATCGTGCTGTTCATGCTGCTGGCGGGAGATTCGGCGACGGGTCGGGAACTGGCGGTGCCGAGGGGCTCCTTTCTCGAATACCTGTTCGAAACGGTGTCGGCTTTCGGGACGGTGGGGCTGTCGATGGGCGTCACGCCGCTCCTCAACACCTGGGGCAAACTATGGATCGTCTCGATGATGATCGTCGGACGGGTGGGAGTCCTGACCTTCTCATACATCATTGTGGGAAACGGCGCTGCTGCCGGTGTGGAGTATTCGGAGGAAAATTTGATGGTCGGATAGGTTGAAGGGGAGGGATTATGAAGCGGTTTGCGGTCATCGGCCTTGGCAACTTCGGTTTTCACGCGGCCAAGGCACTTTTTGAAGATGGCAACGAGGTCATCGCCATCGATTCGGACAAGGCGAGAGTGCAGGCCATCGATCCGTATTCCACGGAAGCGCTCGTGTTGAATGCGACCGACAGGGAATCGCTGAAATCCCTGGGACTCGAGGAAATGGACGGTATCATCGTTTCCACGGGCACCAAGATCAGCACCAGTATCCTGATCTGTCTCTATCTCCAGGAGATCGGTGTAAAGCGTATTCTGGCCAAGGCGCTGGATGACGACCACGGGAAGATTCTCCGTCGAGTGGGAGCCACCGAAATCATCCACCCGGAGCGGGATATGGCACTTCGGATATCGAGATCTCTGTCCCGGCCCAACGTGCTGGATTTCATACCCCTGGCCGAGGATTTCGATCTGGTCCAGGTCGGGCCGCCGAAGGAATTCATCGGAAAAAACCTTAGAGAACTCAACCTCCGGGCCAAACACAATGTACACATCATTGCCATCAAGGAGCTGGTGCCCGAAAATTTCATTCTGGTTCCGCCGGCAAGCTTTGTCATCAAAGACAGCGATATCCTGATCATGTTGGGGAAAAACGAGGATGTCCGGCGAATCAAGGCCTTGAAATAGAGTCGCCGCAGCGTGATCCGTCTTTGGCTGAGATTGGTGACTTCAAGAGGATGAATTCATCGAACAGGGGGGGAATATCGATGGCGTTCCTGCTTTCAAATCGACGACTGAACGATGTGGAAAAGATTTTCCTTAGAAGCAGGGCTTGAATCGCAGGAAAAAAAATGTGGAAGTGTTACGATTTTTTGTTGCGTTACAGAAAAATAATGATAGTTTTTACTCAGACAGGAAAATCGGAATGGTTCTGGAGATTATCAACACCAACTTTTAGGAGATTGTCAATGGCAAGAAAAAAGAAAGTCAACGGCAAGGAACTGATCAAAGCGATTGCGGACGGCATGCCCCAGAACGAAGTCATGGAAAAGTTCGGTTTCAAGAATTCGAGTCAGCTAAAGGTTGCCTACACGAACGCGTTGATGATGGAAGGGAAGATCCCCGAGTTGAAGAAAGGCACGGCCAAAAGAGCGGCTGCCGGACCCAGGACCATCACCGTCAACAAACGCGGAAGCCTGATTGTCCCCAAAAACATGGTGGAGGATTTCGGGCTGAAGGAAGGCGCGACCTTCCAGGTCAAGAAGACCAAGAGCGGCATTACCCTCAAGTTCGCCTGACCGGTCGATGTAACCGATTTCGCAAGCCATACGGCCTGAAAAAGCCGTATGGCTTTTTTTGATTCGTTTCGCTTGATTCGCCCTCCGCCAGATCGATCGCCAATCCCCTTGTCTTTGTCGAGCCCCTTGTTTCGGTTTTCGATTCTATACCCTTGTGTGATGCGCTTCCCTATGCTAAGCGAATTGAATTCATAAAAAAAACATGCCTCTTGTGATGGGTGGCATTCATGAAACAGGACATCGTCATCCGAGGGGCGGCCAAGTGCCGGGACAGGCCGGATCCGAACCGAAAAAAGATTGCAGCACCTGCAACATTCGGGTCGTTGTCGGGACCGCCGCCATGTCATCGCTCCTGGTCGTAATCCTGCGCATCACCATGGCCGCAGACCGAGAAGCCCGCAGCCTCACCCGGCCGAATGATTTTATATTTTGGCAATCAAAAACACTTGAAGAACGCTTGGACGCCTTGGAGCAAATTCGAAATGAATATAATCGATGATGATATAATGCTGAGCAAGGATTTCAAAGGGTTTGTCGAAATCGTTGAACGGGCATAACGCAGATATCCATTGGTTGGCGGGTGTGGCGCCGCATTACACGGCTGTCCGCGCTGCATCAAAGATCGTCGTTTGGAATGAACGCTCACCGGATCTCAGGAACCTGGCTTTATCAGCCTGTGGCTAAACAGGCATCGGGTCGAAAGGCCCATGTCCCGGCGAAGCCTGTTAGCGAAGCCGGAAGGCGAGGGCCGCAACGCCGCATTTCGGCCTGAGGCGCCATTTGTCCACAGGCTGTTATCTTACTCCCATGATGATCACAGGACATGAGATTGCGCGGCCGGCAGGCCGTATTCGAGAGAGGAAAAACCCATGAGGGACTCACGGGTCAGTCTGGCCGGGGGGCGTACGCTGGCATATACGGATATCGGTGAACCGGACTGGCCATGCGTCTTCTTCTTCCACGGTGCGCCCGGGAGCCGTCTTCACCTCGCCTACCTCGAAGAACGGTTTCTGGCCGAACGCATACGGGTCGTCTCGCTCGATCGTCCCGCATACGGTGGGTCATCGCCGCAGCCCGGCCGATCGATGGCGGATTGGCCACCGGATGTGGCTGCACTCGCGGATGCGCTCGGAATCGCCCGCTTCGGTGTCGCCGGCCACTCGTCCGGCGGGCCCTATGCCGTGGCGTGCGCCGCCCTCCTCCCGGAGCGCGTATCGGCGGGGATCGTCCTCGGTGGGGTGACGGACATGGGGTGGCCCGGCGCCTGGGAGGGCTATGTCGACAGCGAATGTGAACTCATGCGCATGCCCGACGAGGCGGCGGCTGTCGCGTGGTGCGTCGAGCGGTACGGCGAAGACGGCAAGGGGTTATTTTCTGCGTCCGACTTCGAATGGGCGGAACCCGACAAGGCCATTTTCGCGGACGGGCGGATTGGGCCAGCGCTCAAGCTCGCCATGACCGAGGCATTGCAGCGGGGTGTGACCGGTTACGCACAGGACATCTTTGTCCAAGGCCGCCCTTGGCCGTTCGACCCGAAGGCTATCGCCGTGCCGGTCCACGTGCTGCACGGTGAATTGGATGCGCTCGTGCCCCTGGCACACAGCTGCCATACGTCGGAGGTCATTCCCGGATCCACCATGCGCGTGCTCCCGGGCCACGGCCACGTCACGACCCTGGCCGAGATCCCGAGCCTGGCATCCGCGCTGGCTCGGTCCTTGACCTGAGACTCGCGAAGAACGCCGATCAGGGCAAAAAAACCGTTTCTGGACGAACACCAATCAGGCCGGCAGGCGACCGCCTTCAGTATATGCTGATGCACCGGCTTGCCGGCGCCGACTCTCATCCCCCTGTAACCACAGACCCTCGGAGACGAAATGACGAAAACTCTCAAACCCGGCATCAGATACGAGCACAAGTTGAAAGTTCTCCCGTCCAAAACGGTTCCCGCGCTATTTCCCGAGGCCGAGGAGTTCCTTCTAATGCCGGAGGTTTTTGCCACGGGCTTCCTTGTCGGCTTTCTCGAGTGGACGTGCATCAAGGCCGTCAACCCCCACATCGACTGGCCGAAGGAGCAAACCGTTGGAATCCATCTCGACATAAGCCACGAGGCGGCAACGCCGCCCGGGCTCGAGGTTACGGCAACCGTCGAACTGATCGCCGTCGAAGGAAAGAAGCTCATCTTCAACGTCGAGGCACATGACGGCATCGACCTGATCTCGAAAGGCCGCCACGAACGCTTCATCATCGATAAAGAGAAATTCGATTCCAGGGTTGGCTCGAAAGCTGCCGATGCATAACATGACGGTCCACCGGACCTGCGCCAAAAGCCGCGAATCCCGGTTGCTTATAGACAAGACTTATCTGGTTGTTGAGAACAGCCTTTTCAATCGCACCGCATTTCTTTTGTCGGACTCGTTGACCATTGGCACGAGTCCCCAATGCGACATCACGATAAAGGATGCCCGTTCGGATCCGGCCCATGCGCGCGTAACCAAACAGGATCGACAGGTTTTGGTGGAGGATCTGGGCAGCGCATCCGGCACATTTCTGAACGAGAACCGCATCCAGGAGAAAACGGTCATATGGGAGGGCGATCTGCTGCGCTGCGGAAACGTTTCCGACAGGGAGATTCCAGCAAGTCGATGTTCATCATCCTGGACGGACACGTCGAGGTTTTCTTTCAGGATTATCGGGCGAGAAAGGTCCAGGTCGCCGTTTTGAAGGACAACCAGTTTTTCGGTGAAATGGCCCTCCTCTCGGGAGATCCACGCAATGCCACCGTGCGGGCTTTCGAAGCGAGCTACCTGTGTGAGCTTCAGCCGGAATCCCTGAGAAGGCTGAGCCAGCAGTACCCCTCTGTCAAACAGACAATCCAGGCATACTACAACCAGCGAATGGGGGAACTCTCCGACAAGAAACGCAAGGCGGGCTTTGTCGAAAACCGGAATCATCTACGATACAACCTGACACTGCCGGTAATGATCAAGCCCCATCCGCCGCAACCCACGGATCAGCGGCAATCCGGCCGGGTTTTCCGTCTGCTGACCAAGGACGTATCTCTATCGGGACTGAGCGCCCGATTGAAGGATGCCAACGATTTGGCCATTGCCAAACTTCCCGTGGGGCACCCGATCAGCGTGACGCTTACCCTTCCGCCGCCCTTCGAGGCGATTGAAGTGCAAGGCGTTATTGCGCATATCGAATTCCCGGATTCCGCCAATAATCGGGCATTCGGGAATGTAGGCATCAAATTCGAAGGAATGACCGCAGAGCATGTGGAAATTTTGAGCTCCCTGCTTCAGCAATGATTCTCGACAGCCGGCGCGTTTTTTCGGCCGCAGCCCCGATCCGCAGGCCGCCCAGTAATGATAAAAATCGAGGATACCGGCGGAACCGCCGTTAGAGAAATACGCCGTCCAACAACAAGCTCCAATGGTATCCGGTCCAAAACGCGTCCGTCACTCGTGAACCGGAGCGTTGTGCTTCACAATCCTTTGCGCAACCGCGACGGCAATGCTCCGTGGATCCCCGCCGACCTCGGTCTGGTCGTGAACAATGCCTATCTGCTGGAACTTTCATCAAAAATGAAGTATGACCCCCAGCGGTATCCAGCTTTTGCCAGCACCCTTTATCCGAGCATCGACTTGGTTGGATATCCACTCCAGGCCGTGTCGGTTTTCGCAGCGCGATTCAAGATACCTTGACGATGTGAGGTGAGGTAGGACCCACTTTGCCAAGCGTGCCATTTCAGATCTTCCACGGAGTACGGTATGAAACAAGGCGGGAATCCATTCCCTATCGGGATAAAGGCATTCATTGCACTGGCCGTTATCCTTCTGCTTTCTTGCGGCGCATGGTTCTACCGCGATCAGCATGATGGGATTCGTAAACGGATTGAAGAGGATTTGAGCGCCATCGCGAGACTCAAGGCAGACCAGATCGCCGCATGGCGAAGGGACCAACTGGATGATGCCGCTTTTCTGCAACTGCATCCTTTTCTTTCGACGAGCGCTTTTCGTTTCATAACCGAAGGCTCGGAGGGAAATAGGCGGGATTTGCAGGTCCGCCTTCGCAGCCTTGCGGACCAACACGGCTATGCCAACATCCTTCTGGTCGCCCCCGACGGAAAACTGCTGTCGAGTCTGTCTGAACCCGCTGAAGGAGATCGTGGCTACCTGCCCGCCTTGACCGAGGCGCTCCAGGTGCGAAAGCCTGCCTTCACCACACTGCACATGCCGAGTCCGGGCGCTTCTCCGCATATCTCGGTAGTGGCGCCCCTCTATGGGGCAGTCGCGCCGGAAGTTGAAGCTTTCGCCGCGCTGGTACTGATAAGCGACGCATCGCAGTTTCTTTACCCTCTGGTTCAGTTCTGGCCCGCACCGAGCGAATCCGCGGAAACCCTGCTCGTCCGGCAGGATGGCGACGAAGTGCTTTTTCTGAACGAACTGCGTCACCAGCCGGATACCGCTCTCCAATTGCGGATGCCCCTGAGCCGGACGGATGTACCAGCCGTTATGGCAGTGCTGGGCCGTCATGGCGTATTTCGGGGAAAGGATTATCGCGGGGAGGAGGTGCTTTCGGTCATTCATCCCATCCCGGATTCTCCCTGGTTCATGGTATCCAAGATCGATGCGGCCGAGGCTTTCGCGGAGTGGCGTTTTAGATCCTTGCTGATTTTGGGGCTCCTGTTCGGATTGATGGGTTGTATCGTGGCTACCGGCCTGGTTTTCTGGCAGCGGGACAAGAAGGCCCAATACCGTGCCCTCTACCTCTCCGAGGCCGCTCTGCGCGAAAGTTTCGAGCGCCATTCCATTACCTTGAAGGCCATCGGCGATGCGGTCATTGCGACGGACGCCCGAGGCAACGTGGAACTGCTGAATCCCGTGGCCGAGTCCCTCACGGGCTGGACCCAGGCAGAGGCGCGCGGTCGGCCGCTCGAGGAGGTGTTTCGGATCGTCAACGAACAGACCGGCGCCAAGGTGGAGGATCCTGTATCCAAGGTGCTGCGCGAAGGGGGCGTCGTCGGGCTGGCCAATCACACCCTGCTGATCTCCCGGAACGGCACCCGGCGGCCCATCGCGGATTCGGGTGCGCCCATCCACGATGACGACGGCCGGATCATCGGGGTGGTGCTGGTCTTCCGGGATCAGACCCGGGAGCGCGCCGCCTCGGACAAACTGGCCGAGCGCGAGCGCTACTACCGCAGCATGCTGTTCAATCTGCATGAAGACATCCTCGTTATCGACCGGGACTATCACATCACCGATATCAACAACACGGCCCTGAAAACCCTGGGACTCACCCATGCCGAGGTCGTCGGCAGGAAGTGTTTCACGGTCTCCCACGGCCTGGATTCTCCCTGCCACGAGAACGGCGAATCATGCGCGCTGGTGGAGGTGTTTTCCACGGGCGCACCCAGCAATTGCCGGCATGACCACCTCAGGTCCGACGGCACCCGGGCCTATATAGACATCCTGATGTCTCCCCTGAGGGACGAAAACGGTGAGGTCACCCACGTGATCGAGGCCGCGCGGGACATCACCGATCTCGTCGAGGCGCGGGAAGCGTTGCGGCAGAGCGAGAAGAAGTTCCGGGCGATCTTCGAGAACATGGCCCTGGGCTGCTGCCTGGATGAAATCGTGTACAGCAACGGCCAGGCTGTCGATTACCGCGTCCTTGACGTAAACCCGACCTACGAGCGGCTGATCGGGATCAGCCGGGGCCGGGCGGCCGGAACACTTGCTTCCAATCTCTACGGTGCGGGACAGGCGCCCAATGTGGAGATCTACGGCAAAGTCGACACCACGGGGAAACCGGTCTCGTTCGAATTCTTCTTCGAACCGGCCGGAAAGCACCTTCAGGTCACCGCGTCCAGGATCGCACCGGGCAGATTCTGCACCCTGTTCTCCGACGTCACGGAACGAAAACAGGTCGAGGAGGAGCGCGAGCGGCTCCTTGCAGCCATCGAACAGGCCGGTGAGATGTTTGTGATTACCGACCCCGAGGGGCGTATCCAGTATGTGAATCCGGCCTTTGAAAAAGCAACGGGCTATCGCAGCACCGAGGTTGTCGGAATGACCCCCCGCATTTTGAAGAGCGGCAAACAGGAAGACGCCTTTTACCGGAAAATGTGGACGACCATTGCCGCCGGCCGGCCCTGGCAGGGACGTCTGGTCAACAAACGCAAGGATGGGTCCTTGTACACCGAGAATGCGGCCATTTATCCGGTGTGCGACAATTCGGGACGGATCCTCAACTACGTGGCCGTCAAGCGCGACATCACGGAGCATCTGAAGCTGGAGGCACAATTTCAGCAGGCTCAGAAAATAGAAGCGGTCGGACGTTTGGCAGGCGGTGTGGCCCACGACTACAACAACATTCTGAGCGTCATCATCGGCTACTCCGAACTGGCACTGGAAAAAATCGAGGCGGACGACCCGCTGCGGGAAGACTTGGAGGAAATCCATGCCGCCGCCAATCGATCCAGGGACATTACGCGGCAACTGCTGGCATTCGCCAGAAAGGAAACCATCGCGCCAAAAGTCCTGGATCTGAACGAAACCGTTGAAAGCATGCTTAAAATGCTGCGAAAACTCATCGGTGAGAACATCGATCTGACCTGGCATCCGGGAAAGCTGCCTGGGCCGGTATTGATGGACCCCTCCCAGCTGGATCAGATTCTGGCCAACCTGTGCCTCAATGCCCGCGACGCCATTACCGGCGTCGGCAGGATCACCATCGAAACCAGCACGGCGACCATCGATGCGGACTACTGTTCCGACCATGCGGAATTTGAACCCGGCGATTTCCTTCTGCTGAATGTGAGCGACGACGGTTGCGGGATGAACAGCGAGACGATGAATAATATTTTCGAACCCTTCTTCACCACCAAGCGCGTCGGAATCGGAACCGGCCTCGGGCTGGCCACGGTTTACGGCATCGTGCGGCAAAACAAGGGGTTCATCAATGTCTACAGTGAACCGGGGCGGGGCACGACGTTCAAGATCTACCTGCCCAGGCATTCAGGCGAAATCACCGAAAATCAGGTGACCATCGATGACCAGGCTCCGAACGGCAACGGTGAGACGGTGATGGTGGTTGAAGATGAAACGTCGATTCTGAAACTGGCCGAACGAATACTTTCCCGCTGCAACTACAAGGTACTGTTGGCCAAAAGCCCGTCAAAAGCGCTGGAAACGGCGCAAGCGTATTCCGGCGAGATCGCTTTGCTCATCACCGATGTGGTTATGCCTGAAATGAACGGTCGGGAACTGGTCGACCGGATAAAAAAGATCCGCCCGGGGATCAAGTGTTTGTTCATGTCCGGCTACACCGCGAATGTCATCGCCCATTGGGGAGTGCTCGACGAAGGGGTGCAGTTTATCCAAAAGCCTTTTTCAACCAAGGGCCTGGCTGTCAAAGTCAGCGAAGCCTTGGCGAAGAAAACAAATTGATCCGGCATCCATGAATCCTCACTCCCGATCAGGCGATATTCCCAAGCCAGAGCCCGTTCAGGCCACTGGCAATCCCGATTCGCTCTCCCCCCGGCGAATCGATCCTGATTCGATCCCAGCCGCCAAAGGCTTCTATCTCAATCTTCCTCAAGGCATATGGGCGCTCGGATTTGTATCGCTGTTCATGGATGTCTCATCCGAGCTGGTGCACAGCCTGTTGCCGGTATTCATGACCACGACGCTCGGTGCGTCCATGATCACGATTGGTATCGTCGAAGGCGTTGCAGAGGGCGCGGCCGCCGTCACCAAAGTCTTTTCCGGCGCCATCAGCGATTATCTCGGCAAACGAAAGCTCCTTGCCGTGGTTGGCTACGGCCTTGGCGCAATGACAAAACCCGTTTTCCCGCTTGCGACAACGATTGGCTGGGTTTTCGGTGCGCGCTTCGTCGATCGTATCGGAAAAGGAATTCGCGGCGCACCGAGAGACGCCCTGGTCGCCGATATCGTTCCGCGACATCTCAGGGGCGCGGCCTACGGATTGAGGCAATCGCTCGACTCGGTGGGTGCCTTTTGCGGGCCCCTGCTTGCCCTGGCATTGATGATGTGGTTTTCGAACGACATCAAGTCCGTGATGTGGGTTGCGGTGATTCCCGGTTTTCTCTCGGTCTTTCTGCTGATTGTCGCGGTGCGGGAGCCCGGGGATCCAACGCGCGCCGCCGGAGTCCGGAGCCGCATGAAGATGACGGATGCCGGGCGGTTGCGGCTGCGATACTGGCTTGTCGTATTGCTTGGAGCGGTTTTTACTCTCGCCCGTTTCAGCGAGGCCTTTCTGATTCTCCGCGCCCAGGACGTCGGACTTCCGATCGGCTATGTACCGGCGGTCCTGATCATGATGAATGTCGTCTACTCCACGTTTGCCTATCCGGCCGGAGTGGCTGCCGACCGGTTTTCGGCGAGAGCCCTCCTGACGGCAGGTCTCGGAGTGCTCGTGGTTGCGGATTGCATCCTGGCCATGGCGGCCTCCCCGGGGATCGTCTTCCTCGGATCCGCATTCTGGGGTTTGCACATGGCGCTGACCCAAGGGCTGCTGGCGAAACTGGTGGCCGATACGGCACCCATGGAGATTCGCGGTACGGCTTTTGGTATCTTCAACCTGGTCAGCGGCGGGGCCCTGTTGCTGGCAAGCGTGATCGCGGGATCGTTGTGGAGCCTGCTCGGGGCCCCGGCCACCTTTATCGCCGGGGCTTCCTTCGCGGCAGCCGCCGCGGTGGGCTTGGCACTTTACCGGCCCGGTTCGAGAAATTCGGGAAATGCAGTGAAAGGTTCCTGATTTTGCTGCGATTGCAACCGGCTCTTCCGTGGATATTCGGGGAAGACAAATGAACCCTCGTATCCGAGTAGCAACAAATCTTGATCGAGACGATATCCGCGATGTCTACCTGAGCGCTTTCCCTGAAAGTGAAAGTCAACTCGTTGCGACGCTCGCCATCGATTTGCTGTGCGAAGAAACGAATGCCGGGGTGATCGCCCTGGTGGCCGAAGTTGGTGACGGCGTGGCAGGGCATGTGGCATTCAGCCCCGTAACTGCCGATACCAACAGGATTTGGCTGGGATATATCCTTTCGCCACTTGGTGTGAAACCTGAGTATCAAAAGCGCGGCATTGGATCGAGGCTCATAGAAAGCGGCTTGGAGAGGCTATCGGAGAAAGGTGTCAATGTCGTTTTCGTCTATGGCGATCCGAAGTACTACGGGAAGTTCGGGTTCAGATCCGAAGCTGCTGTCAAATTTCTGCCGCCATATGAGCTACACTATCCTTTTGGGTGGCAGGCAATGGTGCTGCGCGAGGATTGTTCCAATGAACAAGCTTTCAGGATATCGTGCGTGGCGTCCCTGCGTGATCCGGCACTGTGGTAACCAGGCTGTCCGCAAGCGGGCGACCGGAAATGGTTCTTTTTGTCCCATCCTCTTTCTGCATTCAGTCGTGCAGAAATGGCCTCTTGATTTGCTCCCATCCACGATGGCCATTCCGGCACCAATCCGGGCAGACCACATCCCGGTGATCCAGTATCTCAACCTGGGACTTGTTTCCGAAAACGGCTCCCGGTCGGTCACGGCGCAACGGCCGCCTCGGCCATATCGGCCAAGGCTTTCCCCAGCATCTCCACCACCGGGCAATCCGCAATCCCATGCCGTTTCGCAATGTAGGCCGGATCGTTGTAGCCGAGCCGGACCTGATTCGCCTCGTCTTCCCACACCAGGGCCTTCAGGGGCAGATCGATCCCCGCCGACTGGGCGCACTCCATGAGGGGGGTGCCGCCCTTCGGGTTTCCAAAGATGAGAAGCTCGGTCGGCCGGAGGGATTTTCCCGCCTTTTGAGCGCCCGCGGCGTGGTCTATGCGCGCGAATATGGTCAGGCCGCGCTCCTTGGCGATCTTTTCGAGCCGGTTCATCGTTTCCTTCACATCCCGAGGGCTTTTCATTTCGACCAGACCGTCGGCCGCGACGGCTTCGAACACACCGCAAGGAACGCAAACAGTATGATGGCGCGAATCGGGTTCATTTGGCTCTCCTTTCGTGTATCCGTGACGGCGGCGGTGCCACCGTCCGTGAATCCGGATTTGATGGCTGCAAATATTATGCGAATATCTTCAGCGCATTTTAATAATCCATCCCCGGTAATCCGGCCATAGATGTTCTCCTTTTCTCTGGATTTCCTCCAAATGGGTTGGGGTACAGGTGAAGGGACCAAGGGGCCAAGGGGCCAAGGGACCAAGGGGCCAAGGGGCCAAGGGACCAAGGGACCAAGGGGCCAAGGGGCCAAGGGACCAAGGGGCCAAGGGACCAAGGGGCCAAGGGGCCAAGGGGCCAAGGGGCCAAGAGACCAAGGGGCCAAGGGACCAAGGGGCCAAGGGGCCAAGAGACCAAGGGGCCAAGGGACCAAGGGGCCAAGGGGCCAAGGGGCCAAGGGGCCAAG
>JBMNCP010000124.1:122470-138044 GCA_049366795.1 Desulfobacterales bacterium
AAGGGACCAAGGGGCCAAGGGGCCAAGGGGCCAAGGGGCCAAGGGACCAAGGGACCAAGGGACCAAGAGACCAAAAGACCAAGGGGCCAAGGTCACAAGGGGTAGAGTGAAGTGCAGAAACCCCACGTTGTGCCCTTTAGCCTTTAGCCTCGCGCCTTAGGCCTTTCGCCTTTAGCCTCGAGCCTTAAGCCTTTCGCCTTTCGCCTTTTTCCTCGAGCCTCGAGCCTCGAGCCTTTAGCCTTTAGCCTTTAGTCTTTTCCCTCGCGCCTCGAGCCTCGAGCCTTTTTCCTCGCGCCTCCCGCCTCCCGCCTTCCGCCCACCACGCTAACAATTTCCCCGAACTTAATCTTCATGGCCTATCCTTATTCAAGTTTACCCTTACGATGCCGATAACAGTAGGATACCAGGGAGTTTCGATTCTATTCAATTCGACGGATACGGCAGACCGCCGACGATTCCTGAACATTTCGTCTCGGTGCGCTTTTCACAGTATGCAGGACAATCCGATGCAGGCAGCGCCCATGCCACTTGACGATAATCAGTGCGACAGCATTGTTGAGGCCGTCCTGGCGGCGGTTCCCGAGCCATTTTTCATTTTCGACGAAAATGGCACCTACGTTCAAATAATGGGCGGGGTCGACCGGCAGAGATATCACGACGGGCAGCATCTCGTCGGAAAAAGGATTCACGATGTGATGGATGCCGCACTCGCGGATCAGTTCGTCGATCAGATCAGGCGCGCCATCCGATCCGAACGGGTAATCCATTATGTCTATCAACTCTCCGCCATGGACATAAACGGTTCCGAGGCCCTTCCGGGTCCGGAAGGCCGCCAGTGGTTCGAAGCCCACATTTCCCCGATCAAGAAGATGGATGGGCGGCCGCGCATGGTTGTCTGGGTGGCCTTCAACATTACCCGGCTGCACCGCGCCATTTCGGAGAAGGACGGTCTGATTCACGAACTGCGGAATGCCATCGGCGAGATCAAGACCCTCCGGGGAATACTGCCCATCTGCTCCCATTGCAAAAGAATCCGGGATGACCAGGGCTATTGGAATCAACTCGAAGGCTACATCCAGTCCCATTCGGAGGCGGACTTCAGCCACGGAATCTGTGAGGAATGCGCCAAAATATACTATCCGGACTATGATCTATGTGCCGGGTCGGATCGGTGAATGCGGATTCCTTTTCCTTTAACGAGCACTGGATAAACCAGCACCGGGTAAAAGACGCGTGTCTATGCGAAAACTAAAACCGCAGGCTTGACACCCAAAAAATGAGCTTCATATTGGATTCTACCGCCGACCGGCTCACCCCTTTCGGCGGGAGGATACGGGAGCGACCTCCTTCTCCGCTCCGCGTCCGCGGCGGAAGCCGTCCAAGGCAGCCGCTCACCCTCTCTTCACGCCCCCGCCGGTGCCCATACAGACATCGGCGGGGCTTTTTTTTGGGGATTTTCTTTAGAAATATTGGGGTGAATGTGAAGGGGCCGAGGGGGCAAGGGGCCAAGGGGCCGAGGGCTCGAGGGTTCGAGTGGAGCGCAGGAACACAACCCGCATCAATCTATAAAAACGATGTTAAAGCCTTATGAAAATATACCCTTGACCCCTGGACCCCTTGAATCCTCGGCCCCTTTCGTTTTTCGCCTCGCTTTTTTAACCCCCAGCCTTGACGCCCCCCGGCGCGCGACCCATTGTTGAAACAGGCTGCCGGTTTTCCAGATCTTTCCGGCAGCTTCGGCGGGACGGGATAGCCCACCGCTCCGCCGGATTCACAAATGAATCATTTGCTTACCTCCAACATGCACCCCTTCCGGTTCCATTCTCCTTTCCGGAAGGGGTTTTTTTGCGCCCTCACCGCGTGAGCGGTTTCCCCGATCTCGCGGGACAAATCCCCACCACGCCCACCACCGGGCCGCCCTCGTCGATGCCGATTCCGGTCGGAGCGAACCTTTTTGATAGGATACGGGTGCAGACCGGCCTTAAATGCGTCTTCACTCGCTACGGGTGGCCCGGTCCTCGCCGGCGCTAAAGCGCTTTGTGGTTGTTTTTGTTCATGTTTACGGTTCTTGTATCATTTGTCACGGTATGCTAAGGGGTTATGGTTACTCGAAAAATCCGGCACCGGCTGAAAGCGCCCGGGATGATCCGCGCCAGGAAGACCGAAACTCTCGCTCAGGTCTCCCGGCTGGTTTCATGCCGGCCTCCCTGGAAACGGTTACTCTCAGCCGGTGTTTGAAGAAGTTTAGAGAGTGGGATCTGACCGGCGCCGGCGATATTTTCGCAGAGGAATCTCCAAGGGATGACCGCGAGTTGTCAGGCACTGGCCTACTGGCGGAAATCCTTGAAGCCGTCGAAACCCATCTCAACGACAAAAAGCTGGTGATGATGGACCCGGGGCCGAAGGCGAAGCTCCTGACCCTGCTCTACCGGCATTTTCTGGAAAGTGGAACGGACGGAAAGCAGAATCCCCAGATCGTAAAGAAATTCATGCAGGTCGTACTGGCATAGCTCAAGCTGAAAACCGGACAGCCCGTAAACAGCCTGGGGATAAATGGCCGCAGGCTGTCAACCTCTTGCGAGAGGAGGCACCATGGGACCGGACACCGTCATCCGAGAGGCGGCCAAGTTGCTCGGACAAGCCAGACCCGCTCAGAAAGAAGGCTTCGGCACCCGCACCACGCGGGTCGTCGTCAAGACCGCTGCAATCTCTTCCCTCCTTACCGTAATCTTTCTTTTCAGCGCCTTCTTTTCCGCTGCCTTCAGCTACATCAAGCCGGTTCTTGGCCTGTTGGGCGACTCGTCGGCCTACCAGACCGCCTGGGACTCGAAGGTGAAAAAGGACATCCGGTATGCCACCGATCCCACGGCCGACCACGCGGATCCCAAACCCATCGGGCAAATCGAAATCCTGGAACGCTCCGGCTGCACGCTCAGGATCCGGGGCTACACCAACAACGTCCCGGAAGGCCACTACATCGTCCTGGCCGCGGACCGCGAAGACCTCCGCCTCACCTGGCCAAAGCAACCCATCATCCAACCCAACACTGCCTTCACCGTCAGAATCCACGAGCCGGATTTGGAGCAAATGGTTTCCATCGGTCTCTATGCGGTCGCGGGTAGGGAATTCAGGGAGGTGAAGGCGTGGCTTGACAACCGGTATTTCGGTAGGATGCAGATTTTGCCGGGGAGGTGTTTGGTTGCGGAGGTTGGGGAAGGGCAAATGGTTTTGATGAGAACAAAAAGGTAGGTGTAAAACAATCTGGTATCGGAGCTGGCAAAATGAAACCTGTTCTTATTCTTCTATCAATATTCCTGATTACACCTGTTGCTGCCTTTTCCGGTTCTATAGAATTAAAAGATGGAACTGTTATTCAAACGCTTGGTACCTGGGAGGATGAGGAAAATGTATTTGGGTTTGTTGATGGTAAAGTGGAAAGCTATCCGAAATCAGAGGTTTCAAAATGGAAAGACTCCGAGGTCCCGGAATTGAAGCCTATACCTGAATCAAAACCGGCGCAGTCAGGACCAAAAAATAATAGCCCTAAGCGTAATGCTGGACAAAAACAGGCAAACATACAAAAACGATTTGATAATTCAGCAATAGTCGAAGTAATTTCAGAATATAAGAAAAATGAGTATAGAGCAGATTCGTTGTATAAAAATAAAATAATAACAGTGCGCGGGAAAATAGTATCCATAGATAAGACTATTTTAAGTCAAACTATCCTTATGATGCACATTTCGGGGTTTGATTATTTACATTTTATTTTCAACAGAAAGGAATCCCAAGCGTTATATGCCATCTCGAAAGGCGATGTCGTCACCATTACGGGGAAATGCCTTGGTGAGGTCGTTGGCAATCTCACTTTCAGCGATTGTAGAATAGAAGGTTAATCCTGAATGAAAAATGTTAGGCTAAAAGCTACATTAAGCGACAGAGTTACAGTAAATATTATAGAATTGCAATTTGATGAAAAAGATTTGAATGTATTGAAACTCTATAAGTCTAACTATGACCGTTTGCTGTCAGCTAAATTGATTCGTGAAGGATTGCCGACATTTATTAATCTATCTTGGAGTGCAACAAACGGTGCAACATATAAATTCTCAGAGTTTAGTTATCAGGATGTTTATGAATTACTGCATCTTGCGAGGCCTTTATTTCTCTCAAGAGAGCCTGCATCATTTGACAAGACTTGCGCAGTTTTTGGAAAAAGTGGAGTAAATACATCGATAACTAATCACATAAAATACATTCGGTGGTTATATAAGAATGGTGAATATAAATCTCTGTTTCAAGTTGAGATAGACGATATTCCTCTTTTTAGCGACAAAACTTTAATGTATTGGCTCAACGGGGTTGAATACCACCAAGACAACGAAAAAAGAGATACATACGCTATGTTGGAGAATGCTCTTGGCGTTGAAACAACTAGGGCAATATTCGTGTCCCAACTTTCCGGCAGGATCAAATCGGTACATATGCTTGCTCATTTAGTTAATTTGGCAACCAAATGAAATAGCGTTTGTTGATTTTACAGGTTGCCGATATGATTCTGTCGCGTTAAACCTTATCCACTTCATGCGCAGAAAAATGTGAGATGGTCCCAGCACCTAATTTCTTTGCCGGCATTTTAATCGGAATCTCAAATGACCTATGGTGGGCTGTGCCTTTATCAGCATTGGGGTGGGGTGTGATTTTTTGCGTTTACATTAATATAACACAGTATGAAAGATGTAGGCAGTCAATTCAATCAATGAAAGAAAGAGGAAAAATATTAATTTTTGGTTCACCTGGAACGACATTTTATGTGATTGAATTTGCAACCGCATTTTCAACATCTTTGGTAGTCGGGTTTATAACTTTTGGGTTAAAACATATATTTTTTTAAAATAGTGTCCACCGAATACCAGCTTTAAGTAATTCGAGTGCTTCTACGCCCTCTAATAGCACCATCCCAGGCGGTTGTTTATGCGAGAAAAAAAACCATGAGCGATTTTAAACCGCCATACAAGTTTAATTTTCGGATGCTGCTAAAGGATGCGCAAAGAAAACTTACTACGCATGTCGGTTCTGTTTCCATAAGCCTCCCGTTTTTATCGATCTCTCTCAACCCAAATGATCTTGAAAAGCATGTTGCGAGAGAAATCGTTATCAGGATGGCCGATAGGCGGGTTCTGAATTCATTTGAATGTTGTGATAATTGTATTGACCGCGCCCTTCTTTCTTTACAAGAAGTCCGCAGGATTCTAGTGGACAAACAGGTTGAGTTGTCTGGCATTCCTGATAGCCCTTTGTACTTGCTTATTGAGCTACAAGTGGAGGCAATTCGCCAGTTTCTTACCTTCGAGGAGAGATTAAAGCAAACGGAGGAATCAGAGTCCGTTGTTATCGATAGGCCAAGTGATCTAAGGCGGCCAGTTACGGTGCGAGCACAATATTTTGCCGCATTGGAGATGCTTCGTGCCCATTTATACAGATGCCTATTACAAATATCAAAGATCGCTGATACCGAGATCCCGAAACTGGCCGTTAACATGAGATACAATGCTGCTTGGCAACTTGAAGCATATGAACAGCCTAAGACACCTGAAAACAATAGAGCCTAACAGGGAGCTATACTTAAAGCTAATTATTCGAGCATGATATCGCGTTTGGAAAACAGAAAAAGGAGATTTGAAATGGCTAAAGGCGGCGGAGGCAAAGGTGGCGGTGCAAAAGGTGGTGGAACAGGCGGCGGAAGAGGACCCAGCAGTCACCCCGGGCCAGGCGGAAACTGGCTGAGCACTACCGGCAAGCCTTCCGAAGGTGACCGAGGTAATGCGCCGCCCAACAGAAAATATTGAAATCATAGGAATTTATGTCGGTCCACCAAACAACTGAGCGGATAATTAAAATGGAGGCGCACCAAATGACTCTACCTGTTTTGGACTGCAAAGGCTGCAACATGAAGCGAGCAATGGTGGCAACCAAAGTGCCCAAGTTTTCTGGCATTGTCCGATTCATAGGATACGTTATTGTGACGCCATCTATCATCATGTGCATCGTTGCGACCATCTTGTTTTTCTCATCAATGTCAACCTCTGCGGAAATGATAGCGGAGGCCACTTCTGATGCTGAACGGGCAGGTGTGGTTGCCGGCAGCGCGGTCGGGTATGGGTTATCAATTATCATGGCTATCGGTTCACTGGTTGGTGGCCTTATCGGGTGGCTTCTCATTATGAAGAAGAAGGTTTTTCGCTGTCGGAATTGCGGATATATTCTCGATAGGGCATGATGTTAGACCATCAAAGACGACAAGGGGACAGCTTTTAATTTTTAAAAATCGCATTCAAAAGGACGCCCTTACCTTAAGTCGATTTACTGCGAAATGATATCGAATTTGAAAAATGATATGATTAATTCAGTCATAGTTTGGTTGGGTCATAAAGAATCCGTCTAATATCCATTCCCGTTCAGGATCAGCGAACGTGTGAGGTCAAAACTAAACGGCTTGGACAAAATCGTAAGAAACGCAAAATACGCGCGATGAGGACCAGGATGTTTGCTTTATAGCGGTCTAGAGGTTTTGCGACCCGAAGCCAGCACCAAAACTTTAGACCGTTGGAATTGTGATGAAGAAAAACAAACTCAACAGAGGTCATAAATCAAAAGAGACGTGGCGTCTTGTTGAGCAGATAGTCGCGACTGTCTTTGAATCGGCTGACGTACAGGTGCAACGTAATGTGCGGCTACGAGCTGTTCGGCGACGGGGAGGTCAAGGCGGTACGAGAGAAATTGATGTTCTCATCACGGGGCGGCTGGCTGGACAGACTATTCCTATCCCTATCGAGTGCAAACACCACGATAGAAAGACTGATTCTTCCGCAATCGACGCTTTCATAGGAAAACTTCTCGATGTGGGTCTTCCCACTCAAACAAGCATCTTCGTGTCTACGGCTGGGTTTACCAGACCAGCGACTGAGCGAGCGCAAGAAGTCGGTATGCGGACCCTTATTCTAAGTGGAACCGACTTTAGAAAAACAAAAGATAAGGTCCTTGATGCGATTCAATCGCATATATTTATGGCTTGTTCGTTAAAGCAGTTAAGCTATCAAACAGTAGAGGCTACAGAACCAGGTTCATTTGACCACATGCAATTTTTCGACGCGGAAGGGTCGTATAGAGGATCAATACCAGATTTCCTATGGGAGAGCTGGATTAACGGTGTTCCGCCATTGATGTGTGGTCGCTATAAGTATGATCTGGAAATTCCTGAGGAGTGGACGTACCTGGCCGATGGGAGGAAGAATTCGATACACAATATAAAGGCTGAGTTTCAAGTTGTGGCACTGACTTTTCGTTTTCGAGGTGAGACCAAGACCTACAACTTAATAGACGCTCTTACAAATTCGCCGGAACGCCAGACGGTCCAGGTTCGTTTCTCGCTGGACGGAGAAGGCAAAGCACCGAAGGTTTTTGAAACCGAGGAGGCTCTCAACGAATTTTTGTCGGCACCGGTCCATGCTCATGTTACCATTGGACGTATAAGACTGCCAAAATTAGTTATGAATCAGGGGCTACTTTGGCCGGTGCCATCAGCGGTTATTAATCAACTTAATCGCCTCCACTGCAAGCAGCCAGAGAAGAGCATCGAAAGCCTTGCTGCTACCCTATCAAAAAGTTCCTGGGATTTTGATGAAACATATGCTGATTTCCTAAAGAGATCGAGGTCTGGATTGAAGATAAATATTCGTGTCCAAGCAACATAGATCAGATTCTAACAATCTGCTGGAAGGGCAAGAATTGGAGACAGCTTTAGAAATCTCAAAACCGAAATGAATGACCAACCCACCAGGATAGAGAAAGCGAGAAAACCCAAAAAATGCCCCTCCTGCGGCGCATCGCCGGTGGCAAGCATCCAATATGGCCTCCCGGGCTGGTCCGAGGAACTCGAAGAGGGGCTGAAAAAGGGCCGGATTTCGCTTGGGGGGTGTTGCATCACCCCGGATGATCCCTGGTGGGAATGCACTTTTTGTGGGCAGAAGATATACCGGAAATTGGCAAAAGAATGGCTGGGAGAAAAGGTACGGCTTTAATTGAATTATGTAATCTTATTGCTGACGAGGGATCCAAATATGCCTATCAGCAAAAAGAGCTGTTTTTGGATGTCGTGAAAGAATTCACCGATAAGGTAATTTCAAAGGGAGATGGCGACTTTATTTTTAAAATTTTTTCTTTTCTTAACTGGGCGTATGCAAATGGTGTTTGGTCAAATTTCAGCAACACGGATTTACGAAGAGACTTGATGAAGCAAAGCATGATAAGTATGGTGCTAAAAACAGCGTATGAGTTAGCGAAAGACAAATCAGATGCTGGTGTCGCTTTTTTAGCTGCGTCAGGTTTGGATCAAGAATTCAGAGAGTATGCCTTGAGATACACCGAGCGAATAAAAGAGCTATCGGAAGACGGATACGAAATAGATGCCAATTCCGCGATACTTTGTGGTTTGGAATGGATACAAGATAAGCTCGAACTAACAGATGACTATATGAATGATATTGTTCCACAGTTTAATAAACGTGCCGGCGATATCGCAAAAATTGAAGAAATTGCCAATCAAGTTAATCGGGGTGCGAGCCAAAGATGATCTCGGAAAATGAAATTTCAGCCGATGAGCCTGTAGGGCGTTATAGGGACATTCTTAAAAAACTAAAAAAGCCTAGTGAGGTGGTGACAGTCTTTGACAGATAGGAGCGAGTTCTGGACATTCTACATAGAGTATAAATAGATGAGCCGCGCAGGGCTTGGGCAGCAATAGCTTGATCGAACCGCACGTGGATAACCCATTCCAAGAAAGGGCGGTGCTTGATGAGTTACTACATCTCCATGCGAAGTTACCGATTTGATCCACGCTACCTGGACACCCCCAAGATCGACCTCGGTGATGGGGTTGATTTGCAGGATCCGATGCGCCCAGCAAAGTCCACGTATTCGGCATTTATTCCGGAAGGCGCAGGCCCATTGAAGACGGGGGCGTTGGCCAGCGGCGTCATCAAGTCGCAGGACATCGTCAATGAGACCGTCTCGGTCAAGGAGAGCTTGACCGCGAAGGAAGAGGGCGAGGTTCTCGGCCAATACTTCAAAGCCAGCTACGGCCTTGCCAGTGTCAATCAATCGTATGAAGCAGCCTCCAGGGAGCAAAGCAGCTACCATACCCTCTATGCCCTGATGGAGCACGCAGGAGAGGCTGCACGCCTATCGTCTCAGGAAGTCCATTGGGAGCGGGACCCGGAATCCGAGCTGGAGGGGGATCCGGCCAGGGATAAAGCCCTGTTCCTGGCCCGTTACGGTTCCCACTATGTGGATGCCATAAAATATGGGCTTCGAATCGGCATACAGGCCAAGGCCAGCAAAGCGTCAACCCAAGACTCCTCCGTGCTGTCAGCGGCCTTCAAAGCCGCATACGGAGGATTCAACGTGGATGCTGGCGCGCGAGTAGAGCACCAAAATACACTCAACAATGCGAAAGCCGAGATTCTATTTGAAGCCACCTCCGGGGGCCGCAGCGATGGCGGATTGGTGGTGGTACGGGATTTCGTGGGCATCAACAAGCTCTTGGACGATATCAATGCCGGAAATGTCAAGTTTGCGGTGGCTCCAATCGAAGTGATCTTGAAGCCCTATTGGCCGACCTTGCGACGTGAGTGGAAAAAGGTGCGAAGCATATTGGATCCGAATGAGAAACAATTCGAGGTGCCGGCGGCCAATTTCGGGGTCCCCAGGGGAACGATTCTCCCCTGGTATCCTTCCGGTGAGTTCATTCAGGGCCTGGAGCCGGAATCAAAAGAGGTGGAAATAGTGGCCCCTGACGGATGGGCCATCTGCAACGGGCAAATGGGTACGCCCAACCTCACCGACCGCTTCGTCCGGGGCACGGACCGCTTTGCCGATATGGGGCACCCCGGCGGGGCCTTGACCCACCATCACGGCGGCCAAACCGGCCAGCCGTCGAGCACCCAAGGGATCCATTCAGGCTCCGGGAATAAGCACGCCATGCCCGTTCAAGGCCATACCCATCCGATCGGTGAATCGGGAAATCTGCCACCCTTCGTTTGGGTGGTATACATAATGAAACTTTGACGGCCCCGTAAAAAAAAGGCAGGGTGGATCTAAACTCCCACCCTGCCTTTTGTTTTTCAGGATCGCCCCGGCAAGGCGCCGGTCATGACCCTGCTCTCAGTTTACTGAAATTGGATAATCCTCTCCTTACTCGGATTGGCTGTTGAAAGTTTGGCCGGTCTCGCATCAGCCTGAAGATTCCGTTTCGGTGTCTGCTTGGCCGGCAGTCGTATTCGGTGCTTCATCCGTAACGGCATTGTGCAGTGTAACCGTGGAGAGGAAGGCAACCGCGAGAATGGCCGTAATGGCTGTCAGCGGTTCGGCATCGGCCGGAGGTGACGTGACGAGCGCGAGCACGGCCGCGATCAAGAACAAGGCGATGAATCTATTGCTTTTCATGGTGCGACTCCCTTCAAGAGGAGTATTCAGATCAGGTTGCACGCAATTGAAACAGTGAAATTACCGCAGCCGGAAGCCGCGGTTGAACGCTTACCCTAATCCTGCAAATGCGGGTGTCAATCTTGCGGATTGCCGAAAATTCAATGGGGAAAAAGAGCATTGTGACTTTGATCGTATCAGTAAGGCCGACCTCCTGCCGGCCGGGATCGAGCCATTCCCCGGGGGCGTCCGACTTCAGGATCACCGGCATCCGGTTGTGGATGTCCCGAATGGACTGGCTTGCGTCCGTGGTGAGGATGGTGCAGGAGCAGATGGGGTCGGCGTTTCCCTTGTCGTCCCAGGTCTCCCAGAGGCCCGAAGGCGAAGGGTTCCCCGCCCGGCAGGGTGATCAGAACGGGCTGCTTTCCGGATTTTTCCTTTTCCACTCGTAAAACCCGTCCGCGGTGATCAGGCAGCGTCTCTTCCTGAACGCGTTCCGTAAGGCCGGCTTTTCGGCCACGGTCTCGGCCCGGGCGTTGATCATTCTGGGGCCGATCGAAGCATCCTTTGCCCAGAAGGCAATCAGCCCCCATTGCAGCCGCCTCAGAACATTCTCATCTTCCTCCCGGATGATGGAGAGCACCTGCTGGGTGGAGGCCGCGTTGAGCTGGGGTTGACCTCTGTCTCCTCCAGGTCGATCCGGGACCGCCGCCGCCGCTCACCCACGCTCCGATAACGCCAAACCGGCCGCTCATGTCGCGCCTCCTCGGAGTTGCTAATGATACGCGTCGAAACTCTATCCACTAAAACCGCCGATGGAACTGGGGTGGAGCTCCGGATGGAAATCATCTGGGAAAATCCGGAAGGAAGGCCCCAGGGCGTCTATATGAAAGCCTACATTCCCGATGAAGCCGGAAACCGCATCGAGCTGCGCCCGGCCTATTTCGGAACGCTCGGGGAAAAGACAGGCCTGGTCGCCCACCGGGGCTACCAGCGGTACATCCTGGAGATTCCCGAAGCTGACTACACCGCATTCAAGGACCGCTGCATGAGGATATTCAGGGAAGGTTAGGAGAAATAAGAAGTTCAGTTTGGATTTCGTTATCTTCGTTGGCTTTGCAACTATATGAATTTAAAAAATATTTTTAATAACATTAATTCAGCCAGTTAACCCTGTTTCGGCCAGTTTTTTGTCAAAAGCCAGATTGACAGCATGGCGGCAGCTCAATATTTTTAGACACACTTAAAACGCCAGATTGCTTCTAAAAGCAGATTCTAACCGCCTTTGAGTAGCCGCAATGTCGAGAGGTGGAGCATGGAAGATCTGATCCGAATCATGATTAAGGCGCTGGTGGACTTCCCGGATGATGTGGTTGTGCAGAAGATCGGCAGCAACAGTATTGCGGTATACGAAATAAAGGTCGCCAAGGCCGATATGGGCAAGGTTGTCGGAAAACGCGGTCGCAATGCCGATGCGTTGCGAACGATTGTTAGTGCAGCTTCCGCGAAGCACCGACAACGCAGCATACTTGAGATCCTCGAATAGGCATTCCTCTAACGCGGCCGGTTCTCAAAGCAATGAGCACCCGCTCGATGCGGGGGATTATCCGTCCGCGATTCGAGACCTTGAAAAAAACCCGGTTGGCTCAATAGTCAGTTCAGGGCCAAAGCCCTCCTTTGGACTTCAACACCGGAGGTTATATGAACGCAAATGAGGGTACCCCAATTCATATTCTGGTAGTCGACGATGATGAGGATACGCTCTTTTTAATACGAAAAATGCTGGAAAAAATAGGACATAGGGTGACTGCCACCCCAAGCGCAGAGGAAGCTCTTGTCATATTCAACGGAGCGACAAATAACTTCAACCTTGTATTGACAGATATGGTCATGCCTGGAATCGACGGCTGCGAACTTGCAAGACGGATCAATGAGATCGATGCGCAAATTCCGATTGTCCTGATTACAGGTTATGGTCCGGAAGACCTCCTCCCCAATATGCAATCCTGCGAGATCAGAAAGATTGTCTACAAGCCTTTCACGGTGGAAGAACTCAAAACCACAGTCGCCGGCGTTGTCGAATTGTCAATCGGCGACTCATCGTTCGACCAACCCCTAATGCAACAACCTTGATCTGACGGCCTGCCAGATCGGTTCGATCCCATCGATCGCGCCACAGCAGGCCGCCTTAACCACCACCGTCACAACCACCAGCACCGCCTTCGAGGACACTTGCTCGATGCGGTGCTTTTTTGTGATCCTGGGCCATTTTCATTCTCGATTTTGTTCTGGAATTTACCCTGGCCCCGCGCAAGATCGCTTACCTCAAGAGAAACTGGCTCCTCGTTATTTCATTGACGGTACCTGCGCTTCGCATCTTCCGCATTTTTCGCCTTTTTCGCATGCTGCGGCTGGCCCGTGTGAGCAGAGGTTTGCGTTTGTTCCGTGTCGTCAGCTCGATGAACCGCGGCATGCGCGCATTGAGCGCGAGCCTTCGTCGCCGGGGATTCGGTTACGTAGTCGCCCTACGGTGTCGGTCGCCTTGGCAGGCGCAGCAGGGATTTTTTTGCCCAAAGGCGGCCCCACAACGCTGGTCGGCATCCAGGCCCATCATGAATTCTGCGATCACCTTGAGCATCTGGCGCAAAAGATCCGTGTCGAAAGTTTCAATCTGGTTGCTAAGCCACTGCAATGTCGGTATCGTGTCGTTGGCCATCGGAATCTCCTCTCAGTTGCATTAGTGACTGTTGACAAGAGGATGATTCTCGATGGCCACTTCTTTTTCAACCGCTTTTTTAACCGTGGCTGCTCTTACACCACGTGTATGGACTCTAACTTATTGTGTCGAATTAGTGTCGCGTGTTGCTGTTGCCCGCACTTTCACCATGTCAGGCTCACGATGGTCGAAGCAATGACAATGCGCTTCTTTAGCTTCTTTCAGTGACCATATTGTTCATCGCTGACATGTTCCATCCACTCCACAGTATTGCCATTCATGGGATCGGAAATTGCGACATGCGACATAGCACTATCCGGCGCAGCACCATGCCAATGACGCTCATCTGCTGGAATCCAGACCACGTCCCCCGGCAGGATTTGCTGAACAGTTTCGCCTTCCGATTGGACCAACCCCCGGCCGGAAGTAACGATCAGGGTCTGTCCGAAAGGATGGGTGTGCCAGGCCGTACGTGCCCCGGCTTCAAAATTAACAATGCCGCCGCGATAGCTGTCCGGTGTTTCCGATGAGAACCTGGATTCGACGGTGACATGACCGGTGAAATATTCGGCCGAACCCTTTGTGGGCTTACCTTTTCGGATGACCTTGATGGATTTCAGCTGGTTCACAGGTGGGCTGATGCCGAGTAGGTCGTTTAAGGCTATAGAGGCTCTTTCGGCGCTTTCCGCACTGACCTCTTGCCTGAGAACCGCAACATAGTCTTCAAGCTGTGCCTTGCTCAACCCGACATTCATGGAAACTCTAAGATGTGCTTTGAGTTGTGCCTCCGTCCCTGTCATCGCTGCCAGAATGCTGATGGTCGCCAGTTCCCGTTCCTGATGGTTGAGGACATCTCGGTAAAAAATATCTGCGAACAGGTGCTCGACTAAAAACTGGTCAATGATGGGCGTAAAAACCGGGTATCCGCTTGTACGCTTCGATATATCCCTGCCAACAAGCGTATTTCGGACCTTATGGCCATAGGCATTTTTATCAAAATCGGAAGGTAGAGGAGTTGCATCCTTGCCGGTTTTGTCATTTAACCCTTGCTCTTTGCGCTCATCCAGGACCGCCATGAACGTATTGATGCCATTCAGGGCACGTGGAAAACCGGCATAGGCATACGAATGGACCAGAATTTCCTTGATTTCATTTACAGTGAGTCCGGCCTCCAACCCCTCAACCAAAGCTGTTTCCAGATTCGGCATGTTCCCACTTGCGGTAAAGGCTGCGATGGGAATGATATTCTTTTGTTTGGAACTTAATGCTTTGTTTTCCTCAGCCCACGCATCGGAAGAACTCACTATGCAAACCACTGCGACAGCCAATTTTGCGATAATTTTTGTGAAATTTTTCATGCCTTTTTCCTTTTTTATGGTGCCTGTCAGCGACGGATAGTTCCATTCATGTGTGCTCCCCAGAACTGAACCGCAAGATCCAGCCACCCTTCGGCATCTGTGCCTGTGCCGAGGCCGAAGCCGTGACCGGCAGTCCTGTATCGACGATATTCGACCTCAACTCCGGCTTGGCGCAGATTCTTCACGCGCCTGTCGACAGACAAGACATTCGCAATACCGTCATTTTCGCTGACCGTCATAAACGTTGGCGGGAAATCTTCAGAGAAGCTTGAATGGCCGGTATAAGCGATGACGACTGTTGAAGGTTTAGGTAAATCTTCACCCTGGTACGCGGCAACACCGTTTAAGGCAATATTGCCAACCATCCTTGCTCCGGCAGAGCCGCCCCACAGGGAGTAGCCTTTAAAGTTTACCCCGAGTGCTTCAGCGTTCCTGAAGATATAGGTTATGGCCGCCGCCAAGTCCTCCGTCGCCATTTGTTGGCTGCCGATGCGATACCTTATGACAAAGGCGTTGTACTTCTTTTTGCTGATCTCCAGGGCAAGCGGAAAACCTTCATGCAGGGAGCCGACATACGAAAACCCTCCGCCCGGGCAGACAATGGCAAACGGTGCGTCCCTTTCCCCCCGAAAAAAGAAGAGTCCGGTGTTTTCTTTTGTGGAGTCCTCAAGCTTTTGCTGCTCAGTGTAGAAATCATAGAAGACAGTTTTGCCCTCATTGACTTCATCAATCATGTGGTTCAGCGTACCCACAACGGTATCGGGGTCCACATGGTCGTGGTAAGGCATGAGCGAGCGGATATTGCTAAGCAGTGTATCGAGAGAATCGGTGTCATGCGCTCTCGGCAGTATGAGCTGACTGAAGCCTTTAAACGCCGGATGCTCCACGATGTGGCGGACGGAACCATCGGTCGTTATATGGGCATAACGTCCTTGTTCGTTTCCTTTTGTACCCAAGGATGCGCCTGTCTTTGCTTCCGCCATGGCGACACCACCCGTGAAACAGGTCAGAAATAGCA
>JBMNCP010000125.1:0-138869 GCA_049366795.1 Desulfobacterales bacterium
GCATATGCTCATTAACTGCCCTGAAACTGAATCCGACTTTTTACCAACGAGTCATAATTAATATAGTAAAGTAATAAACCACCGATCGATGATTCATCCTCTGAAAGGGGTAGTAAAGTGGCATTCAAACCGAGATCATCCAGCGACGCCATCGAACTCTCCGAGCCCTCATCGTCCGATCTCAGGGGAAGACAGTCGGTCCGGGCCACTTTCAAGCTGACCGCCAGGGCCATCGATACCATCAGCATCGTGTCCGTCCATCTGGGGATCAAGCAGAAGTCGCTTTTCGACCACCTGATCGAAGATAGCAGGTCTCTCGTCTCGATCGCTCAGCAGATTCAGCCCGATCGGTTTCGCGAACTCGACAGGGTTCAGAAGACCTTCGTCCTCAGCCGCAGCACGCTTCTCAAGCTGGACTCCGCGTCCCGGCGATTCAAGATGCCTCGGGATGCGCTGGTGGAGTATTCCATCCGTCGTCTCAAGGCCATAATCGAAGAGGAACGTGAAAAGCACGAAATCCGGAAGTCCCTCCTGCCCGAGGCCCGGAGGCTGGTCGAGCACGGTCAGGAGCTTCTGAGCCGGTGCCGGGAGCTGTTGGGAGACGAGGACCCGTTCACGGCATCGGTCTACAACGCGGTACGCGGCTGCGCAGTGGCGGGACAGAATGTCGAGCAGATGGTTGAACGGGGCAAGGTGATCGAAGATTATTGAACGATGCGACGGTGGGGTGTCAGGGCGCCGACCAGGACGTCCACTCGTCCGGGGTGACATATCCGTTCTTGTTGAGGTCGGCTTCCAGGAATGCCTTGGGCGATAGCGAAGGGAGCCCCTGGTGGAATTCTCTCCATACGACCTGCCCGTCCCCGTCGCGGTCCATTTCCGAATATGATGGCAGCGACAGCGCCTTTCCAAAGCAGGATGAGATCAGAACCGTGGAGAGAACAATCAGTGAGGTGATTCGTAACCGCATATCCGGGCCTCGTCGGGTTGGTTTGAGCTTTCATCCGGCTTCATATCCGATTCGTCATTGCTGTACAATCCCGAGGTTTGACATCCCGGGCCGGTTCGGTCTAATCTACGCCGCCTCGGCCAGGTCGGTGCCACCCAGTATCTGCAAATCTGACCGCTTTTGATCAGGAGAGGACAGGGATGATATACATCGGGAAATTCTACTATCTGACGCATCAGCAGGAGATCGAGGAAAAAGACCGCCGGCATGGAGAATTCGACCTCATTATCGAGGCCGACGGTGTTCAGAACGCCTACGACGCATTCAAGGAACGCATCCAGGAAGTACGGGAAAAGAGCGATTTTTTCGGAGGCCAGAGCACCGTGTACTTCATTCAGCTGATGGAATTCGACCGGTTCCCGAGAAGCCAGGCCCTCATGCTCAATTTCAAATCGATGGCCGGAGACCCGTTGATGCCGTTTATCGGATGCTCACTGCCGTCGGACCAGGGCGACGCCTGCCGTATTCACGACTGGAAAAACAACGAGCCCGAAATCGACGGTCAAAACGAAAAGCTGTTTCTGGAATTTCGGGACGAATGACGGGCAGGACGTTTCCGGTCACCAACGGCCGGCCGGGCAGTGCGACGGCCACCGGCAGGAAAACCGCCACCAGAGCGTTCCTTTCCGCCATGGCGATCCTTCTCCCGGGATTTCTGCTGGTCGTCCTGGGAGGGTGCTCGGCCGAATCTCCAGGGCCGGAAAACCCCTCCATCGGCCACGTGCCGGTGATGACCTTCTCGACACATCCCGATCACCTGATCGACGCTCCAAAGCAGTTTCAACTTCCACCCGAAACCACTCTTTCCGAGGCTTTGGAGGCCCTGGGCCGCCAACTCCGCGATTCCTATTTCGCCGACGCGAGCCGTCCGGAATCGAATGCGCTTCGCTTCGAAGTGCGGGCATTGGTATCGATGCCGGCCGGGTCCGAACCTGCCCGCGTTGCCGTCATCGACATCGTCGATCCCGCAGGCGATACCCTTGCCCCGTATCTGCAGGGGTCTCTGGGCGGCCAGAGCACCTTTCATATCCTGGCCGCCACTTTTCTCCAGCCGCAGCGGGTTCCGCCGTTGCTGGACGGCCTGCTGCTGCTTCACAATGGAAAACGCTTTCCGGTGATGGATCACGTTCAGTTGTCGGAGATCGTGGTTCCGGAACGCGTAGGCAGGGCGGTGCGCCTGGCGATGGAAAGATCGAATTCCGGCGAAAGCCTTTAGTCGATGCGGGTCGTGGCTTTGCACCGGGGGGGTGCCGGTTCGGGCCTGAACCCGTGAAACGGTGCTGCAGGTTTGCGGTGTGAAGCACCCGGACTTATCTGTGCGATGGAGGGTGTGTCGCGTTGAGCGGGGTTTCATGAGGAGGCGATGGAAAAGTTGTTGGACGCTTGTCGCGGCCGTGGTGCTCGCGGCGGGACATCCTTTGCCGGCCGGCGGCGAGTTTTACCGGTACGTGGATGAGAAGGGCGTCGTTCATTTCGTCGATGATCTCGGTCAGATCCCCGCCGAACGGCAGGAGGCGATCGAGACCTATATGGACTCCGATGACCACCTCAGTCCCGACCAGCTCGAAAAGCGAAGGGCCGAAGAGCGAAAACGCATCGAACTGGAAGCGGCGGCTGAACAGGAACGGCGGGAGAAGGAGCGGCAGACTGCAGGTGCCTCGCCGGTCGTCATCGCCGGCAACCAGGTGCTCGTGCCTGCAATCGTGTCCTACAAGGGGCGGAGGACCCAGATTACCTTTCTGTTGGATACGGGCGCGAGCGTGACCACGGTGCACAAGGATGCGGCCGGATCCCTCCGGATCTATGGCGGAATACCATCGAGGGTCCAGGTGGTCGGGGGGAAAACGGTACCATCCCGAATCGTCGTTTTCGACTACATTCAGGTGGGGCCGCTGAGAGTCGAGAACATTCACGGAAGCGTCCTCGAGCATCGGGGAAAGGCCGTTCAATACGGCGGTCTTCTCGGGATGAACTTCCTGCGGCATGCCGACTACCAGATCGATTTCGATCGGCAGCTCATCCGCTGGCTGCCCCGGGACGGACAGCGGTAGAAGCCTGAAAACTCCCATACGGCCGCGCCGATCCACAAGGCCAGAAGGTTGATCCGACGGGGCATCACGGTGCTGATGCCCCGTCGTCGTGCTGCGCCGCGGACCGACAGCGAGTTCGTGTCCGCCCGGAAACGGACTTTCCTTGCCCATTGACCAATAACGAATAACCAATAACGAATAACCAATAACGATAACCCGATAACCACCAACCCGTGACCACAACGAACGCACCGCCACCAGGAATTGGCTGAAAGTCAAAATGCTGCTTTACCAGAAAAACAGTCGATTCATCGCCCAGATCGCCCGGGGGCTCGAAGCCGAGGGCGCCATGGAGCTGAGGGAGATCGGCGCCTCGGAGATCACGGAATCGTCGAGGGGGTTGACGTTCACCGCCAACCCGGAAACCCTTTTCAAGGTCGTTTATCTGTCCCGCCTTCTGAGCCGGGTGCTGGCGCCACTGGTCGCATTTCCCTGCGCCGATGCCGACGAGCTGTACCGGAACGCCAGGGCCGTCAATTGGCCCAAGCTGTTTCGCCCCGACCAGTCCTTTTCCATTCATGCCCATGTCTACAACAACCCCATCCGGAATACGCACTTTGCCAGTCTGCGGCTGAAGGATGCGATCGTCGACCGCTTCAGGACCGATTTGCGACGGCGTCCGACGGTCCAGACACGGGATCCGGATCTGGGGTTCAACCTCCGCGTCGAAGGTGAAAAGGCAGTGGTGAGTCTGGATGTTTCCGGCGGCGCTTTGCACCGGCGGGGCTATCGGATCCGTTCCGTTGCAGCCCCTCTCCAGGAGACCCTCGCGGCCGCCGTCATCCGAAAGAGTGGATGGAACGGGAGCGAGCCGCTTTACGACCCGATGTGCGGATCGGGGACGCTTCTGATCGAAGCCTGCCTGCATTACTGCCGAATCCCGGCGGGAATGATGCGGAAGCATTTCGGATTCGAGAATCTGCCGGATTTCGACGGTGAACGTTGGCGTCGGATCCGCCGGGACGCGGATGCCGGCATTCGGATCCTCCCCGACGGTCTGGTGGCCGGCAGCGATGTCTCCGCCGAAGCCGTGGCCGCCGCCCGGATCAACCTGGGGCGGATTCCGGCCAAGGGGGCGGTCCCGCTCAAGGCCATGGATTTCCGAAAGCTCAAGAATCTCGAAGGGCGGGTGATCGTCACCAATCCGCCCTACGGGATTCGCCTGGGGCGAGGGTCGGACATGGAACGCTTCTACGGCGATCTCGGCATGTTCCTGAAGCGCAAATGCATGGGATCACGGGTCGTTCTGTTTCTGGGCGAGCCCAGATTCGCTGAATATTTGGAAATGAAGCCCTCGTGGCGCCTTCCGGTCGAGGCCGGAGGGCTCGATGCAAGGATCATGGGGTATGGTGTCTATGCGACAGGGGCCCAACGGTGGCAGCCGGCTGACGAAAAGGCCGGTTCCTGACGGTCGGGTTCAGGGAGTCGGAATCAGGGGAACATGGTGATCGTCAGTCTCAATGCGGTATCGATCGGTTTCGGAGGGCAGCCGCTGCTCGATGGGGTCGGGCTCCAGATCGAAAGTGGCGAACGCATCGGGCTTCTCGGCCGGAACGGCGAGGGAAAATCGACGCTGCTGCGATTGATCAAGGGGGAGGTTTCGCCCGACGAGGGCGAGGTGGAACGCCGAAACGGGCTGCGGGTGGCGATGCTGGAGCAGGACGTACCGGAGACGGAGGATTCCAGGTCCGTCCTCAGCGTGATCCTCGACGGATTCGGGGAGGCCGGCCGACTGATGGACCGGCACCGCAGGATGACCGGAGACGCCGCCTCTCTCCGTTCGTCGGAAGGGGAGATCCACCGTCTTCAGCATGAACTCGACGCCTGCGACGGCTGGCAGACCCTTCATCGGGCAGAGGCTCTCGCGAGCCGGATGGATCTGGATCCAAACCAGCGTTTCGCCCGGCTTTCCGCAGGCCAGAAGCGTCGCGTGCTGCTGGCCGCGGCCTTGGCCGACGATCCGGACCTGTTGCTTCTGGACGAGCCCACCAACCATCTGGATATCGCTGCCATCGGCTGGCTCGAGGATCACCTGGCCAAAATCTCCGGTACCCTGCTGTTCGTGACCCACGACCGCGCATTCCTTGGCCGGCTGGCCACCCGCATCCTCTATCTGGATCGGGCCGTACTGACGAGCTATCCGTGCGACTTCCAGACGTTCATCCAACGACGGGACGCCATTCTGGAGGCGGAGTCCCGGTCCGAAAGCCGGTTCGACCAGAAACTGGCCCAGGAGGAAGGGTGGATCCGGCAGGGCGTCAAGGCGAGGCGCAGGCGCAACCAGGGACGCCTCAAGGCGCTGATGGCGATGAGGGAAGCCCGCCGCAGCCGTCGTGTGGCTCCGGGAAACCTCAAGGCGGTGGCCCAGGAAGCCGAAAGCAGCGGCAAACTCGTTATCGAAGCCCGGAACATAACCTATCGGTGGCAGGAGGAGCCGGTCATCGACGGCTTTTCCACCCTGATCATGCGCGGCGACCGTGTAGGCGTCATCGGACCGGGCGGATCCGGCAAATCCACACTGCTTCAGATTCTCCTGGGGCGGTTGACCCCCGAAAAGGGAACGGTCCGGCATGGAACGCGGCTGGAAATCGCCTACTTCGATCAGCTTCGCAACCAACTCGATCCCGAAGCCACCGTCGTCCGGAGCGTTGCGGACGGAAACGACACCATCAGCGTCAACGGCAATCGGCGGCACGTGATCGGCTACCTCAAGGATTTCCTTTTTTCTCCGGAGCGGGCGAGGTCTCCCGTCAAGACGCTTTCGGGAGGCGAGCGCAATCGGCTCCTTCTCGCCAGGATCCTTGCCCGGCCTTCCAATCTCCTGGTGCTCGACGAGCCGACAAACGACCTGGACATCGAGACCCTGGAACTGCTGGAGGAGCTGCTTCTGGACTATTCCGGGACCCTGATCGTCGTCAGTCACGACCGGGCTTTTCTGAACAATGTGGTCACCAGCATCCTGGCATTCGAAGGCGAGGGGAGAATCGGGGAGTATATCGGCGGCTATGACGATTGGGAGCGGCAGCGATCCCCGGTGGCCCAACTCCCTCCGCCTTCTCCCCCGGCTCGCGGGCATCGGCGGCGCCCCCAGAGGGAACGGAAGCTTTCCTTCAAGGAGAAGCGGGAACTGGAAGAGCTCCCCGGGCGAATCGAAGCGCTCGAAATCGAAAGGGAACAGCTGTTCGAAGCTATGGCGGCACCGGATTTCTATCGAAAACCCGGCGAGGAAATCCGTGCGGCCAAGGACCGGCTGGAAGCCGTCGACCGTGAGCTTTTGTCGGCCTACGCCCGCTGGGAGGAGCTCGAATCCATGGAGCCCTGAAGAATCACCGGCTTAGCTCAGGCCTGCCCCGGCATCCGATACCTGAATTCACCCTTGCCGAGAACGATCGGCCCAACTGAAGGAGCGACTCATGAGCGGATCGAACGACACCCACAGCCTGATGATGGGCTACATCCTCTGGTTGTTCGGCTTTCTGGGATCCCATAGATTCTATTACGGAAAACCGGTGAGCGGCACCGTATACTTCTTTACCCTGGGGCTTTTGTTCATCGGCTGGATCGTCGATCTTTTTCTGATGCCCTCCCTTGAGAGACGCGCGGAGCGGCGATACGTTTCCGGAGCCGTCAGTTACAATGCGTGTTGGATTCTCCTGACATTTCTGGGGGTTCTGGGAATACACCGGTTTTATATGGGCAAGTGGGCGACCGGTCTCCTGTATCTTCTGACCGGCGGCCTCATGGGAATCGGCATCATATACGATTTCTGGACCCTCAACGGCCAGATTCGAGAGGCCAACCTTGCCTGAGCCGCGGCAAGCCCGGAGACCCAGCGGTCCATTGCATCGGGACCCTGTTTCATGACAGAGGCGAAATTGAGCACTATTGTCTCAGTACATCATCGGTTTCGCTCCAGAAAGCGAGCAGGACCGAGTTCATTTCCATTGACATCGGGCTTTGCCGGCGTATAAACGTTTTTGAGACCAAGCCCGAAACGGAGGCGCTATGCGACCACAAAAAGACCGTATTGTCGGCTTTAACCCCGACATCAGCTATTTCAAGCCCAGGGGGCTGCCAATGGTGGACCTTGACGAAGTTCGCCTGACCATCGACGAGTGCGAGGCGCTTCGTCTCTCTGATCTGCTGGATCTCTCCCACGAGGAGGGAGGCCGGCAGATGGGCGTTTCGCGAGCCACCTTCGGAAGGATACTGCAAAAGGCCCGAAGAACGGTTGCCGACGCTCTGATCAACGGGAAGGCCATCAATATCGAGGGCGGCAACTACAAATTGATGTCCAAGGAGCGCGTCTTCGAATGCGCAGCCTGCAGAAGCCGGTGGAGCGAGCCGCTCGGCACCGGAAGGCCGAATGTATGCCCCAAGTGCGGACACACCGAATTGCATCGCATATCCGTGAAAAAGAACAAGCACCACTGAGGCCCGGCAGCCGCCGAGGCTTGCGGTTTGCCGCCATCCGAACTTCGGACGGATGCGACGGTGAGGGGTGCGTTGCGGAGTGCGGACGGCACGGACCGTAAATCGAAATTCAGGAGCAGGGTGAATGACACAGATCATGAATTCTCCGGACGAAGCCAATCGCCAGAAAAAGGCAAAACAGGACAAGGACGCTGCCGTTCAGGAATCTCTCGGCAGGATTCGGCACAAGCTTCTCGTCATGAGCGGCAAGGGCGGGGTCGGCAAGACCAGCACCTCCGTCAACCTGGCCGTGGCGCTTTCCAGATTGGGACATAAGGTGGGTCTCATGGACGTGGACCTTCACGGGCCCGACGTCCCAAGGGTGTTGGGAAAGATGGGTATGCTGGGGCTGTCGCAAAATCAGAAGCTCGAACCTCTGAGCTACTCCGAAAACCTCAAGGCGGTATCCATCGAATCCCTTTCGGCCAACAAGGACGATGCGATCATCTGGCGGGGACCGATCAAGTTTTCGGCGATTCGCCAGTTCATTGCCGATGTGGACTGGGGAGAACTGGATTTCCTGGTGATCGACTCGCCTCCCGGCACCGGCGACGAGCCTCTCACCGTTGCTCAGACCATCCCCGAGGCGAAGGCCGTCATCGTGACTACGCCGCAGGAGGTGTCATTGGCGGATGTTCGCAAATCCATCAGCTTCTGCCGCACGGTGAAAATGGAGATTTTCGGGATCGTCGAAAACATGAGCGGATACGTCTGCCCTCACTGCGGCGGAGAAGTGGATCTATTCGGTTCCGGAGGCGGGGAGAAGACCGCCTCGGAATTGGGCATTCATTTTCTCGGGCGGATTCCGTTCGATCCAAGGGTCGTTGCCTGCGGCGACGCCGGTCAGCCCTATCAGGAAATGTACCCGGACGCTCCGGTGACGAAAGCTTACGAAGCAGTCGCCGCCGAGATCGCCAAATTGATCGGGAAGTGAATGCAGGAGCTGGACCATGGAGGCGTCAACGGATCGCGGCGTCGGTCGTGGAGTAGGGCCGGAGAGTGCCACCCTCCGGCCTTGTTGGTTCATGCGACGTTCCGGTATACTTTCCGGTATTCTGCATAAAGGTCATAGACGCGGCGCTTGAGCGTCTTGATCCGGTCGGACTGGGCTTTGTCGGTCCAGCGGGGCTCGCTGATGGAAAAGAGTGCATTGGCCAGCTCGTCGATAACATGTTCGGTGGATTCGCACCACTCGCTGGTGCAGGCATCCGCCATTTCGGAAGCCTCGCGAATGTCGCGCTCCAAGGCGTCGAGGGAGCGCTCCAGCGCGGTCATGTAGGTACTCCAGGCCTCGTTCATTTCATTGAAGATTTCTTCTCTTGGCATAGACATCGATAATCCTCCTTCGGTGGTTGGGTTGGGTGGGTATCAGGGTTCCCGCCGTAACATCACAACTTCAGCCGGCAGGCGATAGCTGAACCCTAAGACTTCCGTCCCGGCAGTCAACAGGCCGGTGGGACCGTTGCAATGATCTTCGACGACAGCGAAGCGGGGCGCGGGCAGGCCGATTTCATCGACGTTCCGATCATGGCGTACCGGCGCGCTCAGGTACTTCAGGGACGATGCGCGGCCGCGCGGATCGACGGCCGGCTCGGCAGGGATGTGCTGATGCTCCTCGAGCATCCGCCGGTGTTTACCCTGGGACGACACGGAGGCTTGGAAAACCTGACCGTTTCGGAGGGCCATCTCACCGAAAAGGGCATCGACGTCGTTCAGTCCGAAAGGGGCGGCAACATCACCTACCACGGTCCGGGGCAGCTGGTGGGATATCCGATCATGGACCTGGAGGCCCGCCGGCTTTCGGTGAAGGACTATGTGAAGGCGCTGGAAACGGTGCTGATCGAAACGGCGGCCGGCCAGAACGTGCAGGCGGAGCGGAATCCCAAAAACGCCGGTGCATGGGTCGGGAACACAAAGCTCGGCAGTATCGGCATCTGTCTGCGCAGGGGGGTCGCCTTCCACGGTATCGCACTGAACGTGAACAATGACCTCACGCCGTTTTCATGGGTGAACCCCTGCGGACTTCGGGGCGTGTCGATGACTTCGATCCGGAAGGAAACCGGCGCGCCGGCGGACATGGAAAGCGTTCGGAAAACCCTGAAGTCCGTGTTCAGCAAGGTATTCAATACCCGGCTTTCGCCGATGAGCATCACGGAGCTGGAGGCGCGGCTGGATCAACCCCGGAAGGAACGGTTGGATCGGAGGAGCCCATGAACCCGAAGTCGCCGCAACCGCCTTCATCCCGAAAGCCCGCATGGCTTCGGCGGCGTATGCCGTCCGGTTCCGCGTTCGGAGAAGTTCGCAGGATGCTGGAATCCGGAAGCCTCCACACCGTCTGCCAGGAGGCCCGGTGTCCGAACCAGGGCGAGTGCTTCTCCAGCCGGACGGCCACCTTCCTGATCCTGGGGCCCCGCTGCACTCGGGCATGCCGGTTCTGTGCCGTCGAACACGGCCCCGCGGGGCCGGCCGATCCTGACGAGCCGGCGCGGGTGGCCGGGGTGGCCCGGGAGATGGGACTGCGATACGTGGTCATCACCTCGGTGACGCGGGACGATCTTCCGGACGGCGGCGCGTCGGCTTTCGCCGCGACGATCCGCTCGGTGAGAGACGCGCTTCCGGATGCCGCCGTCGAAGTGTTGATCCCGGATTTCGCCGGAGATCGAGATGCCCTGATGACGGTCGTCGAAGCCTCCCCCGACGTTCTCAATCATAACCTGGAGACGGTTCGCAGGCTCTACGCCGTCGTCCGCCCCGGGGCGGACTACGACCGCTCGCTTTCCTTGTTGAAGACCGTCCGCGGAGCCGCCCCGGCGATGCTCACCAAGTCCGGGCTCATGCTGGGGCTTGGGGAAACGGAATCCGAGGTGCGGGCCGCCATGGAGGATCTTCTCTCGGCTGGATGCCGGATGCTGACGCTGGGGCAGTATCTCCAGCCCACCAAAGATCACCTTCCGGTAACGCGGTACGTGACGCCAGAGGAGTTCGATCGCTGGGCCGAAACGGCCCGATCCCTGGGTTTCGCGGAAGTGGCCGCCGGTCCGCTGGTCCGCAGTTCCTATCGGGCGGGTGAGCTCTACCAGACATGTCATTGTTCCAGTGAATCCGCCTGAAATCCCATGTCCGCCCCCCGGCCGCACCATGCCCGTTTCCGCTTCTACGAGGAACTCAACGATTTTCTTCCACCCGGCAGGCGGAAGCAGGAGACGACCTGCGCCTTCTCCGGGCACCCGAGCGTCAAGGACCTGATCGAAGGGCAGGGCGTCCCTCACGCCGAGGTGGATCTGATCCTGATCAACGGCAGATCCGTCGGGTTTGACCATCCCGTCCACGGCGGCGACCGGGTGGCCGTCTATCCGGTATTCGAGAGCCTGGACATCACGCCCCTGATCCGTCTGCGCCCCCGGCCGTTGAGAAACAGCCGGTTCGTCCTGGACGTTCACCTCGGCAAGCTCGCCCGCTACCTGCGGCTCCTGGGCTTCGACGCCAACTACGGCAACGATCGGTCGGACCCGGAGATCATCCAGGCCGCGGAGCGGGAGGACCGCATCATCCTTACCCGGGATCGCTCCCTTCTGAAGTCGGGAAGGGTAACCCGCGGGTATTGGATCCGCGAGACCCAACCGGAACGCCAGATCGGCGAGGTGCTCCGCCGATTCGATCTGTTTTCCCAGGCAAACCCGTTCTCCCGGTGCACGGCCTGCAACGGTCTGCTCGAAGCCGCGTTGAAGGACGCGATTTCGGATCGGCTCGAGCCGCGAACCGCGAAGTATTTCGATACTTTTTTCCGATGCACCGGATGCGGCCGGATCTACTGGAAGGGATCCCACTTCGATGCGCTGGAAGGACGCGTGGCCAAATGGCTGGGAAGGGGATAATGGAGGTGTCAAGGATCAGCGGCCTTGTATGAGCTACCTTGCCGAATGGCCCCTCGGTTTTCATCCCGCTTTTTTGTGGATGAACCATATGAGGCACTGGGGACGGAACTTGCAATACAATTCCGGGTCGCGGCATTTGAGGCACTTCTCGCAGAGATAGATCCCGTATTTGCTGCACCTGTAGGAGGTTTCGATTTCCGGGTGGTTCTGGCAATAGCCCAATTCGATGCCTTCCCTTCAACCGGTTACGATAAAAGGCGATCCGGATTCCCCGCCGGAAATGGCCCGCTTCAAGGCGGTTTCGAGCTGGTTGCGGTTGACCATGCCGGTCAGTTGTTCGAAAACCTTTCCATCCTTGAAAAGGATGACGGTGGGGACCGACCGGACGCCAAAACGGGCGGGTGTCTTCGAATGATCGTCGGCATTGCACTTGCCGATTCTGGCTTTCCCCGCGTAATCGGCCGCGAGGGCCTCCACGATGGGCCCGATGGCTTTGCAGGGTCCGCACCAGGGCGCCCAGAAATCCACCATCACGGGTTGGGTGCTGCCAAGCACCGTTGCCTCGAAATTGTCGTCGGTAATTTCAAGAATCGCTTCGGTCATGCTGACTCCTTTTTCCAGTTCGTGTCTCGGTCGTTTAGAGCCCACACAGTCCAAAAGGTTACAGGATCCAGGACGGCACGGGCCGCCCCTGCGTCCTGTCCGCCGGTTCGCTCGGATCATGCAGGTGTTTTCGGGTCGAGAACCGAGGCGGCCTCCGACTCACTGTCGCAAAGAGAGGCGAACCGGGTGAGACCCACCATTTCGGAAAGCGCGCGGAAGTTTTCCGACAGGCCGGCAACGGCCGCGGCCTGGCCGTTCTCCCGGATGGCGGCCAGCCCGTTGATCAGCTCCGCAATGCCGGCGCCATTGAAAGCGGCGTAGTCGGCGAACCGCACCAGAACTCCTACGGGCGCCGCTCCGATCGCGGATTCCACGGCCGCTGCCAGCGCCTTTCGATTCTCGCGCCGGAGAGTTCCCTCGATGGTAATGACGGCTGTCCGTCCTTCAATGGTAAAAACGATTCGGCCTTCATGGGGCAGCGAGCGGTTCAGGCGCATCTCGGCCCTGCGAAGGGCCGCGTCGAGAGCGGTTCGTTTGATCGGCTTGTTGATGAAGTCCGTGGCATCCAGGTTGAGCGCCTGAATCGCAAGATCCATGTCACCGTGACCGGTGATGACGATGACCTCGGTTTCCGGCGAGTGCTTCTTGATCCAGCCCAACACCTCGAAGCCATCCATCTCGGGCATCTTGAGATCGGTGAATACAATGCGCGGCCGCTCCAGACGAACCAGCTCCATTCCCGATTTTCCATTCTCGGCCACCAGCACCCGATAGCCGAACGCTTGCAGAAACAGTCGGAACATGGTCAATGTGGCGGTCTCGTCGTCGATCACCAGCACGGTTCGAGGATCTCTGTCCATCGGCCTTTCCCCTTCCCGGAGATTTGATGTCGGTGGTCCGCATCTTTGCAAAATTCAGCGCATTTGTCACCTGGCACCTGGCCGACCGAATCCCTGCCGCCCGAATCGGAAGGAATTCAAAATAACATTGTACTTTTTAACCGGGTTCGGCAAAATCCAAGGACATGCTTCCACATCCAGATGCCGCCAAATACATGCCCCCGCTGCTTCAGCCCGTCATCCGCCGCGACCGGCTCTTGAGTCGGCTCGATGCCGGGGCCGGCGCAAGGCGAATCCTCATTCTCGGACAAGCCGCGCAGGGAAAATCCGTTCTCGCGGCCGTCTACCTGAACGGGCGCGCGGAGCCTGCGGCGTGGCTGCACCTGGACGCGGGCGACGGCGAGCCTTCGTGTTTTTTCAGCCTCCTGATCCACTCACTGATGCATGCCCTGCCTGAATCGGGCCTGGAAAGATTCCGGGAACAGTCCACACTGGTGCTTGGGACGCCCGAGGCCGTCCAAAGGTACGCAGCCCGTCTGGAGGCATTGTGGCCCGAGCTGCCCGACTCGGCCTGGCTGGTCCTGGACGCACTCGATCGGCTGGCGGTCGACGCCGAGGCCTTCCAGCTGGTGCGACGCCTCCTGGCGCTCGCGGATCGAGGACCCCGGATCCTCATCACTTCCCGACACATGCCGTCGATGCTCCTGCAGCCCTGGACGGTCCGCCAGGGACTCGTGGTCGTAACCAACGAAGACCTGGCATTTAGCCCAACGGAGATTCACGACTACCTGAAATCCGGACGTGGGATCGAGCCCGATGAGGCCCTTCTTCATGATCTTCACCGCATCACCGGTGGATGGCCTGGCGGGTTGGCGCTGCTGTCCCAGAAATTGCACGCCGTCCCTCTGTCCCAGTGGAGGGGCCTTCTGGCATCGCAGCTGCCGGACGGATTCTCGGCGGAAGCCCTGCGGTATTTCGCGGAGGAAATCTTCAGCGCTCTCACGGCCCGCGTCCGCCACCTGCTGGTTCATGCTTCGATTTTCGACGTCATCGACCCCGTCGTGCTGGACGAGGTGGCCGGAGACCGGCTGAGCGAGGAGGTTCTGGCGGACCTCGTTGCCCGTCATATCTTCGTGCAACCCTTTTTCGACGAAACCCGGATGCGCCCGCTGTACCGTCTCAACCGCCTCTTCCGGGCCTTTCTCGAATCTGTTTTTCACGCCACGTATCCACCCCGCCAGCGGCAGGCCATCTACCGTCAGGCCGCCGAGCGCTTCGAAAACCAGGAGCAATGGGAGTCGGCGATCCGCTGTCACCTGGCGGCAGGGGCAATCGATGCGGCGGCCGAAGCCATTCGCCGCATCGGGACGGACTGGGTCATCAGGGGACGGATCCCCAATCTTTCCGAACAGCTCCGCGCGCTGCCGCCGGAGCGGGTGCGGTCGGACCCGTGGCTGTTCTTTTTTCAAACCCTGACGCAGCGGATTGGCGGCGGAGTCCGCAGCGCAAAGGACTTTCAGACAGCGTTCGAAGATTTCGCCTCCTCTGGAGACGAACGCGGCCAGATGCTGGCCCTGGCCTACCTGATCGAAGCACACGTTCTCCTCGGCCATGATCCCGCGGCTTGCCGCCAATGGATACGCACGGGCGAGGAATGGCTGCAGCGGCAGAGCACGAAGCCCTACTATATCTGGGCCAAGACCCAGTTGTGGATGCAGGTCGGATTCGGGTTCATCGCGACCGGAATCGATTTGGGCCGGGGAATTTCAGCCGCCCGGAACGCCTACTTGCTGGCCTGTCGAATGGACGACGACGCCCTTGCCACCACCTCGACCCTCATTTCCGTTCTCGGGTTGGCCGTATCCGGAGAATTCGAGCAGGCGGACACCGCGCTGCGGAAAATCGAGGGACGCGTGGATACAGGCGTGTTCGCGGAATATGCCGCCCTCAGGACGCTGGTCGGCATCGAGCTCGCGCTTCACAAGGGAGAGCTGGAACGGGCGGGCGGGCTGCTGGAGGTCATGGAACGGGACATCGATACGTTCGGTCTGCTGATTCTGTATCCGGCATATGTGGATGCCGCGGGTCGGCTTCAGGTCTACCAGGGGCGATACGAGGCGGCACTGGGTTCCTGTCGCCACTTGATCGATCTCTCGGTGCTGTCCGGAAACCGCGTGTACGAGGGACTGGCCCATCGCCTGGAGGCCCTCGCCCATTACCATCAGGGCGCTTTCAAGGCGGCTGAATCGGCGGCGGAGAAGGCGCTCGTATCCCTATCGGGAGGAGGCGCAGGGAGCTTCCACGCCATGCGGGCCCAGCAGCTGCTGGGCATCGTTCTCCGGCACCGGAAGCGATTCGGGCGTTCGGAAAATCTACTCGTCGAAACACTGGCCTATTTCCGGAGAACGGGAAATGCCATTTCCGTCGTTGAAACCCAACTGGCCCTCGGGCTGCTCTACCATGCGCGGGGAGAGACGCTGAAGGCTAGGGATCGTCTGCTGGAGGGCTTTTGCGGCTCCCAACGTTTCGAGCATTTCGTAATGCTCAACGAAGAGGATCGGCGCCTGGCTTTAACCATCGCCGGTCGGAACCCGGACGACGACACTCCCCAGAAAATGTCGCTCAAGGCATCCGGCGGCGCCGATTCCGCGGGAATCGGCGGTTCGACGACCGAACCATTGCCTGTTGCCGAGACCGAAGGCGCCTCCGCTTCGGCCACAGGCTCGCCCCTCGTCATCGAAATCCGCACGTTCGGAGGTTTTCGAGTGCTGCGGGACGGCAAGACCCCCATTCCGGAACGCCAGTGGGGAGGCAGCCGCACGCAACTGCTCCTGAAAGCCATTCTCGTCCGGGGAATGCGGGACGTACCGAAAGAAATGCTCATGGACGATCTCTGGCCGGACAGTCAGCCGGAAGCGGCGGGCCGGAATTTCAAGGTAACGCTCCACCGCCTGCGAAAGGTGCTGGAGCCGGATCTCTCCGCAGGGGAAGGGTCAGCCTACATTCACCTGAAGGACAACCGTGTCTCCATCAGCAGGCGCCTTTGCCGCGTCGACATGGAAGCGTTTCACCAAATCTGCCGGGATATCAAGAGGCTGGCGGCGACCGGGGACACGGATCGCCTGCGGAAGCTGACGGCACGAATAATGAGCCTTTACCAGGGGGATTTTCTTCCGGAAGAGCCGTACTCTCCCTGGGTGGAGATGAAGCGCTGGGCACTTCGCGAGGAATACACCGGTATTCTGATGAAAATGGCAGGGGTCTATCGCCGGCAGGGTCTGATGGAGGATGCCGTCGCCTGCTGCCGCTCCTGTCTGGAGGCGGATCCGTGCATGGAGCCGGCCGGACGCCTGCTGATGGAAATTTTTGCCGAAAGCGGACGCCGGAGCGAAGCCCTGAAGGTGTTCAGCCATCTGTGTGCCGCGCTCGAATCGGAGGTAGGCGTTTTTCCTGAACCGGCAACGAAGGAACTCTGCAGCCGCATCCGCGGAGGGATTTCCGAGTGAGCGATGCCGGGATCCGATGGGAAATGTCGGTCCCCTGGCGCCGGTAACCTTTTTGTAACCCTGCCCCACCTATTGGGCAATCAAGGGCTTCAGCCCTTCATTGCCGCAATGTGGCGGGGTGTTTACCGGAAAGCACGGGATACCCACCGGTAGCGGGTCGAATCGCGGACCGGTCGTCCCATCATCCGATCGAAGGCCGGGGCAGCCTTCGGCTGGAGCCGCGGAAAGACACCATCCGCCGGAGGCGGCAGCCGTCGGCTACGGCCGTAATCCCAGGAAAGATGCGGCGGTCAGGCATGCAGCACGCGGTGTTGATACAGGTCAACACCGGGGGAAGTGGGGCAGAGCACCGCCTGCCGTATCGATTCCGCATTTCGTGAGTCCGGTGCGGCGACGCATCGGCAGTCGGGATTGCGGCCGCAGCGCCGAGGGCAATTTCCCCGGCCGTTTCCTGATGTCCACGACCGCTTGGCGGCCTCGCGGACTCAGTCGACGAGCGGGAAGGACAGCTTGAAAGTGGTGCCTTTCCCTTCGCCGCTGTCCACCTCGATCTTCCCGCCGTAATCCTCCACGATCCCGTATGAAATCGAAAGGCCGAGCCCCATGCCCTCGCCCATGGATTTCGAAGTGTAAAACGCCTCGAAAATGCGCTGGCGGTCGGCTTCCGCGATACCGACGCCATTGTCGGCCACCGACACGACCGCCCATCCGTCTTCGCGGCCCGTTCGAATCCGGATGAAGCTGTCGGGATCCGGATCGACCTCAGCCCGCTGGTGCAGTGCATCCCTCGCATTGGTCACGAGATTGAAAATCACCTGTTCGAGCCGGTTGGTGTGAGCGAGGATGATCGGCGGATCCGCCGCCAGATCCAAATCCACCCGGATGTTCTGAAGCGCCAGTTGTCGGCCCAGGATCTGCATCACACCCTTGACCGGCTGGTTGAGGGATATGCGCTCGCGGGAAAAATCCGATTTGCGGCCGAAATCCCGCAGCCGGTGGATGATGTCCGCGGCCCGGTCCACCTGGTGGCTGATTTCCTTCACGACGACGTCGAGATCCCCCTCGGGGATGGTCTGTTTCTTCTCGATCAGCATTTCCAGGAATTCACTGCCCATTTTGATGGCGTTGAGCGGCTGGTTGAGCTCGTGGGCGATGCCGGCGGACATTTCCCCAAGGGTTTTCAGCTTGCTGAACTGGATGAGCTGGTTGTCCTTTTCCACCATTTCGGTGATGTCGGTCGTGGCGACGATCAGGGCGGGTTTTTCGTCGTACTGCAAGGAACAGGCATGTACGCTGACGTAGAAGGGGGTGCCTCCCTTCTTGATGTAACGCTCCTTCGCACTGACCGGAACCGTGTCCAATTCCCTTTCCCCGTCGATTTTCTTCAGAACGGCGGCCATGTCGAAGGGACCGAGTTGATCGAAGGGCCGGCCGATCAATTCGTTCCGCCGGTAGCCGTAGACTTCCTCCGCCGTCGGGTTGGCGTCCAGGATGGTGGATGTGGACCGGTCGACGACGAATATGGGGTTGGGGCCTCCGACGAACAGCGACCGGTACTTCTGCTCCGACTCCCTCAGCTTGGCCTGGCTTTCCCGGATTCTCCGGGTCATGTTCATAAAGGAATTGGCCAGTTGGTGGACTTCGTCCTGGATCGCAGGCCCGTTCCCCGCGGTCTCGGTCCGTCGTCCCAGGTCGAAGTGGACATCGAAGTTGCCGCGGCTCAGCTCGTCGGAAATATCCGTGAGCTGGGTGATGGGGCGTGTGATATACCGGGTGAGGCGGTGGCTCACGAGGAAGCAAAAGACGACCATGGCCGAAACAAATCCCAGAAACGTGGTCCTGAGTTTGCCGATCAACTGGTCGATGTGCTTCTTATACAGACCGACCCTCACGATTCCGATTCGGTAGATTCCCTCCCGCATGGGAACGGATATGTCGTAGACCGCATCGCCTTCGATCCGTAGAAGTTGGATGTTGGAGGCCTGGTCCGAATCGAGCCGGTTGGTGCCGGGAAGATCCGCAGGAATCGGGCGTGTAAACGTGTGGGCCACGATCTGTTCCCGCTTGTCCTGGACGAACACATAGCTGATGAGAAGCTTTCGTTCCCCCAGACGGGCCTCGAAGATCAAGCTGGTAAGCTGGGGAATGTCCTCCGTGAGAAGATAACTGCGGCCGCTTTCCGCGATGCTGGTGGCGATCCCCATGCCCCGCAGCTTCAACTCCGTGGTCAGGCTGGATATGAGTATCCAACGGGTGAAGATGGCGATGGGAATGCTGATCATCAGAATGACAAGCGTGATCGAGAAGAATATCTTGTTCTTCAGGCTGATATTCTGAAGGCGGTTGATCAGTCGGGCAACCATACGAACCGGCCGTTTTCGAAGAGGGTGAAATACACCTGCTCCAGCCCCTGATGATCGAAAGGGCTGAATGAAAGGGAATTGACGATGCCAAGGTCAAAATCACGGATGGACTCTATGGCGTCGATAAACCGCTCCCGGTCGAGATCCGGGCCTGCGCGCCGCAGGCCCTCGATCAGGACCTTTGCGTTGACATAGCCCTCAAGACTCACGAAATTCGGCTGATCCTCGGGGAAATAGGCGGCAAGCCGGCGGATATACTCGTCCGTTCCCCACAATCGGGATGCGCTGTCCCCGGCTTCCGGGGGAGGCACCACCTGGGTGACGATGACGCCTTCGGCGTCCGGTCCCAGCCGACGGGTCAGTTCGTCCGCGCCGACAAAAGAGACATGGGAGAAAATCGGCCTGAAACCGGTCGATCGCGCCAGTTGGATAAAGCGTGCGCAGGGCTCGTAGGTGCCGATCATCACCACGGCCTCGGCATCCGCAGCCAGAATCCTGGCCAGCCCCTCCTCGACGCCAAGGGTGCCGCGGACATAGGAGCCGGTCGCCACCGGAAGCAGCCCGTAGCTCTTGAGCGCCAGCTCCGTACCCCGCAATCCGTCGAATCCGTAGGCGTCATACTGATAGAAGATGGCGATCCGGGATACCTTCCGCTTTTCGACCAGGTACCGGACCGCTGCACCGGTCTCCTGGTAGTAGGAGGCGCGGACGTTGATGAGATATCGGGAAAGGGGCTCCCGCAGGTCCTGTGCTCCCGTGAACATGCCCACCAGGGGAATCCGGGCCTCTTCCACCAGGGGTTTGATCTTGACGGCGGTGGGGGTTCCCACATAGCAGAAAAGCGCGAAGACCTGATCCTGGATGATCAGCCGCTGGGTATTCAGGACGCAGCGCGGCGGGTCGTAGCCGTCGTCGTAGGCGATGACGCGGATCCGGCGGCCGTGGACACCTCCGTTTTCATTGACGTGATGAATGTAGGCCAGGGCTCCGTGGAGCGTCTGAGTCCCTAGATATCCGGCATGGCCTTCCAGGGCCAGGGAGGAGCCGATCAGGATTTCGGAATCGGTGATCCCGGTGGTACTCGGCATCGACGGGGATGTGGAGAGATCCTGGCCGCATGCCCACAGCAGGCACAGCAGGCAGATGAGCAGAGGCAGCGCACGGCACCGCCGGCCAGCGGAGATCCGGCCGTCATCGAGCGCGCATGAATGGAGACGTTGGCGGGTCTTCATTGTCGACCACCGTGAGGGATGCGCTGGCTTCGATACTGAAACATCGGACGTCATCGATGGTAAGGACCATACATGATTCATCGAGGAATGGGAAGCACCGGCAAGGAGTTTGACAGGCCGGTCGCTCGGCCTGCACCGGCGATCCGACCGCCGGGGAAGGAATCGGGGGCGTTGCCGCCGCAACCGGTCCCGCGGGAATCGAAGAAAGCTTGATCTCCTCTGGTGGATTTGGCTATAAACCTCGTCAGTCAGCATCCAGTGTTCACCGGTAACCGTCGGGCGGGCCGGCGGCCCTTCCTCGGAAAAAGCGCGCAGGGACCATCATGGGGACCGAACCCGATCTGAGTACAACGATAGCCGGACTCAGGCTCAAAAACCCGGTCATGACCGCTTCGGGGACCTTCGGCTACGGCGGAGAGTTCCGGGAACTGGTGGATCTCGGTCGGCTGGGCGCCATCATCGTGAAGGGGCTATCCCTCGAGCCCGCGATGGGCAACCCTCCCCCGCGGATCGTGGAGACACCTTGCGGGATGCTGAATGCGATCGGGCTCGAGAATATCGGCATCGAAGCCTTCCTGAAAACGCGGCTCAAGTTTCTCGGCCGGTTCAACACCCCGGTCATCGTCAATCTCTACGGTAAAAGCGTGGCCGATTACCTGTCCCTTGCGGAACGGGTCGAGGGAGAACCCGGGATCGCCGCCGTGGAGCTCAACATCAGCTGTCCCAACGTCAAGGCCGGGGGAATGGTTTTCGGGGTCGATCCCCTGGCCGCCGGCGACCTGGTGCGCCAGGTCCGGCAAAAAACCACCAAACCCCTGATCGTCAAGCTGTCGCCGAACGTCACCGACATTACGCGGATCGCCCTCGCCGCGGAAAGGGCGGGCGCCGACGCCTTGTCCCTGATCAACACCATCACCGGAATGGCGGTGGACATCACCACCCGCCGGCCGAAGCTGGCCAATATCACCGGCGGGCTGTCGGGACCGGCGATCCGGCCGGTGGCACTCCGGATGGTCTGGCAGGTGACCCGCTGCGTGCAGATTCCGGTCATCGGCATCGGCGGCATCATGACCGCGGCGGACGCGCTCGAATTTCTGATCGCCGGTGCGAGGGCCGTCCAGATCGGAACCGCGAATTTCGTCAACCCTCGGGCCACCGAGGACGTGATCGACGGCCTCGCCCGATGGCTGGCCGAAAACGGCATTTCATCCCTTTCGGACATTGTCGGCACCCTCGAATTTTCCTGCTGAAAAAAGTGGATTGCCTCGCCCCGCCGCATCCGCGCTTCCCGGCGGATGAAGCGTTGAGTGAACGGATCGACGAACGTTGATAGGAAAGGAGACCGTATGGAATTCAAAGACCTGAACGAAATTCTCGATTTTGCGATCGAAAAGGAGCAGGAAGCCAGACAGTTTTACCTGGATGCCGCCAGTGAGGAGCACATGTCGGGCCACCGCCAGCTTTTTCACGACTTTGCAAAGGAGGAGGCCAAGCACGAAAAACTGCTCAAGGATCTCAAGACCGGAGGCGTGCCCGAGGGGCTTCAGGACTATTCCTGGAAATGGATCAAGGACATCAAGCGCAGCAACTACGTTGTGGATCTCGAGTACCGAAAGGGAATGGACTTCCGGGATATCTTCATGCTGGCGATGAAGCGGGAGGAGAAGGCGCTGGCGCTTTACAACGAACTCCAGCGGGAAGTGGCGACCGACGCCCAGAAAAAGATCTTCAAGATGCTTTGCCAGGAAGAGGCCAAGCACAAGCTGAAGCTCGAAACCATCTACGATGATTACATGGCCCAACTGGGGGACTGATGCCCATGACACCAAGGGCGGCCGGATCTCCGGGCTGCCCTGGAAAAGGAGATTCCCATGGTCTTGAAGCGGTCGTGCGTGGTGTGGATCGGCATACTTTTCTGCCTGGCGTCAGCGGCGGGAGCCGGGGACATGGAGGCCGCGGGCGTGACCTTCCCCGGAGAAAAGACAGTGGATGGGAAGACGTTGACGCTGAATGGAGTGGCAGTCCGCAAGGCTCTGGTATTCATCAATGTCTATGCGGGCGGCTTCTACCTCGAGCACCCAACCGGCGATCCACGGGAAGCCATCGAATCGGAGCAGGTGAAGCATTTTCATCTTCATTACCTGACCAGCAAGGCCACGGCCGAGAAGCTTCAGGAGGGCTTCATCGAGAAAATGGTGGAGGCCAACCCGCCTGAGTTGGTCGAGGAGTACCGCAGGGAGATCGATCTCTACGCGTCCTGGCTCGATCAGGACATGGAGCCCGGAGCCACGTCGCTGACCACCTACGTGCCCGGCAAGGGGCTGACGCTCGTTTTCAAAGGCGAGGAAAAGGGCACGATCCCGGGCAGTGAGTTCGCGCAGATGTATTTCCGTTACAACCTGGGAGACAAGGCGGATGCTACCCTTCGAGACGGATATCTGGGAAAGTGAGCGTTCCGCTCTTCCAGAACCGGCCGATGCTCACCCGATATTGTGGAATGGGTTGATGTGATCATGCTGGGGCCTTGGCGGGCCTGCATTGAGCAGCACCTCTTCGACCCCTTCCACCTGCATGGCGGCCGCCCTGATCCGGTCGAGGTCCGTTTCGGACAACGCGCCGTCCAGGTTGTTGACGTAGATCCTGCCTGAATCGGCGTCGACCCGGGCATCGGGGGCGAGTGCTACCAGGTTGGCCCTGACCTTTGCGGCAAGCGCGAGGTTCTCGACCCGTTGGCGGGATTCGGCGGTGGTTTGGAATACCGGCTTGCGGACCGTCGCGAAAAGGATGTCGACAGCGTCGTCGACCGTAAGGTTTCTGATGTGGATCACCAGGTCGTAAAGCCTGCTGTCCCACGTGTCGGTGCCGTAAACCTGAAGCCCCCACTTTCGCCGCTCCTCATCGTCCTTCTGCAGAATGTAGAGCGCCTTTTCGGCCGATATGTTTTCGCGCCGCATTTCTTCCCGAACGCGCTCCTGCATGTCCATGCTGATTCTGACCTTGAGAACGTGCGGAATGTCCCTCAGGAAATATTGGCCGGCCAGGCCGTGATACACGATGTTGTCCCTGCGGGCCTGCTGGAGCAGCGCGGAGTGCAGATAGCTGATGTATCTTTCCTTGCCGTGCAGAAACCGTTCGAGGACCGACGCCGGATCGTGAAGCGCCCTGATGAGTTTGATCTCCGGAATATTGAATTCTTCGGAGGCATCCAGCAGAATCTCCCTCGAGATGCAGGCATATCCAAGTTTTGCCGCCAGTTTCTCGGCGACTTCCTTGCCCCTGCTGTAGGATCCCCGGTTGATCGTGATAATGGACATAACGTTTCTCCGATCGTGGATAAGGCGTTGAAGCTTGGTGGTACGTCCTCGCGTCGGCATTTCACCCGGCTGGCGAGTCGGCGCGCGCCGGAAGCGATGGCGCCGTATTCGTAGCAGAGATGCGGACGAAATGCCAGTTCCCGGAGACCAAGCCGGTGGCAGGGACCTGATCGGCACCGGGGATATTGGCGAGGGCGGTCCACCCGGCAGGGTGGCGCGGTGGTGGATCGGGGAAGGAAACGTATTTCGGCGGCATCCGGCTTCCCCAACAGGCATCACCGAGACACACGTGACTGTCGCCCCGATGCCGTTTTATCCACAGGCGGTCGACCTGCGGCGCGTTTCAGAGGGCTCAAATGCAGAATCCGGATATTCAGAAGAAGTTCCATCAACAGGGAAAGATGTTGGCCGATCGGGTGAAGAAACGCTTCAGACATCTTCGGAAGCGCTTCACCCGGCAGGGGATCGAGGTGTTCCGCCTCTATGACTGGGACATTCCCGAAATCAGGGCGGTCGTCGACTGGTATGCCGGTCATCTGGTGATTGGAGAATACATGCGCCGACAGTCGGTACCGGAATGGCTGCCCATCATGGGAACGGCCGTAGCCGAAGCCCTCGACGTGCCCATGGAAAAGGTGCACCTGAAGGAAAGACGCGCGGGGCTTCAGGATGGGAAGCGATACGAACGGATCGACGCCACCGGCCGGAAAATCGTCGTCTCCGAGCGGGATTTGAGGTTCCATGTCAATCCTTACGATTACGTGGACACGGGATTGTTCTCGGACCATCGAAATACCCGCCAGATGGTTCGTGAAATGGCACGGGGCAAGGATTTTCTCAATCTTTACTGTTACACGGCCACCTTCTCCTGCTATGCCGCCAAGGGAGGCGCCCGAACCACCCTGTCCGTGGACCGCTCCGACACGGCGATCCGGTGGGCGAGGGAAAATCTGGAGCTCAACGGCTTTTCAAGGGAACACCACACCCTGGTTCGGATGCACACGATGGACTTCCTGGACAAGGTCAGGAAGCGGGGAATGAGGTTCGACCTCGCGGTCGTGGACCCTCCTTCCTATTCCACTACCAGAATGCGCGGCGACGAATTCGATATCGCCAGGGACCATCCCGGGCTGCTCGGGGCGGTGATCGAGGTGATGCGGGAAGGCGCCACGGTTTTCTTCTCCACCAACCACCAGGGGTTCGAACCTCGCATGGAGGCTTTGAAGGCCGCTGAAATCAGAGAAATCACCGATACCACGATTCCCGAAGATTATGCCGGCAGGCGCAGGCCCATTCATCGGTGCTGGCGGATTCGAATATGACCGTGTGTTGGAATCCGCCCCCTCGTGCCGGTTCGGAACCGGCCTGAAACCGGGCGAATCGTGAACGTCATTTTTTTGGCGCGAACCGTCACGGAGGCGGGTCGAGTGCGGGCAGGTCCGGTCCCGGCGAAGGTCCCCGACTCGGGCCGGCCTGTCCTCGAGCCCCGCGTAGCACCTGGAGGGAGCCTTCAATTCCAGCTGTCCCCAGCAGGGATCCCGCCTTCATCGTCACGGAAATCGGATTGAGCCGGATTGTGGCTTGAAAATTGCTGCCTCCCCGTCAAGTGTATTCACTCTTCCGAGAAGGAGCTTCCAGTGACGCGTGAAGGCTTTCCAGTGGTGCCCGCCATTCGTTGTCTGCTGATATCCCTGTCCGCATGTGGCTTGTTTCTGTTGACGACCCTCGAAGCGCCGGCGGCAGAGCTTTTTCCCGTCTATGACGTCATCCGGCCCAATGTGGAATTCTGGACCCGGGTCTACACGCGATACACCACCAGTCAGGCCGTCATTCACGACAGCGTGAATCTGGATATCGTCTATGACGTGGTCGACATCAGGCCTTACGACGCGCCTGGAGCCCGCAAAGTCAACCGGAACCGCCTCAAGGAGGTCAAGGCCGGATACGAACGACTGCTGAAGCGTCTGGCCGCGGATCCCGATACCCGCAATGAGGCGTGCCGGCGGATTTCGAAGCTATTCGGTTCACGGGCAGGCTCGGAGGCGTACCGGCGGGCCGCCGGGCGGGTGCGGGCCCAGATCGGGCAGAAAGACCGATTCGAGGCGGGGCTGGTTCGGTCCGGGGCCTACATCGATCGGATTCGTTCCATCTTCATGTCCTACGGCCTTCCGGAAGATCTTGCCTGCCTGCCTCACGTGGAGTCCTCCTTCGATTGGCGGGCGTACAGCAAATTCGGCGCCGCCGGCATGTGGCAGTTTACCCGCTCCACCGGCAGCCGGTTCATGGCCGTGAACTACGTCCTCGATGAACGCCGGGATCCCATAACCGCCACCCATGCCGCCGCTCGATTGTTGAAGGAAAATTTCGAGAAGCTCGGAAGCTGGCCCCTGGCCATCACCGCGTACAATCACGGCGCCGCCGGCATGGGCCGGGCCAAGGCAGCGCACGGCGACTACCCATCGATCTTCACCCGCTACCGTAGCCGGACCTTCAAGTTCGCATCGCGTAACTTCTATTCCGAATTTCTCGCCGCCCGAAAGGTGGCGTCCGATTACCCGGCCTATTTCGGCGACCTTTCCCTGAATCGGCCTGCCCGGTACCGAACGATCAGCCTGGACGGATACGTCAGCATGGAGGATGTCTGCGCCCACTTCCAGACCGACACGGAAACGGTGCGGGGCATGAATCCCGCGTTGAGGCCGCCGGTATTCAACGGCCAGAAGTACATTCCCAAAGGCTATCGACTTCACCTTCCCCTGGATGACCGAACCGGCGGCATGGAGATGGCTTCGATCCCGGAGGAGCTCTACCGGTCCGAGCAGAAGCCGAGCCGTTTCTATACCGTTGAAAAAGGGGACACGGCCGGCCGGATTGCCCGCCGCCACGGCGTCAAACTGGCCGATCTCCTCCTCGCCAACAATCTCGACCGCCGCGCCACCATCTATCCCCGGCAGACGCTGCGGATTCCGCTTCCCGGCGAAACGGCTACCGATAAGCACGAGATGGCGGAAACGCCTCCGTTCGACGGAGAGACCCTGCTGGCGGAACTCGAAGTCGTCGGGGCGGCTGAATCGGGCCGGACGGCGCCTCTCGATGCGCCTGTCGATTCGGGTGCGGGTTCGATCGCCTCCGCGTCCAAGGGGAATGCCGAGAAGACTCCGGAGAATATGCCTCCGGCCGCCGTCATCGCCGGCCCCCCGGCTTCGGATGCGGCCGTCGACTCGATCATGACGGTGGAGGGGGACGATGCCGTGAAGGGTCAGGGCGCTGAACCTGCAATGGAGAGCTCCCTGGGATCCGTCGACCGGTCTTCCGCGGAAACAGGGCCGCCTGTGCCGGTCGAGCCGGTTGCTGCGGAGGTGACGATGCCGGAGACCGGTCCGGATTACTTGCCGGAGGAGCCGGCGCTGCCTGGCGGCACCGTGCCGAGCGCGGAGATCGTTGCGGTCGACGTGGGGTTCGTGTCCGTTACCCAGGCCGGCGGTCAACCGGTGGGAATTCTCCGGGTGGAAGTGGAGGAAACCCTCGGCCACTACGCCGAATGGGCAGGAGTGCAGACCCGGCAGATCCGTCGGGTCAACGCGCTTCCTTTCGGTCAGGTGCTGAATCTTGGACAGCAGCTGAAAATTCCCTTGGGCCGAACCACGGCACAGGCATTCGAAGAACACCGCTACGAATTTCACAAGCGCCTGCAGGAGGATTTCTTTGCCGCATACCGGGTCGGGGAACTGGCGCCGTACCGGGTCCGAAACGGGGACAACCTCTGGACGCTTTGCAAGGAGGCTTTCGACGTGCCCATGTGGCTGCTCCAGCACTACAACACGGGCGCCGATCTTGCCCAACTGCGGCCGAACCAGATGTTGATGATACCGGGGCTGGAGAAAGCTTTCGGTGGGGACCCGGGAGCGGTTCAGGACGAGGGCAGCGGCTGAGCCCCTCCGGGGGCATAAATTACGGCCGGCAGGGGGCGAGGCCCCCACCGGCCAGGAGCAATGATCGTATGCAACCTCAAAGTCCCTGACGATCGGTAATCGGATGCGCCTTCAGGTACTCCAGGCGGTTCAACCCGTTGATGTAGGCCTTGGCGCTGGCCGTGATGATGTCCGGATCGGCGCCCTTTCCAAGGGCCACCAGCCCGTTTTCGCGCAGTCGGACCGTCACCTCGCCCTGGGCATCGGTGCCGCCGGTCAACGCGCTGATGGAAAAGCGCAGGAGTTCCGAGGTGGTGCCGGTAAGCTGCCCGATGGCGTTGTAAGCCGCATCGATGGGGCCGTTGCCGTAGGTCGCCCCCCGCACCTTCCGCCCGTTGATGGTCATCTCGACGCTGGCCATGGGCATCACGGTGGTGCCGCTCGTCACGTGGAGGTATTCCAGCTTGAAGACGTCGGAGGTCCTCAGGATGCCTTCGGCCACCAGGCTTTCCAGGTCCTCGTCCACGACATTCTTCTTTTTGTCGGCCAGTCGTTTGAATGCCGAAAACACCAGGTTGAGCTCATCATCGGAGAGTTCGTAGCCCAGTTCCCGCAACCGGGAATGCAGGGCGTGCCGGCCGGAATGTTTTCCGAGCACCAGCTGGGTCTTGGCAAACCCGATGGTTTCCGGCCGCATGATTTCGTAGGTCATGGGATTTTTCAGCATGCCGTCCTGGTGGATTCCCGATTCGTGGGCAAAGGCGTTCGCCCCGACGATGGCCTTGTTGGGCTGGACCAGGATGCCGGTGACCATGGTGACCAGTCGGCTCGACGCGTAGATGTGCTCGGTGACGATGCCGGTGTGCAGCCCCAGGTGATTGTGCCGCGTGTGGAGGGCCATGACCACTTCCTCCATGGAAGTGTTGCCCGCCCGCTCCCCGATGCCGTTCAAGGTCACCTCGGCCTGCCGCGCCCCGGCCTTGAGGGCCGCCAGCGTATTGGCGGTGGCGAGCCCCAGGTCGTTGTGGCAGTGGACGCTCAGAACGGCCTTGTGGATGTTCGGGGTATGGGCGCGGACGTAGGACACCATTTCCGAGAATTCCTCGGGGATCGCGTAGCCCACGGTGTCCGGCAGATTGACGGTCGTGGCGCCGGCTTCGATGGCCGCCTCGAAGATTCTGCACAGGAAGTCCCGGTCGCTTCTGGAGCCGTCCTCTGCCGAAAATTCCACGTTCGGGGTGTACTGCTTGGCGTAGCGCACCGCCTCCACCGCGGCGGCGACGACCTCGTCCCGGGACTTTCGCAGCTTGTACTCCATGTGAATGTCGGAGGTGGCGATGAAGGTGTGGATCCGCGGATCGGCGGCGTGGCGCACCGCCTCCCATGCCCGGTCGATGTCGTGCCGGGTGGCGCGGGCCAGCCCGCAGACCTGGGCCTTCCTGATTCTGGCGGCGATGCTGGCAACGGCCTCCTGGTCGCCCTCGGAGGCTGCCGGAAATCCGGCCTCGATGACGTCCACGCCCAGCTTCTCGAGCTGGACGGCCAGGCGAAGCTTTTCAGCCGTGTTCATGCTGGCACCGGGGCTCTGCTCTCCGTCTCTCAAGGTGGTGTCGAAAATAATGACGCGATCGTCGCTCATGGGGGCTTCACTCCTTTGCACCGTGGCATCTGATTCGATCAGAAGGGCCATCCGGTCAGCGGAGCCACGCGGGCTCGTTTCTCCCTCGCCCGCCGCTCCTTGGTCAGTTTGTAGTGGAAGCTGTCGGTCAGCGCCCGCCAGCTCGCCTCGATGATGTCCTCGGAGACACCGACCGTGCTCCAGATCTCGTCCTGATCGCGCGAGGCGATCAAAACCCGGACTCGGGCGGCGGTGCCCTCCCGCCCGTCGATGACGCGCACCTTGAAATCCACCAGCCGCATGGTCTTGACCTCCGGGTAGAAGCGCACCAGCGCCTTCCGGAGCGCGTTGTCCAGCGCGCTGACAGGCCCGTGGCCTTCGGCTGCGGTGATTTCATGGCTTTCCCCGACGGCGATCTTGATGGTGGCATGAGCCGAGCAGGGGCGGTCTTCGTCCTTTTCGATCGATACCCGGAAAGACTCCAGGTCGAAGAGCGGCTCGAAGATTCCGGTGAATTTTTCCAGCATGATCTTGAAAGTGCCGTCCGCCACGTCGAACTGGTAGCCCTGATCCTCGAGCTCCTTGATCTTCGCGACGATTTCCCTGCTGTCGCGGCCTCCTTCGTTCAGATCGATGCCGAGTTCCCGCGCCTTGTACTCCACGTTGCTTTTTCCGGAGAGGTCGGACACCAGGACCCGCCGGCTGTTGCCGACGGTTTCGGGATCCATGTGCTCATAGGCCCGCGGGGTTTTCATGATGGCGTTGACGTGGATTCCACCCTTGTGGGCAAATGCGCTTTTTCCGACGAAGGGGCGGTTGGTCAGCGGCACCTGGTTGGCGGTCTCGCTCACGAAGCGCGACAGGCTCTTCAGCTTCGACAGGTTCCCGTCCGAGATGCAGTCCCTCCCCATCTTCAGTTTCAGCAGCGGGATGAGGGTCGTCATGTCCGCGTTGCCGCATCGCTCTCCGTAGCCGTTGACCGTCCCGTGGACCATCACGGCACCGGCCCGCACCGCGGCGATCGAGTTGGCCACGGCCAGCCCGGCGTCGTTATGGGTATGGATTCCCACCGGGGGGGGATTCCGGCCATCCCTGAAATTCAGATCGTTCAGAAGGTCCATCACCGCACGGGTATCCGTCTCGATGTCGAACGGGAGGGATCCGCCGTTCGTGTCGCACAGGACGATCCAATCGGCTCCCGCCAGCGCCGCCGCGGATAGGGTGGACAACGCGTAGCCGCGATTCTCCCTGAGGCCGTCGAAGAAGTGCTCCGCGTCGTAGACCACCTCCCGGCCCTGGGCCTTGAGATAGGCGATCGAATCCCGGATCATCGCCAGGTTTTCGTCCAGCGTGTTTCCCATGACCTGCTCGACGTGCAGGTCCCAGCTCTTTCCGAAAAGGGCCACAACCTCCGCCCGGCTGTCCACGAGGGCCCTGAGATTGGGGTCGTCCTCGGCGGCGATCCCGGCTTTCCGTGTCGCGCCGAAAGCCGACAGCCGCGCGTTTTGAAAGGTCACTTTTCGGGCCATTTCGAAGAATTTCATATCCTTCGGATTGGAGCCGGGCCAGCCGCCTTCGATGTAATGGAACCCGCTGGCATCGAGCTTTCGGGCGATGAAGAGCTTCTCCTCGGCGCTGAAGGCGATGTTCTCGCCCTGGGTGCCGTCTCTCAGGGTCGTGTCATACAACCGAATGGATTCGTTCATGGGGGCCTTCCTGAACAGGCGTTTCCTGGACCCGCGGCCTTGTCCGGCACTGGAATCGGGCTTCCCTGGTGCGGGCGCCCGGGGGGATTTTCGGCCGCGGATGCCGGTTTATTTGCGATTTTCGGGGCGGAGGCTCCGGACGGCCGCACCGGCGCGCCACATCTCCGAGCTTCCGATCTTCTCGAGTTCCACCTGAAGCTTTTCCCGGTAGTCCGGTGTGCCGCAGGATTCCATCACCCGGCGTGTTTCGGCGCCGGTCACAACGCTATCGTAAAGCCGGTCGAAGACCGGAGCGACCGCATCCCGGAACCGGGGCGCCCAGTCCAAGGCTCCCCTCTGGGCGGTGGTGCTGCAGTTGCTGAACATCCAGTCCATGCCGTTGGCTGCGACCAGGCGGATGAGGCTCTGGGTGAGTTCCTCCACCGTTTCGTTGAACGATTCGCTCGGGGAGTGGCCCTTGGACCGCAGCAGGTTGTACTGGGCCTCCATGACGCCGGCGAGCGCCCCCATCAGGATGCCGCGCTCGCCGGTGAGGTCGCTGTAGACTTCCTTTTCGAAGGTCGTAGGGAAGAGATATCCCGAGCCGACGGCGATCCCGAGGGCCAGTGTCCGCTCCCTGGCCCGTCCCGTGAAATCCTGATGGATGGCAAAGCTCGAATTGATACCGCTGCCGTCCAGGTAGTTGCTCCGAACCGTCGTCCCGGAGCCTTTGGGCGCCACCAGAATCACATCCACATCGGGAGGCGGCACGACGCCGGTCTGGTCCTTGTAAACCACCGAAAACCCGTGGGAGAAGTACAAGGCGTCACCTTCCGCCAGGCAGTCCTTGATCTTGGGCCACATCGCCGACTGGCCGGCGTCGGAGAGAAGATATTGAATGATGGTGGCTTTTCGGGCCGCCTCCTCGATCGGGAAAAGGGTTTTCCCCGGAACCCAGCCGTCGGCCACCGCCCGCTCCCAGGACTTTCCGCCTTCCCGTTGCCCCACGATGACGGCGACCCCGTTGTCCCGCATGTTGAGGGCCTGCCCCGGTCCCTGGACCCCGTAGCCCAGGACGGCGATCGTCTCGTCCTTCAAGACTTCCCGGGCCGTGTCCAGGGAAAATTCGTCCGAAGTGATGACCTCTTCTGTGACGCCTCCGAAATCAATCTGTGCCATTTTGTTGAATCCTCCTGAATGGTGATGGGCATCTCCGCACGGAGATGGGTGATCATTTGGGCTCCCTCAACAACGCGATGGTGCCGGTCCTGGCGATTTTCTTGATCCCCATGGGACGAAGCAGGTTGAGCAGGGCTTCGAGTTTGTCCTCCGTCCCGGTGACTTCGATGATGTAGTGTTCCAGGCCCACGTCGACGACCTTGCAGCGAAAGATGTCGACGATGCGGAGAATTTCCGCCCGGTGCTCCGGGGCGGCCTTGACGCAGATGAGCGCCATCTCCCTCTTGACCGAATCGTCGCCGCTCAGGTCGCGGACCTTGATGACGTTGATGAGCTTGTTGAGCTGTTTTTCAATCTGCTCCACGATGGGCGGATTGGCCTTGGTCACGATGGTGATCCGGGAGACGCCCGTGGTGACGGTTTCGGCCACGCAAAGGCTTTCGATGTTGAACCCCCGGCCGCTGAACAGTCCCACCACTCGGGACAGGACACCGGGTTCGTTGTCCACCAGCATGGTAATCACGTGCTTTTCTTCCTTCATTCGCTCCTCGTCGGTTTCCTTGCACGCCTCAGCAGCCCGTGGATAAAAGGCGCCTCAGGCCGAAATGCGGCGTTGCGGCCCTCGCGAAAATGCTCACAACCCCTGTGGTTGCTGCGCTTTTCGCTTCGTGCCGCGCCTTGCCTTTCGACCCGATGCTTGTTTATCCACAGGCTGTTAGCGCGGCATTGCCGGCAATCTGACATCCATCGCTCAGACCAGCAGCATCTCGGTCAGGTTGGCGCCCGCGGGCACCATGGGATAGACGCTTTCCTCCTTCTCGACCACGAAGTCCATGATGACCGGTCCCGGGGTTTCGAGCCCCTGCCTGAGGACGCTTTCCACCTCGTCCGGCCGCGTGGCCCGGAATCCGCGGGCGCCGAACGCCTCGGCGAGCTTCACGAAGTCCGGCTGGTGATCCATGGTCGTGCAGGCGTACCGCTTTTCGTAGAAGAGCTCCTGCCACTGGCGGACCATGCCCAGATACCCGTTGTTGAGGATGACGACCTTGACGGGCAGGCAGCACTGGACGGCCGTGGCCATTTCCTGGATGTTCATCTGGATGCTGCCGTCGCCGGCGATGTCGACCACCAGCTCGTCCGGACGTGCGATCTGGGCGCCGATGGCGGCCGGAAGGCCGAATCCCATGGTTCCGAGCCCCCCGGAGGTGATGAATTGGCCTGGGGTGTCGAAATGATAATACTGGGCCGCCCACATCTGGTTTTGGCCCACTTCGGTGCTCACGATGGCCCTGCCCCCCGTGATCTGGTAGAGCTTGTCGATGACAAACTGGGGCTTGATCACCACGGTTCCCTGTTGGTATGCTAGCGCATGCTCGTTTTTCCACGACTCGATCTGATCGAGCCAGGGCTTCCGGCAGGCCTCGAGATCGTTCGGATCCGCCTCGGCGATCATCTCGTTCAGGAGTTTCAGGCTGATCCGGCAGTCACCTACCACCGGAATGGACACCGGAACGTTTTTTCGGATGGAGGTCGGGTCGATGTCGATGTGGACGATCCTGGCATGACTGGCGAAAGTGTCGGTCTTCCCCGTCACCCGGTCATCGAACCGGACGCCCACGGCCACCATCAGATCACAGGCGGCGGTGCTCATGTTGGCCCGGTAGGTGCCGTGCATACCGATCATTCCGAGCCAGAGCGGATCGGTGCCGGGGAACGCCCCCAGCCCCATCAGCGTCGTGGTCACCGGCGTGCGGGTCTTTCGGGCGAGGGCCGTCAGCTCGGCGTGGGCCCGGGACAGAATCACCCCACCGCCGGCGAAAAGCATGGGGCGTTCGGCGGCCTGAATGAGCTCGACCACCTTTCGCAGCTGTTTTTTGTTGGGCTTGTAGGTGGGCTGGTAGGACCGAATGTGCGTTTTCCCGGGGTTCTGGTATTCCGCCAAGGCTTTCTGGACATCTTTCGGAATGTCGATCAAGACCGGCCCGGGCCGTCCGGATCGTGCGATATGAAAGGCCTCCCGGACGATTCTGGGGAGATCCTCCACGCTCTTGACCAGGTAGTTGTGCTTGGTGCAGGGCCGGGTGATGCCGACGATGTCCACCTCCTGGAAGGCGTCGTTGCCGATCAGGTTGGTCGGCACCTGTCCGGTGATGATCACCAGGGGGATCGAGTCCATGTAGGCGGTGGCGATGCCGGTCACGGTGTTGGTGGCGCCGGGTCCGGAGGTGACGAGGCACACGCCGGTGCGGCCGCTGGCACGGGCATAGCCGTCGGCGGCGTGCACCGCTCCCTGTTCATGGCGAACCAGGACGTGGCGGATGTCCGCCTGGTGGAGGGCGTCGTAGATGTCGATGACCGCGCCACCCGGAAACCCGAAAAGGGTATCCACCCCCTCGGCCTTGAGTTGTTGGATGAGTATCTGTGCTCCGGTCATTTTCATGCGAAACCTCTTGCCTTCCTTGATCGGTGGGGTCGTCGCCGCCGTCATGGATCAGCCGACCACCGCGCCGGTGGCGGCCGATGACACCATTTTGGCGTAGCGGGCCATGTAACCTTTTTGAATCCTGGGCTCCGGCGGCTGCCACCGGGACATCCGCCGTTCGATTTCCTCTTGGGAAACTTTTAGGGCGATCGATTTGCCCGGGATGTCGATGGCGATCCGGTCGCCTTCCTGCACGGCGGCAATGGGGCCGCCCTGGGCGGCTTCCGGAGAGACGTGCCCGATGCTCGCCCCGCGCGTGCCTCCGGAAAACCGGCCGTCGGTGATGAGCGCGACGTGGGCGTCGAGATCCATCCCGGCAATGGCCGAGGTCGGTGTCAGCATTTCCCGCATGCCGGGCCCGCCCATGGGGCCTTCGTAGCGGATGACGATGACGTCCCCCTTTCGGATTTCTCCGCCCATGATGGCCTGGGTGGCCGCCTCCTCGGAGTCGTACACCCGTGCCGGACCTTCGTGCCGCAGCATCTCCTCCCGCACCGCCGATTGTTTGACCACGCAACCGTGGGGGGCGAGGTTGCCGAACAGAACCGCAAGCCCTCCAACGCTGTGATGCGGGTTGCCGACCGGACGGATGACCTCGGTGTTGTGATTGACGGCTTTCGCGATGTTTTCCCCGACGGTTTTTCCGGTGGCGGTGAGGCAGGTGGTGTCGATGAGATCGTGGGACGCCAGCTCCTTCAGCACTGCGCCGATACCTCCGGCCCGGTCCAGGTCTTCCATGTGCCAGCGTCCGCCCGGGCTCAGGGAGCACAGGTGGGGAGTCTTCGCGCTCACCTCGTTGACCAGGTTGAGATCCAGGGTAATGCCGACTTCTCTCGCAATCGCCGGCAGGTGAAGCACCGTGTTCGTGGAGCAGCCCAGGGCCATGTCGACGGTGAGAGCGTTGCGAAATGCCTGTTCGGTCAGAATCCGGCCGGGGGTCAGACCGGCCCGGAGGTTTTCCATGATCTGCATCCCGGCCCGCTTGGCCAGGCGGAGGCGCGCCGACATCACGGCAGGGATGGTCCCGTTGCCGGGCAGCCCCATCCCGATCGCCTCCGTCAGGCAGTTCATGGAGTTGGCGGTGAACATGCCGGCGCAGGAGCCGCAGGTGGGGCAGGCGGCATCCTCGATTTCGGCCAGCTCCGCTTCGGACATGGTTCCGGTCTTGACCTTTCCCACGGCCTCGAACACCGAGATCAAATCGATTTTCTCGCCGCAGGCGGTGCCGCCGGGCTGTTCGCCGGCCAGCATGGGACCGCCGCTGACCACGATGGCCGGAAGATCGAGACGGGCCGCGGCCATCAGCATGCCGGGCACGATCTTGTCGCAGTTGGTGATCAGCACCAGGGCGTCAAAGGCATGAGCCACGGCCATGACCTCGATGGTGTCGGCGATGAGTTCCCGGCTCCCCAGGGAATACTTCATGCCGATGTGATTCATGGCGATTCCGTCGCAGACGCCGATGGTGCCGAATTCCACGGGCGTTCCGCCGGCCATGGTAATGCCGGTCTTTACGGCCCGGGCGATCCCGTCCAGCTGGGCATGGCCGGGGATGATGGCATTGGCGGCGTTGGCCACCCCCACGATGGGGCGCGCGATTTCCTCGTCGGTATACCCGATGGCCTTGAGCAGGGAACGGTGAGGGGCCCGTTCCACTCCTTTCCTAACCAGGTCGCTTTTCATCTGCATTTCCTCTCCTTGCCCGAAAAAGGCGGATCTGCCTCGATCCGCATCAGGACTCGGGTGCATGGCGTGAGCGGAATCCGCCGCCGCAGGTCAAAAAAAAATCCGTTATCAGCAGAGGGCTGATAACGGATTTTCGGGTTGGTAGTCGTGTTCGACCTTAGGCCATTATCACCCCTCTGCCTCGCGGTAGGGCAAGGATGCCTACCACGAGGATAAGAATAAGACCGAGAAGGTTGATAATGGCGGCAAACAACGACATGAACCGGTACGTCCTCTAAAAGTTTCTGGGATCGTTAACAGCCGAGGCAGGCAAAGTCAAGCGCAAAGTGGTGTCAGGACCCGTTCTCCTTGTCGTCCGCCGAAGCCTTGTAGCCGCACCCCGGCGTGATGCAGGTCAGGAAGGTGCCCTCCCGTTTGGTCGTCTTCTCCACGAGGAAATCGGCTCCGCAGACCGGGCAGGACTGAGCGACCGGCTTGTCCCAGATGGCAAAGGAGCAGTCCGGAAACCGGCTGCATCCGTAAAAGATCTTGCCCCGTTTGGATCGGCGCTCGACCAGTTCACCGGAGCAATCCTTCTCCGGGCAGGTGACGCCGGTGCCGTTTCCGCCCGACGTGAGGGAACGCGTGTGCTTGCAGTCCGGATAACCGCTGCAGGCCAGAAACTCGCCGTAGCGGCCTCGCTTCAGCACCATCGGTCGTCCGCATTTGTCGCACTGCTGATCGACGGCCTCGACCCCCGAGGGTTCCAATATACGGATATTACCCTTCTCGTCCCGATAGTAGTCGCTGGAAAAGGAGCAGTCCGGGTATCCGCTGCAGGCGATGAAAGGGCCGTTCTTCCCCACCTTGAGATGCAGCTCCCGGCCGCAGACCGGACACTTCATTCCCGTGGGGCGGCCCACTCCCTTGACATTGAGCATATTGGCTTCGGCGTTGTCGAGCGTTTCCCGGAAGGGGGCGTAGAATTTGCTGAGAATGTCGAGCGAGTTCGCCTCGGCCTGCTCGATGCGGTCAAGGTTGTTTTCCATCCGGGCGGTGAATTCCACATCGAAAACATCCGGGAATGTGGATACGATGAGGTCGTTGACGATGAACCCCAGTTCGCTGGGACGGAAATATCCCTTCACGAGGTCGACGTAGCCCTTGTCCCGGATCGTCGACAGAATGGAGGCGTAGGTGCTGGGTCGGCCGATGCCGTTTTCTTCCAGCTCCTTGACGAGGGAGGCTTCCGAAAATCGGGGAGGAGGCGTCGTGAAGTGTTGCTTGGGGTCGAGCTTTTCCAGCTTGAGGAGGGCGCCTTCGGCAAGATCCGGCAATTCCTCCTTTTGCTTTTCCCGCTGAGCGTCCATTTCTTCGTCCACCGTGCGGTACAGCGCCATGAATCCAGGGAAACGCACCGACGATCCCGTGGTGGTGAACTGATAGTCACCCGCTTCGATGGTAAAAGTGACCTGATCGATCAAGGCCTGCGCCATCTGTGAAGCCACGAATCGCTCCCAGACCAGTCGATAGAGGCTCTGTTGATCGGGGCTCAGGTAGCGGGCCACCTTTTCGGGGGTATTTTCCACCGAGGTTGGACGGATGGCCTCGTGGGCGTCCTGAGCCTTGTTCTTGTTCTTGAAAAATCTGGGCTTGTCCAACGCGTAGTCCGCGCCGAAGCGCTGCCGGACGTGGCTGAGGGCTTCCTGGGCCGCTTCGGCGGCGATCCGGGTGGAGTCCGTTCGCATGTAGGTAATGAGCCCGACGGGTTCGCCGGGGCCGAGATCCACCCCCTCATAGAGCTGCTGCGCCACGGTCATGGTTTTTCGGGCCGAAAAGCGCAGTTTCCGGATCGCCTCCTGCTGCAGTTTGCTGGTGGTGAAAGGGGGCTGGGGATTGCGCCGGGTGGTTCTCTTGAGGACCTTCTGCACACGGAAGGTCTCGCCCTGAACCGCCTTGATGATGCCGTTGACGGCCTCCTCGTTCGGAATATCGATTTTCTTTCCGTTTTTCCGGACGAGCTTCGCGGTGAAGGGAGGAGGGATATCGCCTTCCAGATGCGCTGTGAGACTCCAGTATTCCTCGGGCTCGAAGGCCTGGATGGCGCGCTCCCGTTCGCAGATGATGCGGACTGCAACGGATTGGACTCTACCCGCGGAGAGGCCGCTTTTGACTTTGCGCCACAGGAGGGGGGAAATCTGATAGCCCACCAGGCGGTCCAGAATTCGCCGGGTCTGCTGGGCTTCGTATTTGTCCGGGTTGAGATCCAGTGGGTGGGAGATGGCATGTAGAATGGCGTTTTTCGTGAGCTCATGGAAGAGTACCCGGTGAAAAAGCCGTCCCTTTTTCTTGAGCACTTCCGCGGCGTGCCAGGCGATGGCTTCTCCCTCGCGGTCGGGGTCGGGTGCCAGGTAGACTTCCGATGCCTCACCCGCGGCCGCCTTCAGGTTTTTGATCACCTTCTGCTTGCCCGGGATGGTGAGGTACTTCGGTTTGAAGCCGCCTTCGATGTCGATCCCCATCTCCTTGGCCGGCAGATCCCGGATATGGCCCACGGTGGCAGCCACATCGAAGTCTTTCCCGAGGTATTTCTTGATGGTCCTGACCTTGGTGGGCGACTCGACGATCACGAGGGGTTTGCTGGACACGTTGCTTCCTTACTGGAGCTGCAATTCCGTTCAACCGGAGGCGACGCTGAAGCGTTTTCCGGCGGACTGGCGAATCACTCCTTTGAGTTCGAGTTGTAAAAGAAGACCGGACAGCCGGCCGGCAGGGATGGCCAGAGTCCGGACCAGTTCGTCAAACTGCCTTTCATAGGGCCCGATCGCGGCCACGACGGCGGCTTCGGTTTCGGACAGAGGAGGCGCGACCGGTTTCCGGGTGGTCGCTGCCGCCGATTCCACCCGGCCTATCCGGGGCAGCTCATCCAGGATGTCCGCCACCGACTCGACGAGACGGGCGCCCTGCTTGATGAGAGAATGGGTGCCGGTGCTTTTGAACGAATGCACGCTTCCCGGCACCGCGAAAACCTCGCGACCCTGTTCCAGCGCCATCCTGGCCGTTATCAGGGATCCGCTGCGATGAGTGGCTTCCACCACGACCGTTCCCAGGGTCAGGCCGCTGATGATCCTGTTTCGCCTTGGGAAATGATGCGGATCGGGTCCGGCTGCCATCGGGAACTCGCTGATGACCGCTCCGTGTTCGGCGATCCTGTGAAACAGGCGACGGTTTTCCGGAGGATATACCGTGTCCAGCCCGCAGCCCATGACGGCGATCGTACGCCCTCCGGCATCGAGCGTGCCTTCGTGGGCGGCCGTATCGATGCCGCGCGCCATCCCGCTGACCACGGTGATCCCGTTCTGGGCGAGCTGCCGGGACAGGCGACCGGTGGTTTCCAGTCCGTAGCCGGTGGCATTTCGCGATCCGACGACGGCCACTGCGGCGCGGTCTGAACGGATCTCTCCGATCACATACAGCACCGGCGGCGGATCGGGGATCTCCAGCAGCAGTTGCGGGTAGTCCGGATCATTTTGGGTCAGCAGCCGGCAGCCCTTTTTCCGAACGCGCTCCAGGTCCTCCAGAATCTCGCCGGTGATCGCCTGCCTTCGTATGCAGGAAATCAGCCGGGGAGTCATTCCCGTCACTTCCAGGAGGTACCGGTCCTTGGCGGCAAAAACCGCCGCCGGATCGGAGAACCGACGGATCAACCTGGTGAAGAGGAGATCACCGATTCCGGAAACGGCCTTGAGGCGAAGCCATGGCAGCGATCGGTCGGCGTCCAATCGACACTCCCTTCATGCCGACGAGGTAAAGGGTTGCGGATGGTTCCCGCGTTGTCAAGGAAACGGGCATCCGGGCGCCGGTTTGGGCGCCGATCGGATGCCCGATCGGAAATCGTCCGGGACGAAGCGGGGCTTTCAGCGGCGCTTTCGTCCCTGCCAGGCCAGCAGAATGGGGCTGGCCACGAAAATCGAGGAATAGGTCCCCACCATGATCCCGACCAGCAGGGCGAAAGCGAAATCGTGAATGATGCCGCCGCCAAGCACAAACAATGCCGCCACCACCACGAGGGTGGTGGCCGACGTCAGAATCGTGCGGCTGAGGGTTTCGTTGATGCTGCGGTTGATCAGGATGGCCATGCCTTCGCGGCTGAATTTCTTGAGATTTTCCCGGATCCGGTCGAACACGATGATGGTGTCGTTGAGCGAATACCCGATGATCGTCAGCAGCGCGGCAATGATCGGCAGTGTGAATTCCTTGTCGAAGAGCGAAAAAATGCCGATCGTGATGGTGACGTCATGGATCAGCGCCACGATGGCGCCCATGGCATACTTGAGTTCCAGAAACCAGAACAGCACCAGGCTGACGATCAGGGCCGTGAGAATCAGGAAGGGGATGCTCACATTGAAGAGGGTAAACAGATAGACCGCGCCGATGAGGGCGACGGCCATGACCCCGCTGATCAGCCACTTGAGCTCGAATCGTCCGGAGATATAGATGGTGATGAAAAGAAGGGCGTAAAACATCGCGAAAAGCGCCTTTTCACGCAGGTCTTTTCCCACCTGCGGACCCACCATCTCCACCCGGCGGATATCCGGGGCGAGGCCCGTCGAGTCGGACAGCGCCTTCGTCAGCTTTTCCGAGAATCCTTTTTCCGTGATTCCCGAGATATCCGTGCGGATCAGGTATTCGTGGGATTCCTCCTCTCCGAAGCTCTGAATGGTATAGTTGTCGAGGCCCACCAGGGCAAGGGCTTCCCTGATCCTGTCGGCATCGGGCGCCTCGGGGAACTGGACCTGGATGACCGTGCCTCCGGAAAAGTCGATGCCGTATTTGGGTCCTCCATGGAAAAGCAGGGTGGCGATGCTGACGAGAAGCAGCACGAAGGACACCGCGTAGGCGATCTTTCGCTTGCCGATGAAATCAACGTTGATATCTGGCTTGATAAACTGCATGAAGCGATTCCTTAATCCGTTCCGATGCCGGCTGAGATCGGCGGAAGGTGTTTTCAGATACTCAAGGCCTCGACCTTCCGACCCGAAAGGATGAAATCAAAAATCATCCGCGTGAAGATGAGCGCAGTGAACATGCTGGCGATCACCCCGAGGCTCAGGGTCACCGCGAATCCCTTGACCGGTCCGGTCCCGAACTGAAAGAGCACCAGGGCGGCGATCAGGGTGGTCACATTGGCGTCCAGGATCGTCAGTGTCGCGCGATCGTAGCCGGCCTCGACCGCCGCGCGCGGCGGTTTGCCGATCGCCAGCTCCTCGCGGATGCGCTCGAAAATGATCACGTTGGCATCCACGGCCATGCCGATGGTGAGGATGAATCCGGCGATGCCGGGCAAGGTCAGCGTGGCCTGAAAGGCGGCCAGCGCGGCGCCCATGAGAAAGATGTTCAGCACCAGCGCTGCATCGGCGATCAGGCCGGACGTGCGGTAATACAGCACCATGAACACCACCACCAGCAGACCGCCGACGATCATGCTGATGACGCCCTTGTTGATCGAGTCGGATCCCAGGGAAGGGCCCACCGTCCTTTCCTCGAGAATGTTGACCGGAGCGGGCAGGGCGCCGGCCCTGAGGACGATGGCGAGATCACGGGCCTCCTCGGTGGTGAAGTTGCCGGTGATCCGGGCCTGCCCGCCCCCGATGCGCTCTTGGATCACCGGGGCCGAGTAAACCTTGTTGTCCAGTACGATGGCCAGGCGCTTCCGGACGTTTTCGGCCGTAATCCGCTCGAAAAGGCTTGCTCCCTTGCGGTCGAAATCGATGGTCACATAGGCGCCGTCACGGGTGTCGAAGCTGACCCGGGCGTCGGTGAGATACGCGCCGGTCAGCAGGGTGCGCTTCTTGATCAGGTAAGGCGTCTTGACCGTCCGACGCGTGGTGGAGTCCTGGACGACCTCGTAGAGGATTTCACTCCCCGGAGGCGCGCCCTTGCTCTCCGCCGTCTGCGGATCCATCCGCTCATCCACCAGCTTGAATTCGAGCAGGGCGGTTTTGCCGATCAACTCCTTTGCACGCTCGGTGTCCTTGACGCCGGGGAGTTGGATCAGGATCCGGTTGGCGCCCTGGCGGCGGATGTCCGGCTCGCTCACGCCGAACTGGTCGATCCGGTTGCGGATCGTTTCGAGCGCCTGGGCCGTGGCCATCTGCTGGATGCGGTCGATTTCCTCCTCGGGCAGGTCGAGGGCCAGCGAGAGGCTGTCACCACTCTGCCTGCGGTCCCGGATCCTCAGGTCCGGAAATTCATCGTCGAGCATCTTGTCAAAGGCCTCGACGGCGTCGGCGCCTGACACCTCGACGGCGATGCGGTCCGCTCCCGCCTTTTCGACCTTCACTTCGCGAAGCCGATCCTGCCTGAGCTGATCCCGCAGTTCATCGGTGAGCCGGTCGATCGTGCTTTCGACCGCCTTTTCAGTGTCGACTTCCAGAACCAGATGCATGCCGCCCTGAAGGTCGAGGCCGAGATTGATTTTCTTGTGAGGCCAGATGGCGGGATTGACCGACGGAAGTAGGTACACGACGGCTGCCAGCATCACACCCACGACCAGAACCGGCTTCCAGGAGATGTACTTCAATGATTCGATCCTTTCGCTTTCAACACCCAATAACCCCGGAGCGGTTCGTCCGGCATGCCGGGGCGTCAAGTCTATTCATTTTTCTCTTCCTTGGGCTCCTTGGGATCTTCGTCGGTCTTCTGCTCTACTTTGCCCTTCTTCTCCGGTGCGGCGGGCGTCGGAGCCGACTGTGCAAGCGCGGCGATATTGGCGCGGACCAGTTTGATCCGGACCCGATCGGCGATTTCCAGGGAGACCGTGCTGTCGTCTATGGCCGTGATGCGTCCATAGATGCCGCCGGAGGTGACGACCCGATCTCCTTTTTTGAGGTTGCCGATCATCTCGCGGTGTTCCTTGGTGCGTTTCTGCTGGGGACGGATCAGGAGAAAATAGAAAATGACGAACATGAGGATGATGGGGATCAAACCCCCAAAACCGCCGGCTCCCTGCCCGCCGGGTGCTCCTGCCTGTCCCATGGCGTATGCTATACCCGTCAAAACAAACCTCCTCTTTTCGCGGCGGCTCGCCGATGGGCCGCCCCTGATGGTCGTTGAAATCATCCCGCAGCAGGCCGCAAGTCGACGTTGCTGCTCGGATGGTGTCGGTTCCAGATTCGCCCTTGGCGCTTCCGCCGCCGGCGGTCCGAAGGCCGCATGGTTCCCGCCCGGTCCGGAAGTGGGCACAAATCGGGCGCTGATATACTTTAAAATCTACCCGGCAGTCAAATGATTCTTTGACCGGATCCGCACCGGGAAGGCTGCAGCAAACAGACGGCAAGATCGCCGAATGGCTCCGGACCCGGGTCAGGAGGCGGGGGGAATCCAGAGTGTATCACCGTCGAAGCGGATGTCGTCGATCCGTTGGTAGTCGATGTGTCCCAGCAACTCGAAAATGGTATCCATCTTGTAAACGACAATCTTCGAGAAGGGTTCGATCATGTCGAGGTCGGCATCGAGTCTTTTATCCTTGATGTTGTAAATGTAGACCAGATTTTCTGAAAACTTCAGGAGTTTTCCGATTCCCGAGCTGTACCCTCCGGCGGTCGGTTCGTCCGCCAGTGGGGATACCTTGATGTTGTCTTTTCCAAAGTAGTCCCTTAGGAAGCTGAAGTGAATGTTCCACAGGTTGTCGCCCGGTTGGACCACGTGGATTCCGAACATCTCCGTGGGCACGGCGAGCGGCCGCCCATCGGGCCCGATGGCTTCCTCGGCGATTTCCCCGGTTTTTTGCCGAATGAGTTCCTGAATCGCTTTCATCGACACGCTGTTTCCGTGGATGTCGACGGTCTCATCCGACCGGGCGAGCATGTCGACGCTCTCGTCCAGATTGTATTGGCCCTTCCGTTCCTCCATCAGGGCCCGGAGTTCCTCGTCCTCACCAAGCTGGTCATAGGAAATGACGGGTCGTCCGCCGGCGCCTTCGGTATTCTGCGAAGACGATGCCGTTTTCTCTGGGTCTTGATTCACCGCGGAAGGGGACGGCGTCCGGTCGGGCCAGAAACGAATGACGGCCAGCAGAACAACGATCACCAACCCGACGGCCACCAGCACGGGAAGTGAACGCCTCTGGCTTCGTTTCGCAGTCGAATCCTCCATCGGATTCCTCCCGTTGTGCTCAGGCAGATCGACTAATCACAGGATATGGCGCAGTCGCCGGGCACCATTGCCGGGTCCCCTTCGATACGAATACGCACCTTGTGCATCAACTCGAGGTCCATGAGCTCTTTCCGTTTGCGGTTGAGCAGGTAGTCGGCCACATCGATCGGAACCTTCCCTCTGACCAATTGGGCGCCTTCCCGGATCGATTCCATGCCGAGTTTTCGCAAAAAGGCAATCCCAAGGGTTTCCGTGGACGGCACCTGGCCTTTGCCCCGGCAATGGGGGCACAGTTGAAAACTGCCGAAATCGATCGACGCGCGAATGCGCTGCCGGGACATTTCCATCAGGCCGAACCGTGAGATCCGCCCCACCTTGGTCCGCGCCTTGTCCATTTTCAGATGGGCCTTGAGTGCGCGTTCCACCTCGGTGCGGTTGCGTGCCTCGCGCATGTCGATGAAGTCCAGTACGATCAAGCCCCCCAGATCGCGCAACCGGAGCTGGCGAGCGATTTCCTCGGCGGCCTCGACATTGGTCTGAAGGGCCGTTTCCTCGATCGATCGGCTTTGGGTGGCCTTGCCGGAGTTGACATCGATGGCGACCAGGGCTTCGGTCTGGGCGATGACGATCGATCCTCCGGATTTGAGCAGTACGCGGTTGTCGTATATCGCTGTAATCTGGTTTTCCAGCTGGTACTTGGAGAAGATCGGCTTCCCCCCCTTGTACTGGCGGACGATCTTTGCCTGCTTGGGGGAGATGATGTCCATGAAGTCCCTGACCTCCCGGTAGACATCCGGATGGTCGATGAGAATTTCGGAAATGTCGGTGGTAAAGTAGTCCCGGATCGATCGAAGCACGAGGTTGCGCTCCTTGTAGAGAAGCGCCGGGGCTTCCACCTTCATGACATTGTCCTTGATGGTCTTCCACAGGCGCATCAGGTAGGTGAGGTCCTTGTTGATCAGTGTTTTGGTGCAATCCGCTCCGGCGGTCCTCACGATGACGCCGTACCCCTCGGGGATCTTCATTGAATGCAGGATTTCCTTCAGCCGCTTGCGCTCTTCTTCCTCTTCGATCTTCCGGGATACGCCGCGCACCTCGTGCCCGGGCATCAGGACGATGTGGCGGCCGGCCAGGGAAAGATAGGTGGTGAGCATGGCGCCCTTGCTCATGATGGGCTCCTTGGTCACCTGCACGAGCAGCTGCTGTCCCCTGCGGATGAGCGAATGGATGCCCCGGTCGCCGTTGGGGGGTTCCTGGTAGTAGTCGCTGTGGATCTCCTGGATCTGGAGAAAGCCGTTCCGTTCCGCGCCGTAGTCGACGAAAACGGCTTGAAGGCTGGGTTCGACCCGGGTGACGATCCCCTTGTAGATATTGCCCTGGGTGATCTCATGACCGGCGCTTTCGATGTGAAATTCTTCGAGTTTGTTGTCTTTGATCTTCGCGATTCGACACTCCTCGGAATCCATCGCGTTGATGAGGATCTTACTGCTCATTGAGTCGGGTGTCCTGTTCTGTTTGGCTGAGGTCAAGATCGAGTGCGGTTAAGCCTTCCTCTTTGGTATCTCACGGTAATTACAATGCGATTCACAGAAATCATCATTATGGCTTTGAACAGTTTAAGTCAAACGTTTTCTCCCTGGACAGATGCCGGCGCGGGAGGCCGTGGGCTTTGCGCGGCTGCTTGATCTTTCCAGGAGAGTGTGGCATGAGGATGCCTGCTGCCGGCGGTTCCCTGCCGCGGGCAACCTTCTGAATCAATGACATCTTTCGTGCCCGACCCGGGCGTTTCCAGTTGGGAAGGATAGCGATCCATGGACGTGAAGTACGACCCCAGGACCATCGAAGCGGAGTGGCAGAAACGTTGGGAAGACAACGGCCTGTTCAAGGTCGATGAAGATCCGAGCCGCGAGAAATATTACTTGCTGGAGATGTTTCCGTATCCCTCCGGGAAGATTCACATGGGTCATGTCCGCAATTACACCATCGGCGACGTGGTGGCCCGCTACAAACGAATGTGCGGGTACAACGTGCTGCACCCCATGGGATGGGATGCATTCGGAATGCCGGCCGAAAACGCCGCCATCGCCAACAAGACCCACCCCGCGGCGTGGACCTATGAGAACATCGCCAGCATGCGGGACCAGCTCAAACGCCTCGGCTTCTCCTACGACTGGGATCGGGAGCTCGCCACCTGCCGTCCCGAGTATTACCGCTGGGAGCAGTGGCTGTTCCTGAAAATGCTGGAAAAGGACCTTGCCTACCGACGGGAGTCGTTTGTCAACTGGTGCGAGACCTGTCAGACGGTTCTCGCCAACGAGCAGGTGGAGGGCGGGATGTGCTGGCGATGCGGGAAGGCCGTCCGCCAAAAGAAGCTCTGGCAGTGGTTCTTCCGGATCACCGATTATGCCGAAGACCTTCTCGTTCACTGCGACCGGCTTCCGGGATGGCCGGAGAAGGTCCTGACCATGCAGAAAAACTGGATCGGAAAAAGCCTGGGCGCCGAGATCCGCTTCCCGATCGAGGGAGCCGGCGACGAGTATATCCCGGTCTTCACCACCCGCCATGACACGGTTTTCGGAGCGACTTTCATGTGCCTCGCACCGGAACACCCCCTGGTGATGCGGTTGTGCTCGGGCAAGCCCGAGGAGTCGGCGGTCGTCGAATTCGTCGACCGGATCGCCTTGCAGGACCGGACGGCCAGAGGCGTGGAATCCTACGAAAAGGAAGGCGTCTTCACCGGAGCCTACTGCCGGAATCCCATGTCCGGGCGGCGGATGCCGATCTACGCGGCCAACTTCGCGCTGATGGAATACGGCACCGGCGCAGTCATGTCCGTTCCAGCCCATGATCAGCGCGATTTCGAGTTCGCCCGAAAGTACGATCTGCCCGTCATCGTCGTCATTCAGCCCGAGGGCGCCCCCCTGGACCCGGCCGCCATGACCGAGGCCTATGCGGGCGACGGCATCATGGTCAATTCGAAGGAATTCGACGGCCTGCCCAACCGTGAGGCCATGAAAAAAATAGCCGGTCATCTCGAGGCCCACGGACTGGGCAATCCCACGGTGAGCTACCGGCTGAGGGACTGGGGAATCTCCCGCCAGCGCTATTGGGGCGCTCCGATCCCCGTCATTCACTGCCAAAGCTGCGGGATCGTGCCGGTCCCCGAGTCCGATCTTCCGATCGTACTGCCCGAGGACGCCGATCTGCTCGAAGGCGGCAAGTCGCCCTTGGCCACGCTGCCGGCCTTTATCCAGGCAAGCTGCCCGAAGTGCGGTCGCGGGGACGCCCGGAGGGAGACGGACACCATGGACACCTTCGTGGAGTCGTCCTGGTACTTTGAGCGCTATTGCAGCCCCCGGTACGAGGAAGGAATGTTCGATTCCAAGGCCGTCGACTACTGGATGCCGGTGGACCAGTATATCGGCGGGGTGGAGCATGCCGTGCTGCACCTGCTGTACTCCAGATATTTCACCCGGGTGCTTCACGGCTTCGGCCTGGTAAGGTACAAGGAGCCGTTCACACGCCTGCTCACCCAGGGCATGGTCTGCAAGGAGACGGTATCCTGTCCTGAACACGGTTATCTTCTGCCGGATCAGGTGGAGGGCGGCGGTGACGATCGGAGTTGCGGTCTTTGCGGGCGTCCGGTGGCGATCGGCCGTGTCGAGAAGATGTCCAAGTCCAAGAAGAACGTCATCGATCCGAACCAGCTGCTGGATCGATACGGTGCCGACACCACCCGGTTGTTCTGTCTGTTCGCCGCCCCGCCGGAGCGGGACCTGGAATGGAGCGAACAGGGGGTCGAAGGCGGATACCGGTTTCTCAACCGGGTCTGGCGGCTGGCCGCCGGCTGGATGGATGAAATCCGCCACGCCGCCCCCTACACGGGCGATCTATCGGAGCTTTCCCCCGAACTCGCCGTGATCTTTCGGAAAACCCACGAAACCATCCGGAAGGTGACCCGGGATATCGAAGATCGATTCCATTTCAACACCGCAATCAGCGCCGTCATGGAGCTGGTGAACCAGCTGTGCGGCCCGGAAGACCTGCCAGAACACCCACGGACAAACGAGGTGGTTCGCGGAGCGGTCGAGGCCGTCGTGCTGCTGCTGTCGCCCATCGTGCCCCATTTCTCCGAGGCGCTCTGGGCCGAGTTGGGCCACGACGCCAGCGTGCTGGAGGCCGGTTGGCCGGAACACCGGGAGGCCGTCCTCGTGGAAGAGGATGTCTTGATCGTCATCCAGGTCAACGGAAAGCTTCGAAGCCGGATGACGATCCGGGCGGATTCCGACGATGAGGTGGTTCGCAAAGCGGCTTTGGCGGACGAGAAAGCCCGGCCTTTCCACGAGGGCAAGACGGTCCGGAAGGTTATCGTGGTGAAAAACAAACTGGTCAATATCGTATGCGGTTGATATCCCTCACTTCCCACAAGTCACTTGGCGCCTGCGGATTCAGGTCGAAGATACGATGGCTTCCGCCGATCGCGGTGGCCGCCTTGCTGCTGTTGGCCGGGTGCGGATACCGCTTTTCGGGGACCGGCGAATTGCCGGAAGGGGTGACCAGCATCGGCGTTCGGACCTTGCAGAACCGGACCGCGGAGATCGGACTCGAGAACGTGCTGACGAACGACCTCTCCCTCGAGATGACCCGCAGCGGACGGGTCACGGTGACACGGCCGGAAGAGGCTTCGGCGGTGATCACGGGGACCATCACGTCCCTCAGGGAAGGCAACATTTCCCGAACCGGCATCAGCACCAGCCGCCAGCGCCGCGTGACCCTGTCGGTCGAGTTCGTCATGTCGGATCGCGAGGGAGAAGTTCTTTGGAGAAGGGTTCTTTCCGACAGCGAGGAGTTTCTCGTGGCGGGAGATTCATTCTCGACCAACGCCAATCGACGGATCGCCCTGGATGAGATCTCGCGGCGCCTGGCCGAGAAAGCCTATTACGGGATGACGGACCGGTTCTGACCGCAGACGATGGGCTGTCCCGGGCAGGAAACACAAAAAGGCAGGCTTGCCTTCGGAAGGAGCCTGCCTTCGATATCCGGGTGGGGGGCGTCAGGAAGCGCTGCTGGCGCCGATCTTCCTGGCCAGTCGGGAAACCTTCCTGGCCGCTGCGCGCTTGTGGATTACGCCTTTTTTCGCGGCCCTGTCGATGGTGGACTGGGCAGACTTGAAGATCTCCTCCGCACTGACGCCGGTCTCCTCGGCCATTGCGGTCCTGGCCGTCTTCACGACATTGCGCACTCGGGTCTTGACCGCCCGGTTTCGCATGCGCCGTACTTCGTTCTGTTTTGCCCGTTTGATGGCAGATTTATGATTGGCCAAGGTGTTGCTCCTTTCGTTCAATTTTACAAAACGGCTTAACTACTCAAACCTTTCCATGATGTCAAGGCAAATCTTCGATAGAGGAAGGCGGCACGAGAGATGGGTTCGGTCCGTTTCCGATGACGGCGAAGGGTTGACCTGTTGGGTTTCCGGGCCGATTTTTCCATGACCTTCCCCACGAGCTCCGAGACCGCCTGCGTGCGCAGGGCCGCCGGCGTCGTGGCCTCCGCAACCTTCCTGAGCCGGCTGCTGGGCTACCTGAGGGACATGACGATTGCCTGGGTGTTCGGTGCGGGGCTCTATTCGGATGCCTTTATCGCGGCATTTCGTATTCCCAACCTGGTTCGCCGGCTTTTCGGCGAAGGCGCCTTCGGCATGGCGTTCATTCCGGTCTTCAGTGAAATCCTTCGACGAGACGGAAAGGCCGACGCCTGCGCCTTCACGGGTACGACCCTGCGATATCTATGGATTCTGCTCGTGATGATCGTCGCAGCCAGCCTCGCTTTCGCCCCGCAACTGGTTCGAATGGTGGCGCCGGGCTTCGGTGCGGACGCGGATAAGTTCGCACTGACGCTGTCCCTGACCCGGATCATGCTGCCCTATATGCTGATCGTGGGCTTCCTGGCCCTGGCGATGGGGGTCCTGAACGGAATGGGATCCTTCGCCGCTCCGGCTTTTGCGCCCGCCTTTCTCAATGTGGCCATGATCGGCGCACTCGGCGCCGGCATCATGCTTGGCCGCGATCCGGCGGCCATTGCCATGATGCTTGCATCTGCCGTACTGGTCGGGGGCCTTTTACAGGTGGCCTTGCAGATCCCATCGCTGAGGACCTGCGGTCTTCGATTTCGGTCCGGATCCTGGAAACCGCACCCCGGACTGATGCGTGTGGGAAGGGATATCCTGCCCGCTGTTTTCGGAACATCCGTCTTTCAGATCAACATCCTCATCGGAACGCTTCTGGGCTCCCTGCTGGGAGACGGCAGCGTGTCCTATCTTTTCTTCGCCGACCGCATCGTCCAGTTTCCCCTGGGAATCTTTGCCGTGTCCGCCGCCACCGCAAGCCTTCCCTCGCTTTCGCGGCAGGCGGACGTGGGTGACCTGGACGGACTCCGGCGAACGCTCGAATATGGTATGCGGCATGTCTCGTTCGTCATGCTTCCGGCCATGGTGGGACTGGTCGTGCTGAGGGAACCCATCGTCTCCCAGCTATTCGAACACGGCGCTTTCGACCGGGAAGCCGCCCGTTTGACGGCGCAGGCGCTGCTGTGGTACGCACTGGGCATTTGGGCGGTCGCTGCGATCCGGATCATCTCCCCGGCCCTGTTTGCCCTGAAGGATGCGCGAACGCCGGCGTTTGCTGCCGCAGTCTCCCTCGGAACCCAGGTGTCGCTGGGCCTTCTCCTGATGCGCGTCATGGGGCACAGCGGGATAGCATTGAGCACCTCCGTGGCATCGATCATCAACCTGCTGCTGCTCCTGATCGTGATGCGGCGCCGTCTCGGGCGAACCCGGGTGGCGGCATCGGCCGCGGTCTACGGCCACATGCTGGGGTGTGCGCTGCTCATGGGAGGGGCCGTCCGCCTGCTGTCCGGGAAGCTGGCGCAACTGGGCGGCGGGTCCGTTACCACTTCGGGGCTGCTGATCTGCCTGACGGCTGGAGTGGTCGTGTATGGAGGGATCTCCGTGGTCACCGGCAGTCGAGAAATGCGGGAGCTGTTGTCCATGATCTACCGGAGGGGACGCTGATGGCCTCGCGGCAGCCGATTCTTCTGTCCGCTGCCGGCCTGGGCCTCATGCTATTTGCGGCGCTGGTCGTTTTCGGAGACAAGGGGGTAGTGGATCTTCATTACCTGCGCGGAGAGCTGCAACGACTCGAGTCCGCAAACCGTGCGCTGATCATCGAAAATCATTCGCTTTACCAGGAAAAGGTCCGCCTCGAACACAAGGACCCTGCGCTCATCGAACACGTGGCGCGGAAGGACCTCGGGTTCGTGGCCCCAGGCGATTGGGTGCTGATATCGCCCGCCCGCCCGGCAAAGCTCCCTCGACGGGTCGATTCTCCCGTCACACCGGATCCACAGCCATGACCGAATCCGATCCCCTGGCCACCGAAACCATGGCGGCCATCTATGAAAAACAAGGTTATCTGGACAAAGCCGCCGAAGTCTACCGCAAGCTGCTGAAGGAGACGCCTCACCGGTCCGATCTGGCCGACCGGCTGGCGGACATACAGCTTCGGCTACTTCGAGAACCCCGAGCAGACCTCGTGGAGCGATTCAGCGAATGGCTCGAGCTGACTCTGCGGCTGAGAGACCTGGAAAACCTTGCCCGCCTGAAAAGACGGTGACCGCGCCTGTTCAGAGGCTTGTAGTGATGAGCCAGTGGTGGCGCGCCATGAAGTGTTTCAGCATGTGTTGGAGCACGCGGTAGGAGAAATACTTCCGGCCCAGCTCGTAGTTCCGATCGACCATCTGTTGGCGCAGAGCCGCGTTCGAGAGAACCCGCCGTGTTTCTTCCACTGCCGAGCCGGTGACATACCCGTCGATTTCGATGACCTGGAAGCCTCTCGGCTTGATGTCCTTCGCATAAATGGAATAGCGGTTTACCACGACCGGCTTCCTGAAATAGACCGCCTCCAGGAAAGCGTTTCCGAACCCTTCGAAGGTGGAAGGATAGGTGACGAGATCCGCATGGGGATAAATATCGTCGAGGGTGTAGATTTTTTTCCCATCCGGCGTGGTTCCACGTTCTTCGTTGATCACCGTGGACACGAACAGGGTTTCCACATTCAGCATCTTCGAATATTCGATCAACCGCTGCTCGTAGTCATAGCCTTCGTCTCCGGATGCATGGGAGATGACGAGCTTCGCCTTCATCCCGATGCGGTGGACCAGCTCGATGGCGTGTTCGATTCCCTTTCTTTGCACGACGCGGGTCGGCTGGAGGACCAGCAGCTCGTCCTCGGCGATGCCCAGGTTCTTGCGGGCGTCCGCTGCGTAGGCATCCATGGGCGGAGGCGGATTGTCGAAGTCCATCACATTGGGAACGATGAACGCGGAGATGCCGGTCCGGAGGCTCAGTGCGGAATCCGCGAAGGAGTTGATGACAATGTGGCGGATGCTCGGCAGGTCCGGGGGAAATGCCATGCGCAGGTAATCTCCCACGGCATTCACCATGAACCTGTCCCGCTCCCAGTAGAAATCATGATGGTGGGCCACACTGGGTATTCCGGTTTCGGCGATGAATTCGGTGATGGCAAGCCCCAGGGGAATGTTGATGGGGATGGTCAGCGCGTTTTCGATGATCAGCAGGCGGATGTCATATTGACTGACAAACCGGTAAAGATGGTCCTTCAAGTGCCGTTTCAGGTCATGAATCCGGGCGGTGACGTCCCTGTCCCGGACTGTGACGCCGAAACATTTTTCGTGAATGGCCTTGATTTCCGGATGAGTGAAGTGGGCCTCGGGGACGAGGTATGAACGATCGTCGGGCCGGTCGAGCTCCCCCGCGAAGAAAAAGCAGGTGAACCGCTCCTCCTCCAGTACGTCCGACCACTTGGCTGTTTCGAGGGAAACACCGTCGGTGCCGGCCAGGCGGGTGGAGATGAATCCGACGTTTCGTATGACGGGTTGAAGTTGGCGCTTCATGAATGATCCGTTCCGTCAAGAGGATCGAGGGGTGGCCGACCGACGCCGATACCGCCGGAAAATCCGGTCCGGCGGCCGGAGGCCACCATCGAGTTCCTATGTTTCTTCATCCGGGGGCATCGCATTTTCCCATTTACACGGGTGGCCGTCGCGTTTTCGGTCCGCCGGATCCGCACTGGCGGGAGGTCGGGCGCTTCCCGGATGAAGGTCGTCGTCAGTCGGGACCGACGCCGGCTCGCCTACCCCTGCCGGTTGGGGATGATCACGACGGTAACGCGCCGGTTTTGTGCCGGATCGCTGGAGATCGGCTTGGTCTCACCGAAACCGACGGTCTCCATCCTGGCTGCCGCGACGTTGCGGGACAGGAGGGCGTTCCGCACAGAGTCGGCCCTTCTCTGGGACAACTGAAGGTTGTAGTCCTCCGGTCCGCTCTGATCGGTGTGCCCCTCGATGCGGATCATGGTCGCGGGGTAGCCGTTGAGGACATTGGCCACGCGGTCCAGCTCGTCGTAGGCACCGGGTTTCAGCGTCGCCGAATTGAAGTCGAAGAAGACGTCGCCCTTGAAGGTGGCGGTCAGTACGTCCTGGTCCCGCTGGATGCTCGCGGCCTCCGAGTAAGCCAGGGCGTTGCGGAGATCCTGTTCCTGCCGGTCCATGTAGGCGCCGACCCGGTTGCCGGCGATGCCGCCCACGACCGTACCGATGGCTGCTCCGATCACAGTGGATTCCGTATTCCTGCCGATGGCCTGTCCGAGGCCTGCTCCGACGGCGGCGCCGACGCCCGCTCCCACCGCCGTTCCCTTTTTCTCTTGGGTGTCTATGCTTGCACAGGAAGACAGGGTGAACAACAGAAGCATTGCTACCAGGGTGGTTCGGACGGTTGCTTTCATCTTTTTCCTTTCCTTTTCAGGGTCTGTGATCCATCCCTCGGCTCAGCGCCGGATCCGGCCGGAAGTCGCCTCGAGGTTTTCGATGCCGCCTCGCTGAGGGCGCCTTGAACGGCCTCTGGTTTAATAGTCGTCTGGATCCTCGAAACAGTTGACAAAAAAATACTCGATGAGCCGGCATTATAGATTCTGCGGCCGCTGAAATCAACCGAATGGACGCAGTCATTCCGCCGGTCGCGCCCCTGTAAAGCGGTTCGATCGAGGTCTCCGGCGGCGAACATCGGGATATCAGCCAAGCGACTTCAGGTAGGCCTGCAACCGGGTCCTTCGATCGTCGAGCCCCAGCTTTTTACGTATGTGGGTCCGGTAGGTGTCGATGGTTCGAACCGAAAGGCCCATGATCGCAGCGGTTTCCTTGGCGGTCCGGCCCTGTCTGACCAGATTGGCCACCTGAATCTCCTGGGCGGTGAGCCCGGTGTAATGGTCGGAGAGCTTCCGGGCGAAAGGGGAGACGATCTCCGCCATGTTGGCTTCCAGAATATCCAGGAATGCACTCCGGGCGGAATCCGAGGCCGCGAGTCTCAATTGAAGGATCGTGGGTTCGATCAGCTCCTTCACGCTGTGAAGGAGGTTTCGCTCCAACTCGATGCGGTCTTCCTCTCGCCGCTGGAGGAGCACTTCGAGGGCGATATTGGTCTCCTTGAGCCTTCGACTCTTGGCCTCGAGATCCCGGGTCCGGTTTTGGACCCGCCATTCGAGCTGCTGGTTGAGCCGGTGGATCTCGGCCTCGGCTTCGACTCTTTCAGTCACGTCGCGGCCGACCGCCTGGTATTCCGTCAGGGTTGCCTTGGGGCCGAAAATGCCATGGATGATCCAGTGCAGGTGACGCTCGCGACCCTCCGGAGTCTCCACGGAGACTTCCAGTTGCTGGATCGGCCGTTCCGCATCCAATGCCTCGACGGCGCTTTGGAGGGCGTCGGATGATGCGCCGGAAAAAAGGGCCGAGAAGCAGCGCGGACTTTTGCCGGCAGGGTCGAGCGAAAAGAAACGCCGAAACGCCGAATTGAAAAAGTCCAGTTGAAAATCCGGCAAAAAGCGGCAGATGAGATCGCTCTGATTTTCGACCACAGCCCGGTAACGCGCTTCGCTGTCCTGGAGCCGCCGCTCGATCTTCCTGTTGTAAAGCGCGATTTCGACCGTGGAGTAGAGTTGGCTTTCCTGAAACGGTTTCAGGATATATCCGAGAGGGACAGCGGCCTTGGCCCTTTCGATGGTGCTCCGATCGGCGTAAGCGGTGAGAAAAACGGTCGGAACGCCGAGCGTTCCTCGAATCCGGTCCGCTGCCGCAATGCCGTCCATCGCCCCCGGCATCATGATGTCCATCACTACCAGGTCCGGCTTCAGGCTTCCGGCCAGCACGACAGCCTCTTCACCGGAGGTTCCAAGGCCGACCACCCGGTGGCCCATCCGTGTCAGCCTTTCCTCCAGATCGGCAAGAATGATCCCTTCGTCGTCAACCAGAAGAATTTTCGCGGCAGATGTCACTGGACGCCTCCTGGACGGGAAACACGATCCGGAGTCCGAGCCCCGGGCCGGCGAGCGGTTCGATTACGCCTCCCAGTTGAACCGTGGACATGACGCGGACCAGCCTCAACCCCAGGCCTTCCGTCTCATGGATGTTCATGCCGGGAGGCAGCCCGGCGCCGTCGTCCCGGTACGTGAATTCCAGCCTGCACCCTGGCAGGGGAACGAAAGCCGTCTCGATGGAGCCCGTTTCGTCCCGGCCGTAAGCGTGTTTCAGGGAATTGGAGAGGAGCTCGTTCAGGACGAGCGCCATGGGGATCGCCTGGCGGACCGTCAGGCGGGTCGAGGCATTCCCTTCGAAGAGTCGAATCCGGCCTGTCTGGTTATGGATGGCGGCCAGGTTGTCGAACAGTTCCCTTGCCTGTTCCTCCATCACAACGGTATCGAGGCCGTTGCCCTGGAAAAGCCGGGAGTGAATCATCGCCATGGCACGAACCTTGGCCTCCGCACTGTTCAGCACGGCGGCCGCCTCCCGGTTCCGGGCGCGGTTGGCGCTCATGTTCAGCAGGCTTGAGACGACCTGCAGATTGTTCTTGACCCGGTGATGGACTTCCTTGAGCAGGGCGTCCTTCTCACTCAGGGAGGTCCAAAGCCGTTCTTCCAGTATGTTCCGGTCTTCGATTTCACGGGCAAGCCGACGGTTGGCGTCCTCGAGGGCACGGGTTCGATCCCGAACGCGTTGCTCGAGGTCCTCGGCGTGTTGCTGCATGCGGCGGATCCGGCGGAACAGCTTTTTTCGGGTGCGAAGCAGGGAGTTGCGGGTTGACGGGAAGCCGACGAGAACTCGGCGAATCCTCCAAGTCGGCGGGGGCGCTTTCCATTTCATTGGTATTCCATGCACCTCGGGTGATCGATCCTGGACAACGGCTTCATTCGGCGGATACCGTATCGATCGTCAGGTGATAGGTGATCTTGCGATCAAAGTCAATTTTGGGGTGTTGTATTTTTTTCGAGAAGCCGATAGCGTCGATTCAAGCCTTCCGGCACTGAACCTGGCGTTCCTTTCGGACCGGGAAGGTCCGGGGACGGGAATTTCGAATCGTGGCTTTGGAATCAGCTCACCCCGCGGCCGACGCCATTATCGTTCTGGGGGCGCCGGTCCGGCCTGACGGGACGCCGGGCGAGGCGCTCCGATCGAGGACCGATCACGGAATCCGGCTGTTTTGGCGCCGGGTGGCGCCCCGCCTCGTATTGTCCGGCGGCGCCCGCCGACATCCGCCGCCGGAGGCCCTGGTCATGAAATCGCTGGTCATTGCGGGCGGCGTTCCCCCCGATGCGGTCCTCGTCGAGGATCGATCCCGAACGACCTTCGAAAACGCCCTCAACTGCGCCCATATTTTCCGGGAGCATGGATGGAGGTCCGCCATCATCGTAACCGATGACTTCCACTGCTTCAGAGCGGGCCTGATGTTTCGTGCCGCCGGACTCGCGGTGCGGACCAGCCCCTGCCCGCCGTCGGGGACGGCGGTTCAACGGCTCGGGTGGATTCTGCGGGAGCTTCCGGCCCTGATATGGTACGGCGGACTTGCGATTCGAGTCCGGAGAATGGCTTGACAGCAGTGTGTGCGTGGTCACCCTTCGATGAAGAGGAAGTCCGTTGACTTCCGGGCACGTGCCGCCGGAAGCCTTCGACAGCCGCTGTTTCGAGGCGATCGCGCGGGAATCGCCGGCATCGCCCTTCAGGGGAAAGCCGAACATGATGCAATGGCTCACATTCGCTGCATCCTTTGTCCAGGAAGACGGCGGCCCTCAGCCGCCGACGGACGTCATCGATCTGGACCGCCACGGGTTCAACGACATCACCATCGGCTCGCCATCCGCCCGGGTTCGAGCCGATGGGGTCTACGAGCACTTCGAAGAGGCCAGCCTCGCCTGCCGCCGCAGCGTCGAAATCGGCACGGAGAACGACACCGTCGACTACATTCTCGTCAACTGGGCCGACCCGGAAGCGCCTGAACTGCCGGCATTCGAGGGCAAGGTGCGGTTCCGCGGAAGGGACCATGCCTTCTCGAGGGACACCACACGCGGCACGGTCCTGGCGCTGCTGGGAGCACCTTACTGGATCGACGAAGATGCCGACGAGTCCATTCTCTTTTATGAATTCGGGGAGATCGAGTGGCAGGTGGAGTTCGATGCGAATCAACGGCTCAAGGTCTTTTTGATCTCCACGCCTCCGCTCCTGGCCGATTCGGAGCAACGGCGCCTCTACGGCGTGGACCGGGAATGGCCGCCCGAACCCAGATGACGCCGCTCTCCCTGACCATCTTCCTGGCCACCTATGCAGGTGTCGCCATCGGCCGGGTGCCGGGCCTCGCGCTCGACAGGACCGGGATCGCGCTTCTCGGCGCCATCGCCATGATCATCTCCGGAGTGATCCCTCTGGACACGGCGGTGGATGCCGTGCATGCGCCGACCATTCTGCTCCTCTATGCCCTCATGGTACTCTCCGCGCAGCTTCGACTGGGCGGATTCTACACCTGGCTTGCCCTGCAATTAGGCAAAATGCCCCAACGGCCCGGGCGGTTCCTTCTGATCACCATGCTGGTCAGCGCCGGTCTTTCGGCGGTGCTTTCCAACGATATCATCTGCCTGGCATTCACGCCGGTGCTGGCGCTGACCCTGCTGCGTTCAGGCCTCAACCCGGTGCCTTTTCTGATCGGTCTCGCCGTGGCGAGCAACATCGGATCCGCGGCGACCCTGATCGGAAACCCCCAGAACATGCTCATCGGACAGGTCGGCCGGCTGCCCTTCGATGGATTCCTGGCATGGTGCGCCCCTCCAGCCCTGTTGGGCCTTCTGTTGGGATTCGGCTGGATCCTCCGGGCCTACCGGGGGAAATTCAGGGGCCCTACTTACGGATATTCCGCCGAACCGGCGAAGGATCAATGGCCGGACTTCAACCGATACCAGAGCGGCAAGGGCATACTGGCGGTGGGCATGCTCATTCTGTTCTTTTTGACCCCCGTTCCCCGGGAGTATGCCGCGATCGGGATTGCGGGCGTCCTGCTGTGCAGCCGCAGGATGCGATCCCGCCATATCCTGGGACTGGTCGACTGGCATCTGCTGACCCTTTTCTGCGCCCTTTTCATCGTGATCCAGGGCGTCGTGGAGGCGAATCTCCCGGAACGGCTCATCGATGCTCTTTACCATCGGGGGATTCACCTCCGCAGTCTTCCCATGCTCGCCGGGGTCTCGGCGGTCATGAGCAACGTGGTCAGCAATGTGCCGGCCGCCATGCTTCTGATCCGGTTCCTGGATCCGGGGAATCCGGTGGAATGGTATACGCTGGCCGTTTCCAGCACGTTTGCCGGAAACCTGGTCGTCATCGGCAGCATTGCCAACCTGATCGTGGTCGAGCAGGCCAGAACCTGCGGTGTCGAGATCACCTTCCGAGAGCATGCCAGGGTGGGGATCCCCGTGACCCTGCTGTCCTTGCTGGCGCTGGTCGCATGGATATATGTATAGGTGCTCCCGGTCGTGAATACGATTGCATTGTCGGTTCTTGAATTTTCGACGCATTTCCGATTAAGATCGGTCTTCTCGAGGGCTCGAGAATTTCCGGGTGCCGTTCATCGCACCCCCGATGCGCACCCACCAGTGGAAAGTGCCTATGAAACGGTCATCTTCCTTTCGACGGTCGGGCCGGTGTCCGAAAAGGCCCAAGCTGTCTTACCTGTTGCCCGCCCTGATCATCTCCCTGCTTGCCGGGTGCGCCGGAGTCCCTTCTGAATCCACACCCCCGAGTGAAACCGCGGTGGAGGCGCCGCCGCCGGAACAGCCGGTGTCGACCTACACCGGCGTCATTCCCTGTGCGGATTGTGAAGGCATCCGCATGACCCTCAGTCTGCGCGAAGACCGGTTGTTCCTATTCCGGCAGACCTATCTGGGCGTACCGGACGGGCGCCCCCGGGATTTTTACGAGATGGGACGATGGGAGACTTCCGGGGACGGCGGCAGGATACGGCTCCATGCAGTCGACGGGGAGCCGAGGCTGTTCGCCGTCAAGGGAGAGGGGACCCTGGGCATGCTCAATCGGGAAGGGCAGGAAATCGTCTCCGGGCTTTACGATCTCACCCGCTCGGATAGCGACAATGTATTTGGCGACCACTTTCCGATGCGGGGGCTTTTCGCAAACATGGCCGGCGCGGCGGTCTTCACGGAATGCATGACGCGCCAGAATTTTCCGGTGGTCATGGACGGAGATTACCCGGCTCTCGAGGCCGCATACCTCCAAGCCCGGGGGACATCGGGAGAACCGCTCATGGTCACCTTCGAGGGGCATTTCCTGCGTCGGCAAAAGGCGGACGGCAGCGGGTGGGAGGAGGCGGTCGCGATCGATGGGTTCGACGGCGTCTGGCCCGCCGAACGATGCGAATCGACCCCCTGAGACGATCAGGAGTGAATCGATCCGTCCATTGCGGTCCCTCGGGCTCCCCGTCTCCATCCCCAACGGAAAGGCATCGGACAGCCCTATGGAATACCATCCCCTGACACCCGGCCGCTGGGAGGATTTCGAAATGCTTTTCGGTCCCAAGGGGGCCTACGCGGGTTGCTGGTGCATGTACTGGAGAACGACCCGGAAGGCGTTCGCAGCCGGACAGGGCGAAGGAAACCGAAAAGCGATGCAGGCCATCGTGGCGGCCGGGAAGGAACCCGGAATTATCGCGTACCGCGGGCAGACACCGGTGGGGTGGTGCTCGGTCGCCCCGAGGGAGGACTTCCCCTCCCTCAACCGCTCGAGGGTCCTCAAGCCTATCGATCGGGAGTCCGTGTGGTCCATCGTCTGCTTCTTCATCGACAAGAGGCATCGAGGAACCGGCATGACCGAGAATCTGATCGCCGCGGCCGTCGAACACGTGCGGGGGAAGGGCGGGCGCATTGTGGAAGCCTATCCCACGGTGCCGAGGAGCGACCGGGTTCCGCCGGTGTCGAGCTATATGGGGTTTCCGCGACTGTTCGGCCGGATGGGGTTCGTTGCAGCCGCCAAGGCTTCAGAGTCCAAATGGGTCATGAGATATGCCATCGATGGAGCCTGACCCGCCTTCCCGCGCGTTGGCCTTTTCCTAATTTTCGTGCGGCGCTGCCGTCCGGTTTCGATACCCCCGCATCTTGAAGCCCTGAAAGGGATGGGCCCCTATGACGGATCGCGGTTTCCATCTGATAACGGGTCGTCTCGAGGCATCGATCCTGAATTCGTTGGAATCGATCATGGATCGGGTGTACGGCTCCCGGAAACGCGCTCTTTTTCGTGAATTTCCCCTGGATGTGGTCGAGATCGGACCAGGTCCCGGCGCCAATTTTCGCTATTACCGTCCCGGGACCCGGCTCCTGGCCGTCGAACCGAAGGGGACCATGCATCCGCTCCTGCGGCGCAATGCCCGGCGGTACGGCATCCGTCTCGAGATCCGGGCCGTCAAGGGGGAGGCCATCGATCTGCCGGATGCCTGCGTGGATGCGGTCGTGGGGACGCTCGTGCTTTGCTCGGTGGACACGCCCAGCAGGGTGGTCCAGGAAATCCGTCGCATCCTCCGACCGGGAGGCCGTTATGTGTTCCTGGAGCATGTGGCCGCTCCTCCCGGGACCGTCCTGGGGGGGATTCAGAACCGGCTTCACAAGCCCTGGCACTGGCTTTTCCAGGGGTGCCATCTCAACCGGAGCACCCACGAGCTGTTGTTGAACAGCGGTTTTTCGAGCATCGATATGAATTGCTTCGCCCTGAACGCTTTCGCACCGTTCACTCCCCACATAATCGGGCAGGCCATCGCCTGAACAGAGTGAAGGCGCAGTTGCGGACGTGGATAACCCCTGTCGGCCAGACGGGAAGGAGCGCAAATGCAGATCGCACGATGGAACACCTCACCCCGAAACGAGAGCGACGGCGTATCCTCCTATCTGCTCGTTTCGGGCATAACCACCGGATCCCGCCACCTCACGGCCCTCCTGATTGAAATGCAGGCTGGAAGCCTTCAACGACGAGCGTCCCGCGAATACGAACAATGCTGCTTCATCCTGGAGGGGGAGGGGATGATGACGGTCGGAGATGAAAGCGGTCGGATCGGACCGGGTGACTGTATTTTCATTCCCGCGGGCGTTCCATCCGGACTCGTCAACGACGGCAACGGGGTTCTGGTATTCTTCAGTACGTCGGCCCCATCCTCCAGCGAAGGGTTTCTGGAGGACTGGCAACCGCCTGGCGTCGAAGGCGGGTGATGCGGGCATCGCGATATCCCCGATCCCTCGACCGCTTCGGGGAGACGTTTTTCCCGGAGATCAACCCCGCCCGTCGACTCTGAAATAGGCGCCGGCGGGAATGGGATCCGGAAAAGGAGCTCTCAATTGACGCGACTGAGGAGAATGCCGAAACCGGCCGGAATCGTGTACGATGCCTACGGTACCCTCTTCGATGTGCATTCCGCAATCGGCAGTTGGCGCAGCCGGCTGGGTGACGGAGCGGATGACATCTCGGCGATGTGGCGCGCGAAGCAGCTCGAATATACCTGGCTGAGAAGTCTCATGGGGCTGCATGCCGACTTTTACACGGTTACGGCCGAAGCGCTCGATTATGCGTTCGAGGCGGCAGGCATCGAGGATCCCGCCCTGAAACAGGAGCTGCTGGCCGCCTACCTGCAGCTTTCCGCCTACCCGGAGGTACGTGACTGTCTGGAAACACTTCGAGAGGCGGGATGCCCGGGGGTGATCCTGTCCAACGGAACGCCGGAAATGCTCGCTTCCGCCGTTCGGCACGCGGCGATCGAGAACCTGATCGACGCCGCCTTGTCCGTGGAGGAGGTCGGCATTTACAAGCCCCATCCCTCCGTCTATGAGCTGGCCCGGCGGCATTTTTCAGCGGACGCGCAGGATCTCCTTTTCGTCTCCGCAAATGCCTGGGATATCGCCGGCGCAGCGAATTTCGGATTCAGGACGGCATGGGTCAACCGTTTCGGTCAAAAACCGGAGCGGCTGCCGGGTAGGGCCGACGTCGAACTCCAGGCGATCGACGAACTCCTGTCGACTCTGGACCTGACGGAGCGGCGGTCGACTTGAGACCGCTTTGGATCGACGGCGTCTCAGGCCGGAATGCGGCGTAACAGCCCGCGCAAAAATGCTCACAACCTGCCCCGATGCTCGTTTATCCACGGGTTGTCAAAGCTTCCCCGCTTTCCGGATCGTCCTTCGCCTTCCGTCTCCGCCAACAGGCGCCTCCGAAACACGTGCGTTTCGATCCGATGCTGGTTGCTTCACAGGAGGTCAAGGTCTCAGGATCTGCCGCCCCGCTTCTTCAAGCGTTCGATGGCGATCCGGATGCTGTCCTGCATGAGTTTGATGGCATCGCATAGCCTGCCGAGCTCGTCGGCCGACTGCAGGGTGAGGGTGGCATCGAGTTCGCCGACGCTGATCCGCCTGGCATGCTCGGTCAGGATGTTGACCTTCCGGGTGAGCCGGAAGCTGTAAATCCCCACGATGGCGGCAATCAGCAAAAGGACGCCCGAGAGGCTGTAAACGAAATAGCTGCGCGATTCCGACTGGATCCGATTGGCATCCCGCTCCACCTCTGTGATGGGCTGAAGGAACTCCTCCAGGTAGATGGTAGCCGCAATGCCGTATCGGGTGCCTTCCACCGGCGTCAACGCCATGAATTTCTCCCTGAGAACGCCATCGGGATCGGTCCAGAGGTAGTACCCGGACCGTTCCGTATTTTCACCGCGATCGATGTCCTTCGTGATGTTCACCCACCGGTCGAAGTTTTCTCCGAGCACTTCCTTGATCGAAGCGGTCAATGGGCGGCCGGTGATGCGGGGGTTGGGATGGACCAGCGGGGTCATGGGATTGATCGCATGCAGCGCTGTGTAGCCGGTTTTGCCGACGCGCTGGACGGCGATATCATGGAAGTCGCGGTCGGCCATGATGTCGGCTTCGGTCAGCTCCGGATTGGCCTTCAGGTATTGGCAGCACTGGCTCGCCACGGAGCGGGCCGCATTTTTGACCAGCTCCTCACCCGCATGGGTGACTGAAATCTTGGCTTCATGGGTCAGAACCTCTGCCATCTCATTCATCCGGTGCAACAACAAAAGACCGACAATGGAAAAGGCGGCGAGCGGAATCACCAGGAAGAGCAGCAGCATCTTGGTGCGAAGACCGAGTCCCTTGTTGGCCGGTTTGGGCTGGATTTCATCAACGCCTTGCGCCATTTCCAGCATCTCCACGTGCTCTGCCTCCACTTCCGGCAGCTCTTCGAGAGGAACCGCTTCGATCAGATCGTATTCGAGAGCCCCGTCCTCCGAAACGAATGCGGGTTCCGGCTTTTGCACCTTGATGATGAAATTGCAGGCCTTGCAGGTGAATCTGGCCGCTTCGAACTCAATCATCTCCGGATCGAGCCGGTATTTCTTGCCGCAGTCCTCACAGATGACAATCATTTCTATCTCCTTTAGCGGATCGACCGGCATAGGCCGCCTTGCACGGGCAACCGTCCGGATGGGGCCGGATGCCTTCATTCATCGGCCAGCCATCTTGCGGGGCTCGATCGATGCCGGGGGGCGGGGGCGTCGAAAACCTTTCAGCCCGGCCGTCTTCCACAAGGCATGACCCATTTTCAATCTGTTTCAAAAGGACATCGGTTACTGAAGCGCGGGCAGTATGACCTTGATGAAGGCCAGCCTGCGCTGTTGGTCCGGTATCTCACGAGCCAACATCTCGACCAGTTCGGGTGCACGGTTTTTCGGAATGCGATGGAAATCCATGCCCAGTTCACCGAGAACGTCGTGGAGCAGGGCCTCCCCGATGGGACCGGCCGCCTTGGCCAATTCGGATTTGATGGCGGCGACGAGGGAAGGCTCCAACAGGCTCGGGGGTTTGCCAACACGGATCACCAGTTTCATCTTGGCGAGATCGAGCATGATCCTGTAAATGGTGTTCATGTCCAGGTTCAGCCGACGAGCCACATCGCCCAATGCAGTTCGTCCATCAAGCGCCAGCAGCGTGCCGAGGGTCCGGGTGTCCAGCTTGAATTCTCCCGCCCCGGTCTGTTCGGACCTTTTGAAAACCATTCCGGCGATGTCTTCCAACGGAGGGGGCATCGATGCGTCCCTTTCGCGCGGGTCTTCCATTGTCGGCGCAGCGGCGCGGCCGATCGGCCCGGATCCTCCCTGGCCGGCCTCGCACCGACTTGGGTTTCTTTCGCGTATTCCAGCCTGCGACGGGTCCTGACCGGGAAATTTTAGGGGTTGTAATCCTTGCCTAAGTCTATCGACGATTTTAAAAGGGAACTTTAGCGGGCAGGCAGCGGGCACCCGCCGGCGGCAAGGCGTTCCGCTTCAGGGGCCGCCGTCCGGGGTTCCCAAATTGACAAAACCATGCCATTCCAATAGAGAGATATCGGTCGATCAGTACATTTTCCACGGCTTGAAAACCTTTGAGTCACCAGGGAAAATCATGTCGAGAGTTTCCATTGCTTTTCCGGAGCCGGTTGTCTATCGGGAAGAACGGACCGTGTCGCCCGCGGAAGTCAACCAGGGCAACCATCTGGGATTCGATCAGGCGGTGAAATTGATTGCGGACGCACGGCGCCGATTTTTTCATCATTTCGGTTTGAGCGATCTTGACGAGAACGGGACAGGCGTCGTCGTGGCCGATCTGGCGGTCCGGTACAAGGCGGAAATCTTCGCCGGGGAGAGGTTGCGGATCGAAGTCGCCGCCGGCAATCCTTCCGGAAAAAGCTGCGATCTCTTCTATCGGGTCCTCAAGCTGGAGGATCACCTGGAAGCGCTGGTAGCGAAGACAGGGATCGTATTCTTCGATTACGCCGCCCGCCGGCCGACACCGATGCCGGAAGCGTATCGGCGCCGGTTGTTCAGCGGCGCCGATACGCTTCCATCGCGCCCGCCGGGCACCGGTCAGGACTTCTCCCCCGGCGTCGAGTGATGGGAGGCGGATTGCTCCATGTCCATGCGTCTGGAATGCAGAAATCTCCATTATCGGTATCCGGCCGCCGAAACCCCTCTGTTCAGTAACTGCGGTTTTTCCATCGAAGGGCCTGGCTTCCATGCGCTGTTCGGGCCGTCCGGCGTGGGGAAAACCACACTGGCACGGCTGCTCGTCAGCCGACCCGAAAACTGCTCCGGAACGGTTTCGATGCCGGGTATCTCGCAGGTGCTATACGCCTACAACACGGAGCGCCTTCCGGATTGGGCGGGGATCGGCATCCACCTGAAGCGGGTGGTGCCGCCGGAGATGGCCGATCAGCGAGAGGCGCTGGTGGAGCGCTTCGGGATGGCGGATTTGATGGAATCCCGCTTCTCTCAGCTTTCCCTCGGCCAGAAGAACCGGATCAACCTCATACGGTATCTCCTCCAGGACTTCGATCTGCTGATCATGGACGAAAGCCTGGCCAACGTCGACGAGAAGACCCGCGAGCGGATCCTGATGGAGATCAAGGAGCGGTTTCCGGACAAGCTTTTTCTTTACATCTCCCACAACATCGTCGAAGTGGCCCGTTTCTGCCGGAAAATCCTGGTGCTCAGAGGATCGGACAAGACGCCTCAGGCGGTCGTCGTCGACGGGCTGGATCTCACCAAGGGCGCGCCGGTCGAGCGAAGGGCGTTGGACCAGACCCTGCTGGAGATCATGAATGCTGCTTAAACGGATCGGCCAGTTCCTGATCGTATACGGTCTGGGCATCACCCTGCTGCTCGTTCTGAAGTACAGTCTGGGGCTCTCCAATTATGTGATTCCCGGCCCCAGGGAAATCTGGCAGACGGGCCACATGGTCTCCACCGGCTATCTCTCCGACGTGCTCGATACCCTGTCGGTTGCAGTGGTCGGACAGGTGCTTTCCATCTGCCTCGCCTTCCTGATCGGTATCGTCGGCCGGCAGACGACGTGGTTCGGCTCCTTCGTGAAAGTCGCGGCTTACAACGTTCAAGCCTATCCCATCGTTGCCCTCGCCCCGATCATTTTTATTCTCCTGGGTGACGGGTTCGTGTCGAGACTTCTGATCGCCGCCATGATCTGCTACTTTCCGTTGCTGCTTTCGGTGATCGGCGTCATGGCGGAACCGGTGCGGGACGTGGAACATTTCTACCGGATCACCGGCAGGATGCGTTGGCAGCTGGAAGTCAAGATCAGGGCATTCGAAAATCTGGGAAAGCTCACTACCGTCGTGGCCGGAAGCGCGACCCTGGCCATGGCCGGAACCATCGTGGCTGAATTCATCGCGGCCAATGCCGGCATCGGGTACAGCATCCGGATCGCGCTTTACCAGAGCGATCTGGCGAGAATCCTGATCGCCCTGTTTCTCATCGGCATCTCACTTTCGATCTACCAGGGGATGTTGGAATGGACCGGGTCGATGATCCGCAGGACATGGGCGGGCCCATGAAACCGCCCGTGCCGGGAGGCGGCTGGAAGACTTCCCGGTCATTCAAATCCATAGGCGTCGAGAAGCCCGGGAGGAGAACTGCCATGGGTAAAGCGCGTTTGCAGCAATTTCTGACGGTGATCTCGGCTGCCATCGTTCTCGGCCTCTTGGCGCCGGCCAAGCCCTCGGCGGCCGAAGCGGTGAACTACCGTCTCAAATGGATTTTGAACAGCTCCGTCGTTGGCGACCTATATGCCGACGTTCACGGCCACTTCAGGGCGGAAAATCTCGAAGTAACCGTCAAGGCGGGCGGGCCGGAGCGGGATGCCATCAAGGAACTGGAGCTCGGATTGGCAGAATATGGTGCGGCTTCCGCCGACCAGGTCATCCGGGCGCTTTCCAAAGGATCGCCGGTGGTCGTCATTGCACAGCTGTTTCAGATCAACCCGCTTCAGTGGATCTACCGGGACTCGGATCCCGCGATCACGGAGCTGTCCCACCTACGGGGGAAAACCATCGGCGTCACCTTCGGCGGAAACGATGAAGCCATCCTTCGCACGCTGCTGGGAAAAGCTGGCCTCACCGAGGCCGATGTGAAGCTATTCAGCGTCCGGTATGACTACACGCCGTTCTACCAGCGCCGCGTCGACATCTGGCCCGTTTACCGGAACACGCAGGCCGTTTTCCTGAGCCGGAAGCTGGGAGAGGAGGGCGAGGTTCTCAGATTCTTCAATCCGGTGCGATTCGGCGTCCAGTTTGTGGCCAACTCCGTAGTGACTTCGCGCAAAAGAGCCGCAGAACACCCGGATCAGGTGCGGCGATTCGTCACGGCATTGCTGAAAGGCTGGCGGGACGCCCTCGACCCTGTAAATCAAGGACGCGCCCTGGAAGTGCTGCGAAAGTTCGACAGGGACACGGATCCCGAAGTGATCCGGGAGCAGCTCGAAGAAACCCGCCGCCTCATCCTGCCGTCGCCCGATGTGAAGCTCGGGTCATTCGACTATGCTGCCTGGCGGCAGACCGAGAAGATCATGCTGGAGCAGGAGCAGATCCCTCACCCGGTGGTTGTCGAAAATGCCCTCATGCCCGAATTCGCCTTCGGGCCGAACGCCTCACCCGTTCGGAGCGGGGGCGACTGACACCGTTATCCCGTACGAAAAAGGAGAATTCCTGCCGTGACCTGGTGGAACAGGATCCCATTCCATATCGACCCCACCCTGATAGAGATCGGATCATTTCCGCTCCGATGGTACGGGCTCATGTACATCGTGGCCTTTGGCATCGCCTACGGCCTGATGCGTTATCGCACGCGCACGGAGGGATTCGGCTACAACGCCGAGTTGATCCAGGATTTCATGGTCTGGGCAATCCTGGGTGTCATGATCGGCGGACGCCTCGGTTATGTCCTGTTCTACGACCTGCGCTATTTCGCCGCTCACCCGCTGAAGATCATCCTGCCGGTGGATTTCTCCGACGGATTCCGGTTTACGGGTCTTTCAGGCATGTCCTATCATGGGGGAGTGATCGGTGTGCTGGCGGCTTCGATCGTCTTCTGCCGGCGGCGCGGTCTGTCTTTCTGGGCGTTTGCCGATTTCGTGATGCCGACCATTCCCCTGGGGTATACCTTCGGCCGCATCGGCAATTTCATCAACGGTGAGCTTTACGGCCGGGTTACCGACGTTCCGTGGGCCATGGTGTTTCCCACGGATCCCCACCTGCAGATGCGGCACCCCTCCCAGCTCTACGAGGCATTCTTCGAAGGTATCGTTCTGTTTGCCCTCCTGTGGGCGATCCGCAAAAAGTCGATGCCCGTGGGGGCCATGCTGCCCATCTACCTTATCGGCTACGGCATCGTTCGATTCTTTATCGAGTTTTTCAGGGAGCCGGACGCTCACCTCATGTTCGTTCTCGGGCCGCTCTCCATGGGGCAGGTGCTCTGCCTGTCCATGACGGCTGCCGGAGTCATCCTGCTGCGCTACCGGCAGACCCGCAAGCCCTCAGTGAACCGCTGAAGCATCCCGGGGTTTCGGATTGTCTCCTGGGCAGGCCGCGAAGCCTTCCACAGGTTCGAAGGATTGGCGGCCCCACCGCTTTTGGGAGCGGGGCGGAGGAAGGGGGAACCCGCTCCGGGTCAACGGTGGGACAGAGAGGTCGTGAAACCGGCCGCCTCGAGCTGTTCGTTCATGGGCGCGGCATCCGATTTTCTGTGGAAACCGCCGACGGCAAGGCGCTCGCGGTCCGAACCCGGGACCGCCGGCAGACGGTAGGGAGCGAATCCCAGTTCGGTCAGGCGCGCTTCCAGTTCGGGAACGTCCCCATCATGCCCCTCCATCGATATCTCCAGACAATAGGGCAGGTAGACCAGGAAGATGCTCAGCAGTTCCTCGTCCTTGAGCGAAGATCGCTCGGTATCGGCCATGGAGGGGCTGCTGAAGGCACCGATGTAGACGCGGTACCAGGATTCGCCTTCCTTGACGGAGGCCTGGCCGATGAAGGCTTTGCGCCCGTGATTCCTGAGGCGATTCGCCAGCTTTCGGGCCTCTTCCTCCCGGGTGAAGGATCGCACCTGGAATGCATACGGGTTTCGGTGATCACCGGCGCCCTCCGGCCCCGTGATCCGGTGCGGCGGACCCGGATTCCGGCCAAGGCGCGCGACAAAGGCATTTTCGTGAGGCCCGCCGGAAAGTCGCCGTTTCGCCTGTTCTGCCTCCTCGAACGTGGCGAAAGGCCCCACATACACCCGGTGCCAGTTGCCTCGTCCGGGTATGGCCGCTATCCGATGGAAAGCGGCATGCCCCGCCCGGTTCAGCTCGCGAACGACCTGCTCCGCCGCCTCCCGCTGCCTGAGCGATTGAACCTGAACGGCGAAAGGCGTCTCCGGCACCGGGGCGGCGGCCTCCACTTCGGCGGCATCGGGCGTTTGGATCGTTGGGGAAGCCACTTCAGGTGCAGGGCTCCCAAGCCATTGGGCGTCGGCTGCTTCCGCCGCAGGTGCGGGTTCGCCGGCCGGAGGGTTTGCATCGGCACCAGGCGCCTCCTCCAGCGGAGGATCGACCGCTTCCGGGTGGACTGCCGAAGACCGCACTGTTTCTGCGTTGCCGGGTTCATCCGGCATGGCACCCTCTGTCAGCCCGACGATGATCCGAACCCGGATCGGATGGGTTGACTCGCTACCATCGCTCAGGCGGTAGTCGAACAGGTCCTCCCCGCCGAATCCGGGATTGGGTGTGTAGATGAGATGGGGCAGAATGCCTGAGAGCGTTCCGTTCAGGGGAACGCTCTCCATGATGACGTCCCAAGTCGCATGCTCGGGCGCATCCCGCATGAGGTCGATGGAAACCGGAATGCCGGGCGGCGTTCTGACGACCTGCTCTTTCGGACCTCTGGTGGAAAGGCTGCCTTCCGGGGAGAAGCCGATCAACCCGTCCAGGGCCGCGATTTTGACCCGGACGTCTTCGGGCCGCCCTCCAGGCCGAACCGCATGGGTTTGCCGATAGGGCTTGCCGTTTTCGTTGTTCAAGGCTTCATAGCCGTGGGGAACGGCTTCGATGGCCAGTGAAAACGCGCCGATGGCCTCTGCGTATCGACCGGCCTTCAAGGCCGAAAGTCCCTCCTGAAAACTGTCCTTACCGGGGGAGGCCCCGGCGATGCACGCCGCTGCCGCAAACCAGGTCAGGATTCCCAACGCTACAACCTGTTTCATCTGCAACTCACTTCATCCGATCCGTCTGATTCTCGGTTTCTCCCGACACCTGGAAGGTTTTCATGAAACGCCGATCGATGAAATCCTTGACCATGAAGGCCGCCTTCCCGTCGAAGGTCATCCACCCCCGGTTCAGGATGCCGGCTCCGCCACCCATGTTCAGTATGAGCAGGTAGCGCTTGGGAGGGACGTATTCCATCAACTTGCCGCCGGTCAAGGCCGCCAGGACATTGGCTTTTAGAACCGGATTCTGCCGAACGGCATGAACGCCGACCCTTTCGAGCGGGCGAGGCCCGAAGCTGATGCAGTCTCCTCCTCCGAAAATCTCCGGGTACGCCACCGACTGCAGTCGTGAGTTGACCAGAAGGCCTCCGTCGGAACCGAGGGGAAGACCGGAACGGCCGAACAATCCGGGGGCCCTCGTTCCGGTCGCCAACACGAGCAGATCCGCCGGCAACTGCTCTCCCGTGTCGAGTTCCACGACGCCATTGCCGAAGCCGATGGCGCGGGCATCCTCGGCCAAGGCGATTTTCATGCGGCTGAAGCGGTTCAAGACGCGCCGCCTCACGGCGCCGGGAAAGCTATCCAGCACCGGAGCCGCGCTGATGAGGGTTACTTCCACCGAACCCGGCAGCACCCGTTCGAGGGCCTTGAGATTGGCCGCTGTTTCCACGCCTGCCGGACCCCCTCCCGCCACGCAGATGCGTACGGGATTGGGGCATCCGGCGGAGAGGATCCATCGTCGCAGGCGGATCAGATTTTCGATGGGTTTGACCGGTATCACCCGGGCCCCGTTCACAGGGGCTCGTTCCAGCGGGGCGATGGTGCTGCCGGTGTTTACGGACAGGACATCATAGGGCAGGGTTTTTCCCGATTTCAGCACCACCCGCCTCTCGGCCGGATCGATCCTGATCACGCGGCCCGTGATAAAACGGCCGCCACGGTCTTCCGTCAGCTTCCGGACGTCAAAACGAATCTCTTCCGGCCGGTAGACGCCGGACAGGGCGCCGGGGCCCATGCCGGAGTAGTAGTGATAGGGTCCGGTGTTGACCACCACGGTTTCCGCACCTGCCGCCGCGAGGCTGTGGAGCTCCTTGAGCAGGGTGAGGTGGGCATGACCGGCGCCGACGACGACGAGTTTCGGGCTCATGGCTTCAGGGAATCACTGTTGATCGTTTCGAGCCTGGAACGCCGCAGTGCACCGCCGCTGCGCGTGGAGGCCTGTTCGATGCCGGAATTGCCTGAGGTCCGATTGGATGGCAATCGAGCGCTCACGTCTGCAAACAACACATGATACATCAATTTCATTGTCGACTCAATTCCCGTGCGGCGTCGCGGAAAGCGCCCGCTATTCTTTCGGGGGGGCGGGCGGTTCGACCAGGTCGGTGACCACCGGATCGCGGAGAATGGCATCGACGGCGGCGCTTGCGGTTTCGGCGGCCTCCGGGAACACGTCGGAAAGCGAGCAGATGTGGCGGAGATGATCGGCGGTTCGCAGGATCAGAACCGCCAGGTTGCCCTCTTCCATCTCGGATACCTGGACCACCTTGTCCCAGGGCTCCCCAAGCGCCCAGAGATAGAGCGTGAGCGCGGGGAGGCTGTACAGGGGACGGGCGTAGAAACCGCTGTGGGCCATATGCCTCAGGAAGGAGTCCAGTTTTTTTCTCAGCTTTCCATAGGCGTTGAGGAGTTTTTTCGGGGCGGTCTTCCTGGTCTGCCGGTCGTTGGACTCGTCCTCGTTGACGAAGCAGGTCACCAATCCGGTGAGAAGGGGTGCCGAGTGCAGCGGAAGCGCGTCGCGACGGAAGGCCTCGGCGATGAGCAGCGGCTGATCCACGCGAAGCTGTGATGCCCATTCACCGTCCGCCGTCAACCGGTTCCTGTCGTCCACATACCCGGTTTCCTTGAGAAAGGTCAGATGTCTTTCGAACGCTTCCCAGAGCTGCCGGTGGGCGGCCTCCAGCAGCTTCCCGGACGCCTTTTTTCCGGCTTTCTTCATGGCCTGGTAGGTGGCAAACGACTTGCGCAGCAGACTGTTCACCTGCTCGGGCGAGTGGGACAGCAGCAGGTTCAGCACCATGGAGAAGTTGATGCGGATCTGGCTGTCCACGCCGGATGCCGGCGCATTCACCAGGCGCGCCACTTCGGGGATGTCCATGAAGCGGCCGGGGACCGCGACGGCGAAGCCGATGTGGTCCTTTCCACGGCGGCCGGCGCGCCCCGTCATCTGGTGAAACTCCGTGGCGTTGAGGGGAACGAACTCCTGGCCGTTGAATCGATCCGAGTTGAAGAAGACAATCGTTCTTGCCGGGAAGTTGACGCCCGCGGCGACGGTCGAGGTGGCAAACACGGCATCCAGGAGCCCCTCGGTCATGAGGGTTTCCAGCAGCAGTTTCCAGGCGGGCAGCTGGCCGCTGTGATGCGCGCCTACTCCCAGGTGCTTCAGGTGCCATAGCTGCCGGTGCCTGCGCAGTCGAGGGCTGCTGCCGATCAGCGCTTCGATGCGGCCCTCGAGCCGGTCCCTGCGCGCTTCATCGGTGATGACGTTGTCGAGGCAGAGATCCAGGGCCTTTCCACAGTCGGCCCGGGATTTCAGGAAGAAAATGGCGGGCAGGAGATGGTAGCGCCTGAGGACCCGGAGCATGTCGCCGAACGGGGGGAGCTGCCAGGACGGTGTGAACGCCGCAGACCCCGGACTGTCGAGTGCCTCGACGACTTTCCGGTCCAGACGGGATCTGCCGGTTTTCCCGCCCGCTTGTACGAGCGGCATCAGGGTGCCGGTCGGGTGGAAAAAAAGGGGGAAGAGCGGCACCGGTCTCCGGAATTCCGCGACGACCCGGCACTGCCGTCCGCGGACGCCCGACAGCCAGTCGGCGATCTGGTCCGCGTTGCCGATGGTCGCCGACAGCATGAGCAGCGGGATGCGGGGAGGCAGGTAGATCATGGTTTCCTCCCACACCACTCCGCGTTCGGAATCACCCAGGAAGTGGGCTTCGTCCAGAACGACGAAATCCGCTTCGAGACTGCGTCCCTGGTGCATGGCGTCGTAGAGCTGGTTTCTCAGGATTTCAGTCGTTCCGACGATGATCGGCGCCTCGGGATTCTCTCGCCGGTCGCCCGTGAGAATGCCCACCTGATCCGCACCGAATCTTGCAGAAAATTCAGCATGTTTGGCATTGCTGAGCGCCTTCAGGGGGCAGGCGTACCAGGAGCGGCCGTCCTTTTCCAGGAGCCGGGCGATGGCGGTTTCGGCGATCCAGGTTTTGCCGGCCCCGGTGGGTGCGGTCACCAGGCAGTCTCCCGTGGCAACGGCCTCGACCGCCTCGACCTGGAAGGGATCCGGCTTGAACGGTTCGGGCTCGGGGACGCCGATGCGGGCGAAGACCGGCTTGAGCCGTGGATCGGCGCCCGGCCGGACCGCCGGCTGGTGGGGCCGGCGGTCCGTGCGCTTGCGAAAATGCGGTTTGGAACTTCTATGCATGATCAAAGAGAGGCCAGAATGGACTCGACCTCCGCAACGGCGGGTGATCCGGTGTCAAAAGGGGATATGCCGCTGAGATCGGCCTCGATGAGGGCGTCGTCGTAGGGAAGGAATCCGACGATATCGAACTCAGCGAGATGGCTTTTGAGAAAATCCCTGTCCTTTTCGCTTCTCACCTTGTTGGCCACCACCGAGATGCGGTCGAGCCGGATCTCCGAGGCGAGCCGTCGTATGTTGATGGCGGTATCGATGCTGCGGCGCCCGGGCTCCACCACCACGATGAGACGATCCACGGCCTGGGCGGTGGCACGCCCCAGGTGCTCGATGCCGGCTTCCATGTCCATCACCACGACCTCGTCGCGCGACAGTACCACGTGGCTGACGAGCGCCCTCAACAATGTGCTCTCAGGACAGATGCATCCGCCTCCGCCTTTTTGAACGCCGCCCAGGCGCATGAGCTTGATGTTTTCGAATTTCACCGACAGGCTGTCGGGAAGGTCGTCCACCTTGGGGTTCAGTTTGAAGAACCCGCCGACGCTGCCGGGCTTGGCCTCGGTCCGCTCGAAGGCCAGATCCTTCATTTCCGCTATGGGCTTGATCCTTTCGGCGCCCTCGATGCCGAGGGCCGCGCCGAGGTTGGCATCCGGGTCCGCGTCGATGGCCAGCACATACTTGCCTTTCGCATTGAGCGCTCGAATCAAAAGCGCCGAGAAGGTGGTCTTCCCGACGCCGCCTTTTCCGCTGACTGCGATCTTCATAAGCTTCACGTCTCCTTTTTGGCATGCCGGCGAGGCGACTTCATCGGGTTCGGAACGACCAGCGGATGCCCGTTTTTCACGCGCCGCTTCGATTGCGGCGAAATATCAAATTATTATAACACACCGGCTGGAACCGGCAAGCCTGCGCATTGTATGAGAAACCTGATGCAGCTCTCGTTCTGGTTCCCGTGGTCGTACTCGGTTGTTTTACGCTCATCTGTGGCGACGCTTTATCTTTATCTTTCGAGTAAGAGAACGGGTACCGCGCCTGCGGCCCTGGTACGAGTGCGAACCCTGGGGCTGTCCCGCTGCGATGGTTCACCATTCGCCCATCGCCAATGCCGATTCCGGGAGAGGATCCGACCCGCTGCCGGCTTGACCGCCGGGGTTGTCCGACGGTATGAACGGAGGCCTGCGACATCTCGTCTGATTGGAACGCAAGGATTTGAACGAACCACATCGCCGGGCGGATCACTTCCTCCTCCGGTTTCGGCGAAGGGGCTGTCATGACCTTACCAACCGTAGAAACGCACATCCCGATGATCCTGGCCCCGGCGGGAAGCCGGCTGTCTTTTCTCGCGGCCGTGGAAGCGGGAGCCGATGCGGTGTACTGCGGGCTGAAGCAGTTCTCCGCGCGAATGGAAGCAAAGAACTTCGGCTTGGAAGAGATGGCCAGGCTCATCGGGTTTGCCCGCAGCCGGAAGGTGCGCGTCCACGTGGCCTTCAACACCCTGCTCAAGCCCGACGAGACCGAAACGGCGCTCCGGCTGCTCGATACCCTGAACCGGGCGGCGCCTCCGGACGCCATCATCTTCCAGGATCTGGCCGTTCCGGTTCTGGCGCGCCAGGTCGGCTACGCGGGCGAGCTGCATCTGTCCACCCTGGGAAATGCGAGCTTCCCCGGCGCCGTCGGGACCCTGACACGGTTGGGAATCAACCAGCTGGTCATTCCACGTGAGCTCAACATCGACGAGATCCGCCGGATGGCGGAGGCCTGCCCCCGGGAAATGGGGCTTGAAACGTTCATCCACGGCGCCCTGTGTTATGGCGTGTCCGGGCGATGCTACTGGAGCAGCTATCTCGGCGGGAAAAGCAGCTTGAGGGGGCGATGCGTCCAGCCTTGCCGGCGTCTGTATTCCCAGTCCGGCGCCGGTCAGCGGCTTTTTTCCTGCATGGACCTCAGTCTCGATGCCCTGGTAAAGGTGCTGCGACAGATTCCGCAGATCCGCACCTGGAAAATCGAAGGGCGGAAGAAAGGCCCCCACTACGTCTATTACACGGTCAGCGCCTATCGGATGCTGAGGGACGAAGGGGATGACTCCCGCATCCGCAAGGCGGCGATGGACCTCCTCTCCCGATCTCTGGGCCGTCCCGGCACGCACTATCATTTCCTGCCCCAGCGCCCCTACAATCCGGTCGAGGGCGTGGAAACCGGCTCCGGATTTCTGCTGGGCAGGGTCAAGGGACCTCCCTCCGGACCTTTTTTCAACCCAAGGGGGGAATTGCTTCCGGGCGACGTGCTGCGTGTGGGTTACGAAGACAGCCCCGGCCACCGGATCCACCGGGTCAGCAGGGGAGTGCCGGCCCGGGGGCGCTACCAGCTGGGCTCAGGAGGGTCGAGGGCGGTTGCGGCGGGAACGCCGGTATTTCTCGTCGACCGGCGGGAGCCTGCCCTTGCCGACGCATTGAAGCGGCAAGAATCGGCATTCGAGGCGACTCCCGAACCCGACGTTTCGCCATCCGGCCTGAAGTTGAAGTTGCCCCGGGGAGGGCGCAAAAGGGCGCGACAGCGAACCCTGATCCTTGGCCGGTCGACTCCGCGGGCCGCGGGAGACGCCCAGACGGGAGTGTGGGTTTCCGGAGAGTCCCTGGATCGGATCGCCGGAAAACGGTGCGGCCGCGTGTGGTGGACGCTGCCGCCGGTGATCTGGCCCGAAGAGGAGGAAGCCTGTGCCCGGGCGATCGATACGATCCTCCGCCGGGGCGGAAGCCGTTTCATTTTGAACCAGCCCTGGCAGTTATGCTTTTTCGAAGGCAAAAAATCGCAGGAAGTATGGGCGGGGCCATTCTGCAATGCGGCCAACGGCATATCGCTCCAAATCCTTGCCGATCTGGGATTCACCGGTGCGGTCGTCAGCCCCGAGCTGGCTTCCGGGGACCTACTGGCGCTGCCAGCCGAAAGCCCTCTTCCGCTGGGGATCGTGGTTTTCGGCAGCTGGCCCTTGTGCATCTCCAGGGTGGTTTCCGACCGGCTGGATGTTGCGAAATCCTTTTCCAGCCCAAAGGGGGAACAAGCCTGGGTCAGGCGCTACGGCGGGACCTACTGGGTTTTCCCCACGTGGCAGATCGATCTCAGAAACGAACGCCAGCGGCTCCACAAGGCAGGCTTCGAACTCTGGGTCGAGATGATCGAGCCCCTGCCGAAAGGCGTCCGGATCAAGCCTCGGCCAGGGAAATGGAACTGGGACATCGGACTCGATTAGTCTGGTATCCGAATCGAAGGCGTGGATCGCAGCGGACATGGGGATGATGGGGGTTCTGTTGCGGGGGACGCGGGGAGATTCGTCTTCATGTCCGTCATATTCTTCCATGGTGGGATCTCCAAGGAAGACCTGCTTTCCCCTCCCCTGGTGGGAGGGGATCAAGGGGAGGGGGTATAACAGATTGAAATCGTTTTCGATTCACCCTCACCCCGGCCCTCTGCCATCGAGGGAGAGGGGGAACACGGTGCCGTCAAGGCGGCGTTTTGAGATCGGCGGGCTCGTTGACGAAAAGCAATCAACCGTGCTCCCGATCCCGATTTCGATTTGGAGGTGGGCAGGGATCTTTAGGGCTTCGTACTCGTACCCGGCTTTTTCTGTTTGCGACCCACAACTCGGTCCGCACCGCGGGCGGTGCCGGTGGTGCGGACCGGGAGTGCCCCGTCTCAGAAGCCGAACCGTTTGATGATGTCCTTGACTCTCGCTTCACTCTGCTCCTGGATGATCATCATCTTCTTGGCACTGGCGGCCTTGATTTTTTCTTTCAACAGCTCCAGGTCGGCCGGTTTCTCAAGGAAGTCCATGGCTCCCAGCTTGATGGCCTCCACCCCCTTCTCGACCGTCGCATGACCGGTCAAGAGGATGACCTGAACTTCCGGCCGTTTCTCACGGATTGCCCTGAGGGCTTCGATGCCGTCCATTTCCGGCATCGCCAGGTCCAATACGATTGCATCGAAGGACTCCGACTCGATTCTCGACAGCGCCTCCTTCGCCGATGACGCGGTGTCGACCTTCATATCACGGGCTTCAAGGCGTTCCGCCAGAATCTTCAGGAAATCCTCTTCGTCGTCGATCAGCAGTACTTTCTCGTCCATGGGGTCCTCTCTTTCAGTGATGTTCATCGGGTATCCGGACTGGGGGCGTTTCGGATGGTCAGCGACAGCCTCCGGTTCGTTGGGTCGTATGCCGATTCGGCATTCACGATGTCCGACAACACGCTGTTTTCCTCGCCCAAACGCTCCACGGTTTCCGCATCGAGTGCGATATCCGAGTAGTCAAGATGAATCCGGGCGCCGTCCGGCGCGCTCTCAACGGTCATCCGAATTTCGGATTCCCTGGCGGTGGCATCCAGGACCCGCCAGATGAGATTCATCAGAAAATAGGCTGAAGCGTGCACCTGTACCGAGGGCTGCGGGGGGGGCGGGATCAGACGTACCTTTCTCATCGCCATGAGGCGTTGGGCCAACCTGGCCATCAGATCCAGCAGCGCGTTCAGATCCAAGGCGTCTATCGTACGGTCCACGCTGTGGGCAAATCGGTTCATTGCCCCGATCGTGGCATCGGCGCGGCGGACCTGTGCAATGAGATCGGCGGCGAGCTTCAGGAGCCGGTTCGGATCGATGGCCCGCCCCCTTCCGGCCATCTGCGCCAAATCATCCAGGAGTCCCGCATTTTCATTGATGATGGCGAGGTGGTTCTTCAGCTCGTGGGACGCCGAGGCCGTCACGGCACCGAAAAACCGCAGCCCGGTTTCGGCAATGGGCGGAAGTGGGGGATTCATTTCTGCTCCTTCTTGTTGCCGATGACGGTCTGGAGCTTCTCGATCAGAAGCTCCAGCTTCACGGGTTTGGCCAGGTAGAAATCCGAGCCGGCTTCCGCGGAGCCGGTTTGGAAATCCGCCAGCGAGCCGTGCCCGGTCATGAAAATGAAGCGAAGTTCCGGATTCTCTTCCGCGAGCCGCTTTTTGAGATCGATGCCGCTGATTCCCGGCATTCTTACATCCAGAACCGCGACATCGTAGTGATCGGCTCGCACCTTCCGGATCGCCGATTCGGCGTCACAGACCCAGTCCGCCTGGATACCGCGGAACGCAAGGCGTTCGGCCAGCGCGGAAACAAGCTCCTGTTCATCGTCGACTAGGAGTATTCGCATGTCGAGTTCTCCTTCTGCTCGGATTCAAACGGAAGGGTGACGACAAACCGGGTGCCCTGTCCGACGGTGCTCTCGACGTGGATATCCCCTCCGAGTTCCCTGACCAGACCGTAGGTGATGGAAAGCCCCAGGCCGGTTCCGCCTTCCCCGGCCCTGGAAGTGAAAAAAGGCTCGAATACGCAGGAGAGATGTTCGGGCGGAATGCCGCAACCCGTATCCGCCACCGCCATTTCAAAGGTCTGATCGCTCAGCCGTCTGGCCGAGATTTCCAGACGGCCGCCGCCGTTCATGGCGGCGAAGGCGTTGTTGATGAGATTGAGAAGAATCTGCTGCACCTTTCCCCGGTCGCTGTCGAAGGATGGAAACGGTTCCGGAACGTCGATGGCAATCGAAACATTTCGGTATTCGGCCTCCTTGCGGAAAAAGTCCGTGGTCTCGTTCAACAGCTCCTGAAGTTGGATCGTCTGATGGTGGGTGTTCACCTGCCGGGCAAAACCCAGCAGCCGGCGGGTAACGCGGGCTCCGCGGTCGACGGCATTCAGGATCGAGTCCGCGAGCCCGGTCAGGCGGGATATGTCCGGCGTTTTTCCGCCGCCATAGGCGAACAGGTCCTTGAGCAGACCGGCCTTCTCGTTGATGATGGCCAGGGGATTGTTGATTTCATGGGCGACCCCGGCCGCCAGCCGGCCGATGGAGGAGAGCTTCTGCTCGGTTTCCATTCGACGGAAGGCTTCGAGCCGCTTGACATCGGCCAAGTAGATGCGGTTGACCAGATACGTGATGCCTCCCATGATCACCAGGATTATGGTCGTGCAGCTGATCGCCAGGAACAGGATCAGCTCCCTGCGCGTTTTCATCCACGGCCGCATGAGTTCGGCCTTGTTCTTCATGATCATCAGGATGAACCGGGTTCCGGTGATATACCGGTACCCGATCAGCATCGGCTCTCCGCCGGCATTTTCGAGCTCGTAGACACTGGTCTTCGGTGAATAGGGCGGGATGTCGAAGTCGACCTGCCGAAGGACGTCTCCCTGTGTGGCCGACGGGGTCTGAAGGATGCCGTCGACATCGATGATGAATGCGTCACCCTGTCCGGCAATCTCCAAGTCTTTCAGGAGACTGTTGAAGGCGGTGGTGTCGAGGCTGGCGCGGAGCAGGTACGCGTTGCCGTCGGGGGTCTGGTGCTTGACCGCGATAACGATGTGAGGCTGGTTCCGGTAGCCCAGAAATACCTCGCTGATGAAGACGCCCGTTTCCACGGCCTGACGATACCAGCTCTGGCGGCTGTAGTTCTTCCCGGTGAGACTGTGGGGGCCGACATAGGCGATCTGAATGCCTTCGGGATCGATCAGTCCGAAATCCGTGAAGCCGCCGAAGGCGCCGGTGAGATTGGCCAGGATTCCGGCCAGGCGATCCGTGTCCTTCAGGGTGTCGATGTCGTTGTCCCTGGCGACGAAGTCGAGGGCGGCCTTGCGTTCGTTGATGAAGAAGGCGATTCGGCGCTGGGTGTTCGATACCAGCCGTGAGGTTCTCAGAGTGATTTCGGATTCGATGGACCGCTGGGTCACCTGGTAGTCGAGGAGGGTGATGAACACGAGTGGCATCAGCGAGACCGCAGCGGTTAGAGCGACGGCCGTCTGCCAGATCCGCCGGTAGTCCAGACGGTCTTCCGGCCGGATCGAAGCGGCGGCCGATCTTCCCAGAAAAAGCGGCTTGAGCATGTCGAAAACGGACATATCACCCTCACCCGATCGGAATCCCGGAAACGTCAGGGGTGCACCTTCCCTCTCTTCCGCTCCTGGATGGCGGCGTTCGCGCGCCGGATCGTGTCACTCAACTCCTCGATGTCGACCGGCTTGCTGAGATAGGCGAAGGCGCCCAGACCCATGCAGGTTTCCCGGTCCGCCTCCGATCCATGACCGGTCAGGATGATGACCTCGATTTGAGGTTGCGTCTGCTTCACTCGCTTGAGGACCTCGATGCCGTCGATGCCGGGCATCTTGAGGTCGAGGATCATGACTTCCGGCTCGTCCTCGTCAACCATGGTCAGGGCGGATTCTCCATCGTAGGCCACCGCGGATCCGAAGTCCCTCATCATCAGCCGTTCGGAGAGCGTCTGGACGAATTCGCGCTCGTCGTCGACCAACAGCACCTTCGAAGGCGCCTGGAAGTCATACTGACGATAGATGTCCGCCTGATGAAATTGTTTTCCGACCTGGGTGGTGACCCGTTCGACGCCCGGGACTTTACTGGCGATGCCCGTCAGCTCCTTTTCCAGGCGGCCCAGCATCAGGACGTTCTTGTTGATCGTCAGGACGATTTCGCCGTTCCGCGCATCAACCTCGACGTTGTGCCCCTGCCGGGACAGTTCGGTTTCGGTCCTGGCGGCCAGCCGAAAGTCTTCGACCGCCCTTCGCGAGGCATCCGTCGCCTGAACGGCGGATTTGGTGACGTTCTCCTGGATGAGGTCCGCGGCCTGCTCCGGCGTCAGCTTCCCCATGGGCGCCACGATGTCGTACAGTCCGACATCCCACGGGTCCCGGTTGCCCCTGAGCTGAGAGACCCAATTCAGTGCGTCCTCATCCTGCCGGTTGAGAAGCCGTGTCGCCTCGGATTTCGACAGCCCGGACGCCGACATGGCCTTTTCGAGCCGGACAGGGTGGTCGGCAATCAGGCAGACGCGCAGGACATGCTGGATCCGATGCGGAATCAGGTGGCTGACAAAACCGGTCACCAACAGGTTGTCCGAAGCCATCCGTTCGGCGAGCGCAAGCTTCAGAAGGGCGATGGAGCGCTCCTTCTCGTGGGTGAAGTTGTTGAATACCGATGTGCGGGCCTCGAAGGCCTTGGCGACCTTCTCTTCGGCAATGCCCGACAGTTCTGCCGCAGCGGACACGATGTCGGCATCCTGGATGAGTTGAAACGACAGCCTGGAGAGCAATTCTCGAACGACGGCCTCCCCGCTGCAGTGGGTTCCGCTGAAAATGCTGATGACCGGCATGGCGATTTCCTTTGCTGTTAGTTCTCGAAGAGGTGACATTCGATCAACGGGCACACGGTTTCGACCTCTCCCCTGTGGGCTTCGACGTGGACGGCGGTGATCGCCTCCTCCATGGTGGAGAAGAGATGGTCCCGGCCGATCTTCGCATCCAGATGGGTCCGCTTCAGCACCTTCATGACCGATTCGTTGACGCCGCTGAACGAGACGTCGATGCCGGCGCTGCGGACTCTGTCGATGAGCAACGATAGCGTTTCCTGTCCGGAGGCGTCAATGTCGTTGATGCCGTTGGCCACGATCACGATGTGCTTGAGCTTGGGTTTGCTTTGCATGTGGTCGGTGATCTGATCCTCGAGAAAACTGGCATTGGCGAAGAAAAGCGGCCCGTCAAAACGAATCAGGCTGACGAAGCTGCACTCCTTGAGCCCGTGGGTCGATACACAGCGCAGGGCCTGGTCTTCATGCCTCGACAGGTAGGCCACCCTGGGCCGCATGCTTTTATATAGAAACACCAGCAGGGACAGCCCCACCCCAACCATGATCCCCTTGTCCAGATGCGGCGCGAAGAGCAGCGTGCAGATAAAGGTAATCACCGAAATGGCGCCGTCGTACCACTGGCTTTCCCAGGCGTGGACGAAACCCGAAACGTTGATCAGCCCGATCACGGCCATCATGATGACTGCGGCCAGGACCGATTGGGGGAGATGGTAGAGCAGCGGCGTGAAGAAAAGGAGCATGATCACCACCATCAGGCTGGTGAAAACGCTCGACAATCCTGAAACCGCGCCGGCCTGGAGATTTACCGCCGACCTGGAAAAGGATCCCGACACGGGATAGCTTTTCCCGATCGATCCCAGGATGTTCGCCAGCCCCTGTCCGATCAGCTCCTGGTTGGGGTCCAGGCGTTGTCCGGTTTTCGCGGCCATGGCCTTGGCGATCGAGATGGCCTCCATAAAGCCCAGGAGCGAGATGATGGCCGCGTAGGAGAAAAGGTGCATTACGACCTTGAAATCCATATTCGGGAGGGAAAAGGAAGGCAGACCTTTGGGGATTTGGCCGACTACGGCCCCGCCGCCCGTCATCTTGAGCTCGTCGGATGCCAAGATCCCGTTGCTGATCCGGATGCGCCAGGTTCGACCGTCGGTTTCGGCTCCGGACGGAAGGTCGGCCTGCCGGAAAAACGTGAGAGTACCGTCCGGGTTGGGGACGCCTCGGAAGAGGTAGCCCCGAATCTGCTCCCGCATCAGGTGGGCTTCTTCCTTGAGCTTCTCGATTTTCAGGCTCGCCAGGTGAATCTCGTGTTCGGCTTCGAGAATCGCCACCGGATCCCGAGTCTGTTTGCCGGCCTCCAGGGCCCTGTGCCCCGCGCTGCGCTGTTCATTGAGAGGGGCGACGGCTTCGGTGGCGGCATTGAAATCCATGATCTCCCGCCGCACCTCCTCGGATTCGATCGCGCTCAGTCTCACTGTCCGGTCGTTCTGAAAACCGACCATCCACGAGAGCAGCGTCGTCAGGACGACGGCGACGAGCACGTTCGGGATTTTCGGGGAAATCCGCCTGAGCCCGTACATGACACCGAAGGCCAGGGCTCCCATGGCGAATGTCGGCCAATGGGTATAGTGGACCGCCGCCATGACGACGCGCCAGATGGTTTCGTAATGGTGGACGCCTTTGTCGACGTAGACCCCGAAGAGCTTGCTCAACTGGGAGGAGGCGATAATGATGGCCGCCGCGTTGGTGAATCCGTTGACCACCGGGTGGGACAGAAAATTCACCACCAGCCCGAGCCGCAGGATTCCCAGCATCAGCTGAAAAATGCCGACCGTCATCGCGAGAACGATCGCATAGGCGATATATCCCTCGCTTCCGGCGCTCGCCAGGGGTTCCAGGGACGCCGAGGTCATGAGGGACACCACGGCCACCGGCCCGGTCGCGAGCTGCCGGCTGGAACCGAACAGTGAGGCGATCATGGGCGGAAGAAAAGAAGCGTACAACCCGTAATACGCCGGCAAACCCGCAAGCTGCGCATAGGCCATGGACTGCGGGATGAGCACCAGGGCCACCGTCAACCCCGCGAGCAGGTCGATCCGGAGGCATTCCAGGTTGTAGTTCCGGAACCAGTCTAGAAATGGAAACAGTTTTCGTATCATCCTATTCCGCTCTCTCGTTCCTTCGGTTTTCCAACATCCGCCGACAGGCTTCCATCAGCGCCCCATACAAAGCACCCGAGTCATAAAGGCTGTAAAGTCGAAGCCGGACCAGCCCGTCCGTCATCGAATAGATCAGCAGTGCGGTCTTCCGCTCGTCGAGCTTCCGAATCGATCCATCGTCGAGGCCCTTGCGGATGGATCGTTCGAACATTCGGATAAAACACTCGTAGATGGTTTCCAGGTGGCTGCGGAAGGCCGGATTCACCTTGGCGAAATCATAGGTGTAGTGGCGATGGAGGAGGTTGAACTCGTCTTCCATTCGGGAAGCGAGATCGAGGTAGAACGTGACGGCGTCGAGCACCGCGTCCAGACCGCTGGCATGGGCAGCGACCGCCATGCGCTCCTGAAAGGCTTTTTCAATATCCTCACGAATGTGATCCAGGATGGCGACGAAAAGATCGTCCTTGGTCTTATAATGGTAGAAGACAGTCCCGTCCGCCACCTCCGACAATCTGGCCAGCTCCGTCATGGCGGTGTTCTGAAAACCTTTGCGCGCAAACAGGAGAATGCCCGCGTTCAGGATGGCTTGCTTTTTTCGCATCTTTGAGCCTTTTAGACTGAGTAGTCAGTCAGTTTTTATCCAATTCATCATGATCTTGTCAAGAGCCAATTGGACGGCGGAAAATGGATGCGCGGGCTTGTGTTCCAGACTGTTTCACCACGGCTGAAGGCTGAACCTTCACCTCCGTTGGAGGCACGGGGCTCGCTTGCATATAATCGACGGCAGCGTTATGGAATATTGGATTTTCGACACCGGACCCGGGACTTTTTCAATAAAGGGCTTGCGGATCCGCGGAGACAGGGAAATTGAGATGAGAGGACCACAATGATTGGGATCCGCCGGTGGCAGAACCCGTTGGCAGCCTTTGGAAAAATCTGGCTGCCGGTACTGCTGGTCTGCGCCTTTCACATCTCGTGTTCGGATGACGCGCCGCCACTGCGGGTGGATTTGAGCGTTCGTGAGGAGGTCAACGTCCGCATCGATCCTCAGGCCGTCACGTTCGCCTACCTGCCCCAGTTTTCCCATACAGTGTCCTTTCAGCGTTACAATCCGCTGATCCGGTATCTCGAGGGTGCGACGGGGCGCCCGTTCCGGCAGGTGTTTCCGGACACCTTCGACGAACATATGCGCATGGTGGGGCAGGGGAAGATCGACATCTCTTTTTCCAATCCGTTCGTCTACGTCAAGATCGCCGGCCAATACGGAGCGAAGGCTTTCGCCAGGGTGGTAGAGGCGGATGGTAATGAGTTCTTCCGGGGGGAGATCATTTGCCGGTCCGACAACCGCACGGTGCGGGACCTCGACGACGTCCGGGGCAAGCGATGGATCGCCGTCGACCCGGGCTCCGCGGGCGGCTACCTGTTTCCCCTTGGGCACTTTCTGAGGAACGGCATCCGGCCAGGGCACTTTACAGAGATTGCCTTCGCACCCGGGCCGGGCGGAAAACAGGAGAAGGTCGTACTGGCCGTCCACGCCGGGCAGTTCGATATCGGCACCATTCGCGAGGGCACCCTTCAAGTCGTAGCGGACAAGATCGATCTGTCCGAAATCCGCGTGATTTCCCGAACACCCTGGTACCCGGGATGGGTATTCTCCGCCGGGACCCGCCTGGATCCGAATTTCGTCGCTGTCGTTCGCGACGCCTTCACAACCCTCGACCCGGCTGACGCCGGAGATCGCGAGATTTTGGATGCCGCGAGAATCATCCGCATCATTCCGGCCGCCGACGCGGATTTCGACCCCGTCAGAAGTCTGCTCTCGGAAGTCGGCATCACTTCTGAGAGTGCCGGTGTGTTCGGGGACGAGGAAGCATTGGAGGGTGTGGATTGACCGGGTTCAAGCTCCGTTTCAGCTTTCGGACCAAGATTTATGCCGGTATCGTGTCGATCGTCCTGTTGAGCGGGGTGCTGATCGCCCTTTCCGTCAGCCGGATCGTGGCCCAGGCCCTTTCCGCCGAATACCGGAACCGCGGAGAGGCATTGGCCGTATCGCTCGCCAGACGTGGGGAGGACGCAATCCTGGCCATGGATTTTCTCCGCATGAAAGGCCTGATCGAGGAGGTGGCCGATGCCGGGGAGGGCATCCTTTACGCTTTTATTCTCAACGAGCAGGGGGAAGTGCTGAGCCACACCTTCGAAGGCGGGTTCCCGGTCGAGCTGAAGCCCATCAATCCGGTCGCGCCTCCGGAGCGTTTCCGGGTTCGACTCATCACCACCGGCAAGGACACCATCTACGATTTTGCAACACCGGTGATGGCCGGCAGCTATCAGGTGGGCACCGTACGGCTCGGCCTCCTTCGGAACCGGATCACCGGGACGATCAACGAACTCCTGTGGGCGATTTTCGCCTTCATCCTGATATCCGTCATAATCGCGGACCTGATCGGCGTCACGCTGGCCAAGCACGTGACAAGCCGCGTGCAGGCGCTGCAAAAAGCCACTGAAGAAATCCTCAAGGGGAACCTCAATGTCCGGGCAGGTCGGAGGATCGGGACCGAGTGCACCCCCGGGGTGGAATGCCATCGTACGGATTGCCCGGCGTCCCTCGACGGAGAGCCGGATTGCTGGGGGGCCCCGGGCGGCGCTCCCGGGCCGGCCACGGAAGCGGACCCGTGCTGCGAAGGCTGCCCCCGCCACCCGTCCGGAGAGGGGGACGAGATCCAGCAGTTGGCCGAGTCCTTCGATGCCATGACCTTTGCGCTGCGGACCAATATCGACCAACTGGCCCGATCGAAGGCGACTCTCGAGAAATCCGAGGCCAAGTACCGCCGGATCTTCGAAGGATCCATGGACCTGATCTTCGTTGCCGACAGCGGCCGGCACCTTTTGGACGTCAACCCGGCCGGCGTCGCCCTGCTCGAGTGGGGAGACGATCCCGGCCGCCTGCTTGCGCAGAACCTGGAAGTTCTTTTCAAGGATGCCGAAGTGGTCGAGGCCCTGTTCGATGCGCTTTCCCGCGACGGTTTTGTCAAGGACTGGGAGTGTCGCGTGCGGACCCGCTCCGGCCGGGAACTGGATGTCCTTGTGAGTATGACCGCCCACAGGGATCCGGAAGGAAGGGTGCTGGAATACGAAGGCATCGTCAAGGACATCACCCGGCGCAAGATGCTGCGCAACCAACTGCTCCAGGCCGACAAGCTCGCCTCGCTCGGTCAGTTGTCCGCGGGCGTGGCCCATGAAATCAACAATCCGCTGGGTCTGATACTGGGCTACACTCAGCTGCTGATCCGGGAGATCGACGAGGAATCAGAGCATCTCGAGGATCTGAGGACGATCGAAAAGCAGACCCGAAATTGCAAGAAGATCGTCGAGGCGCTTCTCAACTTCGCCCGGAAGACCGAAACCCAGCGTCTGGAAGTATCCTTGAACGATACGGTTGCGGCGGTCATTGACGTCATCGGCCGGCAGCTGGAACTGGACGGAATCGAAATCCGGACGGAATTTCATTCCGACCTGCCCCGCATTCACGCGGACGGGGAAAAGCTGAAGCAGGTCTGGATGAACCTCCTGATGAACGCCCGGCAGGCTCTGGGACACGACGGCGCCGTCTGCGTTTCGTCCGGCATCGATCCGGAAGGCCGGCGTGTATACCTGTCGGTGGAGGATACGGGACCCGGCATTCCGGCGCCCATTCGAGACCGGATCTTCGATCCGTTCTTTACCACCAAGCCCACCGGACAGGGCACGGGGTTGGGCCTTTCGGTCAGCTACGGCATCATCCAGGATCACCACGGTTCGATCGAACTGCGCTCCGAGGAGGGAATGGGGGCGGTTTTCACGGTCTATCTGCCGACACCTGAATCCACGGCGAAAATGGAAAGCGATTAGAATGAGACCACAGATCCTCATCGTAGACGATGAAGCGGACATGCTGCGTCTGCTCAAGCGGGTGATCTCCAGGGAGATGGACTCCGATATCGAAACGGCTCAGAGCGCGGAGGAGGCCCTGCGGATTTTTGAAAAAAAGTCCTTCGATCTGGCGCTCCTCGACATCCGCATGCCGGGAATGGACGGAATGGAGCTTCTGGTGGAGCTCAAGGCAAGGGTGCCCTGGCTGACCGTGCTCATGATGACCGCTTACGGCGCCATCGAGGTGGCCGTGGAAGCGATCAAGAAGGGCGCCTACGACTTCATCACCAAGCCCTTCGACCATGATGAGATCATCCACCATATCGGCAACGCCCTGGAGCGGGGGCGCCTGATTCGTGAAAACCTGAACTTGAAGGCGCGGATCCGTGAGAAGGACACCTGGCAGGGGTTCGTCGGCACGAGTCCGGTCATGTCCAAAGTCTACGATACCATCGACATGCTGGCCAAAACCGATGTCACGGTGCTGATCACCGGAGCGTCGGGCACCGGAAAGAACCTTGCCGCCCGCGCCATCCACGAACTGGGAAGCCGCAACGGCAGGCCGTTCGTGCGGGTGAGCTGCCCCACCGTACCGGAAAACATTCTCGAGAGCGAGCTCTTCGGGTATTCCAGGGGTGCGTTCACTCACGCCGCGGCCGACCGGAAGGGACTTTTCGAGGCGGCGGACGGGGGAACGATTTTCCTGGACGAAATCGGTGACATCAGTCCCTCGATTCAGACCAAGCTTCTTCAGGTGCTGGAAGAAAAGGAGTTCAAACCGCTGGGACAGACCCGCTCTGTCAAGGTGGATGTGCGGGTGATCGCCGCCACCAATCGAAACCTTCGGGCAAAGCTTGACAACCATGAATTTCGTGAAGACCTCTACTTCCGGTTGTGTGTGGTGGAGTTGCCCCTCCCCTCCCTGAAGGAGCGGCGGGACGACATTCCACTGTTGGTCGATTACTTCATCGAGCGGTTCTGCAAGGAGTTCGATCGAAGCCGGAAAAAGGTGAGCCCCGAAGTCCTGGCCCATTTCATGGGTCACGACTGGAAAGGCAACGTTCGCGAGCTGGAAAACCTTGTCAAGCGGGCCGTGGTCATGACCCCGGGCGAGGTGGTGACCCTGGCGGACATCGGATGGAGCGATCGGTCGACTCCCGCCGCTGTGTGCTCCGGCGGTGTGTCCGCCTTACCTTACCGGGAGGCGAAACAGGCGCTTCTGGATGAGTTCAACCACCGCTACATACGGGAGGCGCTGGAGCAGTCCGCCGGCAATGTGACCCATGCGGCGCAGTCGAGCGGCCTCGAGCGGCAGTCTTTTCAACAAATCATGCGAAAATGCGGGATTCGATCGGATAATTTCCGGAAAGGTGCCATAAAATAATTGCAGTTGCCATCGAACTGCTATCATTATGTATCCGCTTGTTATTAAAGTCTATCGATCTATATCTGTTTTTCGGGTGGCACTCATTTCTTGCACCTCCATCCATTTTCTTCCTCCCCCGGTCCGATGGGATTCCTTGTCTGCCGGGCTGCTGAAGGGTTCCGCCGTATTCCTGCCCGGTTGGCACGATAGTTGTTTGCCTTAACCCTCTACTGCGACCCGTAAATCCGAATCGGTCCGGCTGTCCGTTCGGTTGGGATCCATTGACACCTCCCTTGAATGGAGGGCGAATCGCCGGGCTGCTACGGCGGTTCATCCTCCAGGGAATCAACCGCCCGAGGGGCCGCGCCCCCGGTGCGTTTGCGTGCGGTTGGAGGCGTCGTACCGGACGGACGCCCCACTCGAACGGAGATACGACGGGATCCGGCACCTTCCCGTCGAAACGGAAGTGTGTCGGGTTAACTTTTCTTACATTCTGGACGGAGGTCACATCATCATGAAGAAAACGTTGTCTGTCTGCATTCCCCTTTTCGTCATCGGCCTGCTGCTGGCAGCGCCCGTCATGACCGTGTTCGATATGGTCCACGCCGCCAGCCTCGAGGAGGCCATCGCCCAGGTGCCCGCAGGAACGGAGCCTGGGCAGATCGACCCCAACGCCAAGCCGGGTTTTCTCGGAATTCCCGGGGCGCCGTCTCCCAGCCTCGTCGTGGGCCTCGTCTGGGCCATCTGGGTCGGCTGGATCTTCTCGACCGTGGGCGCCTTCGGCGGCATCATGGCCGGCGTCGGCCACATCACCATCTATGGGTTGGGCGCCTATGCCAAGACCTTCAAGGACACCTCCCCGCCGCTGAACAAGATGGTCACCGACAGCATCCGGGTGTCCAACCAGTGGCTGGTGGGGCTCTCGGCCCTCATCTCCAGCATCAACTACGGCAAACAGAAGCGCCTCGTGACCTCCCTGGGATTTTTCCTGGGCATCGGCGCCCTGTTCGCCACCCTGCTGGTCGTCTTCACCACGGCGGGAAAGGTCAAATTTTCCCAGTACCAGGGCTTTTTCGGGTTAGTCGTGTTCCTGATCGCCGCCTTCATGATCTACGAGATGTCCCCCAAAGGCCAGTCAGGAAAGAAAGCGGCCAAGGAGGCGGCCAAGGCTTTCGAGGCCACCATCAAGCAGAAGGGCGACATCACCGAGCAGGGCGTCAAGACCCTGAAGTGGAGCCTGACGAACACCGAGATCTCCTTTTTTGGCCAGCAATTCAAATTCAGCCCCCTGTGGGCATTCGTGGGCGGCTTTTTCATCTCGGCGCTGGCCTCCTTCATCGGCGTCGGCGGCGGGTTCCTCTACGTGCCGTTCCTGACCAGCGTGGTGGGGCTGCCCATGTTCGTCGTTGCCGGCACCTCGGCGTTGTCGGTTTTGATCGGCATGATCTTCTCCATCTTCAACTTCATGGTGCTCAAGGGCGTCGTGGTCTACTGGCCCATGATCGGTGTCGAGCTGGTTGGGATTTTCATCGGCTCCATGATCGGCCCGCGGACGGGCAAGTACATCCCCGAGAAGGTGTTGAAGTGGATCTTTCTCGTCCTGGCGTTTTACATCGGACTGCGCTATACGATGAGAGGCTTCTTCGGCATCTCGATGCTGTAGGCTGTTGACAGCCATCCAAAGGTGAACACCCTGCCACGGGCCTGGAAGCTGGTCCGTGGCAGCCTTTTTTAAATCCTTTTCATGGGTTGAGCTGTTTTTGACTTGAACGCGCTTTTCGACCGGCTATACGCATCCATGGATGCGACACTGATTCAGTTGTACCGCCTGACGGGCGTTCCCATCGTCGATTACCTGATCGGGACTTTTCTACTGTCACTGGGGGCGGTCGTGGTGGGGGAACTGTCCATCTCGCTCGCCCTGCGCTTCAACCACAAGTACATTGCGGGACTGACGGAAGAGTCCCGAAGGATGGAGGCACTTTCCTTCAAGGCCAGGGCGGCCGGTGACATGGAAGGGTACCGGGCGCTCAACAAGGCCGCCACCGATACGTGGGGAAAGAAGTTTTTTACGATGGTGGCATACTCGGCTGGGATACTTTGGCCGATCCCATTCCTTCTGGGATGGATGCAGACCCGGTTCCAGGACGTGGACTTCCTGATCGCTTTTCCATTCTCCTATTTTTTCGGGGGGAGCGTCGGCTACCTGTTCTCCTTCTTCCCTATCTACATCCTGGCCCGCATCGTGTTCAAGTACATGCGGCCATGGCTGCCGTATTTCAGGAATGTTCAGAAGATGCTCGATGCGGCCAGCGGCAATTCCACGGAGAACCCGCGTTAGCATTCTGTGAATGCACAGGCATCATCCTGCTGGCGGGCGGACTTTCGCTCGCCCGAGCCACGGTCTGACAAGTGGGCGGATCTATGTTTGATCGAGCGGGGTTTGATCGAGCGGGGTTTGATCGAGCTGGGTTTAATCGATCGGGTTTGATCTGGCGGGCGGAGAATGCGGTCAGGATTTCTTGTTGAGTTCCGCCTTCAGCTTCTTCTCCATCTCTTCGAAAAGGCTTTTCCGTTTTTCTTCTCTTTCCGCCTTGATGGTGGCGACCTTGCCCGCCATCCCTTTCTGAGATTCCTGAAACCGCTTTAGTTCTTCCTGGAGGCTGCTGGGGGCCGCCTCCTTCGGGATGGTCTCCAGCAGGACGTGGTCCCGGATATAGAGCCGGGTCCCGTACGCGCCTTCGACGGATTCGATGATGCCGCGTTCGGCAAGATTGCGGCTCAGAAAGTGGCCCCATTCCTCCGAGAGATGGAGAAGGGAGCAGACATCCGATACCGCCGGCGGGGTTTTTCGTAAATGCTCCAGCACGCGGATGCCGGCGACGAACAGATGTGCATCCAGGTAGGAAAGTGTTTGGGCCATGACGGCTCGATCCTCCGGCATTCAGTCCGGTTGTGAATGAATTAGGTATAAAAATCAACAAGATGTGCTGCCGACGTCTCAGCGTCTCATCTATCGACCGAGGCGCCTCGGAAGCTTGACATCCAGAGGCAGGGAGAGTAACATTTGCGCGAATTTTGTCAAGGCGGTGCCGGGCCCGCGGCCAGCGGTCACCGGCGGCGCCGTCAACCTGCCCAGTGGCGGCCGTGGCTGCCGAAGATGTACACCTCGAACGAACGGCCGGCGACAGGCCCGGCATATTTTCAGCCTACCGCCGCGTGTCAATCAGCCGCTGACCGTCGATCACCATCCAACAACATGGGAGAAAACGGACCATGACCGAAATCATTGATGTGGTTGCCAGAGAAATTTTGGACTCCCGGGGAAACCCCACCGTCGAAGTGGATATACTGACGGCCGGTGGCGCACTGGGCAGGGCGGCGGTTCCTTCCGGGGCCTCCACCGGAAAACGGGAGGCGCTCGAACTCAGGGACAAGCGTTCCAAGCGCTACGGCGGAAAAGGGGTGGCCAAGGCGGTTGCCAACGTCAACCAGGAGATCGCTCAGGCGATCATTGGAATGGACGCTGCGGACCAGGTGGCGCTGGACCGGAAGCTCCTCGATCTCGACGGCACGGAAAACAAAAACCGGCTGGGCGCCAATGCCATTCTGGGGGTTTCCATGTCTGCCGCGCGCGCAGCGGCGCAGGCGGTCGGACTGCCCCTTTACCGTTATATCGGCGGCATCAATGCCCGCTACCTGCCCTTACCGATGATGAACATCGTCAACGGGGGCGCGCATGCCGCCAACACCCTCGACATCCAGGAATTCATGATCATTCCGGTCGGCGCCGGTTCCATCGCGGAAGCGGTTCGCATGGGAGCGGAGACCTTTCACCGCCTCAAGGCCATTCTCAAAGGCAAGGGGCTCAGCACATCGGTCGGGGATGAAGGAGGATTCGCCCCCAATCTCTCCACCAACGAAGAGGCCATCGGTCTGATCGTAGAGGCCATCAGCGACGCCGGATATAAGCCGGGCGAGGACATCGGACTGGCACTCGATGCGGCGGCGAGCGAATTCTACTCGAAGGGCAGCTATATCCTTAAATCCGAAAACCGGTCCCTCTCCTCCGCTGAAATGGTCGACTATTACGCTGATCTGATCGGCCGATATCCGATACTTTCCATCGAAGACGGCCTGGCCGAGCAGGACTGGGACGGCTGGGAGCTGATGACGGACCGGCTCGAGAGCGAAATTCAACTGGTCGGTGACGATATCTTCGTTACCAACCCGAAGATCTTCGAAAAAGGAATCGAGAAGGGGATCGCCAATTCCATTCTCATCAAGCTGAACCAGATCGGAACTGTCACCGAGACCTTGGATGCCATCGAGATGGCCAAGCAGTCGGGATACACCACGGTGATCTCCCATCGATCGGGAGAGACCGAGGACACTTTCATCGCCGACCTCGCGGTCGGGGTCAACGGCGGGCAGATCAAGACCGGTTCCCTCTCGCGAAGCGACCGGGTCGCCAAATACAATCAGCTCATCCGCATCGAGGAGGAATTGGGCGGCGGCGCCTGCTTTTCCAATGATATCTTCTAACCCTGTGCCCGGAACCCCGAAGACCATCGGAAGCAAAACCATTCCTCGCGGCGATGTGCGGGCCTGCGGGCTCGCGCTGATCCTCTGCCTGCTGCTGTGGAGCGGAGGCCCGTCGTCTGCGCTGGGGTATGTGCCGCAGGGCGAGCACATTCTCGATCTGGCCGTCCGCGACCTGGGAGCGGCGAAGGTATTGCGCGTGCAGCAGAAGGCCACCGAGTTCGCCCAACTCCAGGGGCAGGTCGTGAAGCCGCAGACCCTCACGTTCGGTTTCCCGGACCGGATCCGCTTGGATGAAGGCAGCGGGGGCGAAGCCAGGACCCTGATTCGGGAAGCGGGCCGTTCCGCGGTTTTCGTCGGCGACGCCTTCATTTCCTCCGATGCGGCTACCGAAGACCTCTATGCCGATATCCCTGGAGCCCGCAGGCGGGATACTCTCGCGGATGCGCTGCGGCGGCTCGGAGCGGATGTTTCCGTTTCCAGCATGGGGTTGCACGAGGGACGGGTGTGCTATGTCGTGGGGGCGGTTTATCCCGACCCGGAGCCGGTGCAACTGTGGGTCGACCATCTCACCCTCAGGCCTTACCGACTGCTGCTGCCGGGAGCCGGCAGCGGTTCTTCTTCATCGACGATCGAATTCCGATATCAGGGGTGGACTCGGACCGATGCCCTGTGGTATCCGCATCGCATTTCGATCTGGCGGGGAGATTTCCTCTGGAAGGAAATCCTGGCCGAATCGATCGAAGTCGATCCGGCGGTGGAGGAGAGTTTCTTCAGCATCGCGAGAAAAATGGCGGAAGCGCAGGCTTTCCGACCTCCCGCCCCGGCCGCGGAGGAAACGAGCCTCCCCTCGGGGACAGGTGCAGACGATACGTCCGCCAACCCGCCTCAGCCAGTCGTACCGCCTGGCCGGCCGACGACACCTTGAAATGGCGCGACGCTTGCGAGAAGCCCGATTTCAGGTGCGGCCTTTTACCACTTCCTATTGATCGATTGCCAATAACGATCTTGGCGCCGCTGAGACCAGCGGCGCAAATCCAACGGAGCAGAGGGTATGCGTTCGGAAACCAAGTATATTTTCGTTACAGGCGGGGTGCTGTCCTCTCTGGGCAAGGGGCTGGCGTCCGCAGCCATCGGTGCACTGCTGGAAAGCCGCGGCTTGACCGTCACACTTCAGAAGCTGGATCCCTATATCAATGTGGATCCCGGCACCATGAACCCCTTTCAGCACGGAGAAGTTTTCGTCACCGATGACGGAGCGGAGACCGATCTGGATCTCGGGCATTATGAGCGGTTTACCCATGCCAGGCTCGGCCGGGACAACAACTACACGACCGGAAAGATCTACCATGCCGTGATCACCAAGGAGCGGCGGGGCGACTATCTCGGCGGTACGGTCCAGGTCATTCCGCACATCACCGACGAAATCAAACGCTCCGTTCTTTCGGCCGGCAAGGGCGTGGATGTCGTCATTGTCGAGATCGGAGGCACCATCGGCGATATCGAAAGCCTTCCCTTCCTGGAGGCGATCCGCCAATTTCGCGCCGACGTGGGACGTGAGAATACACTTTACATTCACCTGACGCTGGTGCCTTACATCGGTACGGCGGGGGAGCTGAAGACCAAGCCGACACAGCACAGCGTAAAGGAACTTCGCAGCATCGGCATCCAGCCCGACATCCTGTTGTGCCGCACCGACCGCTACCTGTCCAAGGATATCAAAAAGAAGATCGCCCTTTTCTGCAACGTGGAGGAGGATGCCGTCATCACCGCCAAGGACGTGAGCTGCATTTATGAATGTCCCCTGGTTTTCCACAACGAGGGCCTCGACCGGAAGATCGTCGAACTGCTGAGAATCTGGACCCGGGCCCCGCGGCTGGAGGCGTGGGAGGACCTGGTGCGGAACCTGACGGAACCCCGTCCCGATGTCAATATCGCCATTGTCGGCAAATACGTGGATCTGACCGAGTCCTATAAAAGCCTGAACGAGGCGTTGATTCATGGCGGCATCCCGAACGGATGCAGTGTCAATCTCCAGTTCGTGGACTCGGAGACCATCACCGGCGACTCCTGCAGCCATTCGCTCAGCCAGGCGGACGGCATCCTGGTCCCGGGCGGATTCGGCTCCCGCGGTATCGAGGGAAAGATCTGTACGGCACGCTTCGCCCGGGAAAACAAGGTTCCCTACTTTGGAATCTGTCTGGGAATGCAGACCGCCGTGGTGGAATTTGCGCGCAACGTCGCCGGGTTGGAAGGCGCCAACAGCTCCGAATTCGATCCGGCCACCCCGCATCCCGTGATCTACCTGATGACCGAGTGGTTCGACGAACGCACCGGCCGCATCGAAAAGCGCGACGAAAGCTCGGAGAAGGGAGCGACGATGCGTCTGGGCGCCTATCCCTGCCATCTGCGCGCCAACACCAAAGCCTATGCGGCTTATCGCCAGGAGGACATCTCCGAACGGCACCGCCATCGCTACGAGTTCAACAATGCCTATCGGGAGCCGTTGGAGGCGGCAGGACTGATCATCAGCGGAACTTCACCGTCGGGAGACCTCGTCGAAATGGTGGAACTCGCCGATCATCCCTGGTTCGTAGGCTGCCAGTTCCATCCCGAATTCAAATCCCGGCCCATGAATCCGCATCCCCTCTTCAGGGAATTCATCGGCGCAGCCTTTGAATCCGCCAAACAGCGGAGGCTGGCCGAAGACTGAAGAGGCGTCTTACGGACGCAGGCGTGTGGATGCCTCCGGTTTGCGGAGGAGAGGTCAACGGGTGACAGAAAGCCCGTCTGCATGGTGTTTCGGTGCAGCCGGGCATTTGTTTTCCAAAGGATTCGCGATCATCAAGCGAACCGGGCGGCGATCCGCTCTCCTATCTTTTCGGCCGATCGTCCGAACAACTCGTCCATTTCGATTTCATCCAGAAAGCGGTCGTTCCATGCAATGTTGTTTTCCTGAACGATGTTGCGGATGTGCTGGTATTTGCCGCCGAGTGCCTTGATTTTGACCTCCAGGCCGACATCGGTCCGGAAGCCGATGTTCAGCAGCAACAGGTTTTCGATCACGTTGGGAGTGTCCATCGAATCGGAAATGACCGGTATGATCAGAATGCTGCGATCGTCCTTGCGTCCCTTGCCGACGTAGACGTTGCCCTGGCGGACGATAATCTCCTTGGTGCCCTTGAGCCGGTTGTCGGTCTCCACCCTTGACGGCAGGGGTGCCAGAACTCCGCTTTTGCGAACGATCTGGATGGTGGTGGCTTCCGTGATCTCTCCCAGAACGTCCAGGCCTTCGATGCGGTAGAGGATAGACCCCATGATTTCGGAGACGACGCCCTGAAGATTGCGCAGGACCATGACGTTCTTGTTCAGGATCCGACCGACTTCGAGACCGTGTTCGGCGATCGTGTCGAAGAGAATCCCCTCGATGCGTTCGGCGATCCGGCTGGTGCCCACTGTCACGGTTTTGGCTTGATGCTTGATCGCATCCACGGGGCGTGCCATGGCATTGATGCAACCGCCGATGGTCGAGAAGAAGGTGTCCAGGATATTGCGAGCGGTTCCCATTCGACCGAAATCGATTTCAAAATCCAGGACCGGAAGACGCCCGGAAAGATATTTGAGCAGGAGCGTCAGATCCGATGCGGCCTCCAGCCCCATGGCCGACGGGAACCGGTTTTCGAGCTTGCGCTTCCGAAATCGGGCGTAGAATTCGGCAAACATCTGGCGGAAGGACTTTTCGAGAACGATCTCATATACATCCATTCCCTGTAGGTGGCGAGTTTCGATGGCCTGCCGCACCTCATCCCGAAATTCGAAGAGAAACCGGGATCCTTCGTTGATGGTCAGGGCCGCCTGATACCCCCACAGGTGACCCACCAGGGTATTCAGGATCGGGGCGAGGTGCTCCTCAACGGCCGGAACATGAAAGACATCCTCCGCGTGGGGGGTGAAACGGGTTTCTCCTTCGTCCGCGATCACTACCGGCGCGGCCTTGTGGGCTTTGAAGATGGCGGTGTCTTTTGCGAGATCGCCGATGACCGTTCCCCGCGCCCCAGCGGCACAGACGATGATGAGAGGTTCGGAGGAGAGGTCGATGTGCTTCTTGTCCTCCACAAAGTCCGATGAGATCGTCTTGTAGCACAACTCGCTTAATTTAATTCGAATTTCATCGGCCGCGGCCTTGTTGGGGCCGCTGCCGACCACCGCCCAGTAGGTCTTGCGGGTGGCCAGGCGCCGGGCAGACTCCCCGATGCGATCGGCCATGGCGATCACCTTGCGCATGGCCGCGGGCAGGTCGAGCAGCTGCTGTATTTCATCGGATACGAATCGTTCGGACCGCCTGCCCGTCGTTCGAGCGATCTGAAGCCCCACCAGAATGCCGGCCACGATCTGGGAATAGAACGCCTTGGTGGATGCCACGGACATTTCGATGTCGCGTCCGCTGCTCGTGTACATGACACCGTCGACCTTGAAGGTGAGGTCCGAGTCGCGCCGATTGACGATGGCGAGGGTAAAAGCCCCCCTGTCCCGCACCATGTCCACGGCCCGGTTGGTGTCGGTCGTGGTTCCCGACTGGCTGATGGCCACCACCAGGGCGTCGGACATGGCATTGCCCCTGTCGGAGGCTTCCAGCAGAAAACCGCTGAGTTCGGACGACTTGAGGGCGCTGACCGGGAGGGTGGGGTCGTCCAGATAGAACCGGATCACATCGGCGCAGGCTGCTGCCGCGACTCCGGCCGTTCCCTGGCCCACAAAATAGATCCGCCGGATCCGGCCTTTCTTGAAAGCGGCTTCCAGCTTTTCGGGGAAGATGGATCGATCCAGGGACACCACCCTCAGGTCGGCCACCTGGGGGTGGATCTTCCATCTGTTGAGCAGCGTTTTCTCGACAGAGAGTGGTGATTCACTGATTTCCTTCAGGAAATAGTGAGGAAAATCCTGACGGTCGATGTCCCGGGAGGTGATCTCCGTGGTCTTGATATCCGCTTCGCTGATGTCGACGGGGGTGCCGTCATACCGCAGCGACCGGATCCCCGACAGCCCGCCCTGGGAGTTCTGATCCAGAATGATGATCTGCCCCTGGGTGGGGCCGTCGATTCCCTGGACAATGGATTCTCCGTCCATCTTCAGGAAGTGGCGGGTGGCTTCGATAAACCCGTAAACCTCCGATGCGGGCATATAGTGATCCGGGGAAATCCCCACAAAGACGGCCTGTCCGCTTCCACGCTGCGCCAGGAACAGCTTCCCTGGCGCCAGCGGCGTGTGCATGGAGATGGCGTGCGAACCCTCGAAATCGCACACCGCCCGGCGAAAGGCCTCTTCCACTGAATGGCCTTCCACCAGGTAGCGGCGGATCTGCAATGGAATGATCTTGGTATCCGTGGTGATTTCCTCGGGTATTCGATCCCCCAAGGATTCGAACGAGGCCTTCAATGCAATGAAGTTGTCGATGTCTCCGTTCAGACAGACGTGGATGGGAGCCGGCGCTTCGTGAGGGTCGTTGACCGTGCGTGCATCCACGGGGTGGCAGTTGGCTTCGTTGATGGCGCCAACCGATGCCCAGCGCGTGTGGGAGGAGATGGTCGAGTAGACGTGTGGCTGCAACGCCAGAAGCTGCAATACCGGATCGCTCTGAATCTGCTTCCGGAGGAAGTGGATGTTGTCTCCCAACCGGCCGATTTCCGCCGCGACCTTGTAAGTCAGGAGGATTGAAACCAGAGGGGCGCCTGCTTCCGCGCCAGCGGCATGGAAGCGCACGCTCCGATTGATCAGGACTCCCTTGTCGGCCCGCTTTTCCAGATCCGCCAGGGGATCCGCCTTCGCGCGGCCCTCGAGCATCCTTTCGAATACCCTGCACGCCTGTTCGTCCACCATGAGGAGAATCGAAACACCGGCAGAGTCCCGGCCCCGGACCTCCAGACGGTCGATGCTGTTGAGCACCCGGTTGAGGTGGTAGAACAGCTCCACCGTGGACGACCTGTCCATGGGCAGCTCCGGGTCCATGAGCCCACGGGTTTTGTCGACGTTTTCGAGGACTTCCTTCTCGAGGCACCAGATCGTATCCTTGAGCACCTCGAGAACATCCGCAATCATGGCCACCTCTTCCTTGCCGAGCCTCCCCATCTCCCGGGAAAAGAAGGCGGTTTGTCGGTCGAGTACGGCCTTGAGCCCGGACGCCACCGCCCGCAGGCGCTTCTGGAGATCCGGGCTCGAGAAGATCTGATAAAAGGCCGCCTGGGTCTTGTAGTCTCGAACCCGGTTCAGGAGGTCGCCGACCGTCATTTGCCCTCCCAGATAGCAGGCTCCAAGGGGCTTTTCCTCGGCGGCGCAGCTGGCCGCCCTTCCGCTGGGAAGGGCCGCGACTGCCTGTTCCAGCCCTTCGATGTCGACCGGCTGCGGGTCGATGCGCCGCTGCTTGTAGGCTACGATGCCCGTCAGACCGCAACTGATCATCGTCGATCGTACGGGGAAGAATACGAAAACGCCGTCCGGCATGTTGTCCAGACATCGGCCGAAATAGACGGGAGTCTTCAGAGCGGAGGCGAGCCTTCTAAGCCAGCGGAATCGCCGGCGGAATCTGTCGATTGACCGAATCATAAAACCCAATCCCTTTCCTGTTGCCGAATGATGCGGCTGACGGTTGCGATATCCTCGGGCCGGTCGACACCCATCGAGGTGTGCTCCGTTACCACGACCTGAATGGGAATATCGTGTTCCAGAAAGCGCAGTTGCTCAAGTTTTTCGATGGATTCCAGGCGACCGGGGCCGATCGCGGCGAATCGGCGAAGGGCAGCCATCCGGAAGGCGTAAAGGCCGATGTGCCGGTGATACCCGGAAGGCTTTCCGTCCCTGAAGAACGGTATGACCGAACGGGAAAAATACAGCGCCCTTCCGCTTTGGGACATGACCACTTTCACCTGGTTCGGATCGTCGCCGTCCGCGGCGTCCATCGGGGCCGCCAGTGTGGCCACCTGCACGAGCCGGTTGCGGAACGGTCCGATCACCTCGTCGAGCATGGAGGGATCGATCGCCGGCTCGTCGCCCTGGATGTTCACAACCGCGGCGTTCTCGGGAACGCCCAGGGATTCGGCTGCCTCCAGCACGCGATCCGTTCCGCTGGGATGGTCTGTTCGGGTCATGACGACAGGGACCTTCCAGGCTTTCGCCGCGTCTGCAATCCGGTGGTCGTCGGTCGCCAGGACGACGCGCGCCAAGGCGCTGCATCGGCGGGCGCGCTCGAAGACGCGGACGACCATGGGCTTCCCCAGGATCTCCGCCAGGGGTTTGCCCGGAAACCGGGTCGACCCGTAACGCGCAGGGATGATGCCGATACAGGGAGGAAGTTGGCTCATGGTAGGTCGTTTTCCTGGAGTGGGTTCAACGGGATCCGCATGCGGATTCACCTTCCCTGGGAGTCCCGCCCGGGTTCAGGTGCCGGATCTCGACTGGAAATATGTGACGATCGCCCCTCGCGCATACTCGGCGGCCCGCTTTCCGATGTAGTCGACATGGGCGACAATGGCCGCCACAGCGATTTTTTGCTTTTCGCTCTGATCTTCGGCATACCCTACGAACCAGTCCAGGCGGGCGTCGTGGCTGGCGTTGTCGATCGAGCCGGTCTTGCCGCCGATCCGCACCCCCGAGAGAACCTTGTCCTTCTGATATCCCCTGAAGGCTTTCCGGGCCGTGCCGCTCTGAATGGTCTCCGCCATCAGGCGTTTGAGCACCGAGGTGGTCGTCGCGGAAACCGGGCGGCTCATCTCGGTCGTCTGATTCCGGTAAAGCTCGCTGCCGGTTTCGTCCGTGATGCACCGGATGATGGTCGGCTCCATCATCGCTCCCCCGTTCACGAGGCTCGCCGCCAGCAGCGCCCCATGAAGCGCCGATATCTGGGTGTCCCGGTTGAATCCGCTGGCCACCTCCGCCCAATGGTAGGGCTCGTCGTCTACCTTGAGCGGACTGGTCGCCGTCGGGATCTCGAAGTGAATCTTCTGATTGAATCCAAATGCCTCTCCGAAATGCTGAAGAGTCTCCCGGCCCAGCGCATGGGCGCCCAGCTTCCCGAACACCGGGTTGACCGACTGGGCAAAGGCGTCCTCCAGCGTCGTATTGCGGGTGTATCGGTTTTTGACTTCCTTCAATTGGGACTTGTAGAGGGTGTGCTTGGCGCCGTTGTAGGCAAGAGGCGTTCCCGCCCGGTATCCGTGCTTTTCAACCGCGGCGGCCGCCGTCACGATCTTGAAGATGCTGGCCGCCGGGAAAGGATTGCCAATGCAGGGATTTCCGTCGGCATTGTTCCGATCGAAGCCGGCGAGGGCCAGGATTTCCCCGTTTTCGGGATTCATGACCACGATGGCGATATACCGCGAGTGACGGGTGTCGAAGCTGTTGACCAGCGATGCCTGAAGCTCCGGATCGATGGTGGTCTCCACCACCAGACGGCGGGCGCCGAATCGAACCGTGAACCGGGGTTGGATAAGCTGCGACAGGGGCTCTCCGGCCAACAGGTCCTGGACATCGGATTTGTCCAGGACCGCTCCGGCAGGTTGCCGCCCAACCGGATCCTGGTTTGCGGACAGATCCGGTTTTCCCGTCTGAAAGGGGGTTCCGATGGCGCCGACCAGACCGTACAGGCCCGCCAGGGCGAGCAGCAGGGCCGGGGCAAGGACCAGCAGCCGCCGCCCCCGAGGTCTTGTCCGCCTGCTGGAGCCAAGTCGACTCTGGTACTCCCGCCAGCTCGGACGCCGGGATTGACGCGACTCCGGGTCTCTCCCGCGCCAACGACCGATGATGGCTTTTTTGATGCGATTCAGGATCTGCACCGGCTTCTCCGGTTGTTGACCGGCGTCAGCTGACGCGCGTTCCCGGTCTGACCTTTCCGTCCAGCGTGGCCGTGACGACGCTCGGACCGTCGACGGCCGCCAACAGCATGCCGTTGGATTCCACGCCCATGATCCTTGCGGGCTTCAGGTTGGCGATGACGATCACCTGCCTGCCGACCAGATTTTCAGGTGAATACGACCCCGCGATGCCGGAGACGATCGTTCGTTTTTCTCCGATGTCGACCAGCAGTTTCAGTAGTTTTTTGGCCTTGGGGATCGATTCCGCCTCGAGGACCTTTCCCACGCGCAGGTCAAGTTTGGCGAAGTCCTCGATTCCCACCTGGGGCTTGAGCGGCGGCGCGGATTCTGAGTCGGAGTCCGGGTTTTCGGAAGCATTGATCTTGCCGGTCATGTCGATCCTCGGAAAGAGTGTTGTCGATTTGGGAAGCCGGGTACCGGCAGGCAGGCTTCGCCATTTTCGCAGGTGTTCCAGCCGGTAGAAGGGTTTATCCGCATCCAGGCCCAGATGCTTTTGCATGGTGGCGGCGGTCTGGGGCATCACTGGATAGATGAGCCCGGCGATGATCCTCAAACCTTCGAGCAGATTGTAGATGACGGCCTCCAGCTGCCGGCGGGTGGAGGATTTCTTGGCCAGGAGCCAGGGAGCCGATACATCGATACCCTTGTTCATCTGGCCGATGAGCTCCCAGATCGACTGAAGGGCCTTGTGGAACTCGAAGTTTTCCATGTACCGCTCGAAGTCGACGAGCGTTCTGGCGACCGCCGCCTCGATACCCAGCTGGATCTCCCGGTCCGCCGAAGCATCCAGGGGCGGCACGACGCCGTCGAAGTATTTATGGGCCATGGTGATGACCCGTGAGAACAGATTCCCGAGATCGTTGGCCAGATCCGAGTTGATCCGCTGAACCAGCGCCGCTTCCGAAAAATTGGAATCCAGCCCGAACACCATGTCCCGCATCAGAAAAAAACGGAAAGCGTCGAGCCCGTATATGTTTTTCAGGGACAGCGGTTCGACGACGTTGCCGATGGTCTTGGACATCTTGGTCTGATCCACATTCCAGTAACCGTGGACGTTGAGATGCCGGTAAACCGGAATTTCCGCCGCCTTGAGCATCGCGGGCCAATATATACCATGCGGTTTGAGAATGTCCTTGGCGACCAGGTGCTGCGCGTGGGGCCAGTATTCGCGGTAAAGCTGCCCGTCAGGATACCCCAGGGCCGAGACATAGTTGAGCAGCGCGTCGAACCAGACATAGCAGACGAATTCCTGGTCGAAGGGCAGGGTGATCCCCCACTGCAGCCGGGACTTCGGCCGTGAGATGCACAGATCCTCGAGGGGTTCTCGCAGGAAGGCCAGGACTTCGTTCCGGTACCGTTCCGGACGGATGAAGTCGGGATTCTGCCGAATGTGATCGACAAGCCAGTCCTGGTAGCGGCTCATTCTGAAGAAGTAATTGGATTCCTTGATGATTTCGGGAGCTCTGTCGTGGTCGGGGCATTTGCCGTCGACCAGTTCCCGCTCGGTATAGAACCGTTCGCAGCCGTAGCAATACAATCCTTCGTATTCGCTGAAGTAGATTTCCCCCTTGTCGTAAATCCGCTGGAGGATTTTTTCCACGACGGAAACATGCCGGGGCTCGGTAGTCCGGATGAAGTCATCATTGCGGATGCCCAGCTCCGGCCACAGTTCGCGAAACTGCCGGCTGACGTCATCCGCGTATTGTTTGGGGCTCATTCCGTTTTCCCTGGCGGCCAGCACGATCTTGTCGCCGTGTTCGTCGGTGCCGGTCAGGAAATAGGAGGGCTCTCCCGTCATGTCGTGGTAGCGGGCCGCCACGTCGGCGACGATGGTGGTATAGGCATGACCCAGATGCGGTTTGGCGTTGACATAGTAGATCGGTGTGGTGATGTAGAATCGCTTTGTCATCGGTCCTGCTCTTTCTCTTTGATCACCTCGTCGAGCCCGAGCTCGACCTCCTGGCCTTCGGCCAGTCGGACAACGAAACGATCGCTGTTCAGGTGGTGGCGCACGACCTTTCCGCGGCCTTGGGTGGTATTGACGTTCTTGCCGATTTTCGGGAATTTGGCTTTGAGCTCCTTGTAGGTTTCGTACTCGTAGGTCAGACAGCACATCAGCCGGCCGCATTGACCGGATATTTTGGTCGGATTCAGGGAAAGGCCTTGCTCCTTGGCCATCCGTATCGAAACCGGGCTGAATTTCTCGATGAACTTGGAGCAGCAGATTTCCCTTCCGCACCGGCCGATCCCGCCGCACATCTTGGCCTGATTGCGGATTCCCACCTGCCGCATTTCCACCTTGGTGCCCAGTTTCCGAACCAGCATCTTCACGAGCTGGCGAAAATCGACCCGTCCCTCGGCGGTGAAGAAGAATGTCATCTTCGTGCCGTCGAAATTGCTCTCGACCTCGAAGAGGTTCATCTTGAGGGACAGCTCTCTGATGCACTCGATGCAGTAAGCATGGGCTTGTTTTTCGTTGTTCCGGTTGCTTTCCAGCTGGACGAAATCCTTGTCTCCGGCCATGCGGTAGACTTTTTTCAGAAGTTTGCCGACCCGGTCTTCCTCGACCATCACCGGCGGCACGGCCACGATGCCGAAGCCCAGGCCGTTTTCCGTTTCCACGATGACGGGATCACCGGCTGACAACACAAACGCGCCACCGTCAAAGTCATAGACCTTCCCGGCGGGTTTGAAACGAACACCAACTATCTTTTTCATACGGCTCCCAACAGCGCTGCCGTTCGCATGAGCAGCACCTCAACGGTCAGCCGGGTATTCAGGTTCCCGGTGAGCGACCGCGATGCTTTCAGAATGAGTTCGAGCACGGCCTGAATTCGATCTGGATCCAGGCGGGCGGACCAGCGACCGATGCGATCGGCCTGATCCTTGTTTTCCACGGACTCCGGTGCGGCCTGCGCTACGGCCAGGTCCCTGAACCAGCCGGCGGCCATTTCGAGAGTGATGGCCAGCTGCCGGCGGTCCCTGCTGAGCAGCTCTGCGAGAGCGAGCCGCTCCGCGACCGATGATTCCGCCAGATTCTCGAACCGGTCCATCAGCCATTCCCGACGTCGGATCCACCCCTCGGCGTGCAGGGTCAGCGCGGCGGAACTGCTTCCCCGACCCAGGAAGGCAAGCACTTCCGCCTCGCGTCGATCCACACCGGCGAGTTCGGAAAGCAGGCGTTCGAGGGTTTCCCTGTCAAGAGGGCGGAAACGAACGGACTGGCACCGGGAGACAATGGTCGGCAGAAGGTCGGAAACGCGGTCCGCCGTCAATATCAACAGGCTGCGTTCCGGCGGTTCTTCCAATATCTTCAGCAATGCATTGGCCGCTTCGGGGTTCATTGCGGGGGCATCCCGGAGAATGGCCACCCGATAGCCGCCGGCATGGGACTTCAGGGCAAAGATGCTCAAAAGCTCCCGAATTCGACCGATGCGAGTGATCGAACCTTCGGGCTCGATGATCTGAAGATCCGGATGATTTCCGGTCGCCGCCAATCGGCAGGATCGGCATCGCTCGCAACTGTCGAAGGCGGCCTCCATTCCCGCCTCCCGTCTCTCGCATAGGACGGCCGTTGCGAATAGCCGGGCCGTCGTGAATTTTCCGATCCCATCGATTCCGGAAAACAGAAGGGCATGGGGGAGTCGTTTCCTTTCGAGAAACGTCTTCAGGATTCGAACAGGGGCCTCCTGGCCCCGGATTCGAGCCAATCCCCCGACGGCCTGTGGGTCGAAGGGTTCCACGGCTGAATTACGGATGGTCCACCCGCTCCTTCAGTTCTTTTCCGGATTTGAAAAATGGCAGTTTCTTGGGCTTGATCATGACCTTCGCACCGGTCTTGGGATTGCGCCCCGTGTAGCTTCGGTATTCTTTCACATAGAAGCTGCAAAGGCCCCGGATTTCCACCCTCTCCCCCTGGGCCATGGCTTCCGCCATGTTGTCGAAGAACAGCTGAACCACCTTTGCGGCTTCAGCCTTCGAAATATTCGCTTCCGTCTTGAGGGCGGAAATCAGTTCGAGTTTATTCATTGAGCCTCCTTGGCGTCGGGCGTTGGTGAGCGGCATTTCTCCGCAAATTTATGTAAACAAAAACGGCATGTTCGTCAAGATCAACCGGCCGTCGGTCGACAATAATATGCGGAAAAAAAAGGACTTCCGATCCGCCCCGGTCCCTTGGACCTCGTCATGGGAAGCGTCCGGGGGCCTGCGGGCCGGGCAATCCTGCATGCAATGGATCGCCCGGGGGAGGGAAGGGGGATCTCGCCGGGTTCAGCGATCGCCGCGCACCGGGGGCAGGAGGTCGACGTCTTCCTCGTCCACTTCGACGCTGGCGAACTGGCCGAGGGCCTCGATGTGAACCACCACCCGTCCGCCTCCCCTGTAGCTCGAGAAAAATCCGATGACGCCGGCAAAGGGTCCCCTGACAACGATGACCCGATCACCTGGATGGAACCGGGTCCCGGTCTCGATGTTCCCCTCCGCGTTCACCATGATGCGCAGGGATTCGATGGTGTCGTCCGGGACCGGTACGGGGCCGTTCTTGTTGCCGATCAGGCGCACCACACCGACGGTCTTGAGGATCTCCAGGTGGCGTTCCGGATGCAGGTCCGAACGGACGAAGACGTAACCTGGAAAAAGCGGGATGCTCAGGATCACCCGGCGGTCCCGGCGTTTGCTGCGCTGCGGAATTTTGGGAAGAAAGGTGTCCACGGCCTTCCGGGTCAGACCGTCGTACACTACGCTTTCAAACCGGCTCCGTGTGTGAATGACGTACCACGCCGGTTTCCACAAATGGGTCTCCATCGTCTACAACCTGTCATCGCCGGTCCGGTGGGCGATAAGGGCGGATCCCGTCTCGCGCCCGACCGGATTCGGCCCGGTTAACAGGGGCCGGACGCCAGGATCGATGTCCATTCCCCTTAGAAGTGTTGACTTGCAGATGAACGCACCGTCCGGGGCGCATGATTCACCCGACATGCGGATGGGAGTCCCATCGAAATCAAATGTTTCCCAATTCTCCAAGACCGACCAGGCGGACCATGAACGCCACCGCCTGGTCGTCCTCCTCCCGCGTGTACCGGAAATCGACGGCCCAGCATTGGCTCTCGTAGATCACTCCGAGCATCGACTCGATCCGTTCGTCCCTTTCCAGATCGTGTTCGTGGCTGAGGTAAAGGGTGAGTCGATGAGGCAGCCGGACGCTCAGGCTGCCGATGGCGGATTCGATGATATCGTTCACATCGGTTTCGTCATAGTGGTATTCGGCCCGCACCCAGTCGCCCCTCCGGCTGCTCCATGAAACGGCCGCATCCCTCGTGACGAAGCGGTTGTCGTAGGGGTCCCAGCTGGTCTCGCCGGTAAACGTCAGGTTGCGCGTCGGGTAGAGTTCGAGATCTGCCGTTACGGGAAGAAAGGGCTTTCTTCCTTCGCCCCGATCACGCCGTTTCAGAGGATCGTCTTCGCCGGCCTCGAAAATGTCGTAGCTTTGGCTCAACTCGAGGCGGCCCAGACTCCGGTAGGCATAACCGATTTCCGGATCGTCGTCGTCACCGGAAGTTCTCCTGTAGCGGGCCGTGAGGTTCTGAACCAGTGAATAGGTGACCAGGTGTTTCCGGTCGATGCGGTTGACGCCGTCCCTCAGGGCCCTCGCCCGGCCGTTCTCGTCCACCGAAAAGAAGGCGGGAAGGTCGTCCTGGTCTTCGTCGGGGATGAATTCATAGACGACCCGGGGCCTCAGGGTGTGGCGGAGGGCGTCCATCCCTTCGCCCTCGAGACGGAACACTCGACCCAGCTCGGTGGAGGTGTCCAGCTTGAGGTCGTAGAGGGTGCGGTATTCCTCCTTGGCCTTGTCCGATTCGCCGGCCACGTTGTCCTGGTATTCATCGACCCACCATGCGGTCTGCCGGAGGCCCGCCGACGGCTCGACGGAAAGAGCGGTCAGAAGCCGGAAAGGCCAGGAGACGCGTGGATAGAGGTCGACACGGTGGGCCCTGCTGTTGTCATCGCTGTAGAAATACGAATACTCGTTCTGCATGTTCCAGAAGAGCGGAGTGGCGCCCACGGGCTGGCGGATGGCATCGAACTCGACGAAGGGCAGGCGGTGGAGGCTGGTGTCGTCCATGGATACCCCGGGCCGCCCCACGATCGGCTGGTTCTGGCGTGCGGCGGGATCGTCGTTCCAGACGCTGCCCGCATTGACGCTGAAGCGCTGCCAGTAGCGGCTGAGCACCAGGCTGTTGGTCCGGACCCGCTCGGTGTAGTCCTCCAATTCCCTTCCGAAGGCATTCTCGAAGTATTCCTGTGAGGCATCGAAACCGGTCATGCCTCTGCGAAACTCCGTCAGGTAGTCCTGGTCGCTCACGAGGTCCAGATCCAGCCGTCCGGAGAATCCATAGGGAAGCGCCTGGTCGTGCTTCATCCGGAACCAGTAGCGGTCCGAGTTGGTGCGGAGAAAATTGTCGCCGGTATACCCCCACCGGTCGCTGTTGTCGTCCACGCCGTCATCCACCTGCCGGTCCTCCAGGTAATCGAACATGACGGTCCCTCTCGAGGACTCGTCCAGCAGGTAACGGTACTCCGCACCGACCTTGTGGCCGCGCTGGCTCATGTAGTGTTCGTAGAAAGTCGCGTCCGAGGGTTCGTTGATGGCCCAGAAAAAGGGTTGCAGGTATTCGGTGCCCTTCCGGTCGGATTCCCCGAACTCCGGGAAGAGAAGGCCGGTCTGGCGTTTGCGCTTGGCCGGAAACACCATGACCGGTGCATAGGCGAGGGGCACTCTTCGCGCCCAGACCGCCGCGTGCCGGATCACGCCGTAGCCTTCGACCGTGATGTTGATCCTCCGGCCGGTGATCTTCCAGTCCGGCGTCTCGCCGTCGCAGCTCGTGACGGTCGCCCGCTCCACCTCGTAGGCGTCCGGTCCCAGCTTCTCGATGCGGTCGCCCTGGATGTAGAAGTGGTTGTCCGAAAGGAAGATCGTTCCGTCGATGACCCGGCCGGTCTGCGTTCTGAGGTTGAGCTCCATCTCCTCGCCGATGAGAAGGTCGGGCCCCACCCGGAGCACGACGTGGCCGCGGGCCCGCGCCTCGAAGGTCAGATGGTTGAATCGGACGTAATCCGCGCTGAGCCGCCGGTCCTGCTGGAAGATCTCGACGTTGCCGGCTGCGATGTAGGTTTCGGTCCGGTCGTCGTAGCTGACTTCGTCGGCCACGATTTCCCACGGTACCGACTCGTCCTGCTGGAAGAGACCCCGTTCGAGCGCTTCGGTATCCTGGGCGCCCAGGGGATGAACCCGAACGAAAAGGCAAAAGGTCGCGAGGAACCCCAGGAGGGGGAGGTACCCAAAGTATCGGTAGAAAAGCAGGTTCATGGGCTCGGCGTTGGTCAAAGGGGTTGACGATCCGGTGGGAAGGCGTCGGGTTTCTGCGCTGCGAACCACGCCGGCTGGCGCCTCCGGATCCATCCTCTTAAACCGGACTACCCCTCAAATGTCAAGATGCCGGCGGATCCGGACGGCTGCCGGGGAAGGGCTTGGAATCTTTCGTGTCCCCTGGGGACCCGCCTTGCGCGAGAGCTGTTTTTTAAGTATAGGAAGGCCTGCTTTCACCTTAGAACGCTACTGCATGAAGCCTGAATGTTCATGAACATACTGTTGACCAACGACGACGGTATTTATGCTCCGGGCCTGATGGCGCTGGTCCGCCACTTCGGCCAGCGGCATCGGGTAACGGTGGTGGCGCCGGACCGGGAACGAAGCGCCGTGGGACACGGCATTACCCTTCACCAGCCGCTGCGCGCGTCGCGAGTGACCCTACCCGGCGGCTGCGAAGGTTTCGCCGTCAGCGGAACCCCCGCGGACTGCATCAAACTCGGTGTGGTCGAACTCCTGTCCGAACGACCGGATGTGGTGGTCTCCGGCATCAACCCGGGCCCGAATGTGGGCGTCAATATCAACTACTCCGGGACTGTAGCGGCGGCCAAGGAGGCGGCACTTTACGGGCTTCACGCACTCGCGGTCTCCATGGCCTCCCAGGACGACAGCCTTTTCGATGGGGCGGCGGGGTTCGTCGAGACGCTCGCCGAGCGGGTCCGGCAGAGAGGACTTCCCTTCGGCACCTTTCTGAACGTCAACTTGCCCGGCCTTCCGATCGGAACGATCTCGGGGATCCGAGTCAGCCGCCAGGGGATCCGGACGCTGTCCGAATGCTTCGAGAAGCGAACCGATCCAAGAAACCGGACGTATTACTGGCAGGGGGCGGATCTCCAGACTTTCGACGCCAGCGGCGATGTCGACGGACATGCCCTCGAGGAAGACTGTATATCGATCACCCCCATCAAATGCGACATGACGGACTACGAAGTCCTGAAGGACTTGGCGCAATGGGATATTGCCCGACCCTCCCTCGCGTCCTCAAAAATACGGAGCGGCTGACCGATTCGACCGTACCCACGAGCGAACCCTTCTGAAACCTCAGGCGGAATATTCGATGAAAAAGAGATTTGTCGACACGTTGACGCCGGGCGAAAACCTGGACGATGTGTTCCGGGTGTCCGACAAACGCATGTCCCAGAAGCGGGACGGCAGCCCCTACCTTTCCTTGGTGCTCTCCGACAAGACCGGGAGCGTGGCGGCGGTCATGTGGGATGTGGAAGGTTCGGCGTCCTTCGGTCTGCGAACCGGGGATCCGGTGCGGATCAACGGCACGGTTTCCGAATACAAGGGAACGCTTCAGGTGGTGGTCCGCTCCCTGGAAAAGCTCGGCGAGGAGGCTGTCGAAGCCGCCGATTTTCTCCCCTCCACCTCGATGGACGTGGACGCGCTCTTGGATCGATTGCAGCGGTTGACGGCGTCCATGGAAACCCCGTGGCTCAAGGCGCTCTTCGAGCAGTTGTGGGCGGATGCGGCTTTCGTCGAGCGGTTCCGGCGGGCACCGGCCGCCAAGATGATGCACCACGCCTATCTCGGCGGGCTCCTGGTCCACTGCCTATCCATGGCGGTCCTCGCCGACAGGATCGCCGCCCATTACAGCGGCATCGACAGGGATCTCCTCGTGGCCGGCGCGATCCTTCACGATATCGGCAAGACCGAGGAATTCGACTACGAGACCGCTCTGGACTACTCCAGCCGCGGCCGGCTGCTGAGCCACATCGTGATCGGGCTCCAGATCATCGATGCCAAACTGGCGTCCCTGCCCGATGTTCCGCCCGGGCAGGCGGACCTTTTGCGGCACATGATCGTCAGCCACCATGGGGAAAGGGAGTTCGGCGCCCTGGAGCCGCCGAAGACGCTGGAGGCCGTTCTGCTTCACTTTATCGACGAGATGGACTCCAAGGTGAACGCCATTCGCGAATTCATGGCCAAGGAAGACCCTTCCGACACCTGGACCGGATATCATCGTCTGCTGGGGCGTCATTTCCTCATGCCCAAACCGGATGAGACCGAATGATGTCCGCACAGCGAAATCCACAACGGATGTTCATTACGCTCGAAGGCATCGAAGGCGCCGGCAAATCCACTCTGATGCCCTTCGTCGTCGATCTGCTGAAGCGGCGGGGCCACGACTGCCTGGTGACCCGGGAACCCGGTGGAACAGGGATCGGCCGCCGGATCCGTGAAATCCTCCTGGATCCGGAAAGTCGGGACATCCATCCGCATACCGAACTCCTTCTCTATTTCGCGGACCGCACCCAGCACGCCAGGGAAAAGATCCTGCCGGCCCTGGAAGCCGGCCGCACGGTGGTCTGCGACCGATTCGTCGACGCGACGATCGTCTATCAGGGCATTGCCAGAGGACTCGGACGGGACCTGGTGGAGGATCTCCACGGGTTGATGCTGGACAACCTCAAGCCGGACCTGACGCTCCTCTTCGATCTGCCGCCTCGGGTCGGACTTTCCCGGGCCTGGCGACAACTCCAGAACGGCGTCAGAGCCGCCGCGGAGTCGCGGTTCGAGTCGGAAACGATCACCTTCCACGAAAAGGTCCGTGCCGGCTATCTCTCACTGGCGACGTCCGAACCCCACCGGTATCGGATCCTCGATGCCTCCGGGGATATCCCGTCGGTCGAAACCCAGGTCCGCCGCATCCTGGATGACTGGATGGCAGACCGGTCCAAACCGCCGGCCGCCAGCGGCACCGGGGCCCCCTCCATCTCCTGAGGACTGCTCGCCGGCTGTCATCGGCAGCCTGCAGAGCGCAGAATGGATGATCATGAGTTACTCCCTGCTCGACCACATTGGAAACACGCCGCTGGTGGAAATCCGGCATCTCAACCCCAACCCGAATGTCAGAGTGCTGGCCAAGCTGGAATACATGAATCCAGGCGGCTCCATCAAAGATCGGGCCGCACTGTTCATGATCGAGGCGGGGGAGAAAAGCGGCGAGCTGACCCCGGAGAAGACCGTCATCGAAGCCACCAGCGGCAACACCGGCATCGGGCTCGCCATGGTCTGCGCCGTCAAGGGATACCGGCTACTGCTGGCCATGGCTGAAAACGTGAGCCAGGAGCGGCAGAAAATCCTTCGGGCCCGAGGCGCGGAACTGCTTTTGACCCCCGGACATCTGGGCACCGACGGCGCCATCGAGGAGGTCTATCGGCTCGTCCGGGAGAATCCGGGCGCCTATTTCATGACCGATCAGTACAACAACCCGGCCAACTGCATGGCCCACTACCACGGCACCGCCCGGGAGATCTGGGAGCAGACCGGGGGCGAGGTCGGCGCCGTCGTGGCCACCATGGGCACGACCGGCACGGTGATGGGGATCTCAGCCCGGCTGAAGGAGCTCAACCCGGCGATTCGCATCGTCGCCGTGGAGCCTTACATGGGGCATGCCATCCAGGGGCTGAAGAATCTGAAGGAATCCTACTGCCCCGAGATTTTCGACAAGCGGCGCATCGATCTCAAGGTACATGTCGACGACGAATCGGCGTTTGAAACCGCCCGGCAGCTGGCGCTCAGGGAAGGCCTCTTCGTCGGCATGAGCAGCGGCGCGGCGCTGGCCGCCGCCCTCGGGGAAGCCGGCCGGATGGAAAGCGGAACGATCGTGGCCATCCTCCCGGACAGCGGGGAACGGTATCTGAGTACCCCCCTCTTCACACTTCCCGAAAAGGCCGATCTGCACCTGTTCAACACGCTGGGCCGCGTCCACTCTCCGCTGGTGACCCTGAAACCCGGGCGCGTCACCCTCTACACGAGCGGCCCCACCGCCCACGCGCCCATGAGCCTGGGAGAGTGCAGGCGCTTCGTTTTCGCGGACCTGCTGCGACGCTACCTGGAGTACCGGGATTTTCAGGTCCAGCAGGTGATCCACATCACCGACCTGGACGACAACACCATTCTGGGTTCCGAAGCCGCTGGAGAGAGTCTGGACGTTTTCACCGAAAGGCATATCCGGAAATTCCGCGAGAATCTGGCCGCCTTGGGCGTCAGTCCCGCGGATGCCTACCCCCGGACCCGTGAGCATCTGGACGACATGGTCCGTCTGGCCGAACGGCTCGTCAGCAAAGGAGTGGCCTACGAAAAGTTGCGGTCGCTTTATTTCGACATCTCCCGGTTCGAGGGGTACGGAAGATTTTCGGGCATCGATCTCAACAAAATGCGCTTGGGCCACACGGTCGATCTGGACGATTACGACAAGGACAACCCCAGGGATTTCACCCTCCTCAAGCGGGTGAAGCTTTCCGAGCTGAAGCGGGGACTTTTCGTGAAAACGCCGTGGGGAAACGTGAGGCCGTCGTGGCACATCCAGTCGACGGCCATGGCCATGAGCCTCCTGGGGGACACCTTCGATATCCACGTCAGCTCGCGCGACCTCATTTTCCCGCACAACGAAAATGAAATCGCGATCGCCACCTCGGCGACCGGAAAGCCCCTGGCGCGTTTTTGGCTCCACTGCGATGTCATTCGAGGAGACCACATCCCCGAAGATCTGGATCGGCTCCTGGAAGGCGGCACCCCGGCCCGGGCCGCCCGCTTCTGGCTGCTCGCAACGCACTACCGGAAGCCGCTGGCCTACTCTCCGGCTCGGCTCGCCAATGCGAGGGCCGCTCTTCGGCGTCTCGATGAATGCCTCCTCGCTCTCGAAACCCTGGACGGGGGCCGTCCCTGCCCGGAACTCGACCAGATGCTCTACGATTTGAGGACCGGTTTCAGCCGCGCAATGGACGACGATCTCAACGTCTCGGCGGCCATCGCCGTCCTCTTCAAGGTCGTGCGCCAGGTCAACGGCCTGCTGTCGACAGGCGGCCTCGACGCCGACGGCGCGCGGCAGGTCATCGGAGCCTTCAAGAGGCTCGACGGCGTTCTGGGCATCTTCGATTTCAATGTCGGCCGGGCCCCGGACGGCATCGAGGAACTGATGGCCCGCCGCGAACAGGCCAGGAGAACCCGGGATTGGGATCTCGCGGACCTCCTGAGGGAGGAGCTGCGCCAAAGGGGCGTCATCGTGAAGGACCGGAAAGTGACGGACTCCTGACCCACCGACCTGATCCGCCCCGGGATTTATGGACCCCGGAGGAGAATCAACCCGAGGAACCCATGCAGACATTCTATTTCCCGTTTACCGACGTGACCACCGCCGCGGCCAGGGCGCTTCACCGATGCTTCGGCCGGTTCCACATCCTGACGACGACCGAGGTTGCCAGCGGACAGTTGAACCGCCTTGAGTCGGACGGCCTGCTGAAGACGATCTGCCCCCACCCCGAGCAGGATGACGCTGTCAGGCATACGATCGGTTCCGTAACCGGATGGGGGGCGGCCTTGACTGAAAAGGACCTGCGATATTTCCGCATGCACACAGGGGACATCCCCTTTTTCTCGGACACCTCGGTTTCAGGCATCCGTTCGGAGATCCGCTCATCGGCATCGGCCGGCAAGCGGGAAGGCGGAGTTGACGAACTCCTGAACGCCAAAGTCGTATTGGGGCTTGCCGAGGTTCTGGATCGCCACAGGAACGAGCTTTCCGAGAAACTGCAGGGTCTGGAGAACGCTGAAAAGGATCTTCAGCACTGGCTTTCGGACGATCCCAGGGAACCGGGCACGCCCGTCGGATCAGTCGGACGGCTGGATGCGCTGCCCGACCCGTTCGCCCTCAAGTTGACGGAGCGGATTCAGGCATGGGCGGTCCTGGCGCTCTCCGCCGCCGGCCACCTGGCGGTTGACCCGATCACGTTGCTGGCAACGGATTGCATTTCGGTATTCGAGGAAATGGTCGAGCTGCTGGGCGTCGAGCCTGTTGACATCCGTCGCCTGACCGTCGACCTGGACACAGCCGGAATCGAAAGCGGGAAGTCTCCCCTTCCCGAAACGCTGGCCGAATGGTTGACCCAGTCGCCCCCGTCAGAACCTGATTCCGGATCCGTCGCGGCTGAAGCCCCGCCAACCGGGATTTCAGCGTTTCGTTTCAGCGGGGAATGGCCGGCCGCCCTTCTGGTTCGCCTGTCGGGTCGAAGAATGCCCGCCCCCGCTTTCGAGGCATCCGGAAGGGTATGGATCGCCCATCTCGATGTAGGATGAGAGTGGCGTGCGCCGGGTTGGGTTTTGAGAATAAATATACAATAAAAACAATAAATTGAGTTGTATTCGGTCGTGGGTGTAAAATTCAAGGCGGAGAGCTTGACTCGGGTATCCGATTGGTATAAGGACTTGCGCGATGCGGGTATCCAATGGCCGATTGTCATTGCCATACCGATAAAACAATTGAAAGGAGGCGTTTAGATGGCTTTTAACCCCGTTGTCGACGAAGAGAAATGCGAAGGCTGCGAAGAGTGCGTAGACGTTTGCCCGGTTGAGGTATTCGAAATGCAGGACGGGAAATCTGTTCCGGTCAATGCTGAAGAGTGCCTCGGCTGCGAAAGCTGCGTCGAAGTCTGCGAAGCCGATGCCATCACCGTGGAAGAGACCTGATCTTCGATGTCGAATGAGCCCCGATTCCGGGATTCTCCGGAATCGGGGCTTTTTTTTGTGCCGGTGAGGGCGGTCGGAAGGCCGACGTTCCTCACGAGTGCGGCTTGTTATTCGAAGGGCACCATTTCCACGCGCCGGTTGCGGGCGCGGTTCGGCTCTCCGTCATTGGGGAAACGCGGGCGCTCCTCGCCGTATCCCTTGGCGGTCAACCTGGAAGCATCGATTCCCTCGCTGACGAGATAATCCTTTACCGCCTGGGCGCGCCTTTCGGAGAGCATCTGGTTGTATCGGGCGTCACCCAAGTCGCACGTATGCCCCTGGATCTCGACATTGATCTGGGCGTTTTCCTTCAGGATGGCGATATCCCTCTGCAGGACTTCCTTGGCATCCGGGCGAACGACGGCGCTGTCGAGATCGAAATTGACCCCGCTCAGAATCCATGTCACCTTGGGTGCCGGAGCCGCGGGCGGCGGGGTCGCGACAGGTTTGGGGGGCGCTTGGGCCAGGAAGACCTGCTCGACAAAATTCGCCATGCCGTCCTGGGTCATGACGGCATCGGCCGTCGTGGCAAACCCGCAGCCGCCCGCCTCGGCCAGGCCATCCATCAGCTCTTTCCCCTTGGGATCGGAGCCGACCCAGATCGTATAGATGCACAGCTGGTCGCCCATTTCCGCTTTCAGTGCCTTGGCGGAGGCGACGGCGTCGTATGAGGTTTCCTCACCGTCGCCGATGACGATCATCGCCGTTTGCCCCTGAGCTTCCTTCATCATCAGACCCGCCTCATCGATGCCGACCGCCATCGGGGTCGTTCCGCCAGCGGATTTTACTTTCGCGATTCCTTCCCTGAAGCTTTCTCGCGAGTAGGCCTCCGGGCCGTAAAATGTCATCGCGAGATCATCGGAAAGCCTCGGATTCAGACCGAATGCGGTCAAACCGCCCGTGATGTCCAGCTCCGGCATGGTCCGCGCCATTCGGTTCAGCGTTTCTTTTTCCACGATAAACTTGGGGTGGCCGGTGTCGATACTCCCCTTGTACGGCTCGTTCATCGAGGAGGAGGCATCCATGACGACGAAAAACTGGTCAATTTTCGCAGTATATTCGCCCGAATTGACCATCGGGCTCAGATCGCGCGGCGTGAAGTCCGACTTGGGCGGGAGTGCCGCACACCCGACCATCATCAGAAATGCAGTTAACATGGCTCCAATCATCACTTGTCGTCTCTGCATAGATCACCTCTCTTTTGGATTGTTGGGGGGAATACCGCCCGATTCATATTGAAGGAGCCCCGTTACAGGAGGAGGAGCAGCGGGAATGGAGGCGAGGGGAGAGGGGGTCGGGCTCCAGTTGCGGATCGTCTACTTTTCTAGGGTCGCAGTCCGGGTCATTCGACTCCAGTCACTCCGGGTGAAACATGAAATGCTGTGCTACGATTTGAATATACGGGCAATGATTGCAGGGCACGATGAGACGATAACTCGTTTCATATGAGAGATATCATAAATATACGGCGTTCGGAAGTCAAAAGAAAAGATACAGGAGCCCGACATTGACAACCGATCCGGATCCGAGGCCCGTCCGGCGGAGGTATTTCCTAACATCGTGTTTTTGTTAACCTTGCCTGCCCTCATAAACTGTGATATCAACCGCTGGCATGAAACAATACGTCATCGATCAACTTCGCGGGAAAGACTACGAACGGGTGAAGGCCTGTCTGGACGATCGGCTGGAGGCCGCCGCCGTGGAAGGCGTTTATTGCCTCCGGGTTCCGGACGCGCTTCTCACCGAGAGCCAGCGCGGGCACGACAGCTGCAAACCCCTGTATTTTGCCGTTGAGCTTGAGCCGGACCGCCTGGTTTGCGAATTGCTCGTGCGAACCTCCGAGCGGGTTCGATGCGACTGCATGTCTTACGCCACCGAAGCCCAGCGGAATTGGTTCATCGAAACCATCGATGCCCTGTTCGATCATCTGGAGATCAGGACCTGATCCGCGGAGAACCCGCGGAGAACCAATGGGCCGTCGTCGAAGGATCCGCCGCCGACGGCATTGACCGGGCCGCCGCGGCCGCCGCATTCTGCCGCTTGATCGACCATGATCGCCAAGGCTAAATCGTCAGCGCGCCCTGTCAGCCGGGCGGAGATGGATCAGCTATGTTGAAAATCATACCGCTGGGCGGGCTCGGGGAAATCGGCCTGAACATGATGGTGTTCGAGTATCGAAACACCATTTTCATTGTCGATGCCGGTCTGATGTTCCCCGAGGATTACATGCTGGGAATCGATTTCGTGATTCCGGACATGGAGTATATCCGCCAGAACGCCTCCCGGGTAGCCGCCGTTGTACTGACCCATGCCCATGAGGACCACGTGGGGGCGCTTCCGTTTCTTCTCCGGATCGCCAATGTTCCCGTTTTCGGCACACCGTTTACACTGGGAGTGGTGCGCAACCGGCTGGAGGAGTTCGGGCAGCTTCATACGGCCAAACTGCACGAGATTCAGGCGGGTGAACGAATCCGGCTGGGTGAGTTCGAAATTGAATTCATCCGTGTAAGACACAGCGTGGTGGACGGCGTCGGGCTCAGCGTCCAGACGCCCCATGGCCGGGTCATTCATACCGGTGATTTCAAGATCAGCCATGACAACTCCGACGGGCTGGCCACCGACGTCAACCGTTTTGCCGAAATCGGCGCGAGAGGGGTCCTGGCGCTGTTGTCCGACTCCACCAACGTCGAGAAGGAAGGGTACACCATCTCCGCCCGGGAGATCGGCCGAACACTCGCCAGGATCACTGAAAACAGCAAGGGACGGATCATCGTCGCGCTGTTTGCCTCCAACATCACCCGCATCCAGCAGATTGTCAGAATCGCCCAGACCCGGGGAAAGAAGATCGTCTTCAGCGGCCGCAGCATCGAGGTGGCGGTCAACCTCGCCAAGAAGCTGGGATATCTGGACATTCCCAGGGACATGGACATCGATATCGACGATGTGGGTTACTATCCCGACGATGAAATCATCATGATCACCACGGGCAGTCAGGGAGAGCCCATGTCGGTGCTGGCCAGGATGGCGGCCGGCACCCACAAGCAGATCAAGATCCGCAAGGAAGATACCATCGTTCTTTCTTCCAAGTTCATCCCGGGCAACGAAAAGGCCATCGCCGCGATCATCAACCGGCTTTATCGGCTGGGAGCCGATGTCATCTACGAGAAGATTTCCTCCATACATGTGTCAGGCCATGCCTTCAGGGAAGAGCTCAAGCTCATGATCAACCTGGTTCGGCCGAAGTACTTCATCCCGATTCACGGGGAATTCCGGCATCTGCTGCTGCATTCGCGGCTCGCTCAGGAGATCGGCATTCCGGAAGACCGTGTGCTGACGGCGGAAGACGGACAGGTCATCGCATTCGACGGCAGTGGCGCGCGCATTCGCGACCGGGTGCCGACGGGCCGGGTGATGGTGGACGGCAAGGGGATCGGAGACGTTGGGCGGAGCGTTCTGAGGGAGCGGCGCGTTCTGTCCGAGCACGGGCTCGTCGCGGTGACCCTCGTGCTCGACGAAGAGACCGGAACCGTCGTCCACGGTCCGGACGTCTACTCCCGGGGCTTCGTCTTCGAGACGGAAACCGGTCATCTCCTGGACGATGCCATCTGCGTGGTGCTCGAAGTGGTCGAGGATATCGGCCCGGAGACTCCGGACCGGATCGAAAAAATCCGCACCCGTCTTCAGAGCGTGCTGAAACAATACTTCTTTTTCACGATCGGACGAAGACCTTTCATTCTGCCGATCGTCATCGAGGTGTAGCAGCCTGACTCCGGCAATTGCAGCTAGCCATGAAACCACAAGCGAGCGAACCGATTGACATGCGCAAAGAAATCATCGGAATCCTGCTGTTCTTCCTGGTGGTCTTCACCCTGATCAGCCTGCTTTCCTATCACCCGGAGGACCCATCGCTGCTGAGGGCCGGGCCGGCGGGTACGGTCCAGAACCTTTTCGGCAAAATCGGCGCTCATCTGGCCGGCGGACTCATCGGGCTTTTCGGCCTGGGGGCCTTCTGGCTGCCCGCGGTCTTTCTGCTGGCCAGCATCCATTTTTTCGGAGAACATGCCTCAAAGAACCTGTGGCTGATTTTATGCGGCGGGTGTCTCCTCGTTCTCACCACCGGCAGTCTGCTTGCGCTCAAACAGGACACCTACCTGATATTCGGCAACCGGTTCTCGTCAGGAGGCGTCGTCGGAATCCCGTTCAAGGCCATTCTGGTCAGGTACACCAATCCCACGGGTGCGATCATCATTCTGATGCTGCTCTGGATGATCGGCTTTATCCTGACCACGGGCTTCTCCCTGATGGGATTCGGGGGGCGCTGCTGGCAGGCGCTGAAAGCCGCGGGGGATCGGGTCACGACGCTCTACCTGAAACGTAAGGAAAGACGGGAGAAGGCGATCAAGCGGACCGTACGTCTCAAGGAGCAGGATGCGTCCCGCGAACGGCCGATTCACATCGAAAAGCCCAAATCAAAGCCCATCAAACCCAAGCCGGTGCCGAAACAGGAAGTCTTCGAGTTCATGCGAAAGGGCGAGAACGGCTTTCAACTGCCGTCGGTACACTTTCTCGACGATCCCGAGAGCCGGCCGGCATCCATCAGCGAAGACAACCTCCGGATGCAATCCAAGCTGCTCGAAAAGAAACTGGAGGACTTCGGAGTCAAGGGAAACGTGGTGGCCGTCACCCCGGGGCCGGTCATCACCACTTTCGAGTATGCCCCGGCGCCAGGGGTCAAGATCAACAAGATCGTGGGCCTTTCCGACGATTTGGCTTTGACCCTCCGGGCCACGAGCATCCGCATCGTCGCGCCGATTCCGGGCAAGGCTGCGATCGGCATCGAAATCCCCAACCCGGAGCGGGAGACGGTCCGGTTCAAGGAAGTGGTCGTCTCCTCACCGTTCGACAAGGCCAAATCCAGACTGACCCTGTGCCTGGGTAAGGACATCGTGGGCAATCCCGTGGTGGCTGAGCTCGACAAGATGCCCCATCTCCTGATCGCGGGGGCGACCGGAAGTGGAAAGAGCGTGGCCTTGAACACCATGATCTGCAGTTTTCTTTACAAGGCGCTGCCCACCGAGGCCAAGCTCATCATGGTGGATCCCAAGCGGATCGAACTGTCGATGTATGACGGGATCCCGCATCTCATCACTCCGGTAGTGACCGACGTCAAGAAGGCGACCAATGCGCTGTTCTGGGCCGTGCGGGAAATGGAGCGCCGCTACGAGCTGTTGTCGCAGCACCGTTCCCGCAATATTCACCAGTTCAATACCAAGGCGGAAAAGACCAAACCGGACGAAACCGGAAAGACCCTCGAAAAGCTGCCCTACATCGTGATCATTATCGACGAGTTGGCGGACCTCATGATGGTGGCCTCCAGGGACGTGGAGGTGGCCCTGACCCGTCTGGCCCAAATGGCGCGCGCCGCCGGCATTCACCTCATCTTGGCCACCCAGCGTCCGTCGGTGGACGTCCTGACGGGCATCATCAAGGCGAATTTCCCCACCCGATTGAGCTTCCAGGTGTCCTCCAAGACCGATTCGCGGACCATCATCGACACGAACGGCGCCGAATCGCTTCTGGGAATGGGGGACATGCTGTTTCTGCCGCCGGGGACCGGCCGGCTTCAACGGATCCACGGCGCCTACATCTCCGAGGCGGAGATCGCACGGATCATCGACTTCCTCAAGAACCAGGCCAAGCCGGATTACCTGGAGTCCGTCACCGAGGCGCCCCCGCAGGAAGCCGGGAGCGACGAGGAAACCGAATATGACGAGCGTTACGACGATGCGGTGGCGCTCGTCACCCAGACCGGTCAGGCCTCCATCTCGATGGTGCAGCGGCATCTTCGGATCGGCTACAACAGGGCCGCACGGATCATCGAAACCATGGAGCGCGAGGGCATCGTCGGCCCGGCGGACGGTGCCAAGCCCAGGGAAGTCCTCGCGCGCAACTACGATGACATCAAGTGATTCCGGCCGGAGGTGGGAAAACGGAAACGGCCCCATGATGAATTCCACGACCCGCTCGTCGGTACCTCCGGATCTGATCTCCGGCACCAAGGGCTTCCTGCACGAGGAGGAGGGCGAGGCGCTCTTCCGCATGGCGCTTGCCGCGAGCCGGCTGGGTCCCTGCCTGGAGATCGGAAGCTACTGCGGGAAGTCAGCCCTTTACCTGGGGGCAGGATGTCGACGGAACGGAGGCATTCTCTTTTCCATCGATCACCACCGTGGATCCGAGGAGCAGCAGCCGGGGGAAGCTTATTGCGATCCGGATCTGATCGATCCGGAAAGCGGCCGCGTGGACACCCTGGGATGGTTTCGCAGAACCATCGAAGCCGCCGGACTGGAGGATACGATTGTGCCGATCGTCGGACGCTCGGAGGTGGTCGCCCGACAATGGGCCACGCCCCTGTCCCTTGTATTCATCGACGGCGGCCATACCCATTCGGCCGCTTTCGGAGACTACAACGCCTGGTCGCGCCACATCATGCCGGGCGGGTATCTCCTGATCCATGACATCTTTTTCGATCCAACCGAAGGCGGGCAGGCGCCGCGGTGGATTTACGAAGCCGCCCGGGCGTCGAAACTTTATGAGGATAACGGACGGGTGCGGACCCTGGGTGTGCTGAGGCGGGTAGGTTGGGAAGGTTAGGATAGTTGAGATAGTTAGGATAGTTAAGTCAGTTAGGAGAGTTAGGATAGTTAAGTCAGTTAGGAGAGTTGGGGGAGTTAGGATAGTTAAGTCAGTTAGGAAAGTTAGTAGAGTTAGGTGGGTTAGGACTGCTTGGAGCATTATAATCGCTTGGACAGGCGACAGCTGTGCGGGGCCGCAAACCAGCAGCCCCAACTGCCCGAACTGCCCCAACTATCCCAGCTCTCCCAACTATCTTAACTTTCCCAACTATCTTAACTCTCCCAACTATCTCAACTCTCCTAACTATCTCAACTCTCCTAACTGTCTCAACGCTCCCTCCGCTCCAACCCTCCACCCTCCTTCCTGAAGTAGAACACCGTGCTCTTGCCGATCAGGGGATTGATGAGGCGTTCCAGCCAGCGGGTGAGGCGCGGATTTCGCATCAGGTCCCAGGTCAGGAACCGGTGGTAGAGATTGACCAGGCGCACATCGGTCCGCTCCGGTCCCACCAGGCATTTCAGCCACCAGAACGGGCTGTGGAGGCCGTGTGCGAAATGAAATCGCCGCAACTGCATTTTTCCGTGTCGTTGAATCAATCGGATGACCTGGGAGTGCCGGTAGATGCGGACGTGGCCGCCTTCTGCGAGGTGATACGCCGTCGAAAGCGCCCAGCAGATCCGCTCCGGGGTGAACCGAGGGACGCTGACGACGAGGTCGCCGCCGGGCTTCAGTACTCTGACGATTTCCGCGGCCGCCTTTTCATCGCGGTCGATATGCTCCAGGACCTCCGAGCAGATCACCAGGTCGAAGACGCCGTCCGGAAAGGGCAGCGTCCGGACGTCTCCGGACAGTACATTCCAGCGGTTTTCCGGGTGTCTGGTCCACTCGCCGAGGTGGTGCATTCGCTCCCGGGTCTGGTGGAGGTCCCGAAGATCTGGATCCAGTCCGAAAACCGACACACCCGGAAACCGGTGGAGCGCCCCCACGTGGCGCCCCGTTCCGCAGCCGGCGTCGAGGACGCGACAGCCCGGCCGGATGCCCAGGCTATCGAGGTCCGCCGTAACCATCGATCAGCTCCCGGTAGGCGTCGACCGTGCGCTCCGCCGCCCGGCGCCATGTGAAATGGTGATGTACCCGCAGGTAGCCCGCGCGCCCGATCTCCCCTGCCTTCATGGGGTCGTCGACGAGTCGGGAGATCGCGGACGCCAATGCATCCGGGTCACCCGGAGCAACGAGGATTCCCGCGTCGCCCACCACCTCCGGGAGCGCTCCTGCCCAGGTGCTGACGACCGGAACGCCGCAGGCCATGGCTTCGCCGACGGGGAGCCCGAATCCTTCATAGAGCGATGGAACGACGGCCGCCGTCGCCCGGGCGTACTGCCGAACGAGCTCCTCGTCGCCGATTCGCCCGGTGAAGGTGACGCGGCCGCCGAGATCGAGGTCGGCGATCATCCGCTCGATGACGCCGTTTCGGCGGGGGCGGCCGATCACGACCAGCCGGACGGCCTTGTGTTCCTCAAGGCGCTTCATGGCCATGAGCAGGACGGAGAGCCCTTTCAGGGGCGTATCGGCGCTGTTGGTCGCGATCAGTCGGCCGGGATCGCGAAGGACGCCGGGAAGAGGGCGGAACAGACGGGTGTCGATACCGTTGGGGACCATCCGGAATCGGTCGGGTGCAATGCCGAAGTCCCGCTGGATGTCGTTCTTGGATGCCGCCGAAACCGTGATGATGCGCGGGAGGCGGCGGGCGATCTGCCGCTGCATGGCGAGAAAGGAGTGCCACCGGTATTCCTTGAACTTCTCCCTCGCGGTACCGGATGAGCGGACGGCGATCTGGCGGTCGACGGTGATCGGGTGATGAATCGTCGCCACGGTGGGAATTCGTCTGCTGATGGCGTGGATGCCATAGGATAGGCTCTGGTTGTCGTGGATGACATCAAAGTCCCCTATCCGTCTGCGGAGGCACTGAAAGGCCCTCAGTCCGAAAAGAAACGGCTCGGGAAACCCCATGGTGGAGACGTTGATCCACTCGTAAAGATTCAGCGGGCGGACCAGTTCGGCCCATCGCGGCACCCGGAACGGATTCAGGGGATTGTAAAGGTCCAGCCCGTTGAGGAAGTGAACCGGAATGCCCGGATCGAGACCGGGATCCGGCGGTCCCGAGAAAATTTCGACATGATGGCCGAGAGCGCCGAGTTCCCGGGACAGGTTTTTGAGGTAGACACCCTGGCCCCCGCAATGGGGGTTGCTGCGATAACTCAAAATTCCGATGCGCAGGGGGCGATTCAAGCAGGTGGTGTCCATCGCGAAAAATGATTTTATAGTTTTTACGAAAAAGAGTAGGGCAACCTACTCCCGGCCCCCGATCAGGTCAAGGTTTTTTGCGTGTATCGGACCGGATCATGCTCTCGATCAGTTCGTCGAAAGGGCCGATGCGGTTCGTCCAGGCAAATCGGTGCATGGATTCCTGGAGACCTTCGGCCCGCGCTCTCGCCGATGACGGATCCTCGAGGATCCGTACGAGCCTGGATTCCAGATCGATCTGGGAGTCGTAGAGAAAATAGCGGTGATAGGCTTCCGGAAGGATTTCAGGATAGGAAAGCCGGTCGGGCAGCAGGGGAATGCAGCCGCATCGAACCGCCTCCACCACGGCGATACCGAAATTTTCCTGAGCTGCCGTGCTGATGACGATGTCCCCGCGATCGAGCCACGCCAGATAGGCGGTTCGGTCCTCGACGTGGCCCTCGTGGATCAGCCGGTCACCCAGACGGCGCCGGGCCTCGACAAAACACCCGGGAATTTCCCGGTACCGCTCCCCCAGAAGCGCCACCCGAAAAGGCAGCCCCCGATCGGCCGCCCGGTACAATGCCTGGAAAAAGACGTCGGGTTGCTTGTCGAATTCCCAGCGGTGGTTCCAGATGATGAGGGGTGCGCCATCCGGTGTTTCACCCGTGTCGGGGCGTGCGCCCGTATCGGGATCCAAGCGGCAGCCCGGGTAGATCACCCTTGACCTGTTTCGGATGGCTTCGATCACCCACATCGGCCGGTGGTCCGGCATCCTCCCGAGGAAGTCGGGAAGGCGGGAGAGGAAATCTTCCATCTGGTAGCGCGAATTGAATGCGATGCGCTCGGCCGCCAGTGCAGAGGCAATGTTCGTGAATCCGAACTGAACGTCCAGGGACTCCCCGGCGGCCAGCGGGTAGGCCAGCTGGTTTTCGTGAAAATAGAGGAGAGAAGGCGGCATTTCTCCGCCCAGTATGCCTTTGAGCTCGGCGAGGGACATGAGATCGGTGACGATCAACCCGTCATATTTCCCGGGAGCGGTCAGCTTTCCGGCCCAATGGAGCGCCGCGCCCCGCATGCGCCATTTCCAGAAGCGGTCGGGAAGCGTCGCAAGGTCGATCCGATGGCGGGAATGTGCGGTCAGGCCCAGTGCAAAATCCCTGTGGGAGCCGCCGAAAAACGGCTCCAACATCAGGAGTCGCAGCGGACCGGTCCGCGAATCGGCACTCGGCTTGTCCGGTCGTGATCCGGTCTTATGTTTCATCGCGCCAGGGCCCGGAGGCCCTTGTCTTCGGTTGACATGTTTTTTGCCTTGTGAAATGTTGTCTTCCTGGTGCCTGGATTCAACGCGGCCTTCTGGAAGGACGCATACCTACCACGCATCGCCCCGGTTTTGAAGCCGGCCGGAACCGATCCATCCTTGATGAACATGACCCCAGATGAAACCATCCTCTTCGTCGACGACGAGGAAAACATCCTCGAGGTTGCAAGCGAGTATTTTGGATACAAGGGATATCACACGCTCACAGCGCGGAACGGAATCGAGGCCACACGGATCCTGAAGACCGAGCGCGTCGACTGCGTTTTCTCCGATATCAACATGCCCGAGATGGACGGGCTTCAGCTTGCCGAATATATCCACGAACTGGACAGTACCATCCCCGTGATCATGATGACGGGATACCCATCGCTTGAGAACACGCTGGCCACGCTGAAAAACGGAGTGGTCGACTTTCTCATCAAACCGGTCAACCTGGAGCAGATGGAGCTGGCACTTCGCAGGGTGCTGCGCCAGCGGCGCATGTTCGTGGAAAACCTGCTGCTGCAGAAAGAGCTCAGGCAGAAGGAGAAAATCGAAAGACTCAACAGGGAGCTCGTCCACAAGGTGGAGGAACTCAACCTGCTCAACCGCATCATGCACGAGTTCGCCGGTATCGGCTCCACGACCAATGCCTTCAGGGTTGTCGTGGACATGGCCGTCGAAGCCGCTCACGCCCATGCGGCCACCTTCCTGATGGTCAACGAGAACGTGACCGAACCGTTCGAGGTGGCGAGCTCCGCCAGGAAGGGGTTCGAATCGCTGCTGAAGCTTTCGGCGATGGACGGGGCCCGGCGCCTGATCGCCGAGGTCGCGCGGGACCAGACCCCCCTTCTCATCTCCGAGCCCGGCGAGGGTGCGCGGCTTTCCCCGGACTTCTCATCGGCCATGCTGGTGCCCATGACCATTCGAAATCGGGTTTTCGGCGTCCTCATCGCCGCCAATTTCGAGGAACCGGTCCATTTCAGCGAAAAAGACCTGTTTTACCTGTCCTTCATCACCGAAAGCGCGGCCCGATCCATCGAAAATCTGGCCCTTTACGAGAACATCTACCAGAATCTGTTCTCCACCCTTTTCGCATTCGTCAATGCCCTCGAGGCCAGAGACCTCTACACCCGTCAGCATTCCTCCAGGGTCGCCCGGATCGCCGTAATGATCGGGCGCAGCATGGGGTGCAGCCAGGAGGACCTGGATATCCTGAATTTCTCCGGGCATCTCCATGATATCGGGAAAATCGGCATAAGGGACGGGATTCTGCTGAAGTCCACGAGCCTCACGCAGGAAGAATACGAAATCATCAAGACCCATCCGATCATCGGAGCGAACATCATCGGGCAGCTGGGGCTCTGGGACCGGGAGCGCGAGATCATCCGATCCCACCACGAGCACTTCGACGGCACCGGTTATCCGGACGGTCTCAGCGGGGAGGCCATACCCCTGTTGTCCCGAATTCTCTCTGTCGCCGACTTTTTCGATGCCATGGCGAGCGGTCGGGCATATCGTCGCAAAATGAACGAGGAGCGGGTGATCGAAATGATTCGGGATCGGTCCGGCACGCATTTCGATCCGGTGGTGGTCGACACCATGATCCGCCTTTTCACGGAAGGCAGAATCCCCCGGATCGCCGGAACCTGACGTCGCCCATCCGATGTGGCTGGCTAAAGCCGCTGGAGGATATCGCTCTTTTCTCCACGATCCAGGTCGTTCAGGGCGTAGATCAGAGCGGCTTCCAGAAGACTCGATTTGTTGCCTATGGAGTAGCCTGCCAGCTTCAATTCGTGGAACTTCCGGTCGAACCGGTCGATCAGCTCGGTGGGAAGGTAAAAACCGGCCTTTTTCTTCTCGGCCGCAGGCGCCCCAGCGGCGCCTTCCGGGCCGGGCCTCCCCGGACCGTCGCCGCCCGTGGCCGTTCCGATCGGATCGATCGGATTGTCTTCAAAAAAGTCAGGAAAATCCCTTTTTTCTTCCGTCATCGTCAGATACCCTTCGAATCAGCCGAGCGTAATCCACGGCTCCGGTAGCGTTTTTCTGATATTCGAAGATGGACTGCCCTTTGGCCGGGGCCTCGGACAGCCGCACGTTGGTGCGGATCGGGTCGCAAATCTGCTTCTGGAAAAGGCGTTTGAGTTTCCGGTAAATTTCCAGGCTTTGCCGGGTTCTTTGGTCGAAGAGGGTGGGCAGCACATACCGAAGCTCGAGTTCCGTGTTGAGCCGCTGCGCCGCCATCAGGTAGCCGAAGAAGGTTTTCAACCCCTCGAGTGCCGGGGCCTGGAGTGCGACCGGACAGAGGACCTCCCCCGCCGCCATCAGGATGTTGACGCTCAGCACGTCCCAGCCGGGAGCGCAATCGAAGATCATGTAGTCGATCGCGCCGTCTCTGGGAACGAGCGTTTCCTTGAGGAGTGTCTGCCGGACCTCCCTCGGCTGTTCCCCGAGCCAGTTCTTCAGTTCCACCAGCTTGATTCCTCCGGCCAGGAGCCACAGGTTCGGCCGCGCCGGAAAGAGCGTTTCATTTCGGGAAACCGGTCGGCCGGCTTCGTCGCATCCCCTCACGAATTCATAGAGCCCGTAGAGCGGGGAGACGCCCAGAAACTTGGCGGTCTGCGCCTGGGTGTCGCAATCCACCAGCAGGACCCGCCGGCCTTTCAGGGAAAGCCCGTGAGCCAGGTTCACCGCGGTGGTGGTTTTGCCCACGCCGCCCTTGGCCATGGCGACGGCGATTTTCCTCATGAAATACGGTTCCTTTCTACTGTTCTATAATAGAACCTTTCTACCATTATACCCTCCGGACCCCCTGTTCAACCTGTTTTTCGCCTCTATTTCACCGGCGCCCTAATGCGACGTCGAAAAGAGCCGATATTATCCCTGCCTCTGAGAATACAGGTGCAGATTTTTCTTCTGGCCGTATCCGGCGAGAGATGGCGCGTTTCGACTTTGGGCGGGGCCCGTCGACCCGGTGAGCGCAGGTGTGCATCGCAGGATCGAGAGTCGACGGGGCGTCTGAGTACCCGGCGAGGTCGAAGCATGCCGTCCTAAAACGGACACGATTGGGATCTGCGTCGAGGCGTTCGGTTCGATTCCAGACCTGAAAGGAGCCGTATCATGCGACTGGCGCTCAAGACCCGGATGTTCCTCGTCGCCGTCATACTGGTCGTCGTCCCCCTGGCGATCTCCACGATTATCGTTTCCTGGAGTACCTGGCGTCAGAACGTTGCCGCTTCCCGGACGGCCTTGGAAAATGCACACGCATTTCTGAGGCAGGACCTCGCGGAAAACAGCGAAGACCTTCTGGTGACCGGCCGTCAGGCCGTGCCGGCGGCTGATATCGGGAAAAATCTAAAATTCTTCTCGGCCTACCGGAACATGCCTTGCCCCGATTTCGTCCGGGATTCCTACCGGTCCCTGGCCGAGGCGCTATATAACATGGCAGCGGCCAATCGGGTATGGAAGATGGAGATTTTCGACGATGCAGGCGGACTGATCGTATACACGGAACAGTCGCACGGTAGATTGCGCATGGGATTTCCCTATCGCCAGGTGGACGGAACCGCCTATCAGGTGGCGGACATGAAGGTTGGAGACGCCATCGGGCCGGAGATCTGGAGGGTTGATTCGGGATGGCCTTTCGGCGATGTGCCTGTCATCGAAACGCTGCCCACCGAAGAATCCAATGGATTCGGCTCCGGTCCGGGACGCATGTGGATGCAAATCCTCGTTCCGGTGACCGCCGACGTCTTCAACAAGGCGTCGCAGAAAACCGAAATCCGGCAGGTCGGCGTCATCAGACTTTCCCGCCTGATGGGAGGGGATTTTGCGAGGCGGGCGGCATCTTTTACAGGGACCGACATCAATCTGTTCGGCCCGGCCGGCCTTTGTGCCGGGACCCTCGAGCAGGCGGACACCCTGGACTGGAAAGCGGTATCCGCATCTCTGCGGGACCTTCAGAACGATGCCTTGTACGACGCGGTCACGATCGCCGATCAGGATTACAGTCGAGGGGTGCTCGTTTTGGGGCTGCATAAAGACCCTGCCGGCGCTGTTGTCGCTTTCCATTCCAGAGCGATTGCGGCGGCCAATACCTGGAGCACCGTCAAGCTTCTTGCGCTCGTGGCTTCCATATGTCTGCTGCTGGCCATCCCCGTGTCTTTTTTCCTGGCCTCTTCCATTTCACGTCCGGTTCGGCAGGCCATCGGAACCCTTTCCCAGGGGGCGGATGCGGTGACCGCCGCCGCGGGTCAGATTGCAGCCAGCAGTCATTCGCTGGCGGAAGGCGCATCGGAACAGGCGGCAGCTATCCAGCAAACTTCCACAGTGCTCGAAGGGATGGCCGGTCAGACGCGGGAATCCGTGGAGCAGGCCAAGACCGCCGACCAGCTCATGCAGACGGATCTTGCGGCCAGCCAGGACAAGATGAACACCCTCGGAAAGTCGCTGGCCGAGAGTCTGGAACAGGCTATCCGGGCGAGTGAGGAGACCAAGCGGATCGTCCGGACCATCGACGAGATCGCTTTTCAGACCAACCTGCTGGCGTTGAATGCGGCCGTCGAGGCCGCCCGCGCCGGAGAGGCGGGAGCCGGGTTTGCCGTTGTCGCCGAAGAGGTGCGAAATCTGGCATTGCGATCAGCCGAGGCCTCCCGCAGCACCGGCGAACTGATCGAAGATACGGTGGAGAAGGTCAGGGCGGCCGGCCACAGCAACGACGCCATTCGCGACGAAGGGGCGGTTCATCACCGTATCATCAAGAAAGTCCGAACCTTCGTCCACCATATGACCCTTTCGGCCGAGGAACAGGATCGGGGAATCAGCCGCATCGACGCGGCCGTGTCCGAGATGGACGCCATTATTCAGCAAAATGCGGCATCCGCGGAGGAATCCGCCAGCGCATCCGAAGAATTGAGCGGGCAGGCCGACCAGATGAGCGGAATGGTTTCCGAGTTGGTGCTGATTGTGGACGGCAGCTTCAAGGGGCGGCATCAGGTCGACGCCACCCACCGGAAACGCCCGGATAATGCGGGGCAGTCCATAGGGCCCACTGTGCGCGGTGAGACCGGCTGACGACATCTGTATACTTATAGATACACTCAGTTTACGGAAAACCATACGAGCATGGATTCGGGCGTGCCCGGGGCATTGGTCCGGCAGACGGGCGGATTGGATATAACCCATTGAAATAAAAATATATCATTAGACACAACCCCCATTCAGCGTGTAGTTGAAATTATGGCCTGCTTATTGCTTTATTCCATGGTGAGCATTGCGCTCCCTTGGTTGCTGTCACCGGGATAGCGAGCAAGGCATTTCTCCCCAAGGTGGTTTCAATTCCTCAAAAGCCGGGATGGGGCGTTGAAACCACCTTATTTTATCAAGACTCTGTTTTTCGACGCATGCCTCCTTCCTCGCCTTGCGGAAAGGGCTGCCCAAATCGAGACGGGCGGCCCTTTTCATTGCACGCCGAAACCGGCGCGGCGGATATCCCGCCTTTCCATTCGTGCAAATCGGCATTAAGGTTTTGGTTGACGTTTTCAAACGAGGTGGTTGGCAATCGAAACGATGAGGATGCAGATTTCTGACGGCGTCAGCCGGTGGCCAGCGACATGAGTCGACCCCAAAACAATGCATCGGGCCCTTCGCCCGAAACAAACTTCCTTGCGGGCAAGGATACAGCGTCGATGAAACCGGCCAAGGCCGGGCCCGTGCGCCGGGAAGCGAAAGCACAATTCGATCGACCCCGGATCGAGGAGGCGATCCTGCACGCGAAACAGCAATGGGAACTGACATTCGACGCCGTTATGGATCCCATGGCGCTGATCGACGGCCGCCACCGGGTGGTACGCGTCAACAAGGCGTTGGCGGAGCGATTGGGTCTGTCGCCCAAGGATTGCCTTGGAAAGCTCTGCCACGAACTGATCCACGGCGAACCAGCGCCGTTGCCCGACTGTCCGCATGCGGCATCCTTTGAAGATGGCAGCACTCATTTCCGGTTCGAGCGATACGAACCCCGGCTGGGCGGATACTTCATCACGACCGTGACTCCCTTTCACAGGCCCGGCACCGGGGAGCGGTGGAGTGTCCACGTTTTCCATGACATATCCCACCGCAAGGAGATGGAGGAAGTTCTGCGTGTGCGTGAAGGCCGTTTTCGAGCCATCACCGAAAACACGGAGGACCTTACCACCATCGTTACCGGCCAAGGATTCCGCTATGTCAGCCCTGCAGTTCGTCAACTGCTGGGCATGGGGCCAGAGGACCTGCTCGGACGGCCGCCGGAAAACGTGATCCACCCAGACGACCGGATTGCCCACCAGCGTTTCTTCGAGCGGGCACTGCAATACCCCGGAAAGTCCTTCTCGTTGCTGGAGACGCGGTTTCGCCACGCGGACGGCCACTGGGTTCCCATGGAGGCGAAGGCCACCAGCATGCCGGATACGCCCGGGGTCGAAGGTATCGTCGCCGTATACCGGGACATCACGGAGAAGAAGCAGATTGCCTTCCAGCTTCAGCAATCGAGCAAAGTCGAATCCATTGGAAGGCTCGCCGGAGGGCTCGCCCATGAATTCAACAACATCCTGGGCATCATCATCGGCAACGCGGAGCTTGCACTCGACGATCTCCCCGCAGGCAGCAGCGGACGGGCTTTTCTGGAAGAGATCCTTTCAGCCGGTCTCCGCGCCCGCGATGTCATCCGGCAGCTGCTCCGGTTCAGCCGCAGGACGCCCGCGGAACGGAAGCCGGTCAGCATCGCGACCCTCATCACCGAAACCCTGCGGCTGATGCGGGCATCCATTCCCTCGCACATCGAAATCAAGTCCAAAATTCCGGTTCCCCATGAAACCGTATCAGCGGATCCGACCCAGATTCGGCAGGTCCTGGTTCATTTGTGCTCCAACGCCTTTCAGGCCATGGAGAGGAAAGGCGGCCGCCTCGAGATTTCGGTGGAAAACGTCGACCTCGACGAAGCGGTCGTCCGCACGCGCTTTCCGGAGTTGAAACCCGGCCGTTACGTGGAATTGACCATCAGGGACGATGGCGACGGAATGGAACCGGAAATTCTCGATCACATTTTCGATCCTTATTTTTCGTCGAGATCGATCGGGAAGGGCGCAGGAATGGGGCTTGCCCTGGTACAGGGGATCGTGCGAAGCCATGACGGCGCCATTACCGTGGAAAGCCAAGCCGGAAGCGGCAGCCGCTTTCGCGTCTACCTGCCGGTCGTCCAGGACCGTGAGACGCGTTCGTCACCGGGTGTGGCGGTAACGCCTACGGGGCGGGAGCGGGTGATCCTGGTGGATGACGAAGAGGCATTGCTCCGCACCGTCCGGATGACCTTGGAACGACTCGGGTATTCGGTCGAGGCCTTTCTGGATTCCGCGCAAGCGCTGGCTGCTTTCAAGATGGATCCGACGCGGTATGACCTGCTGGTCACCGATATGACCATGCCAGGGATGGACGGGAGCACACTGGCTTCCGCCATGCGGGCCGCCCGTTCCGATCTGCCCGTGATCATTTGCTCCGGGCGAATCGAACCGTTTTCCGCACCGAAGGCCGATCCGTCGGCCGGCATCCGTACGCTCCCCAAGCCGATCGAAATCCGAAGCCTTGCGGTGGCCGTGCGGGAAATGCTCAACGGCAAACATTCCTCCTGAAGGCCGATCCGGCCGCAGACGCGAAATCAACCACCCCAGCCGCCTGGACGGCTTCGGTCCCGGTCGCCCATGGCGTGAAACCCACCATGATCAAGCCGCGCAGCGACATCGTGGTCCTCCGTTTCTTCGACCGGATGATCGATCATCAGACCCGGCGCCTCAGTCGTATGCTCCACCGTCAGGTCCAGGAAAAGGGACGGGTGCGGCTGCTGCTCAGCATTGAAACACTGCGACCAGCCGGCGGGGCCGCATCGCTCCTGGAGAGCCTGCATTTCGTCCGGCTGCATTCGGATCACATCGAGCGTGTCGCCATCGTTGGCGCCAATCAGGGGGAACAGACCGTACTGGGGCTCTTCAGCCTTTTCAGCGGCGTGGACATGCGGTATTTCGACCGTTCGGATGCCGCGCTGGCCGTGCGGTGGCTGAACGAATCCTCCGATGTCTGAGTTCGGGGTTTTGAGAAGCGGAATGCCGCCGGGTGCCGGATTCTCACCCGGCACCCGGCCCCTGTCCAGTGCCCATCCACGATTGTGATCCAGGCGGGCGTATCCTTCCAGAAATGATCTTCTTCGTCGTGATTGGCGTTCTCCGCGGGTTCCCCGCTATGGTGGCAGAGCAGTCCCGCCCTCTGCGTTGATCCAGTGCACCCAGCATGTTCCTTCCCTCAACGCGGTGAAGGCATTGACGGGCTCGGCACCGATGTCAAGGATGAGTCATGGGGCCGTCGCTCCAGCGGGCTGCTGCCGGGGCCGGTTGTGCCCGGCGCGGGGATCGGCTAAACTTTGCCGTCCTTGTATCGGACCTTCGGCGGGGCCTCGTTCCGGCGGTTTTCCATGACCGGCACCGGCGGCCGGTTGCCGGAGGTAGATCGCACCCCGGCACCTCAAGGGATCGAATCCATGAACGACGTTCATCCTGATAGCCACACGCTCATTTCCTTCGTCCGCCACGGTCGTGTCCACAATCCGCGGAAGATCGTCTACGGGAGGCTGCCCCGCTTCCGGCTCAGCGACCACGGTTTGGAAGAAGCCCGGTTGGCAAGCCGCCGCTTGAAGGACGAGCCTATTGCAGCAGTGTTCAGCAGCCCCTTGCTGCGCGCCAGGCAGACCGCGCGGGAGATCGCCGCTCAACACGTAGGCATCCCAACGGGCATTTCACGGTTGCTGAACGAGGTCTGTACCCCTTTCCAGGGGCAGCCCAGCGCCTATGCGGATCGGGTTGCCTGGTATCTCCCCGAGGCGGCCGGCTGCAGGTTCGAGCGGCCGGTGGATGTGGCTGACCGCGTCGAACGCTTCATCCGAACGGTCCGGAGGCGTTTTACCGGCCGTCATGTGGTCGCGGTCACCCATGGCGACGTCATTGCCTTCCTGTTTCTCCGGGCCAGGGGCGCGGAATTGACCCCCAAAAACCGTCTGAAAATGAGCGATTTCGGGCTTCCGGACCGATATCCCGCAACGGGATCCGTTATCACCCTGACATTCGACGGTGCCAAAGGCGCCCCCGGCAATTCGCCCCGTCGGATCGACTATTGGCGGCCGGACACTTCGAGCCGCGGAAGCGGTTTCACGGGTGATCGTGGAACTATCGGTTCGGAAAAGCAATCCCGCTAACAATTCCCTAACAAAAATCCAACACAAGGGGGGCGCGCGACGGCGCGGGCCATTCGGATTCGTTCCGACTTCGATCGTTGAAAGGCCGGCGCAGCGGGAGGCGCGGCGATCGCATCGAAAACCGAGGAATTTATGGAACTGTACGCGTTTGCGGTTGGACTTCTCTTTGCCATTGCGATTGCCGATCTGGTGGTCGGCGTGAGCAACGATGCTGTGAATTTTCTCAATTCGTCCGTTGGGTCCCGGGTTGCGCCCCGGCACGTCATCATGATCGTCGCGAGCTTTGGGATTCTTGCCGGTGTGACCTTTTCCAGCGGCATGATGGAGGTGGCGCGCAAGGGCATCTTTCACCCCCGGCTTTTTGTGATGCCGGAGTTGATTACCATATTCCTGGCGGTGATGATCACCGACGTTTTGCTCCTGGACCTGTTCAACACCTTCGGGCTTCCTACCTCGACGACGGTTTCGATCGTATTCGAGCTGCTGGGCGCCGCCATGGCGATTTCCCTGGTAAAAATCGCCGAGAGCGGCCAGAGCGTTCTGGCGCTGGCCGACTACATCAACACCGGCAAAGCCCTGGCCATTATTTCCGGGATCCTGCTTTCGGTGGGGATCGCCTTCGTGTGCGGCGCCGCCGCCCAGTTCGCCACCCGCATCCTGTTCACCTTCGATTACGAAAAACGCCTCAAACGCTACGGCGGAGTCTGGGGGGGGCTGGCCCTGTCCATGATCGGCTATTTCATTCTGATCAAAGGCGCCAAGGGCTCATCCATCATCACTCCCGGCCTTCTGGAATGGTTGAATTCGCACACCTGGACTCTGATCGGCGGCACCTTTCTGGGTTTCGCCGCCCTGTTCCAGCTCTTGGCCCTGTTGACGAGGATCAACATACTGCGGCCCGTCGTCCTGGCCGGCACCTTTGCCCTGGCCATGGCGTTCGCCGCCAACGACCTGGTCAATTTCATCGGCGTGCCCCTTGCGAGCTTTCACGCCTACACGCTCGGAAGCGCCAGCAGCGCACCGGGAACCCTTTCCATGGAGGCCTTGGAGCAACCCATCCAGTCCAACACTCTTTTTCTCCTGGCCGCGGGCGCAATCATGGTGGCCACCCTCTGGATCTCCCGAAGGGCCCGTACCGTGACCCGAACGGAACGCAGCCTGGGCCGCCAGGAGGAAGGATGGGAACGATTCGATTCCTCCCATCTGTCGCGCGTCATCGTGCGCATGGCCAACGGACTTTTCGATGTGGTGCGACAGGTCAGCCCGCCATCGGCACGGCGCTGGGTTCAGAGGCGCTTCGATGCCGGAGGATACCAGCCGGCTCCCGGCTACGACGGCAAGATCCCCGACTTCGATCTGCTGCGAGCGAGCGTCAATCTCATGGTGGCCAGCGCCCTGGTTTCCTGGGCCACCAGCATGAAGCTGCCGCTTTCCACGACCTATGTGACTTTCATGGTTGCCATGGGGACCTCCCTGGCCGATCGGGCATGGGGTCTGGAAAGCGCCGTATTTCGTGTCACAGGTGTGCTTACCGTGATCGGGGGGTGGTTTTTCACGGCGCTCATGGCATTCGTCGTGGCGATGACGTTCGCATTCGCCATCAAGTATTTCGATGGAATTGCCATTGTTTTGCTGTTGGCGGTCGCCGGTTTCGTGGTTTTTCGCAACCTGTCGATCCACGGCCGAAGGGAAAAGGCGAACCAGGAGATCGAGCTGCTCGATCTCAAAAGGGTGACCGAGGCGGACTTTGCCGTTCGGACCTGCTTCGAGCACAGCGGCCGGTTTTTATCCGTGGTTCAGAATCACCTTTCCGCCTGTTTCGACGGTATCCTCTCTCAGGATCGCAAATCCCTCAAGCAGCTCAGGCGTGAAACCAGCAGGATCCAGGTCTGGTCCAATGCGATCGTTGCCAATATCTTCAAGACGCTCCGGCTGCTCCAGAGCGAAGACGTTCAGGGTGCCGGCAAGTATGCCTACGTGATTTCAGCGCTCCAGGAAATCGCGGAGAGTCTTCGCGACATGATACTTCGCTGTCACGTGCATACCTCGAACCAGCACGCTGGACTTCTGCCAGCCCAGAAAGCAGAGATGGAGCAGGTGCGGCGCTGCGTGGAGCCTCTGCTGAAGGATACCGCCCGGATTCTCCACCATCGCGAATCCTTCGAATACCGGGACGTGGCCGCCTACTACGTGGACCTCAAGGGCAAACTGGAGGAGTTCGACCGCAGGCAAATCGACCGCATCCGCTCCGGGGCTTCAAAGACGCGCCTGAGCATTCTCTTCTACGGCATCAACAACGACTGCCTTAAGATCAGCGAGCAGGCGCTGCAGCTCCTGACGATCTTCGACGAAACCTTTCCCCGAAAGCATGTGGCGTACTGACGCCTCCCGTGGGACGGCACGGGATCAGCAGTTCTGGCTGAATGGCATTCATCACGGTTAGGGTGGCATTCTTGGCGAAG
>JBMNCP010000126.1:0-7744 GCA_049366795.1 Desulfobacterales bacterium
GCTACTTTACATTGAAAATCTACCAGGCTTTCTCCAACTAATCGGGAGAAGAACCGAAATTATGAATGATAATCCGGCATGGAGGCAAGAAATATTCAAATAAATGATTGAGCTTTAGGTCGATACCGTTTAGGAGATGAATTAGGGCCGCATCGCTGAACTCCCCGCCGGCTCCTGCTCCCGCTGTCCCGGAAATAGCCAACCACTGACCTCTTGGGAGCTTTCTTCCAGCAGACTCCATTCCACAATGAGGACCTCACGATGCGTGCACCCAAATGCAAATGGATCGGAAGTGACAGCGGCCTGATATTGGTGCTGACGATGATAGCCTTTTTGATGTTTCCCTCCGTCGCCCCGGCAGACGGGATGGAGGACGCCCGGCGCCGGGGACGCTTGATCGTCGGCGTCAGGACCGACTTTCCGCCGTATGGGTTTGTGAACGAGAAGGGCGCAATATCGGGATTCGACGCCGAAATTGCGCGATATTTGGCCCAGGCCATGTTCGACGACGCGTCCCGGGTCGACCTGGTCAAGGTGACCGGCGGCAGTCGCATTTCCTACCTTTACAGCGGCTGGGTCGACCTCATCATTGCCGCGACCACGGTCTCCGATGAGCGAACGCGGGTGCTGGAGTTCTCCGAACCCTGAAGGAAAAGCGAGCTGCCGAATCCCAGGGATCATCTCATAAAGAGCATGCTGGATCGCGGAGGGCCAAGGTCCAAGGGTTCGAACATTCGAATCGAGCGCAATGGCACAACGGAGAATTCGCCTCCACAGGCGCTGGCAACATATCAAAAAAAATCTTTGACCCCTTGCCCCCTGGAATCCTCGAAACCTTTTTTCCAATCATATTAGAGAAGATCCATACTTCTAAAAGGGAGACCGCAAATGAAAAACGCAATTCTCCTGGTCGTCGGTACCGCTTTGATAATGGGATGCACGACTGCCGACACCGCAAGAACAGATCGAAGCGAATCACCGAAAGGCTTTCTGGATGGCTATTACGCGGCGATGAAGCCGGGGCCGGAAGAGGGCGCCAGAATGCGGTGGCTGAAGCCGGGAGTTGATTTTTCAAAGTACGAAAAGGTGATGCTGGACAGCGTTGTCTTCTTTTTTTCGGACGACTCGGAATACAAGGGAGTGGACCCCGAGAAGATGAAAGAGATCGCGGATGCCGCCAATCTGCGCCTTGTCAGTACGATCCAGGAGAAATACCCGGTCGTTTCCGAGCGGGGTCCCGATGTCGTCCGGGTGCGAGTGGCCATTACCGATCTGAAGCAGAGCCGTCCGGTTTTGAGCGGTGTTACAACGGTGATTCCCGTCGGTTTGGGTGTCAGCCTGGTGAAAAAGGGTGCGACCGGGGCGTGGAGCGGGTCGGGCGCAACGACTATCGAGTTGATGGCCCTCGACTCGATGACCAACGACGTGATCGCGGTGGCCCAGGATGAAAAAAGCGCCGGTTTCGCCGAAAGGTTCAGCAAGTGGGGGTCGACCGATGAGGCATTCCAATTCTGGGGAGAGCGGATCTGCCTGTTTCTGGATTCGACGCGGGCCTCTAAATGACGGCTTCGAGCCGGAACTGGTCGTCCGGAGCCGAAATCGAGGGGCCCTGCACGAAGGCTCCGGATGCCCTGGCTTTGCTTCACCAGCCGCACGATCCGACGCCGATTCACCGCACCTTTGAGTGCGCCCCCGGACGGCTCCTGAATTTTCAAGTTGAAAAAGGGGGGGACGTGAAAAGCAAGTTCTGCTGGTTCATGGTCATTCTGGTGGCGATGACCCCCTTGGTCGGGTGCGGTCAGGAGAAGCAGGCGGTGGCGCCTCCACCGCCGCCGACCGTGGAGGTGGCCCGCGTCTTTCAACAGGACGTTCCAATTTACCGGGAGTGGGTGGCCTCGATGGACGGCATGGTGAACGCCACGATTCTGGCCCAGGTTCAGGGGTATCTCATCCGTCAGAACTACCGGGAAGGCGAATTCGTGCACCAGGGTACCCAGCTCTTCGAAATCGATCCGCGTCCGTTCCAGGCGACCCTGGACGAAGTCAAAGCCGCACTCGCAAGGCAGGAGGCAGTTCTGAAGAACGCCCGGGCTTATCTCGCCAGGATCCTCCCTCTGGCGAAGGCCAACGCCGTCAGTCAGAAGGACAAGGATGACGCGGAGTCGCGGGTCCAGGCCGGGGAGGCCGAGGTGCTGCAGTCCCGGGCCTCGGTTCGCAAGGCCCAGCTCGAGCTGGATTTCACCAAGATCGTTTCACCGATCGACGGCATTGCCGGCGCCGCCCACGCCCAGATCGGCGATCTCGTCGGCACCCCCCAGGCCCAGGTGCTGACCACGGTGTCCACCTTAAACCCGATAAAGGTCTATGCGCCCCTCAGCGAGCGCGAGTACCTTCAGGCCGTCGAGAGGCAAAGACGGAAGCCCCAATCGGATGCCGCCGGGGCTGCTTTCGACCTGATACTGGCCGACGGAACCACCTGGGCCCACAAGGGCACTTTCGCCTTCGCCGACCGCCAGGTGGACCCCCGGACCGGGACGATCCGGGTGGCCATCCTGTTTCCCAATCCCGACAATATCCTGCGGCCGGGGCAGTATGCCAAGGTTCGCGCCCTGGTGGGCACGGAGGAAAACGCCCTCCTGGTGCCGCAGCGGGCGGTGGGAGAACTTCAGGGCAACTACCAGGTGGCGGTCGTGGACGCGGAGGATACGGTGCGCATACGGGCCGTGAAGGTGGGGGAGCGTTTCGGCAATCTCTGGGTCATCCGGGAGGGACTGGAAACGGGAGACCGCGTAGTGGCCGAAGGAACCCAGAAGGTCGGCGACGGTGTCAAGGTGAATCCCACGCCGTTTGTCCCAAAGACTCAGCCGGAAGCCTCAAAATCGACGTCCTGAATCATTTTTGCCACGTATGCAGAAATTCAACCATGCGCTTTGACGGCTTTTTACGACAGCATCGATGCTCCGCAGCTGAAAGGTTGACTCATGGCAAAGTTCTTCGTCAACCGGCCGATCGTGGCGATCGTGATTTCCATCATCTTCGTCATCGTGGGGGTCGTGTCGATTCTGGGGCTGCCCATTTCCCAGTATCCGGACATCGTCCCGCCGGAGATCGTCATCAACACGACCTACCTCGGCGCCGATGCGCAGACGGTAGAACTGTCCGTTGCCACGCCCATCGAGCAGGAGATGAGCGGGGTGGACAACATGAACTACATGTACTCTCTCAACGCCAACAACGGCGACTTGAAGCTGTACGTGAACTTCGACGTCAAGACCGACCCCGACATCGACCAGGTGCTGGCCCAGATGCGCAAGGCCCAGGCGGATTCCAAGCTGCCCTCCGAAGTGCGCGATTACGGCGTCACCGTCAAGAAGTCCACGGCCTCCCCGCTCATGCTGGTGGCGCTCTCCTCGCCGGGCGGCACCTATGACGCGACCTTCCTGGCCAATTACGCCTACATCAACCTGAACGACCAGTTGACCCGCGTTCCGGGAATCGCGAGCGTCACCGTCTTCGGCGCGGGACAGTACGCCATGCGGTTGTGGGTGAGGCCTGACCAGCTTGCGAAGTTCAACATCACCGTTCCCGAGATCGTGGATGCGATCCGGAAACAGAACACGGTCAACCCGGCCGGACAGGTCGGGGGCGAGCCCGTGCCTCCCGGCCAGGAATATACTTATGCCATCCGGGCCCAGGGCCGGTTGGAAAGTCCGGAGCAGTTCGCCCGGATCGTGCTCCGGGCCAACCCGGACGGCTCACTGGTGCGGCTCGGCGACGTCGCTCGTATCGAGCTGGGTTCCCAGACCTACGCGATGTCCGGACGGCTGAACGGTAACGCCTCGGCCGTGCTCGCACTCTACCAGCTTCCCGGCTCGAACGCGATCGCCGCCGTGGACGGCGTCAACCGGCTGATGAAGGAGGTCGGCAGAAACTTCCCGCCCGACCTGGAGTACAGCATTCCGCTCGACACCACCCAGTCCGTGCGCGAGGGCATCAGGGAAATTCTGCACACGCTCGTCGAGGCGTTGGTCCTGGTGATCGTCGTGGTATTCGTCTTTCTTCAGGGGTGGCGCGCCACCCTGATTCCGGCGCTCGCGGTGCCGGTGTCCCTGATCGGCACCTTCGCCATGTTTCCTCTCCTGGGCTTCTCCATCAACACGATTGCGCTGATGGGCCTGGTGCTCGCCATCGGCCTCGTGGTGGACGATGCCATTATCGTCGTGGAGGCGACAGAGCACCACATCGAGCACGGGCTTCCACCTAGGGAGGCCACCCTGAAGGCTATGCAGGAGGTTTCCGGGCCGGTGGTGGCCACCTCTCTCGTGCTTTGCGCGGTGTTCCTGCCGACGATCTTCATCCCCGGCATCACGGGCAGACTCTACCAGCAGTTTGCCGTCACCATCGCCGCCTCGGTCCTCATCTCGACCTTCAACGCCCTGACCCTGAGCCCTGCCCTGGCGTCCCTGATTCTCAAACCCCGGAAGAAAGCCCGCGGGCCTCTTGGGGCTTTCTACCGCGGCTTCAACACGGCCTTTGACAAGACCACCAACGGGTACGTGAAACTTTGCGGCTGGTTCATTCGAAAGTTTGCCGTCAGCCTGGTCCTGCTGGCCGTCATGACCGCGGGCATCGGCGTGATCGGCGGACGGGTGCCGGGAGGCTTCTTGCCCGAGGAGGACCAGGGCTACCTGTACGCCGGTGTGCAGCTGCCGAATGCCGCTTCCTTGCAACGCACGGATGCCGTCACCCGCGAGCTCGAGAAGATCATCATGGCGACCTCCGGGGTGCGGTACTGTACCACGGTGGTGGGCTTCAGCCTGCTCTCAGGAGTGTCGAACACTTACAGCGGCTTCTTCTTCATCACCCTGGATCCATGGGACGAGCGCCACGGCCCCGAGGAGCAATACGGAGCCATCATGGCGAGTCTCAACCGGCGAATGGGCTCGATCCCACAGGGCGTCGCTTTTGCGTTCTCCCCGCCGGCCATTCCCGGCATCGGCACCTCCGGCGGCGTGACCTTCATACTGGAGGACCGATCCGGCAAGGACATCCCCTTCCTGTGGGAGAACACCCGGAGATTCATGGCCGAGGCGAAGAAGCGGCCCGGGATCGCACGGGTGACGACTACCTTTCTGCCGACCGTGCCCCAGATCTTCGTGGATGTCGATCGCGACAAGGTGCTGAAGCAGGGCGTCGACCTGAACCAAGTCTACCGGACCCTGCAAGCCTTCATGGGCGGATATTTCGTCAACTACTTCAACCGCTTCGGTCGGCAGTGGCAGGTGTATCTGCAGGCCGAGGGAGAATACCGTACACGGGCGGAGCAGCTCGGCCAGTTTTACCTACGAAACGACGTGGGCGAAACCGTGCCGTTGTCGGCCATGACGTCCATCGAGCAGCGCTCGGGACCTGAATTCACCATGCGCTACAATCTCCACCGCGCAGCGCAGGTCAACGTCATCCCGGCGCCGGGGTTCAGCTCCGCCCAGGCCATGAAAATACTGGAGGAGGTGTTCGCCGCGAGTATGCCCCGGGAGATGGGATACGACTATGTCGGCATGAGCTACCAGGAGAAGAGGGCCCTGGAAGGCGTCCCGGTTTCGGTGATTTTCGGGCTGTCCCTGGTCTTCGTTTTCCTGATCCTGGCTGCCCAGTATGAAAGCTGGTCGCTGCCGTTCAGCGTCCTGCTGGGAACGCCGATCGCGGTATTCGGGGCTTTCGCGGGGATTTATCTTCGCAGGATGGAATTCAACCTGTATGCGCAGATCGGCTTGATCATGCTGATCGGGCTCGCCGCGAAGAACGCGATCCTCATCGTGGAGTTCGCCAAGGTGGAATACGAAAAAGGGAAGTCCATCATGGATGCAGCCCTGGAGGGGGCACGCCTGCGACTGCGGCCGATCCTGATGACGAGCTTTGCTTTCATCCTCGGCTGCGTGCCGCTGGCCATCGCCACCGGTTCGGGCGCCATCGCCCGCCAGGTCATGGGGACGGGGGTCATCGGGGGAATGCTGGCGGCCAGCTTCATCGCCATATTCCTCATACCGATGACCTTTTACATCGTGGAGCGCCTCGCGCACAGGGAGAGGTCTGCAAAAGATCCCTCCGACGCCGCGCCCGGTCACCCGCCGGAATCTGAGCGGAAGGGAGTCGAACATGTATAGGGGCGTACTGTCCTGCGGTTTCCTGTTGATCTTGACGGGCTGCATGACCCTTGGCCCGGACTACCAGCGTCCGGGCATCGACACCCCCCCTTCCTGGCGATTCGAGGTGATGGACGCGGAAGATCTCGCCAACACCGCCTGGTGGGAGCAGTTCAACGATCCGGTGCTGAACAATTTGGTTCGCATTGCGTTGGAAGAGAACAAGGACCTCCTCATCGCGGCGGCCCGCATCGAGGAATTTTTCGGCCGCTATTTTTCGACCCGGGGCGACCGATTTCCATCGGCTGCCGGCAGTGCAGACGCCTTTCGCCAACGAGTGAGCGAGGAGGGCGTGACCCGTATCCCCGACGATGACAATCCGTACAGCCAGTATGAAGCCTTTCTCAACGGTGCCTGGGAGATCGACTTCTGGGGAAAATTCCGCCGGGCAACCGAAGCGGCCAGGGCCGAACTGCTCGGCACCGAGGAGGCCTGGCGCACGGTGGTTTTGACGCTCGTCGGTGCGGTGGCATCCGCCTACGTGGACCTTCGAACCCTGGACAAACAGCTCGAGATTACCGACCGCACGGCCGAAAGCCGCAAGGAAACGCTGGATTTGTTCGAGATGCGTTTCGGCAGGGGGGTCATCTCCGAGATCGACCTGGCCCAGGCGGAGTCCGAATATGCGGATGCGCTGGCCCGCATTCCGGACCTGGAACGCGCCATCGGCCAGACCGAAAACGCCTTGAGCGTCCTGCTTGGGCGAAACCCGGATGCCATTCCTCGCGGTTTGTCCCTGGATGAGCTCATCCTGCCGCCGGTACCTGCTGGGGTTCCCTCCGACATTCTGGTCCGCCGGCCGGATATCCGCCAGGCCGAGCAGATGCTCATTGCCGCGAATGCCCGCATCGGCGCCGCCAAGGCGCTTTACTTCCCGACCATCTCCCTGACAGGAGCCTTGGGAACGGTGAGCACAGACTTGTCGGATCTGTTCACTGGGGCCTCCAAAACCTGGAACTACGGCGTTCCCGTATCGGTTCCGCTTTTCACCGCCGGCCGGATCGGCGGGGAGGTGAAAGCCGCGGAAGCCGCCGACCGCCAGGCGCTTTTCACCTACCAGCAGGCCATCCAGAACGCCTTCCGCGAGGTCGAGGATGCGCTGCTCGACCGCGCCAAATCCATCCAACGGCTGGAGGCACTGGGCCGTCAGATGAATGCCCTGCGCAAGTACGCCCAACTGGCCCGAATGCGCTATGGCGAAGGGGTCAGCAGCTACCTGGAAGTGCTCGATGCCGAGCGAAGCCTGTTCAACGTCGAACTTGCCTACACAGCAGGCCAGAATACGCTCTTTCGCGCCCTGATCGGTATATACCGGTCCATGGGCGGCGGCTGGATCGAGGAAGGGGAAGCGGCAATGCGCACCCAGCCGGTGAAGGAGGCGGGCTTCGTTCCCTGAAGGTACAAGCAGATCGGACCTGGCTACAGGGCAAAGGCGATGGGTCCTTGGACCCTCTTTTCCGATCAGATTGGAGAAGATCCACATTTATGGTTCTTCTCCCGATTAGTTGGAGAAAGCCTGGTAGATTTTCAATGTAAAGTAG